>NZ_JAIOKW010000001.1:0-662368 GCF_020093335.1 Pseudomonas fluorescens group sp. | reverse complement strand
TAAGAGACAGGGGATACTGGATTATCCGGGGAAGGCGGGTGGGCGGCCGGGCTCAAAAGAGTCGTCCGCATAGCCAGTAGCGACTGGGTGGGAGTGAAGGCGCAGGAATTGGGCCAGGTCAGGCGGGGATTTATCGCTAGCGGGCAGATTTGCGGTAAGTCAGCAGCACAATCCCGGTCACCACGATGACGCCGCCGAGCATCTGCCCGGCATTGAGCATTTGATCGAGCACGATCCAGCCCATCAACAACGTCGCCAGCGGCTCAATGTTCATGACCGGCGCATTGCGCGGCATGTCCAGGCGTGGGACCGACATGAACAGCACGATAAAACCGGTGCCATACAGCACCACCAACGTCGCGAGCGCCAGCCAGCCGGTACTGCTTGCCGGTGGGTTCAGGCCGCCCGGAAGGGCACCGCTGAGGCCCGCTAGGTTGACGCTGCTGAACACGATGAAGATCGTCAGCAGGCTGCGCACTGAACCGCGAACCTGGGACAACTTGTGATCGGTGATCCACAGCGCGCAGGCGAACACGAAGGCGGCGCAGAATGCCAGGCTGACGCCGAGCAGCCATTGCGGGCCGATCTCGGCACTGCTTGAGAGGCGGCCGGGTACGTCCAGGACAAACACCAGGCCGACCAGAATCAAGCCCATCAGCAAGGCGGTGCGCGCCGTCGGGCGTGGGCCGCCGAATGCCCAGGTGAGCAGGGCGAGCAAGATCGGGAACACATTGCCCACCAGCAACGCCAGCGCCACCGGCACGCGGGCGACGGCGGAGTAGAGGCACAGGCTTTGGGTGGCGATAAGCAGTCCCAGCAGCACTTGCCAGCGCCATGCCCCGGCCGGCAGGCGCAGGTTTTGGCGTTGCCACAGCACCAGCACGGCCAGCACCAGCAAGGTGCCGCCCGAACGCATCAGAATAGCCAGCAACACACCGGCGCCATCATCGAAGGCTACGCGCGCCGCAATGTGGTTGCCGGCGAAGGCACAGCCCATGCACAGCAGAATCAACACGGCGATGGGGCGGGAGAAGGGGGCGGGTGTGGTTTGCGTGGTGGCAGCGGCAGTCATGATGAGGCTCGAGCATTGGGCACCATCGTCGAGGATGGCGATTTATTTTTAGGTTGTCGTACAACTTGAGGGCGGGATTTGTAGCGCGTTTGAGGCGAAGGAGCAAGGGCATGCGTTTATATAACGGTTACCACTCTGAGTTTTTGCGGTTCGCCGAGCGTTTTCATTGAAGGGTGATTTTCGGCCCATGGCGAGCATTCACCCCGCTTTCGTCGGTGGTTGTCATATGTCTACGGGCCAGACCACCCGCCCTCGGCGTTTAATCAGTCCTATCCCCTCAGAACAAGCGACATGTCTGAATAGTGATCACACATGAAGTCGACGAATGCGCGAACCTTCGGCGCCGCAAGCCGCCTGGAGGTGTGTAAGACCCAAAGCGCCGGCTCTACACCCGACACCGTTCCCCACTGAACCAACTCACCGCGGGCAAGCTGATTCCAGGCGATGGACTGTGGGATGAGCGCCGCACCGCCACCGGCGACAGCGGCATCGCGGACCATCAACAGCGAAGAGAACTGCATGGTCGGCACCGGCTCCAAGACCAACTGCCCGCCGTCAAGACGCCAGTGGGTGGGCTGGAAAGTCGACGTCACGATCGCGGGCACGGATCGGATCGCGCCGGGCATCGGCTTGAGCAGTTCAGGCGCCGCCACCACGATCAGCCGGTCCTTGGCGAAGCACCGTCCGACCAGGCTGCTGTCCGGGCTTGGGTTGATTCGAATGGCGACATCAAATTGTTCCTCCACCAGGTCCACCCGTCGATCTTCCGACACCACCTCGATAAACACCTCCGGATAGGCCGCACAGAACTCGGCGCCGATACGCCCCATCGCCAGCTGCGAGAACAGAATCGGGGCCGCGACCCGTAGACGTCCGCGCGGTGTTGAAACGCCTTCGCGTGCGGCGGTCATGGCGTCGGTCACTTCACTCAGCGGGCCTTGAGTTCGAGACATCAGCGCCTCACCGGCTTCGGTGAGTTTCAGGCCACGTGCGCTGCGCTCGATCAGCCTCACGCCCAGTTGTTCTTCAAGGTCGCTGATTCGGCGCGACAAGGTGGCTTTGGAAATACCGCTCGCGCGGCTGGCCTTGCCCAGCCCCGAATGGGTGGCGACGAGGGTGAAATCAATCAGCGCGTTCAGGTTCATGGGTGTTCCATATGTGAAACGAGGTATCTGGATTTTGTGGTCTTCGTTTTGGAAGTGCAACGAATTACTGTCTCGTCATCGGGACACGCCATGAGGCATTTCCAATGAGCAGTCTCCAACGGTGTTGGCGCAGGACGACGTCGTCAGCTTCTCCGATATCCCGATGCACTCGCACGCAATCGCACCGTTTCACGGACGGGCAAGGTTGTTGCGGATTTCACTCGCTGATCCACTCTAAACCCACTGCAGGAGTTACAAACATGAGCATTCTGGTTATTGGCGCCACGGGCACCCTTGGTTCACTGATCACTCAAGGCCTGGCTGGCGCGGGCGCCGAGGTCAAAGCCCTTGTGCGCCAAGCGGGCAAGCGGGAGTTTCCGGCCGGCGTCACTGAAGTTGTCGCAGACCTCACTGACGTCGCGTCGATGCGCATTGCGCTTGCGTCGGTGCGTACCTTGTTCCTGCTCAATGCCGTGACGCCCGACGAGGTCACTCAAGCCCTGATCACGCTGAACCTGGCGCGTGAGGCGGGCATTGAACGTGTCGTTTATTTGTCGGTGATTCATGCCGACACATTCACCAACGTCCCGCACTTCACCGGCAAGCAGACGGTTGAGCGCATGATCGAGCGCTTTGACATGCCTGTAACGGTCTTGCGTCCGGCTTACTTCATGCAAAACGACCGCCTGGTGCAACAGGCTATTCAGGCCTACTCGGTATACCCGATGCCGATCGGCGCGGCGGGCGTGTCGATGATTGACGCGCGCGATATCGCTGATGTCGCGGTCGCAGAGCTGTTGCGGCGCGACACAGCGCCCTCGGCGCTGGCTCGTGTAACGCTGGAGTTGGTTGGGCCGCAGGCGCTCACCGGTGCCTCCGTGGCGAAGACCTGGAGTGCGGCGCTAGGCCGCGAGATCGCCTACGGCGGGGATGACTTGGCCGCATTCGAAGCACAGCTGGCTTCGTACGGCCCCAGCTGGCTGGCGTATGACATGCGCCTGATGATGGCGGGTATCCAGACCTTTGGCATGCACCCCGTTGAAGGCACTGTCGAAATGCTTGAGGCCCTCATTGGGCACCCGTTGCGCACCTACGAAGACTTCGTGCGCGAGGTCGTTGCCCAGGGTTGAGCCGCGCTAAAAATCATGGATGAAACCGTCGCCCCAGCGCATCCAACCGCACCGCAATCGGCGGCAACCGCTCACTGCTTCTGGCCAGGGTTTCGACATCGTCGGCGGTGTTTTGCGCAATGCTTTGCACCGACTGCAGCCTGCCGACAATCTCCAGGTTTGCCGAGGTTTGCTCGCGTGTGGTGGTCACGATCCGGCCATTCAGGTCGTCGATGTGCGCGATGTCATTGCCCACCGCGCGCAACATTTCGACCGCTACCTGGCTGTCTTCCACGCACCGCTCCACGCCTTGGCGGCTGTCGTGCATGGCTTCGACGGCTTGGCGGCTGCCGTGCTGCAAACCCTCGATGATGGTTTTGATTTCCTGGGTGGACACCGCTGTGCGTTGCGCCAGGCTGCGGACTTCGTCGGCGACCACCGCAAAACCACGGCCTTGCTCGCCGGCACGGGCGGCCTCGATGGCAGCGTTGAGGGCGAGCAGGTTGGTTTGGTTGGCGATGCTGCTGATGACTTCGAGCACAGTGCCGATCTGCTCGGCCTGCACGGCCAGGCCTTGTACCGTCTCATGCGTGCCGTTGAGGCGTGAGGCCAACTGGGTGATTTCCTGCTGGGCACGGCCCACGCTTTCCTGGCCGCGCAGGATCTGTTGGCTGACCTTGCCGGCGTGATCCACCGCTTGCTCCACGTGCACGGCGATGTGGCCCATGGCGTCTTCCATGCGCTGCATCGAACCGGTCATCTGGGTGATTTCCGCCAATTGGTGCCGTGCGCCTTTTTCCAGGGTGCCGCTGGCGCTGGCCAGTTCCTGGCCGAGTTGGCCGAGGCCATGGGAGTCACGGGCGACGCCGTCGATCAGGCCGGTAAGCTGCTGCAGGAAGTGGTCGAAACGCTTGGCGAGGGAGACGTGCACCTTGCCCGCGTCACCTTCGGCGGTTTCGACCGTCAGCTGGGAAGTAACCGCCAGCATTTTTTCCAGCATCTCCTGGCTCTCGACCGCTTCAGCCTGGCTGTGCACGGCCAGGTAGAGAAGGGCGACGGTTTCCATCACGACATAGAACGCATGGACAAACACCATGGCCCAACCGCCGTGATGATCCATCACAAATACCGGGAAGCCTTGATGTTGCAGCGCATGGAACACCACGTGGTGCACGGCGATCGTGGCCGCTGCGACCAGGATCGGCAGCCAGTCGCGATAAAACGTCAGCACGGCCAACAGTGCGAAGATCCCGAAGTGCGCTTCGATCACGCCCTGCGCCTGGTTGATGTGCAGCGCCGCCATGACCATCAAGCCCGCGCCGAGGACGCAACGCATCACACGTGTGCCACCGATGGCGCGGTAGAGCGCGGTCAGCACCACGCTGGTGCCGCCGCCGACGATGGCCGCTTGAATCAAAGTGTCATGCCAGAACGCCAGGCCCAGTGAGAACAGGAACATCAGCCAGATCAGCGCCAGCATGATGCGGTCGGCCTTGCGGTAGTGCTCGAAAAAACGCGTGCGGATGGGCATTCACACTTACTCCATGTGGTCTGGCCGAAACAAAACGAGGGGCAGGGTGGCGCGAATTGGGTGTGCTTGGTTTTTATTGGATTGAGCGATGCCAAACGGTTATCGGCAACAGGAGGAGGGACTTGAGGAGGGAGTTGAGGAGCGGCTACCCGTGTGGGTAGCCGTTTATCGGGTTGTGATCAGAAGCTGTATTTGGCGGTCAGCATCATGTTGCGCGGGTTGCCGTATGCGTCACCGCCATAGCTCACGGAGTTGGCGATGGTCGAGTAGTAACGGCGATCAAAGATATTGTTGGCATTGACCTGCAGGTCGAGGTGGTCGTTGACTCTGTAGCCGGCCATCAGGTCGGTGACGGCGTAGGCGCCTTGCTTGAGACGGTAGCTGCCGCCATTGGCCAACTCGAGGTCGTTGTACATCCGGCTTTGCCAAGAGAGGTTACCGCCTACGCGGAGTTTTTCCAGGGGACCCTGGAAGCGATAGCTGGTGGTCAGTTTGAACAGGTGCTCGGGGGTGTCGGTGTCGAACTGCTTGTTGACGTTCTGGGGGTTCGCTTCGTCCTTGATGGTGTGTGTACGAGCGTAGGTGTAGCCACCGCCGACCTGCCAATTCTCGGTGAGCGCGCCTTGCAGTTCGAAGTCGATACCCTGGCTGCGGATCTCGCCCGAGGCGTTACTGCAGGAGGCTTGTGGGCAGTTTGCAACGACTACCTCCACGGCACGGTTTTCCTGGTCGACGCGGAACAGCGCGACACTCGCATTCAGCGCGCCACCGAGGTATTCGCCCTTGATGCCAACCTCATAGTTCTTGCCGACGATCGGCTTGACCGGGGTACCGGACGTGTCCTTTGCACTCTGCGGCGTGAAGATGTCGCTGTAGCTGACATACACCGAGTGGTGGTCGTCCAGCTCGTAGATCAGGCCTGCGTAGCGGGTGAGGTTGCGGGTGACCTTATAGTCGCCATCGTTGCTGCCATGGGCGTCGTAGTCATACCAATCCAGACGTCCGCCGAGGATCAGCTTCAACGGGTCGGCCAGGCTCAGGCGTGTGGTCAGGTAGACCCCGTCCTGGGTGGTGACGTCGCGGTCGTTGGTGGTATGGACGAAGTCCGGTTTGCCGGCGGTGAGCGGCCAGTTGAGGTTGTACGGGCTGTAGTTGTGGGTGGTCATGTCGTAGATGCGCCGGCTGGCGCCCACCACCAGTTCGTGAGTACGTCCAAACGCTTGGAAGGGGCCGCTGGCAAAGGCGTCGACGCCGGCCTGGTTTTCGTCGTAGGACGCTTGGTAGACCGTGCGAGCCAGGGTGTTGCTGACCCAGCGTGACTGGTAGGAACCCGAGAACAACGCGTTCTGCTCAGCGTAGTTGGCGTTAACCTGCAGGCTCCAGTCGTTGGCCAGGCGTTGACGCAGTTCGGCGAATACCGTGTTGATTTCCTGGTCCTTGTTTTCCCAAGGGGTGCCGGGGTTGTAGGACCGCGAATAGTTCAGGTGATGGCCATCCTGGCCGACCATCGACGCGCCCCAGAAGTAATTGGTTTTGTCTTTCTGGTTGGAGAAACCGAGGGTCAGGGTGGTGTCCTCGCTCAGGTCAGCTTCGGTGACGGCATAGAACAGGCCGTGATATTCCTCGGCGTTGTCGATGAAACTGTTGGCGTCCCGGTAAGAGGTGACGACGCGGCCGCGCCATGTGCCGCTGTCATTAAGCGGGCTGGAGGCGTCGAGCTCGCCACGGTAGTCGTCCCAGCTGCCGGCGGCGCCGGTCAGGGTGACTTTCTGCTCGTCCAGCGGGCGCTTGCGGACCAGGTTGATGGCGGCGGAAGGGTTACCCGCGCCGGTCACCAGGCCGGTGGCGCCGCGTACCACTTCGACGCGATCGAACATCGCCAGGTTCGGCTGGGCGCCCACCGAAACGCCGTTATAGCCGGTCGGGATGCCGTCGTACATCAGGTTGTCGATGTCAAAACCGCGTGCAGTGTAGGACTGCCGGCCAGGGCCGTTGGAGAAGTTCAGGAACAACCCCGGCGTGGCCTTGACCACGTCGTTGATGCTGGTCATCGCCTGGTCGTCCATACGCTGGCGCGTAATCACGGTGACGGCCTGCGGGGTTTCACGCATGGTTAATGGCAGTTTGGTCGCGGTTTTCATTGCGCCGGTGGTGTAGGACTGCGTGCCTTCGGTGGTTTGGCCCAGTTGCTCTTCGCCGGAGATTTGCGTAGCACCCAGTTCAAGGGTGGTGGTCGGCGCTTCGGTCTCGGCCGCGAAGGCCGCGTGTGAAGCAGCAAGACAGACTGCCAACGCCATCAAACTGGGTGAAAAACCTTTGCCGCCGTGTTGTTGCACAGACATGGAACTGACTCTCCCCGAATGCCGTCCCTGGCGAATAATAAAGATGTTGATAATTATTCGCATCAGTTTGTCAGATTGAGTCTGTAGGAAAAAGCCTTAGGGGAGAATTAGTTAACGAATTTTTCACATCTGGGTGGTGGCATTTAGCCACACCGCACCCCCTGTATGACCCTCATTCACGCTTTGAAATGGCCACGCGACTCGTCGCCTTGACCTCCCTCAGCGCCAGGCTCGACTGAATTGACGCAATCCCTAACTGGCGCCGCAACACGCTCTCGACAAACTCGCTGTAGCTGTCCAGATCCTCCGCCAGCACCTGCAACAGGTAATCGGCATCGCCGGTGATCTTATGGCACGACAACACCTGCGGCAGCTCCCTCATCACCGCCTCGAAGGCGTCGGGCGCATGGTCGGTATGGATCGCGAAACGCACATGCACGAAAGCCAGGATATCCAGCCCGAGCATCTTGCGATCCAGGTTGGCCTGGTAGTCCTTGATCACGCCTTCTTCTTCCAGGCGTTTGCGGCGGCGCCAGCAGGGTGTGAGGCTCAGGGATAGCCGCTCACTCAATTGCGCGTTGGAAATACTGGCGTCTGCTTGCAGCAGGGCCAGGATGGCGAGATCGGTGTCATCAAGAACGACCTGTTTGGTTTTATTTTTCATATAGGGCAATCACAAGGGTAAAAACACCCGATAAAACTACCAGTGGCAGAAGTAAAAGCAAAGAAAGCCCGGCGTCGCCAGAACAAAATAGACCCTGTCTTTTACTGGCGGATGCCCACACATGTTGACTGTATTTAGTGAAGACCACCGTTTGCACCATGGCACCGAACTGAAGGACGGCGTGCTCAAGCCCTCGTTCGAGCAACCAAGCCGTGCCGACACCGTGCGTGACCGCGTCAGGCAGGTTGGCCTGGGCGATATCATCACGCCACGCCGCTTTGACCGGGGCTGTTACGTCGCCGCCCACAGCGAACGCTACGTCACGTTCCTTGAAACCGCCTGGGATGAATGGACCGCCATCGGCCGCAGTCATGACGCATTGCCCCTGGTGTGGCCAGTACGCGACCTGGCCAACGAACGGGTGCCGGACTTCATTGACGGCAAGCTGGGGTTCTTCGCCATGGACGCCGGTTCCCCGATCACCAGCACCACCTGGGAGGCGGTCAAGACCAGCGCGGACATCGCCCTGACCGGCCTGGCGCTGCTCGATGAGGGCCACTACAGCGCCTTCGCCCTGTGTCGCCCACCGGGCCATCACGCGGCCCGCGAATACATGGGCGGTTACTGCTACCTCAACAACGCCGCCATTGCCGCGCAGCACGCCATAACCCAAGGCGCCAAGCGCGTGGCCGTGTTGGATGTGGATTTTCACCATGGCAACGGCACGCAGAATATTTTCTACGACCGTCCAGACGTAATGTTCATCTCCCTGCACGGCGAACCGGCGGTGTCCTACCCGTATTTTTCCGGTGCCCGTGATGAGCGCGGCGCAGGTGCGGGGGAGGGCTTCAACCTGAATTACCCGTTGCCGAAAAACACCACCTGGGCCCACTACCAAACCGCCCTGATCGACGCTTGCCAGCAACTGCGCCGTTTTGCGCCCGAAGTGCTGGTGATCTCCCTTGGCGTCGACACCTTCAAGGACGACCCTATCAGCCATTTCCTTCTCGACAGCCAGGACTTCCTCGGCATGGGCGAAATCATCGCCAGCGTCGGCGTGCCCACGCTGTTCGTGATGGAAGGCGGCTACATGGTCGATGAGATCGGCATCAATGCCGTCAACGTGCTGCACGGTTTCGAAAGCAAATCCCAATAACAACACCCTGTCGTCTTTTCTTCTGCCAAAACTCAAAAACATAACAAGAGGTTTTGTGATGAAAACATCCACGTCCGGGCTTTATGAAAAGCCTGCGTTGCAACGCACCCTGAACAACCGCCATATCCAGTTGATGGCCATGGGCGGTGCGATCGGCACCGGCCTGTTCATGGGCTCCGGCAAGATCATCGCGCTGTCCGGCACCTCGATCATCCTGATCTACATGATCATCGGGCTCTTCGTGTATTTCGTGATGCGCGCCATGGGCGAGCTGCTGCTCTCCAACCTCAACTTCAAGAGCTTCGCCGACTTTGCCGGCGCGTACCTGGGGCCGCGTGCGGCGTTCTTTCTCGGCTGGTCGTACTGGCTGAGCTGGAGCGTGGCCGTGGTGGGGGATGCGGTGGTCGTGGGCGGGTTCTTCCAGTACTGGTTTCCCCATGTGCCGGCCTGGATGCCCGCCGTGGGCATGCTGCTCACGCTGTTCGCCTTGAACGTACTGACGGTCAAGCTGTTTGGCGAAGTGGAGTTCTGGTTCGCGATCATCAAGATCATCGCCGTGGTGACCTTGATCGGCGTCAGTGTGGTGCTGATTGCCAGCTCGTTTGTCTCGCCCACCGGCGTTACCGCGTCGCTGACCCATTTGCTGGATAAACAGGCGGCGTTTCCCAATGGCCTGTTCGGCTTTTTTGCCGGGTTCCAGATGGCGATCTTTTCCTTCGCCGGCACCGAGCTGATCGGCACCGCCGCCGCCGAAACCCGTGCACCGGAGCGCACCTTACCGAAGGCGATCAACTCGATCCCGTTGCGTATCATCCTGTTCTACGTGCTGGCCCTGGCGTGCATCATCGCGGTGACTTCATGGCAGCAGGTCTCGCCAAGCAAGAGTCCGTTTGTGGAGTTGTTCCTGGTGGCAGGCTTCCCCGCCGCCGCGGGCATCGTCAATTTCGTGGTACTGACCTCGGCGGCATCCTCGGCCAACAGCGGGGTGTTTTCCGCCAGCCGCATGTTGTTCGGGTTGGCCGACCTGGGCGACGCACCGGGGATCTTCCGGCGCCTGTCGAGCAGCAGCGTGCCGTTTATCAGCCTGGCATTTACCACCTTGCTGATGCTCTTGGGGCTGGTGTTGCTGTTTGTGGTGCCGGAGGTGATGACCGCTTTCACCATCGTGTCGACGGTGTCGGCGATCCTGGTGATCTTTACCTGGTCGACCATCCTCGCGTCCTACATCGCCTACCGCAAAAAACGCCCGGACCTGCACGCCAAATCCCTCTACAAGATGCCCGGTGGTGTGCCGATGGCCTGGTTTTCCCTGGCGTTTCTGCTGTTTGTACTCGGCCTGCTGGCGTTGCGGCCGGACACACGCCTGGCGCTGTATGTGATGCCGGCCTGGTTCATCTGGCTGGGAATTGCCTACCAGCTCTCGCGCTATCGGGGCGCCCATTGGATGAACGCAGCCGACTCCGTCACAGGTGACCCGCGCCAATGATCGCCTTGGCAAGCACCTCGGGCCTTTGCGCGTGGGCCCATACACTCCAGCGTGGGGCTGGGCGCTACTGCCAGGACTGAACGGTGTAGACGAGTGGGGGAGCCTACGTAAGCACGATCTCATAAGGCTCGCGCATTCTTTCCAGCAACACCTGGGCCAGCATCGGTGGCAGGCCGATCTCCGGGTCACCGGCCAATTGGCTGGCGTAGGCATGGGCGGCATGGAGTTTGCGCGCCACGCTCCAGGTGTCCAGGCGCACCTTGCGCGCGCGTTGCCAGGGGATGATTGCCCCTTCGCGGGCAGGCCAGTGCCAGGCCCAGATGGGCAGTTCGTACAGCTGCGCGCCGACCAGGCTGCAGGCCTTGGCGCTGGCACGGCCGACGGCGTCGTGGTCCTCATTGCCGTCATTGCGCCAGGTGCTGAACACCACATCACCCGGTTGCAGGTAGCGCGCAATGAAAGGGCTCAGCTGCGGTTCGCGGGCGGCGAGGGCGTTATCGCAAAAGCCGCCGCGTATCCACTTCAGGCTGTGCAGCGGCATGCCCAGGCGGCGCAGGGCCTCGGCACTTTCCTGGGGGCGGATCACGCTGAGGCGGCTGGCTGGCCACACGTTGGAACCTGGATGACTGGCGCTGCCGTCGGTGATGGAGATCAGTTGCAGCGGATGTTCCCGCATGCTGAGTAACTGCAGCAGGCCGCCGCAGGCCAATACTTCGTCGCCGGGATGAGGGGCGATAATCACCACGCGTGCGCCGCGCGGCACCAAAGCGGAAGGGGTAATGGGCGGGATTTGCGCCAGCTGTGGGGCGCTGTTCCAGATTTGAGCAGGGCCGCTACGGCCGTCGCTTAAGGAAGCAAGCTTCATGGGTGTCACATCCTTGTCGGTTGATGCTGGGTCGTGCCCCGTTGACGGGACGACGCTCTTTTATTCACCGCAGACTCCGCCGCGGTGATGGCATGGCACTCCACTCCAGGAATGCCAGCAAGGCGTCCTCAGCATAGACAAGGATTGCCGGGTTTCACATTTTGTAACGTCGTTTTTTTAAGTGGCGTGCATCAGGGTCTTCAAATAGTCGCCGAAACCGCCTTGTGCACGGGCGTCCAGGCGCGCACTGGTGATCACTTGCGGGGTGTGGCTCCACGCGATAGAGGCGCCGCACAACTCAAGGTTGCGCACCAATTGGACATCCTCATGGCACGGCAGGGGGTCGAAACCACCGGCGCGAATATAAGCGCCGGCGCTTACCCCCAGGTTGGCACCGTGGATGTGCCGGTGACCGTCCCGCGCCTCATAGCCTTGGTGATAGCGAATCTGCGCCGCCGGGTCGAAATCTTCACTCCAGGCATCCACCGTCACGGTGCCGCACACCGCGTCCACTCCCAGTGCCAGTTGGGCCACCAGCCAATCGGGCGCCACCCGGCTGTCGGCATCGGTGCAGGAGATCCAGCGCGCACCTTGATTGAGCAGATGACGTGCGCCCACACCCCGCACATGGCCCACATTGCGCGCCTGGGCTTCCAGGCACTGCACCGGGTAGGCCTGTGCAATCGCGGCACTGCCATCGCTGCAACTGTCGAGCACGACCAGGATAGTCACCGCTTCGCCCAACAGGCCAGGGTGGGCGGCGGCGATCAGTGCCGCTTTCAGGCAGTCGCCCAGCAACGCCTCTTCGTTATGTACCGGGATCAGAATGCCGATCATCGCAGGCCCTCAAGGGTAGCGACCGAGGTGCCATCGCAGCTCCACAGGTCGAGCAGAAAGTCATGTTCGTGATAGCTGGCCACCTGCGGCATCGCCAATCGTTGCTGCAGCAAGGCATGCACCTCTTCGGCGGTTTGCGGGCAGCCTGCGATAGGTGGACGCCAATGGCAGGCCAGTAACTGGCCGTCGGCGGTCAACGACGCGCGGGCGCGATCGATCAACCGGCAGAGGTCTTCGGCATCCAGGTAGTAGCACAACTCGCTCAGCACGATCAGCTCGAACCGGCCGGTGGGCCACTGCTCGGGCAAACGGCTCTGCTGCACCTCGGCATGGGGGAAGCCGAGCAAGCGACTGCGCGCAAGGGCCACGGCCGCCGAGGCAGTGTCGCAACACAACAGGCGATCACAGCGGGCGGCCAGCTCGAAACTCAGTTCGCCATTGGCGCAACCCGGTTCAAACACCGAGGCATAGCGAGGCCGCGTGAGCATGGCCAAGGTCATCGCGCGTTTGCGTCGTTCGTACCAGCGCTGGCGAAAGGCCCAGGGGTCGTCGTTTTCGGCGAACAGTTGGTCGAAGTAAGGCGTAGCCACACTCATACGAATACCACTTCAAAGGGTTGCAACAGGCGCTCCACCACATAGGGCGCGAGCACGGGCGCCAGGCCGATCTGCGGGTCGCCTTCCAGTTGGCTGGCGAACGCATGGATGGCGTGGCGCTTACGGGCCACGGCTTCGCAGGTCAGCGGGATCTTGCGCGCGCGGTGCCAGGGCACCAGGCTGTTTTCCGGGGTTGCCCAGTGCCAGGTCCACACCGGCAACTCATACAGGGTGGCGCCTACCGCCTGGGCAGCCTTGGCGCTGGCACGGCCGACGGCCTCATGGTCGCAATGGCCGTCTTCGCGCCAGGTGGTGAACACCACATCGGTGGGCTTGAGGTAGCGCTGGATAAAAGCGGCGAGTTCCGCTTCGCGAGCGGCCACCTGGCTGTCGGCAAACCCTGCGCGCAGCCATTTCAGGCTGTGCAGTGGCAAGCCGAGGCGATGCAGGGCCTGGGCAGACTCTTGAGGGCGCACCACGCTCAGGCGTTCCACCGACCAGCGCTGCGAACCGGGGTGACTGGCGCTGCCATCGGTCACCGAAATCAGCTGGATCGGCCGGCCCAGCGCCGCCAAACCCTGCATCAAACCGCCGCACCCCAGCACTTCATCATCCGGATGGGGCGCGATGATCACGGCACGATGCCCTTCGGGAACCAATTGTTCGACGCTGATGTGGGGCAGCTCGGCCATTTTCGCTGAGGCCTGCCAGTGATGCAGCGGCGTGCCCTGGCCCACAATCGGGTTGGGTTTCATAACTGCCACCTCCCTGTGGAGTCGCCTGCGACCAATGCTCCGAGGCCCGCCAAGTCGCGCTCGGCATGGCTCTGGCGCATGTACACCGGCAGGTCCGCCATCAATTGGGCAAAATGCGGGTCCTTGCAGAAAGGCCCCGCGCCGACCGCGCGGCCGACGTGGTGTGTCACTTGCTCAACAGTGTCTTCGATGCAGGCACGGGCCTGCTGGGCCAGTTCCCTGGCGTCGGCCTTGGGTGCGCGGTCGATCTGTTCGGCGCTGGCGCGCAGTACGCACGCAGCGCTGTTCAATACGCTGTCGACGGCGCCGAGGTGCGCGAGGGCGTGCGGCTCGGGACGCTTGCTGCAGTGTTCGCGCAAGACTTCCGCCAGCCGTTGCGCCGCGCCATACCAACAGGCGGCGATACCGATGCCGCCTTGCCAGAAACCGGGGCGGGCGAGGTAATCACCCGGTCCACCGATGGCCAGCCCCCAGGCCCCGTCAAACACAATCTCCACACTGCCGGTGGCGGCCATGCCCACCGCGTTCCAGCCCTCGTCAGTGACGGTGATGCCGGGTTGATCCATGTGTATCGCCACCAACTGCTGCCGATCTTCTTCATCCCAGGCGGTCATCAACCCATGGCTCACCACCGCCGCGCCGGAGCACCAGGCTTTACGCCCTTGCACCCTGAGGCGATGACCCTCTTGCAGGACACGCACCTTGGCCGTTGGCGGCTCGGCCGCCCACATGCCCCATGTGCTGCCCAAGGGCGGCAAGGGGCTGTTGAGCTCGGCAATAATCGCCAAGGCATCGGTGTGGCCTTCGAACAGCTTGCACAGGCGCAGGTCATGGCCTGCCACCTGCGCCAAGCGGCTGAACCGCGCCAGTGTCTGGCCGCTGCCCGGCAAGGGCAGTTGGTCCAGGCCTTCCTCCTGAAGCGCCTTCAGGGCAGCGCCCAGGGCTTGCGTGTCCGCGTAGCCCCGGTAGCCCTGAAGGAATCCATGCAAAGCCATCTCACACCTCGTCGTCACGCTGCAGTTCGAACAGCAGCAGCGAGCGGCCGGTCACCGCGTACTCGTGATCAAAATCAAAGCGTTCCTGGCCGCGCACGGCCGGCTCGTTGGTGTCGAGCATGCAGGTCCAGAATTCACCTTGGGGCACCGACGGCAGGCGGAAATTGACCATGTCGTGGTGCGCGTTGACCACCAGCAACAAGGTGGCATCGGCGCCAGGGCGGCGAATGCCGGTCTCTTGGGCGCGGCCATCCATCAGCATGCCCAGGCAGCGACCGTTACTGTCTTGCCACTGTTCGGTGGTCATCTCGTTGCCATCCGGCGCCAGCCAGGTGACGTCCTTCACGCCGATGTCTTCGTTGTAGTCGCCCACCAGGAAGCGCCCGCGACGCAGGATCGGGTAGGCCAGGCGCAGCTTGATCAGGCGCTTGACGAACTTGAGCAGCGCCTTGCCGTCTTCGTCCAAGTCCCAGTTTATCCAACCGATCTCGCTGTCCTGGCAGTAGGCGTTGTTATTGCCGTGCTGAGTACGCGCAAATTCGTCACCGGCCACCAGCATCGGCGTGCCTTGGGACAGCAGCAGCGTGGCGAAGAAGTTACGCATCTGACGCAGGCGCAGCGCGTTGATTTCCGGGTCGTCTGTCGGGCCTTCGACACCGTGGTTCCACGACAGGTTGTTGTTGCTACCGTCCTGGTTGTTCTCGTCGTTGGCTTCGTTGTGCTTGTCGTTGTACGACACGAGGTCGTGCAGGGTGAACCCGTCATGGGCGGTGATGAAGTTCACCGAGCTGTAAGGGCGGCGCCCACGGTGGTTGAACATCTCGCCGGAAGCGGTCATGCGGGCGGCAAAGTCGGCCAACTGGCTGTCGTCGCCTTTCCAGAATGCACGCACGGTGTCGCGGAAACGGTCGTTCCATTCCACCCAGCCCGGCGGGAAGTTGCCCACTTGGTATCCGCCGGGGCCACAGTCCCAGGGCTCGGCGATCATCTTCAACTGACGCAGTACCGGGTCCTGGCGGCAGGCCACGAGGAAACTGTGGCGCTCGTCAAACCCATCGCGGTAGCGGCCAAGGATGGTCGCCAGGTCGAAGCGGAAACCGTCGACGTGCATCTCGGTCGCCCAGTAACGCAGCGAGTCGGTGACCATTTGCAATACGCACGGGTGGCTCAGGTCCAGGGTGTTACCGGTACCGGAATCATTGATGTAGAAACGCTTGTCATCCGGCATCAGGCGGTAGTACGAAGCGTTGTCGATACCGCGCATCGACAGGGTCGGACCGCGCTCGTTGCCCTCGGCGGTGTGGTTGTAGACCACGTCCAGGATCACTTCGAGCTTGGCTTCGTGCAGGTGCGCGACCATCTCCTTGAACTCAGCAATCTTGCCGCTGGCCAGGTAGCGTGGGTCGGGGGCAAAAAACGCGATGCTGTTGTAACCCCAGTAGTTGGTCATGCCTTTTTCCAGCAGGTGCTGGTCGTTGACAAAGGCGTGCACCGGCAGCAGTTCTACCGACGAAATACCCAGCTGGCGGATGTGCTTGAGCACGTCATCTTCCATCAGCCCGGCGCAGGTGCCGCGCACGGACTCGCCGACGGAAGGGTGACGCATACTGATGCCGCGCAGGTGGGTTTCGTAGATGATCGTACGGTCCCACGGCACCCGTACCGGCTGATCGTTGCCCCAGGTGTGGGCCGGGTCGATCACCTTGCACTTAGGCACGAAGGGCGCGCTGTCGCGTTCGTCGAAGCTCAGGTCGTCATCCGGGTGGCCGATGGTGTAGCCGAACAGCGCCTCGGACCATTTGAGTTCGCCCACCAGCTGTTTGGCATAGGGGTCGATCAGCAATTTGTTGTGGTTGAAACGGTGGCCGTTGGCCGGGTCATACGCACCGTACACGCGGTAGCCGTAAATCAGCCCAGGGTGGGCGTCGGGCAGATAGCCGTGGAAGGTTTCGTCGGTGTATTCCGGTAGTTCGATGCGTTCCAGCTCGACTTCGCCGGAATCATCGAACAGGCACAACTCCACTTTGGTGGCGTTGGCTGAAAACAGCGCAAAGTTGACGCCCAGGCCATCCCAGGTCGCGCCAAGCGGGAAGGGCAAACCTTCACGGATCCGCGACGGCTCGTTGTCCGGCGTCGGTGGGGTTTTGTCGGGTTTGCTCATGGTGTTGCTCCTGCAAAGGTCTTTTTTCAGGCCGAGTGCGGCCGTGCTGACGAAATTTCAGCTGACAATATGAAAAATGAAATCACCCCTTGCCGACGGCACCGGCAAGAGGCTCGGGTTCAAGGCTTAGGCTTTTTCGGCGCCGCGGGTTTCTTCGCCGCCGGTGGTGCTGGTTTACTGGCGGCCGGTGCGGCCGGCTTGGCTTTTGGCGGGGGCTTGGGTGCGCTTGCCTTGGGCTTGGCTGTGGGCTTGGGCTTGCTCGGCGTCAGCGCTTCGGCTTCCGCCAGTTTGCGCGCCATCTCCCAGTGTCGCGCGTCCTCGCCGTGAGGTTTGCCCTCAGACTCCCAGATCTGATGTGCCAGTTCGCGTATGCGTTTGTCTTCAGTACTCATCACAATGCTCCTCGCAGAAAATTTCAGCTTTCTTGATCATCAGGATTGATAAAGACATTGACCGGGAAATCCCCCAGGGCAGTGCTGATCAACAGCTCCTTGTCTGGTGTGACTGCGCCTGTATGAAAAAGTCCCTTCCAGTTTTGAGTTGTCGCGGCGAACGGTAATTTCACCCGTGTATCGCCCCAAACCCGCGCATTGACCTGAGGGTGCACACCGTTTTCAAGCAGCGCGTGCGACCAGCGTGGCACCACCACCAGCACGTATTTGCCCTGATACTCGCGGGCGAAAGCGACCACCCGTTCGGCGTGCGTGCCGACCACTTCCAGCGGTGTATATGCGCCGCTGCGGAACAGTTCGGGATGGGCTTTACGCAAGCCCAGCACCTGAGCAATCAACGCCTGTTTGATGCGCCCGTCGCGCCAGTTGAACAACAGTTCACCGAGGTCCGGCGGAGTATCCAGCGCCTGTTGCCGTGCGTTGAAATCCACCGGGCGGCGGTTGTCCGGGTCCACGAGGCTGAAGTCCCAGAACTCATCGCCCTGGTACAGGTCCGGCACACCCGGTACGGTGATGCGAAGCAAGGATTGCGCCAGGCCATTGAGCGCACCGGCCGGGGCGATCACCTGGGCGGCGTTGCCAATGGCGGTGCGCAGTTCGCGCCCCTCATCAGTGAGCAGCAGCCGCGAGAGGAAGGCTTCGACGCCTTGCTCATACGCTTCGTTGGGCGCGCTCCAGCTGCTTTGCAACTTGGCTTCGCGCAGGGCTTTTTGCTGCCATTGCCACAGGCGTTGCTGGTAACCCTCGAAGTCGGCGTCCTGGTCCAGCGGCCAACTGCCCAGCAGTGCCTGATAGAGGATCAATTCATCGCCGGCCGACGGCGTATTCGCGTCAACCCGCAGCGGCGCGGCGAGGCTGCGCCAATGCTCGACCTGTTCGACGTACCACGGCGCGCACTCACTCAGCACGGCCAGGCGCGCGCGGGTATCTTCGCCGCGCTTGTGGTCGTGGGTGGCGGTGGCCAGCAGGTTGTCGGGGAAGGTCTGCAAACGGTGCTGGTTGACCGCATGGAAGTCGGCCAAGGGCGCACTGAACTGTTCGGTGCTGAAGCCCACGTCGTTGCGCGACAGCAGCACCGCCGAACGATAGAACGCGGTGTCTTCCACCGCTTTAGCGGCGGCGGGCGAGGTCAGTTGCTGGAAGCGCACGCAGGCATGCTTGAGGATCTTGCGCTCACGGCCCACCGGGCGATTGCGCCAGGGCTGGCCGCCGAGCCAATTTTCCAGGTGCTCAAGTACCGGCCAGTCGCCTTCGCCCAAGGTCGTGCGCGCGCCGTCCATGGCCTGCTGGAACACCTTGTCGTCGGCGGCGCTACGGCCACGGGCGCTGATGTAGGTGCGGTACACCGGGAAGTGCACGATCAGTTCCTGCAAGGCCCGGCGGATGGCCCCGAGGGTCAGGTCGCGGGTCATCACGTCGTCGCGGGCCACTTGCAGCAGGGCCTGGGCCACGCTTTCAAAGTCACCGCCGAGGGAGCCATTGAGGATCTGCTGGCGTGCCAGCCGCGCTTCCTCGATAAACGCCGCAGGCCGTTCGCTATGGCGTGTCCACAGCTCGGCCAACGGTTCGAAGCCGTCCGGTTGATGTTGCAGCAGCGACAACTGGTTCATGAATTCGTAGCCGGTGGTGCCGTCCACTTGCCAGTCTTCACGCAGGGTTTCGCCCTCGCCGAGGATCTTCTCGACGAAGATCGGCAAGTGCCGTTCCGGCACCAGCGAATCCACGCGACGGCGCAGCTTGCGGCAATACCCGCGCGGGTCGGCCAGGCCGTCGATATGGTCGATGCGCAGGCCATCCACCAAGCCTTCGCTGATCAGTTCGAAGATCTTGCCATGGGTGGCTTCGAACACCGCGGTACGCTCCACGCGCAGGCCGCCGAGTTCGTTGACATCGAAGAAGCGCCGCCAGTTGATGTCATCCGCCGCCGTGCGCCAGCTGGCCAGGCGGTAGGCCTGTTGTTCCAGCAGTTGATGCAGGCGCTTGAAGCCTTCGGGCTGGCGCCCGTCGAAGGTGGTCAGCCGCTGCTCGATGGCTGGCAGCACCTCGGTGGCGCGTTCGGCCAGGGCCTGTTTGAGCCACGCCGCTTCGTGGTAAGCGTCTTCCTGATGGGCGAGGGCGGTGAAGCGCTCGGCCAGGGGCTTGAGCGGCGCCTCGGTGCCCAGGATCGCCGCGTAGTCTTTTGGACAGATCGGGAAGCGGTGTTCGTAATGCTCAACGTAGAACGCGCCGTGGGGGGCGTCGAACTGCAACGTCAGGGTGCCGGCCTGCAGGGCTTCGCCGTAGTCGCTGCCGAGGAACGGCATCAGCAATTGGCCCTTGAGCAGGGGGTCGGGCGAGTGCCATTGAATATCGAAGAACTCGCTGTAGGGGCTCAGTCGCCCCCATTCCAGCAGGTCCAGCCACCAAGGGTTGTCGGCGCCGCCCACGGCCATGTGGTTGGAAACGATATCGAGGATCAGGCCCATCTTGTGTTCACGCAGCGCCGCGACCAGGCGGCGCAGGGCCGGTTCTCCGCCCAGCTCCGGGTTGACGCTGGTGGGGTCGACCACATCGTAGCCGTGCATGGACCCTGCACGGGCGCTGAGCAGCGGCGAGGCATACAGGTGACTGATGCCCAACTGGGCGAAATACGGCACCAGGGGCACCGCATCATCGAGGGTAAAACCTTTATGGAATTGCAGGCGCTGGGTCGCGCGCAGGGGCAGTGCGTTCATCGGTCACGCTCATAGGCTTGGTTGCGCGCGACGGCCAACAGCTCGAGGCGGCGGGCGGCACCGGCATTGTCGAGCAGGCTGGACGCCTCGCCCGGCAGGCGGCGACGCCAATTGGGATGGGTGTCGGTGGTGCCGGGCAGGTTGGCTTGTTCCTCCACCCCGAGGGCGTCCTCCAACGGCAACAGCACCAGGGGCGCGCGGGTGTGGCCGAGGTAGCGCGCACTGGCGTCGATCATATGGTCGGTTTCATTGCGGATTTCTTCGACGAAGTTCTGCGGGTCCTGGCTCAAGGCCTGGCGCAGTGCCTGGCGTTCGCGCAGGCGGTGTTCACTCCATTGCTCCACCGTGGGCGCGTCGATCAGGCCGAGCTGGATGTTCCAGTCGATATCGCGGCTGTGCCACCAACCGTTCAGGGTCGGTAAATCATGGGTGCTGGTGGTGGCCAGGGCGTTGTCCGGCCAGTCGAGGATCGGCGTGAACCGGCCCTCGTGGTTTTGCTCGAACAGCAACACACGCATGCCCAGGATCGAGCGCGCGATGAGTTTTTCACGCAGGCCATCCGGCACCGTGCCCAAGTCTTCACCGAGCACAATGGCCTGGTGACGGTGGGACTCCAGCGCCAACAGCCGCAACAGGTCATCCACCGGGTAATACAGGTAGGCGCCTTCGCGCGGCGAGGCGTCCATGGGGATCACCCACAGGCGTTGCAGGCCCATCACATGGTCGATGCGCAAGCCGCCGGCGTGGGCGAAGTTGGCGCGCAGCATTTCGATAAAGGCGCGAAAGCCATTGCGCTTGAGACCTTCGGGCGAGAAGGCGGAAATCCCCCAGCCCTGGCCGGCACGGTTGAGAATGTCGGGCGGCGCACCGACGGTCAGGTCTGCCAGCAATTCATCCTGGCGGCTCCAGGCCTGGCTGCCACCGCCGTCGGCGCCCACCGCGAGGTCGGCGATCAAGCCGACGCCCATGCCGCTGCCGCGCGCAGCTTGTTGCGCGCGCTCAAGGCAACGGGCGATCAGCCATTGGCTGAACGCGAAGTAGCCGATCTCGTCGCGATTGTCTTCGGCGAACTGCGCCAATGCCGGGCTCTGCGGGCTGCGCCAGTCTTCGGGCCATTGGCGCCAGTCGAGTGCTTCACCCGCCGCTGCGCGAGCCGCTTGCACGGCTTCGAAGCGGCAATGGTTTTCCAGCGCCTCGCCACCGGCCTGGCGGAAACTGAGGAAGTCTGCGTGTTGTGGGTGGTGGCCGTGACGGAAGTCTTTATAGAGTGCACGCAACAGGCGTTGCTTGGCCTTGGCAGCGGCGGGCCAGTCGATCAGGGTGTGTTGCTCCAACGCGTGCAGTTCATCTGCCAGGCCGAGGGACTCGATCGCGTTGCGCACTTCGCGTTCACCCAGGATGCAGCCCGGGGAGGCGTACAAACTGTTGAGGAACAACCGGCTCGATGGCGAATACGGGCTGTAGCGCCCGGTGTCGGCGCTGAACATCGCATGCATCGGGCTGATGGCCAGGGCATCGGCGCCGCGCTCGGCCGCCGAGCGGGCCAAGTGCTCCAAGGCCAGGGTGTCGCCAAAACCGCCGTCGCCCAGGCGGCGCAGGCCATACAGTTGCGCGCTGAGGCCCCAGGCGCGGGCCGGTTGGGTATCGACCGCTTCGGCGACGCTGTAGCAATGCGTGGGGGCGACGGCCAGGGTGAAGACCTGATCGGCGATATGCACTTGGTGATAACCCAGGGCAATGACGCCTGGCAGGACGGCATTGCCATCGAGCCGCAGTTCCAGGGTGTCGCCGTCTTCCAGGCTGACCCGGCACAGGGTGTCCGGTTCGAAGTAGCGCGCCAGGTCGAGGCCGTCACCACTGTCGATGGTCAGTAAGGGCGGCAGGTGTTTGTCTTGTTGTACCCGCTCCAGTTCAAGCAGGCTGGCGTCGATCTCTGCGTCACTGTCGGCCGGGTGGCCCAGGCCTTTGAGAACGGCGCGCAGGGCGTCGGGTGTTACACGTTGCGGGCGGCCGTTTGCGTCGATCCAATCGACGGCCAGGCCCGCTCGGCTGGCGAGGATTTCCAGGTTCGCTTCACTCAAGGGTGCTCTCCAACAGGGGATAGGGTGACGCGTGCGCTGTACGGCGGCAGGGTTGCGCCGGCGTTGTCAGGCGTTTGAAAAAGGACCGGCTCCGTGGCGGGGTGATCCAACGGCACGGCGCTCAAGTTGAGGTCGATCCGCAACACACTGCCGTTACCCAGGCGCCAACGGGCGCTGACGGCGTGATCGGCCAGGACCTGAGCGCCCAGCGCGACACTGCCGGGCAGGTGCGGCACGAGATGCCGGTGGCGCAGGCTCAGCAGTTGGCGATAGAGCTGGGTGTGTTCGTTCTCGTCGAAGCTGGGCGTGGTTTGCAAAAAGGTCGGCAGGGCATTGGGATCGGGAATGCGTTCGCGCCGCTCCGGGTCCTGGAACGCGGCGAAATCCTTGAATTCATTGCGTCGACCTTCACGCACCGCCTCGGCCAGCTCGCCATGGTGATCGGTGAAAAACAGGAAAGGCTCGCTGGCGTTGGCCTCATCACCCATGAACATCAGCGGGATCATCGGCGACAGCAGCAGCAGCGCGGTCGCCGCCTTCAAGGCCTGCGGCGAGCAGAGCTGATGCAGGCGCTCGCCCAGGGCACGGTTGCCGATCTGGTCATGGTTTTGCAGGAACGCCACGAACGCGCTCGGTGGCAGGTGCCCACTGGGTTCGCCACGCACATGGCCATGCCGGGTTGTATGGCCTTGGTAGATAAAGCCTTCGCCCAGGCAGCGGGCCAATTTAGCGGTCGGGTCTTGGGCGAAGTCGCTGTAATACGCATCGGTTTCGCCGGTCAACAGCACGTGCAACACATTATGGAAATCATCATTCCACTGCGCGTTGAAATCGTGCTGCAGGAGCCCGGCCTGGTTGAGCTCGTTTTCGAGCATCAGCCAGACATGGCGGCCCGTGTCCACCTGCTCGCGCACGCGGTGGGCCAGCTCCTTGAGAAACTCCGGGTTATCGATGGCGTGTACCGCGTCCAGGCGCAGGCCGTCGAAGCGGTATTCGAGCAACCACATCAATGCGTTATCGAGGAAGAAGTCCCGCACTTCACGCCGGTTGAAATCGATGCCGGCGCCCCATGGCGTGTGCACGTCTTCCTGGAAGAACCCCTTGGCGTACTGGCCCAGGTAATTGCCGTCGGGCCCGAAGTGGTTGTAGACCACGTCGAGAATCACCGCAAGGCCATGTTCGTGGGCGCTGTCGATCAGGTGCTTGAGCTGTTCAGGGGTGCCGTAGGAGGCTTGGGGTGCATAGGGCAGGACACCGTCGTAGCCCCAGTTGCGATCGCCGGGGAATTGCGCCAACGGCATCAATTCAATCGCGGTAACGCCCAATTCGGCCAGGCGTGGCAGGTGTTTCTCAATGCCGGCATAACCCCCCATGGCACCGACGTGCAGTTCATAGATGACTGCCTCGTGCCAGGGGCGGCCTTGCCAATTGCTGTGACGCCATTGATAGGCGAGGGAGTCGACCACTACGCTCCAACCGTGCACATCCGAGGCCTGGGCCCTGGAGGCGGGATCGGGTACGTCCATCTCCCCATCGATATTGAAGCGGTAGCGCGTGCCCGCCGGGCACGCTATTTCGGTTTCAAACCAGCCTTCTGCCTGGGGCAGCATGGCGACGGACTTGCCGTTTTCCAATTCAACGCTGACATAAAACGCGTCTGGCGCCCACAAGGCGAAACGCGTGTGTTGCGCGTCCAGCATGATTGCGCCGTGGGGCCAGGTTTCCAGAGTCCGTAACGGCATCTATAAAAACCTCCCTTTGATTATTTAGCGGATTTCCCCAGTGCTTTAGCCACCAGTTGCTCATACAGTTCGGCGTAGGGTTCCACGGCCTGGCTCCAGTTGAACGGTTGGGTCATCGCCCGGCAGCGCATGGCGTTGAGCAAGCCAGGGAAGGCAAACACCTTGAACGCGCGGCTCAAGGCTTCTTTGTAGCTGTCGACCGTGGATTCATTGAACAGGAAGCCGGTGACACCGTTTTCAATGGTGTCAGCCAAGCCACCGGTGTTACGTGCGACGGGCAGCGAACCGAAGCGCTGGGCGTACATCTGGCTCAAGCCGCAGGGCTCGTAACGCGACGGCATCAGCAGGAAATCGCTGCCGGCGAACATGCGCCGGGCGTCGGTCTCGTTGAAGCCGATGCGCACGCCGATCTGGCCTGGGAAGCGCAGCGCCAGTTCACGCATGGCGTTTTCTTCTTCAGGCTCACCCCGGCCGATAATCGCGATCTGGCCGCCTTGTTCGACGATAAAGCTGGCAACGGCTTCGGTAAGGTCCAGGCCTTTCTGGAAGACCAGGCGCGAGACCACGGCGAACAGCGGACCCGTCGAGTCGTGGAGGCCGAACAGGTTGCGCACCTGCGCGGCGTTCACCGCCTTGCCTTCCCAATCGCCAATATTGAAGTTGTGCGTCAGGTGGGGGTCGGTGGAGGTTTCCCAGCTGTCTTCGATGCCGTTGGGAATGCCGCTGAGCAAGCCTTGCTGGGTCTTGCTGGCCAAAAAGCCATCCAGGCCGCAGCCGAATTCAGGCGTAGTGATTTCCTGGGCGTAGGTGGCGCTCACGGTGGTGATATGGCTGGAATACGCCATGCCGGCCTTGAGGAACGACATCTTGCCGTAGAACTCCATGCCTTCCTGTTGCAAGGCGTGGGGTGGAATGCCCAGTTCCGGCGTGGAGGCCAGGCTGACGACGCCCTGATACGCCAGGTTATGGATGGTGAACAGGGTCGGGGTGCGTGACCCACGCCAGTGCATATAGGCCGGTGCCAGGCCAGCGGGCCAGTCGTGGGCGTGCACCAGGTCCGGGCACCAGTGGATCTGCGCCAGGTTGGCGGCCATGTCAGCGGCGGCCAGGCCCAGGCGGGCGAAACGGATATGGTTGTCCGGCCAGTCGCGGCCGTTGTTGGCGCCGTAGGGTGTACCTTCACGCTCGTAGAGCTCGGGGCAGATCAGTACATAGATGACCAGGCCGTCCTTGAGGTCCATCCGCCCGATCTTGCACGGCGGCAGCGCAGCGTGGCCGCCCAGCTCACCGATGATATGGATCGGGTTGTCGCTCTCCATTACCTGCGGATAGCCAGGGATCAGCACCCGCACATCGTGCAGGTGGGCCATGGCGCGGGGCAGGGCAGCGGACACATCGCCCAGGCCGCCGGTTTTCACCAGATCGGCGAATTCGGAGGTGACAAACAGGACTTTCTTGCGATTGGGATTGTGACTCGGGACCGGCCGCACCGTGTTGAGGTCAACCAAAGAGGTCGACCCGCCAACTGGCTGACTAACACGCTCTCCCTGAATACTTGCAGCGGCACTGATCATAGTTCTCTCCACGTGTTGGTCGGCTAATGGCCCGCTGCCACTAGCTCCGATGACCGCATCCTGCGGCCAGGCGCAAGCGCATAACGCCCTTTGAATAGTTGGGGCAAGGCGTATGCCAGTTGCACGGTTAGCTCAAAAAGAATGGATAGACGGCATCTGGTATGAACCGCATGTGCGCGCCTTACCCTAAACCTGACCTATGGCAGAGTTGTAAAGTTTCGATTTTTTCGCGGGGCTTTTGTTTTGAAACGGACCCATCGGTCATCAGTCTAGGACATATCCTAGAGCCTGTAGGGTTTTCGAGAAGATTTTGTAGGACAAAATACTTTTAACGTTATGCCCTTGTAGTGGGCAAGGTGTTGTAGTGAGCGGGCTTGTCCCCCGTCGGAGTGCGAAGCGCTCCTCATAAGGCGTACTCGGTGCAATGAGTGCCACCGAGGTGTTTGGTTTTGGGGCCGCTTCGCGCCCCAGCGTGGGGCAAGCCCACTCACTACATTGGTGCGTTAGCCGAGGGTGCGAATGGGCGCGCCGTTCGCCCAGGCTTGAATGTCTTCGATCATTTGCGCGTAGAACTGCCGGTAATTCTGCTCGCTCACGTACCCCACGTGCGGGGTGGCCAGTACCGTTGGCAAGCGGCGGAAGGGATGATCTGCAGGCAGCGGCTCTTGGGCATACACGTCCAGCGCCGCACCGGCCAGGCGGCCGCTTTCGAGGGCCTGCACCAGCGCCTGCTCATCCACGATCGGCCCCCGCGCGGTGTTGACCAGGCGCGCGCTGGGCTTCATCCAGCCCAGCGCTTGCGCGTCCACCAAGCCACGGGTGCGGTCACTGAGCACCAGGTGCACGGTGAGAATGTCCGCCTGTTCGAACAAGGCTTGCTTGCTGACCCACGTCACGCCTGACTCGGCGGCCCGTTCCGGGGTGAGGTTTTCACTCCAGGCAATGACACGCATGCCGAACACCTGGGCAAACTGCGCGACTTTCTGGCCGATACTGCCCAGCCCGAGAATCCCCAGGGTCTTGCCATACAGATCGCCGCCCAGGCCGATCTGCCAGTGGCCGGCGCGCAGCGAATGGGCTTCAGCCACCAGGTCACGCGTGGAAGCCATGATCAACGCCCAGGTCAATTCCGGCGCCGCGTGTTTATAGCTGTCGGTGCCACAGACCTGGATACCCAAGGCCTTGGCCGCGGGAATGTCGATCGCGGCGTTGCGCATGCCGCCGGTCACCAGCAATTTAAGCGCGGGCAGGCCTTGCAGCAGGGCTTTGTCGAAGGTAGAGCGCTCACGCATCACACAAATGACCTCGAAGCCCTGCAAGCGCTCGATCATGGTGGCGGTATCCGCCGGGTAATCGTGCAGGAAATGCACCTGGCCCACGGCCGCAAGGACCGACCAATCCACCACGCCACTGGCCACATTCTGCCAATCATCAATGACTGCGATCTGTACCGACATTCACGAGTGCCTCGAAAAAGGTTGGACTAAAGGGCGTTAAGGCCCTGCAACAGTGCTTTGTGAAACTGGGCGGGTTCTTCCATTTGCGGTGCGTGCCCAAGGCCCGGGAATTCCACCAGGGTTGCATGGGGGATCAGCTTGGCCGCTTGCTTGCCCAGCACGGCATAGTCGCCAAGCTTGGCCTTGACCGCCGGCGGCGCGATGTCTTTGCCGATGGCAGTGTTATCCGACGTGCCGATCAGCAACAGCGTGGGCATCTGCAGGTCCTTGAACTCGTAGTACACCGGCTGGGTGAAGATCATGTCGTAAATCAACGCCGAGTTCCATGCCACCTGCGTATGCCCGGGGCCGTTGCTCAGGCCGGCGTACATGTCCACCCACCGCTCGTACTCCGGCTTCCAGCGCCCGACATAATAGGTGTTGAGTTGGTAGTTGCGAATGCCTTCGGCGCTGACCTTCAGCTCCCGCTCATACCACTGGTCAACGCTGAGCGAGGGCACGCCCAACGCTTTCCAGTCTTCCAGGCCGATCGGGTTGACCATCGCCAGCTGTTCGGTTTGCTCGGGGTACATGAGGGCGTAGCGCGTGGCGAGCATGCCGCCGGTGGAATGGCCGAGGAGGGTGGCCTTTTGAATGCCGAGCTTTTCCAGCAGTTGGTGGGTGTTAAGCGCCAGTTGCTGGAAGCTGTACTGGTAATGATCGGGCTTGCTGGAACTGCAGAATCCGATCTGGTCCGGCGCGATCACCCGGTAGCCGGCGTCGCTCAAGGCCTTGATCGAACCTTCCCAGGTGGCGCCGCAGAAGTTCTTGCCGTGCATCAGCACCACGCTGCGACCGTTGGCCTGACCTTTGGCGGGGACGTCCATATAGCCCATTTGCAAGGACTTGCCCTGGGATTGAAACGCGAAATGCTTGAGCGGATAGGGGTATTCGAAGCCTTGCAGTTCGGGACCGTAGGTCGCGGCGAACGCCGGGGCGGCAGTGGCTGTGAGCAGGCCGGCGATACAAAAAGCGCGGATCAGAGGCATTGGCTGGGCTCCGAGAAGGGTATTCGGATGCTGTTGCGAGACGATTAAGTGGGGATTAACACCCACTGCAAGGTGATCGCCGCGAGCACGCCATAACGCAGGCCTTTGGCCAGGGTCACCAGTAGCAGGAATCGCCACAGTGGCTCGCGCATCACCCCGGCCACCAGTGTCAGCGGGTCGCCAATGATCGGCAGCCAACTGAGCAGCAACGTCCAATGCCCCCAGCGCTCGTAATGGTTGCGGGCTTTTTCCAGTTGCTTGTCGTTGATGGGAAACCAGCGCCGTTGCTTGAAGTGCTCCACCCAGCGGCCCAGCCACCAGTTCACCACTGAGCCCAGCACATTGCCCAACGTGGCAATGCCCAGCAACAGCCACAGGCTGTAATGGCCGCTGAGGAGCAGGCCGACCAATACGGCTTCCGATTGCAGGGGTAATAATGTCGCGGCGCCAAACGCCGCGAAAAACAACCCCAGGTAGCCCGCGATCATTGTGCCGGGTATTGCGCCACCACCACATCTTTGCCTTCACGGGTCAGGCCGATGACTTGGTAGGCCTCGCTTCGGCCCTCCACCTCCATGCCGGGCGAGCCCATGGGCATGCCCGGCGCGGCGACGCCCAGCAGGTCGTTGCGTTTGCGCAAGGCCAGCACCTGTTCGGCAGGCACATGGCCTTCGACGAATTTGCCGTCGATCACGGCGGTATGGCAGGAGCCCAGGCGCGGCGCCACGCCCAGGCGTTGTTTGACCGCACTCATGTCGGTTTCGACGTGGTCGTTGACCTTGAAACCGTTGCTTTCCAGGTGGCTGATCCATTTTTTGCAGCAACCGCAGTTGGCGTCGCGGTGCACGTCAATGGGGATCAGGTCGGCAGCCTGGGCCAGGGTGGCGGTGAAGAGGGTTGAAAGCAGGGCCAATCGCAATCGGGTTTTCATGGTGGGGCTCGTCGGTCGGTGAACGTCGTCAGGATGCAGGCGATCATGACGACGTCAGCGCAGGCAAGCCAGTCTCCACCGAGGGGGGGTGTGGCGGTAATGTTTCCAAATTATACGAGAGGTGGGTTTTCCAGGCGATGCTTGAGCTGGCCGAGGGCGACCGCCGACAGTTCAATCATGCGTTCATGCAAGGTGGCCAATTGCAATTCGGTTTCATAGGTCAATACACGCTTGAACAGCGTGCCGCCTTGATGGGGCAACAGGAAGTAGTGAATCGAGCCGTCGACGGCCAGGGAAGTGAACACGGTCTTGAATTCGCCGGGGCGCCGCGCGATCTGCACGCGGTAACTCATGGGCACACGCACACCCAGCAAATCGATGAACTCGGTGAAACGTGCGCCGGGCGGGAGTGAACCGGTGGTGCCCGTATCGGCGCTGAGGGAGGTGGGGTGCCATTCGTGCCAGCGATCCGGTTGGGTCACGTAGTCATAAACGGCGTCGATGGGGGCCTGGATAAAGCGTTCCTGACTGATCCGCTCCAAGCGGACCGACTGCTCGGCTGCGCGCATGGCACACCTCCTGTGTGGCAGTAGTAATCACCTTGAACTGTCAGAATAGTCCCACTCCCGCACATTGCACGGGAGTGTTTCAGCCGTTTATCACTGCACCTTGAATCGACCCATCAACGCAATTACCCGACCATTCGCGTCCAGCAGGCTTTGAGTATTGGTTTCAGTGGCATGGCCGCTCTGCACCAACTCTTCGACCATTTGTCGGATCTGCACCATGCTGCGGTTGATCTCCTCGGTCACCGCGCTTTGCTGCTCGGCGGCCGTGGCGATCTGGGTGCTGAGGTTATTGATGTGGCTGACCGAGCCGGCCATTTCATCCAACCCGGTGTTCACCCGCGCCGTGGCATCCGCGGCCGACTGGCAGCTGGCCTGGGTGTTTTCCATCGCGGCGACCGAGGAACTCACGCCCGCCGTCAGGCGGGTGAGCATTTCGTTGATCTGCGACGTGCTGGCCTGCGTGCGTGCGGCCAGCGCGCGGACTTCATCGGCCACCACCGCAAAACCACGGCCTTGCTCACCGGCACGCGCCGCTTCAATCGCGGCGTTGAGGGCGAGCAGGTTGGTCTGGCCGGCGATTGCGCCGATCACGCCGAGGGTTTCGGTGATGCGCGCGGCATCCTGGCGCATGTTTTCCACGCTGTGGGTCGCACTGGACACTTCGCCAATCAACGCGCTGACACTGTTGGAGGCTTCACCGACGACCACGCGGGAACGGTCGGCGTGTTCGTTGGCGCGCTGGGTGAACGCTGCGGTTTCGGCGGCGTTTTGCGCAACGGTGTCGGCGGTGGAGCTCATTTCGGTGATGGCGGTGACGGTCTGGTCGGTTTCCGAGGCATGCCGTACCAGGATCTGGTTGGTGTGCGCCGACGTCCGCTGCAGTTGCTCAAGGCTTGACGACATGGCGCCGGTGGCTTGGGTGACTTCGCCGATCATGTTCTGCAGGTAGACAATAAAGCGGTTCACCGAGTGGCCGATGGCGCCCAATTCGTCTTCGGCACGGATGGTGATGCGTCGGGTCAGGTCGGCATCGCCGGCGGACAGTGCGTCGATATTGGTTTTCAGCGACTTCATGCGCTGCACCAGTTGGCGGATCGCATACGCGGCGAGCAGCACCAGCAGCAGGACCATAGGGATTTGCAGCAAGGCCAGGGTGCCCAGCACGTCATCACGCTGGGCGGTAATCAGTGAGGTGGGCAGGGCGGTGGCGAGGAACCATGGCGTGCCACCGATAGGGCGCATGTAAAAAGTGCTGGCCACGCCCTGGTTGTCGAACTCGTTGCGTTGCAGCGCCTGGTCGCGGTGGGCCAGGGCTTTGCTGACCTGGGCCGCAAATGCCGAAGTGCCGGTGAGTTCGCTGATGTTCTTCAGCACCACCGGACCGCTGATTCGGGTGCTGTTGCTGATGATCTTGCCGTCACCTTCGACGATCAGCATTTGCCCGCCGATGTCTTTCTCTTTGCTGGCCACCAGGTCATTGAAGAAGCCCAGGGTCACGTCGATGGTTGCGACACCATAAGGCACGCCGTCGCGCTGGATGGCCATGGCGCAGTTGGTGCGCGGCTCCTGGCTGGCGTCGTCCTTGTAGGCGGCCGCCCAGGCACATTGACCGCGCGGCGAGGCCAAGCCGCCTTTGTACCAGCTCTGGTCGTAATAGTTGGGCGCGGGGTCGCTGTTCCAGAACGTATTCACCGCCAGCTTGCCCGAGGCATCTCGGTGCCAGAACGTGCTGTGTTTGTTACGCCCTGGTGTGCGCTGGTTGGGCAACGGCCAGATCCCGCCCCCGAAGACTTTCAGCTCGCCATACTGGTCGACCAGGCCCGGCAGGACCTTGTCGATGGCATCGCTGTCGAGCAGTGGGATGGTCTGGGTGATGGTGCGTTGTTGGGACTGAACCTTGTTCAGTTCACCCTGAATCTGCTCGGCGACCTCGGCGATGCGGTTGAGCACCACCTGTTCTTCTGTCTGTCGCAGCGTGGGCGCGACCAACTGGCCGATGCCCACCACGGTCAACACAAATAACACCAGGACGAACAGCACCAGGAACAGGGTATAGCGGGCTTGGATAGAGCGCAGTGGGGGCATGAGGTCGTCCTTACGAAGCGTTTATTGTCGACGCGGCTTTGTTAGAGCTTCGTAGGGCTATCGGCTTGGGAGGGCGGAGCTTTAGGTACGGTCGTGCAAGAAAAAAGAGCGCCGGGTAATGCCAGTCAGTTAAGAAGCAGCAAGAGCGAAAAGTAACCCGTGGCGAGGGAGCTTGCTCCCGCTGGACTGCGCAGCAGTCCCCGTCTTTTAAAACAAAGAGCTGGGGCCGCTTCGCGACCCAGCGGGAGCAAGCTCCCTCGCCACAGGTACGGTGCTCACCCTTAACTGGCTGGCATTTTATTCAGATATCCAGCATGGCCATTACTGCCTCGGGGTAGCGCAAGCCGGCGGTTGCCTCGATGGGGAAGATCGCCTCCAGTGCCGCGAGCTCTGCCTGGCTGAGGCTGATCGACACCGCCGCCGCGTTTTCTTCCAGATACCTGCGCTGCTTGGTGCCGGGGATCGGAATGATGAAGTCACCCTGCGCCAACACCCAGGCCAGCGCGAGTTGTCCGGCGCTCACGCCTTTGTCGGCTGCCAGCGTTTGTACCTGCTTCACCAGTTCGAGGTTTTTGCCAAAGTTCTCACCCTGGAAGCGCGGGCTGAACCGACGGTAGTCATCGGCACCGAAGTCATCCGGGCTTTTCAGCGCACCGGTTAGAAAACCACGGCCCAGCGGGCTGTAGGGCACGAACGCGATGCCCAGGCGCCGGCAGGCGGCGAGGCAGCCGTTGTGTTCCTGGTCGCGGCTCCACAGCGAGTACTCGCTTTGCAACGCGCTGATGGGGTGCACCTTGTGCGCGCGTTCAAGCGTCGCGGCAGAGGCTTCGCTCAAGCCCAGGTAGCGCACTTTGCCCTGCTGGACCAACTCGGCCATGGCACCGACGGTTTCTTCGATGGCGACGTCCGGGTCGATACGGTGCTGGTAATACAGATCGAGGGTCTCCACGCCCAAGCGCCGCAGCGTGCCGTTGATAGCCTCGCGGATGTAGTCGGGGCGGCCGTTCACGCCACGCTGCGCCGGGTGTGCCGGATCGCGCACAATCCCGAATTTGCTGGCCAGGAACACCTGGTCACGTTTGCCGGCGATGGCTTGGCCAATCAGTTGTTCATTGGTGTGCGGGCCGTAGATGTCGGCGGTGTCGAGAAAATTGATGCCCAACTCCAGCGCACGGTGCAGGGTCGCGGTGGCTTCGCGGGTGTCGCTGCCGGGTGTGTAGAAATCGCTCATGCCCATGCAGCCGAGGCCGATGGCGGAGACGAGCGGGCCGTTTGTTCCGAGTTGACGTGTGTGCATGGTTTCAGCGCCTTGGGTGGGAAGGCCTGCATTGTCACGCTCGACAAAATCGGGATAAACCGGCTAAAAGCACTATCACTATTCGTATTATCTGAATAATCAGTTCGAGGGGCTGCCTTTGGACCGTTTCAATGCAATGCGCGTGTTCACACGCATCGTCGAACTGCGTGGCTTCGCCAAGGCTGCCGACAGCCTGCAACTGCCGCGCGCGTCGGTGACCGTGCTGATCAAGCAGCTGGAAGCGCACTTGGGCGTGCAACTGTTGCAACGCACCACGCGGCAAGTCAGCCCGACGCTGGACGGTGCGGCGTATTACCAACGTTGCGTGCAACTGCTGACCGACCTGGAAGAAACAGAGGCGGTCTTTTCCACCCGGCGACAGAACCCACGCGGCACGTTGAGCGTGGACATGCCCTCGGGAATCGGAAGGTTGATCGTGATCCCTGCGTTGCCCGCGTTCACCGCGCGCTACCCGCAGATCGAACTGGAGGTCGGCCTTAACGACCGCCCGGTGAACCTGATCCGTGAGGGTGTGGATTGCGTGCTGCGTGGCGGCCTTGCGCTGGACGAGTCGCTGGTGGCGCGGCCGTTGGCGATGATGGATCAACTGACCCTGGCGAGTCCGGAGTATCTGGCGCGCAGGGGAGTGCCCGCGTCGCTTGATGACCTGGCCAACCATCAGATGGTCGAATACGTCTCCAGCGCCAGTGGCAAACGGTTTGGCCTGGAGTTCCAGGTCGACGGCCACTTGCACACGGTGAACCTGTCGAAGGGCTTGGCGGTGAACAGTTCCGACGGCTATTTCGCAGCGTGTGAGGCCGGGTTCGGCTTGATCCAGGCGCCGCATTATCACGCGATGCGTCAATTGGCCGAGGGATCGTTGGTGGAAGTATTGCCCCAGGTGAAGGTGCCAACCATGGCACTGTCTGCGCTGTACCCGCCGCATCGCCAATTATCCCAGCGGGTGCGGGTATTTGTGGATTGGCTGGTAGCGCTTTGCGCCCAGCCCGGCACCGGGTTACGGCGTGAGGTGGATGCGGGCTGATTGGTCGAGCCAAAGTTTTTCATCGCCTGTAACATACGCGCCTGCCTGACGTGCTGGCGCTTATCTGCCGCGCAGGTCCGGCGTTTCACACCGGCTCTATTCTTCAAGTTCAGGAACCCGTCATGACACAAAAGCAGCGTTTGAAGTACTCGATTCTGATTGCCCTGGCCGTACTGGCGACGATGTTTGGCCTGTCCTATTTGCAGAACACCGGGGTTATCAGCGAGAAGACATTCCAGACCATCGCCATTGCCGTCGCAGTGGTCGTGGTGGTGATCAACGGCATCATGCGCCGCAAGGTCAAGCTCTAAGCGACAGGGCGCCCATCAGGCGCGACCTTCGAGTACCTTGGCAGCCTCTTCATGGAGGCTGTAGCTTTTGTCCGCATTGAGGGTGATCACGCCCTCGCTGCACAGGCGCTTGAGCACCTCGCGCACGCTGAGAAACGACAGCGGGATACCCAGCTCTAATAAATGGCTGTGTACGCCGCGCACACCCAGGGTGCGCTGGTTGTCGGCGGCGGTGAGCAGGGCGTCGATGACCTTCAGCCGGATCAGGCTGGTGCGCAAGCCAAAACACTTGAGCAAATGGCGGATACGCTGGTTGCCTTGCTGTTCGGGCACTTTGCCGAATGCTTGTGTACCGCTGCCGAAACTGGCCTCGGCAGCCGATGAATGTCCATCCGTGGGCACTTGCGGGTTGTACATGCAAAAACTCCTTTTCAGAGCCTGATCAGGAAAAAATGAGCGCTCTTAGTTAATAAGACGAACGAGCGAGCGAAATCATGAAGTGAAGGATGTAGAAATTTCGTCGGTATCCGTTTTGTCACATCCGCGCGGCCCCAACTAACTCTCCCTCCACGCTAAATTATTCCCGCTGGTTTGCGTTCTTACGGTGGGGTTATTGCCCCTTGTGAGGCGGTTAAATCTGACGGTGGAGTCTGCGTGATTATTTCCAATGGGTTGTCCAGGGTGTGTGTGGCCGGGGTATTGCTGGGGTTGAGCCTGGCTGCCACGGCGCGGGAGCAGGTGACGCAAGCGTCGGCGGATATCCGTCGTACCAGTTATGGCGTGCCGCATATCCGCGCCAATGATGAGCGTGGCTTGGGCTTCGGCATTGGCTACGCTTACGCCCAGGACAACCTGTGCCTGCTGGCCAATGAAGTCGTCACGGTGAATGGGCAGCGTGCCCGGTTCTTCGGCCCCGAACAGGCGACCCTGGAAGAGCGCAACAACCTGGCCAGCGATGTGTTCTTCAACTGGCTCAACCCGCCGGATGCGGTCGCCGCGTTCTGGAAAGCGCAGAGCCCGCAGATCCAGCAGCGTATCGAAGGCTATGTGGCCGGCTACAACCGTTACCTGAAAGAGCAGGGCGCTCCGGCACAGTGCCAGGCGGCCTGGGTGCGGCCATTGGTGGCTGAGGACTTGGTCAAATTGACCCGTAGGTTGCTGGTAGAGGGTGGCGTCGGGCAATTCGCCGAAGCCCTGGTCGGCGCGACGCCGCCTCAAGCGACAGCCTCTGTGACGAGCAGCGCCAAGGCCTTTGAGCTCGCGGCTGCCAACCAGCAGCGCTTCGCCTTCGATCGCGGCAGTAACGCGGTGGCGGTGGGGCGTGACCGCTCGTTCAACGGGCGCGGCATGCTATTGGCGAACCCGCATTTCCCGTGGGTAGGCGGCATGCGTTTTTATCAGATGCACCTGACCATCCCCGGTCAGCTGGATGTGATGGGCGCTGCGTTGCCGGGCCTGCCGGTAATCAATATCGGCTTTAACCAGCATGTGGCGTGGACCCATACGGTGGATACGTCCAAGCACTTCACGCTGTACCGCCTGACCCTGGATCCCAAGGACGCCACGCGCTATATGCTTGATGGTAAATCGGTGCCGCTGGATAAAACCACGGTGAACGTACAGGTCAAGCAAGCGGATGGCAGCCTCAAGGACCAGTCGCACACCGTCTACAGCTCGCCATTCGGCCCGGTGGTGCAATGGCCGGGCAAGCTCGACTGGGACAGCCACTACGCCTTCAGCCTGCGCGACGCCAACCTGGGCAATGACCGCGTGCTGCAACAGTGGTACGCAATGAACCGCGCCGCCAGCCTCAATGAACTGAAAACCTCGGTGCACACCCTGCAAGGCATCCCGTGGGTCAACACCCTGGCCGCGGATGACCAGGGCCAGAGCCTGTACATGAACCAGTCGGTGGTGCCCAACGTCAGCGCGGCCAAACTGGCGCAGTGCAGCGACCCGCGTGCCGGCCTGCAACTGATCCTGCTCGACGGTGCACACAGCGCCTGCGCCTGGGACATCGACCCGCGCGCGGCCCAGCCTGGGATCTTCGCGGCCGACCAACTGCCGCAACTGCAACGCACCGACTACGTCCAGCATTCCAACGACTCGGCGTGGCTGGCCAACCCGAAGGCGCCGCTCACGGGCTTCTCCCCGGTAATCAGCCAGGACCACATCGGCCTTGGCCCGCGCGCGCGTTTTGCCCTGCAGCGCCTGCAATCCCTGCAAAAACCGATCAGCGTCACCGACCTGCAAAACATGGTGATGGACAACGAGGTGTACCTGGCCGGCCAAGTCATGCCCGACCTGCTCGATTTCTGCGCCAAGCACCTCGGCGCCGACGCCAACGTCCTGCAACCCCTGTGCTCCAGCCTGAAAAACTGGGACCAACGCGCCAACCTCGACAGCGGCATAGGCCTGGTGCACTTCATCAACCTGGTGCAACAGCTGCAGCAAATCCCCGACGCCTGGCGCGTCGCCTTCGACCCAGCCCAGCCGCTGACCACCCCGCGCGGCCTGGCGATCGACCGCGCACCCGTGGCGAAAGCGCTGCGCGAAGCCATGCTGGCCTCTTCTGCCGACGTCGAAAAACTGGGCCTGACTGCCGACAGCACATGGGGCGATATCCAAGTCTCCGGCCAAACCCCAATCCACGGTGGCCCGCAGGAACTGGGAATCTACAACGCCATGCAAACCGTGCCCCGCGCCGACGGCAAGCGCGAAGTGGTCAGCGGCAGCAGCTACCTGCAAATCGTCACCTTCGACGACCAGGGCCCGCATGCCCAAGGCGTACTTGCGTTCTCCGAGTCCACGAACCCAGCCTCCGCGCATTCCAACGACCAGACCCAAGCGTTCTCTCAGAAAAAACTCAGCCCGCTGCCGTTCACCGAAGCCCAAATCAAGGCCGACCCGCAGTACCAGCAACTGCGCATCAAGGAGTAGGGCAGACGCGCAACCCCTTGATGGCATTACGAAATATTTTTGAAATCAAGGGGTTGCACGCGTTGGTAAATACGTACATAATGGCGCCCATCGAACGCAACGAAGCATTAAAAACTTCAATGTATTCAATGAGTTAGAGTAGAGGCAGGGTTATACAGCCCACTCAAGTTTTTATACGGTGAGTGCCAGCAGTTGGGGCATTGATCGTTTGAGGCCGAGTAGCAAAATGGTTATGCAGCGGATTGCAAATCCGCCTACGCCGGTTCGATTCCGACCTCGGCCTCCACTCTTAAAGCCCCGTAGATTAACGTCTACGGGGTTTTTTATTGTCTGCGATTTGGTCATCGCTTCCGCAATTTTTCGGATCGCTTCCGCATCCCTACCTTTTTTCGGGAAATTTAAGACGCCGTTATCGGTATGCCTCTCCCCGATTGGGCGTGGGATTGTGCTCGAGGCTAAAAAGCCTCAGCGTCTACTAACGGCCAGAAGCGATCATTCCGGAAGAAAAATAAATCTGTCACCTTTCACCACTGAATTCGATTGAATGGCCCATGCACGGCGCAAATTCTCCGACCTGCACTCCACGAACAAAAATATGCTCGCCGAGCAGGCACTGCGCTCTATCCAGTTGCTATACGAAATCGAAAATAAGATCCGCGACCTTGAACCAGATTTACGGCGACAAATTCGGCCCGAAAAGCCGTCCCCGTAATGGATTGAAGCGCCTAAACCTGCCGGCTTTGCAAGCCGGTGCTTGTAGCGCCGATCTAAGCTCCTCTTACCATTTTCAAACCACACAACCTTCCATGTGCCATATTTGACCCGCTCTCGGCCTGTAGCCTTTCACCTCAGACCAAAGACATAAAAATTACTGTCCGCTAATCGCCCAAAATGCGATTCCATGGCCTATAGCTTTTCTATATACGTCAGATACTTAAGCATTAGAGCCCTCTCTGGGCTTTTCCTTGGAGCTAGCGCGATGTTTCCCAATCTCAAAGTCCGCACTGGAATGGTCGTTGTACTGTTCACGTTCGTTTTGACGTTGTTGTTTTCGGTGGTTAACAACTGGCATTCATCCGAGCGCAGCCACGATCAGATCAGCGAATTGGATCGGGCGACGAGTCAGATTGATGGAATCAACAACTCCTTGCTGTTAGCAATTCGCACTAGTGCCAACGTGTCCTCGGCCTTTATAGAAATCATGGCCGGGCGTCAGCAGGATGCCGAGGCCCGCCTGATTCTAAGTGAGGCTATCTGGAAGGAGGCCATTGCCAAGATTGAGGCCTCCACCGCCGACATCACCGAACCGACCCTAAAAGGCTATGTCCGTGAGCTTAAGGCTGCGTTTACCGAGTACGGCGACGCCGTCGTCGGCCAGCGGGCAGCTACACGTGCACAGTCGGCGAAGGATTACTTTCAGGTGAATATTGCCGCGGGCAAAGGCATGACCAAACTACAAGCTGTACGCGTCAAATTGGTTGATGAGCTAGATACCCGTAGCAAACAGATAATGGCAGAGTCGGCTGATCGTCTTAAAGTCTCGCAGACTATGGCGATCACTCTAGCCGTAGTGACCTTGGCGTTGGCTTTGCTGTGTTGGGGCTTTATCTCCAGCAGCGTTTTACGCCCACTGCGTGAGGCAGGCGTACACTTCCGACGCATTGCCGGTGGAGATTTGACTCAGCCGGTTATGGTTCCTGGACGTAACGAGATTGGCGAGTTGTTTACCGAACTACAGCAGATGCAGGTTAGTCAACGCGAGACGCTCAGCCTGATCGCCAGTTCTGCCACGCAGTTGGCTTCCGCTGCCGAAGAACTAAATGTAGTAACAGAAGAAAGCAACCGCGGCCTGCAGCAGCAGGACCAGCAGCTAGAGCAGGCGGCAACTGCAGTAACCGAGATGACCAGCGCGGTCGAAGAGGTAGCGCGTAACGCTACATCCACCTCACAAGCTGCCTCCGCTTCCGACAATCTCTCCCAGAAGAGCCGAGCGCAAGTGCGGGAGAATATCCAAGGAACAAAGTTGATGGCGTCGGAGATCCAAGACAGTGCTAGACGTATCCAGAACCTAGCCAGTGAGGTGCAAAACATTAGCACAGTACTGGATGTAATCCGCTCAATCTCCGAACAGACCAATCTGCTGGCCCTGAACGCAGCCATCGAGGCCGCACGTGCCGGCGAGGCAGGGCGTGGCTTCGCGGTCGTAGCCGATGAAGTCCGCACGCTGGCTCATCGTACTCAGGCATCGACTCGTGAAATTGAGCAGATGATCGACATGGTGCAAAGCAACGCCGAGCAGGCTGCCGATGTCATGCGTTCAAGTACGGCCAAGGCTCAAGACAACCTCACTATCACCCAAGCCAGCGGTAACGTGCTGGAGGAAATCTTCTCTGCAATCGGTGAGATCAACGAGCGGAACCTGGTGATCGCCAGCGCAGCAGAGGAGCAGGCTCAGGTGGCGCGCGAAGTTGATCGTAACCTTATAGCCATCCGTGATCTCTCAGCGCAGTCAGCAGCAGGAGCGATGCAAACCAATTCTGCGAGCCATGAATTATCGCGCTTGGCATTGGACCTTAACGCGCTGGTAGGTCGCTTCCGCATATAAAGTTTCCTTGTTAGTAGCGAAGCTGGAAAGCTTGCTGGTGGGCGGCTATCCCGCCTCGCGTAATTAAACCGGCGACCATTTATGCGGCAGCAATTGGCCGTTTTGAGCCTGCCGCGATAGGCAACTATCGGCCAAAAGCAGCCGTGCACAAAAAACACCTTCTAGCTGGAATATGGCCACCTTGCTTAAGAAGCAGTGGTCACTGGATCGCGTAATTTCCAGATCACAAAAAAACTGAGGTACTGCATCCATTCCGAACGCCGCCACGTATATCAAACACGGACAGACCTTCCTGGCCGAATCTCCTCATAAAGGATCATCGCGATGAAAAGCATTTCGATCAAAACGCCATTGATAGTCGGCCTCCTGACCTTGGCGGCAGGTAGCGGCTTAGTGTTCAACGCGGCACAGGCAGCGACGATGAGCCACGACAGCGTAATGGTAGGCGGGCAAAGCATGTTGCCGAGCAAGGACATCGTTGATAACGCAGTAAATTCCGCAGATCACACGACCCTGGTCGCCGCTGTCAAAGCTGCCGGTCTAGTCGACACTCTCAAGGGCAAAGGTCCCTTTACCGTGTTCGCACCGGTCAATTCAGCCTTTACTGCTTTGCCCGCCGGAACCGTCGATACGTTGCTGAAGCCGGAAAACAAGGCAACCCTCAGCAAGATCCTCACTTACCACGTTGTGAGCGGCAAACTGGACATGGCCACCCTTGCCGAAAAGATCAAGGCCGGTGGCGGTAAGGCCGAACTTACCACTGTCTCAGGAGGCAAGCTGTGGGCAATGATGAATGGCCCGCACAACATCACCATCAAAGACGAGAAGGGTAACGTCGCCGACATCACCACCTATGACGTGTACCAGTCGAACGGTGTGATACAGGTCATCGATAAGGTGCTGATGCCGAAAAGTTGACTGACATCGCCGGTCGCCATCCGCAGGATTGGCGAGTTTTCCGAGGAGCCCACCCGTGAATGGAACAACAGCGCGCTGTGGGCTAACCTCTGGCTGCAATCGACATTTAGCACCTCACGACTTAATCGTTTGGAGAAAGGCTATTCCAATCGCCGACATCGACCAACTCAAACACCTTTTAGCCCAGTGCTCCCTGGGTGATCGACGCGCATTTGAAACGCTGTATCGTAGCGTGAGTCCGCGCTTGCACGGCGTGGCTTTGCGGCTCATGGGACGTTCGGATCTCGCTGAAGAGGTGCTGCAGGAAAGTTTTGTGCGCATTTGGAACAATGCTTCACGCTACCAATCCCACCTGTCCGCGCCGATGACCTGGATGATCAGCATAACGCGAAACCAGGCCATCGACCAATTGCGAAAATATCGCGACCGTCCGCTGAATGATCTCGACGCGCAGATGTTGGTCGATGACAGCCCCTCGGCACATGAGCAACTGAACAGTTCCCGTGAGGCCAGCACATTACATCGGTGCCTGGATAAGCTAGAAGGGATGCAACGCCAATCGATCACCATTGCCTACTTTGGGGGACTCTCCTGTTCAGAGTTGGCCGAACACCTTTCAGCACCGCTAGGGTCGGTGAAGTCTTGGATACGCCGGGGCATGGAGCATCTGCGCAGGTGCCTTGAGTCATGAACTACCAAACTCCAAGTATGCGTCGCGCACTTGCCGCCGACTATGCCATCGGGTTGATGCCGCACACCGCACGCCGGCGCTTTGAGCAACTTTTACTAAAAGACTCGGAACTTCGCGCGGAACTTGCGCAATGGCAGGAATGCCTCATGAGCCTCACTGAGGCTCTGCCTGAACAACCTGTACCGGATCGTGTTTGGCGCAAAGTTACGGCTCGCATAGATCCGCAAACAATGCAGCTGCCTATGAAACGGCCTCTCTGGAACTGGCTCCGAATGACGATCGCAGCATGTTCACTCGTAGCAGCAGTATCGCTAAGCGTTATCTACAGCCGTGACGATGTACGCTACGGTGCCACGTTGTATAGCGCTGACGCACAGTCTTGGATGAGCATTGAAACGCGAGAGGACTACCTGAGAATCAAACCGCAGGCGTTAGCGAAAGTTGAAAAGGGTCGTAGCCTGCAAATGTGGCTTATTCCGCTAAGTGGCAAACCCGTGTCCCTTGGGGTGATACCGCCAGGTGGAGATGGGGAGATTAAGTTGGCCAGCGCGCAGAAAGCTCTCATGGGTGAGTCAAGCACTTTGGCCGTCAGTCTTGAACCCGATGGCGGATCGCCGACAGGACAGCCGACAGGTCCGGTGCTTTACCAGGGCGCGCTTACGGTACTGTAACTCCGTGGCGGTAAGTCTTTAAATCTTTTCGTGAGTAAACGACACAATGATCGGTCGTCCAGAGTTCGAAGCCAGCTCAACCGACTCATGAGTAGTGAACGGCAGCTTCTGGCCGTTTTCTGCCTGTCGTACACGTAGTAACGTGTCATTTCGTAGGCTTCACAATTTCACCGACTCGCCGATATACCTTCTTGGTCATTTCCTCTGTGGAGTGACCTAGTAGGCGGCTAGCGTGCGTCAGCTCGATCTCGCTGGCAGCTTTTGGTCTGATATCCTTGAACTGAAACTGACGAATGCTCGTTGCCAGCGCTGGATCACCATCAGCTGACGCTTTGATTGCTGCCTTCTCTCGTGCGTCGTCCCACCGATTACGCAGCATCTGCTGGCTCATCCGAAGTCCAGACGCGTTTGTTATCAAAGTTGACGTGCGGATTCCATTGACGGCTCTGCGCTCTTGCAGGTCGTCGATAAAGCTACTCAGGCCGGATTGGATTCCGTCATCTTCCAAACGAAGACGGAGACGTTTTTCGGTCTTGCCCTGACCAATCAGCAAAAAGCCATTGTTCAAGTCGGTGGCTGCAATCTTGAGCACATCAGCGGGACGTTGGCCGGTCAGGTAGGCCAGATCCATCGCGTCCTTGAGTTCCTGTACCGCTTCCGCGTATACCGCGTTCCATACGGTTGCACCGGCATAATAGTCCCGTGGCTTTTCCTTGTTGCGGCGAACGCCAAAGCAAGGGTTTGCTTTGTCAGTCAGCCCCCATTCTCGTGCAATGGTGAATGCATGGGAGAGCAGGGCGATCTCACGGTTGGCCCTCACCTTGGCTGTCCTAGCGTCACGATACTGCGCTACTACTTGAGGCGTGATCGACTCAATAGGGGCGCTCTCAAATGCTCTTCTTAGCTGCTTGAGTTCCTTGCGGTTGTCGGATTGGGTGCGAATCGACTTGCCCGGGATGATTTCCTTTTCGTAGCGATCAAATACATAGCTCATCAGATGGGTAGGCTTAGGCGGTGTCTTGCGCTCCAGTCTTGCCCATTCCACTTTGGCCTGATCGAGGTCTGTCCCGAGTGGGATTTCCTTCCGCTTCCCGTCGGTAGTTCTCCCGTCGTAGTAATACGATGTCCAAGTCTTTCCACTCTTACCCTGGTTAGACTGTGCCGAGCGTTACGACCGTGCCCATACCTTTCACTATATGGACCCGCCTTACTGGCAGACCACCGGATATGGCGTTGACTTCCCCTTTGAAAACTACGAGCGGATGGCCGATTTCATGCGGCGCTGCAAAGGTAAGGTAATGGTAAGCATCAATGACCATCCGGATATTCGGCGTGTGTTTGAGGGGTTTCATTTTGAAACTGTCGATATCCGGTATTGCAATACAAATCAGCGGCAGCAGAAAGCAGAGGTCAGTGGCGAGTTGGTGATAATGAACTGGACCCCTGCACAACTGGGTAGATTATTCTGATGCGAACAAGCCTGCGGTTCTGAGTACTATGACCGCAGGTTACCTATGACGATATGGAGATATGAGATGGCAGCTGAATGGCTAGTGATATGGAATTCAGTCTTAAAATTTATTTCAAGTGATAGCGCTCCCGCATGGGTACAGGCGGTAGGTTCAATTGTGGCGCTATATATCGCCATTCGAGTGTCCAGGACTTCAATTGCGCACGCGGGGTTGCAAAAACAAAAAACTATCCTATCTGTGGCTGAGGCGGCTTATGAATACGCCGGCAAAATTCGTGCTGCTATTAATCTTATTAGTGTCGATCCAGGCAGTAACTTAAGTCTGTATGGGGTGTACCACAGAGATGTTAACGCCGGATTGGTTAGGGCTCTCCAGGGCGCCCCTGTGCATGAATTGGCTTCGGGCCAGCAAGTGTTAGCGATACTAGGTATCAGCAATCAGCTTGTGTTCTTGGGGGATGCGACAGACAAACTGCTAATGGCTCCATCGTTATTGCCCGGCGTTTCCGATCAGCTAGCTAGCCTCAATGGCGATTTAGTAGAGCGACAGAAATATCTCTCTATAATTAATTCTGTTTTAAAAAGTAATGTGCTGTTGCACTTGAATGAAATAGAGAAGCACTACACAGCTCTAAAAGAGTCGATTACTAATTAGGTTATCCTATGGCAGGGTTGATTAACGCTGGTCCTTGATTTCTCACATTGCCCACGGCCTTACTTACCGGGAACCACTCAAATTCTTCTGTTGGTTGGCACAGTTCTCTTGCAATTTCTTCTGCTCTTGACGGCGTTATACCGGGGTCAAGCCACTCGTTGGCATGCTCTGGAGTTAGTACCAGGGGGCGCCGGTCATGGATGTCGACCATTCCCAGATCGCTTGCGGCGGTGATAATGACAAACCCATCGCCCTGATGAGGCTCCTGTCCAGGATTGACCTCGGCAAGCGCCCCGAAGAACATCGGGCGCCGGCTTTTCAGGCGGATGAAAAAGGGCTGCTTCTTCTTCGGGTCCTCCGGGTCCTTTACGCGTGTGCATCCGCACTGGCATGTTCAATCCTGAGGAGACGAAGTATGCCAACGGGGTGGTGGTAGATATACCCTATCCAACCGATGATGTGCGACTGCTCATAAAGGCGGCTGTGGATGCCGTCGACCGTATTTACCGACCAGGCTTCAAATACAGTAAGGCCGAAGTGATGCTGCTCAACCTGTGTAAGCCCGGTGAGTACACCGATGATCTGTTCGCAACTTCGCAGCCTTCCGAATCCACGCGAGTGATGACCGTGCTGGACGAAATTAACGTTCGGTGGGGGAGAGGAACGCTGCGGTCAGCTAGCGTTCCTAGTAACCCTGCTTGGGGTATGCGCCGGGAAATGATGAGCCAAAGCTATACAACCAAATTGGATCAGTTATGGGCAGTGGCGTGCAAATAGGCGTGTGTGTGAGTGGTTACAAATATTATGAATGTTTTTCTGCGCCCGTCGTTATATGTGCTAGAGAGCTTATTTCTGACTTGAAGGTTTCGCAGGCTTTCTCAAATGATTTTTGAAGGTTATCGAATTCTCTTGCAGATAATGCGCTTTTGCTTGGATCGGTGAGAAAGGGAACTAGTAGCTTTCTAGCAGCTTCAACAGGCTCATATGCAGGTGCAAGTGATGGGAAGTGAACCATCATGATCATTTTGTATTTCTGGGCCTCATTAGGTGCAAGTATGTTTTGTTTTTGAATTAATTCGTGTGTTTCTTGATATCTAAGTTTTCCCATGTAGCAGCGAAAATAGATGAGGTAGATGTTTGTGAAGTTTCGCTCCCACTTGTCAAATAAAAGGTAGAGTTCCTCTAGTCTTTCAAGTCTAAGCTCTTTTGTTTTTTGCTTGCCTTGGGCTTCAATGTTAATTCTGGCAACTTTAAGATTGAACAAGCTGGTAACGGCTACAGCTAATATGGCGGCAGTCGCAGTTATTATGCCCGTCAGCAGAGGGGCGATCTCTTTAAAGTCAGCGATTTCCAAATTTAGCTCCTTATGTTTTTAGCTATTTGCTCGAGCTTACATCGACTATGTATCTTGTAGTGCCGTATATATCTCCACCTCATTGGACTCTTCGTCGCGTAAGTCCACCATCCAAACAAATCTTTTACCTGCCTCTTTCGAGCTTCCAGGCATTAGGCCAAATTTGTTGTGCTTCCAAATTATGCCCCGTAGTAGTGCCAGGTCTGCCTGAAGGACGGATCTGGCCTCTTTAAGTTTCAGCAACGCGCGTGCTTCCAGATCTGCCGCGAATGGATTCGAGGTGTGCAGGTAACGACTAGCCGTTTGGTAAATAGTGATCAAGTCGCTATGTGTCTTGGGGCCGATAGCGCCATATGGTATGTGCTTAGTGTTGTCTGGACCCGCGACGGGGTCTCCAGCCGATTGGGGAAGGAAGTTGGTGTTGACCTTTTTTAGACGCTTAAGGATTTCTCCAGCCTTCCAATCGGCAGTGTAGTCGCCCTTATCTTTATCATTTTTGGCTGCTTCCCGAAGCCTTTGAGCTTCATAGTGGCCACGGTCTGCAATCAACGCGGAGAATGCAATAAGTTCGACGATCCGTCGGACTTGAGCAAAAGCGCACTCATTGTCGATGTCAGTATCGCCAGACAGTGGTATATCAGAATTAAGAATGCGAGCTGCGGCTCGGAACCGTCTCTTGACCTCGATCATTTGAAGACGGTACTTGTCTCCCGATACAAGTGAGGCGACCTCCTTTGCCAGCGCTTCACGCGCCTGTTTAGTTCCCCTAGCCTTTGCTTGTCCCATAGCTAAAACTCCTTCTTATCCGCTCAGGATACAAAAAATTAAGCAGGCGCGCACAGTCCTTAGCTGGCGCAGTCGTTTCTCTGGTACGTGCTGGGTAAGAAGAAAGCCGCCCGCAGTGTACAGAGTGAACCACTGAGCATGTGATTGCCGGCCCATAGCGGCCCGTGTGAGCGACGGAAGGGGGTCGAATCCCTATTCTTGTGATTTTTTCTAATGACCGTATTCTATACAAAGCAGATGTGCACTGCGCCTGAATGCCAAAAAAAGTTTAGATACAGTTCGTAGAAATAAGACGGTATCGCGCGCGTGTATGCGAAATTTGGTTGGGTTTGCTTGGCTGGCTTGTGGATTGGCATTAGAGGTTTCGGAGGGGGGATTATGCGGGATGGTAAAAAAAGGGAGCTGTTTGATCAGCCACCTCAAGTAGTAAGGCGATGGCTCTCGATTAAAGCTATTAGGATTTTTCGTCCTTACATTGAGGGCGTGCTGCGACATTGCCTGCGTATTAAGTTGGTGATTCGTGAGAGAAAGCGCTCGGTAGCTTTGACGGATGCACTTAATGCAACTGTCGAGAATTTTAAAAAAAGTAAAAGCGCGATGCATTTCGAGTCGCTGAAGATATTTTTCAATCTCTCACTGTTTTTTCTTCTGGCCGAAAAAGATATTCAGGCTGTGAAAATTGACGCATTGACACACGCTGATGAGTGGAAAAGAAACCTTTCTCTGCGAATTATATTGCTTGTCATACATGAGTGGGATATGGCGAAAGTTGCGCCGGCAAACAAGTTGAAAGAGGCTTATAGGCTCGCCGGAATAAGTGATGAACTGATAGGGGAAATGAATTCGGCGTTCCGAAAAATTAACAAGGCGCACGCTAGAGCAAAAAAAATATTATCCCCGGCCAGGCATGCTACGATCGCGCATAGGGACGCAGATGCTATGCTTCAATATGAAATGATTGTGAAGATAGATCCATTAGCTACTATGGCGATTGCTTCATCTTTCTACGAAGGAGCTGATCTGTTAGTAAGTACCTTGCCTAAGGTGATGCTTGAAGCTAGCAGCGCTCATTCATTAATTAAGCAGTATCGCGGATCCACATAATAAACTCGTCGTGGCTATCCTTAGTTGAGCTTCAATTCGCATCGAGTATGGCCTGTCAGAGCATAAAGATTACGTTTCGATATGATTGCCAGGTGGCACATGGAACTGGGGGCGCTTGCGAGAGGAGGGGAAAAAATGGGGCAAACCGTACGCCAATTCACGCCATTCTAAGCCAAACATGCGTTTGTGCATGGAGTGTTGATACGCGCTGAGCCTCAATAAAGATGTAGATTTGGGGCTTTACGAGCGAAATACTCCAACACAATGGGGGGGGTAGCACGCGGCGCTGGACCAAATTTTGAAACCCAGTCAAGCTCCGATTTTCTCCGTGGACCATTCGAAAATGAAAGCGTTGATAGTCCCTGAAAGCATGAAGCTGGCTTCAATATGGGTGGTATGGAGTTTTATCTCAATGGGCTTTTTGGGCTGGACTCTCTGGGTGGTAATAAAAGCTGTCGGCTCGACTGAAAGCATGAGTGCATGGGTGCAAGCCATAGGAAGCATCGGCGCGATTTTAGCCGCAGTCGCGATTGCGCGTCGGGGAATGATGCAACAAAAAGAGGACAAGCTATTTGAGGGGTACGGCTATATGGAGAAAGCTTTCGGAGTCGCTGCCTATGCGAGCGAAGTGATTGCGGGAGCAAGTCAGTACATCTTGCAGGGGGTGCCCACCCCACCGATGCTGAAATATCACTCAAACTTGTTGGAAATATGTCTTGAGGACTTAAAAGAAATTGAATATACCCGCCTTGAAGATTTAGATGTTGCAAATGCATTCCTCTCGCTCAAGCGTAGTGTCAATTTGACGCGGTCTGCAATATTGCTGCAGCTCGAAACCAATGGAGGGTTTGCTAAAAGCCAAGTCGCGGCTTGGGGACAAAACGCAGATAGAGAAGCAAAAACAATGAGTGCTGCGATAATCCGTTATTTGGGAAGGCATCCCTGGTTACTTGATGCGGCCCACGCGCATCACCAGAGCCGGCGTGCTTGAATAAGAGTTAGACGTGTTGCTGCTCCCTCAGAAGGCCAGGAGGCCCCATATGATCCTTGTTAAAACAACTGCTGCTCCAATACTGCAACAAATAGGAGAGCAGGTGTTGGACCTCGTCGCCGACAATGTAACAGACCTCTCTATGCGACACCCTCCGGTATCGCACCCTCTGTTCAGCGCATATCGGCTCAGTCTGCTTACCGAGGTGAGGGCGTACTTGGCGCGGCCAGCTCCCTCCCAGATAGAGCTAGTTACCGCTACTGATGATGGTCAACTTGTCGGGTTCGCGCTTTGTGGCCTATCTCCCGGGTCGCGGCCCGAGTGCGGCATCTACTACGCGGCAGTTTCCAAGCCTCGTAGATGCGAGGGGATTCTTAGCTTAATGGTGCATGAGATCATTTCCAGGTATGCGGTGGTCAGCCTGTCTTGTGACGTTCGCTTGGTGTCTGTCTACAAGGGTTATGGATTTGAACCTATATCCCTACGCAAACAGCAGATCGTTATGGCTATAGGTCAGCCGCGTGAGGAAACTCCCATCCTTGACCCGGACGAACTCGCACGTCAGCCTCCAATCATTCGGGAGCAAATGGAAGCGTCTGCTCGGTCCACAGAGCAGGCAGTGAAGGCGGCGAACAAAGCGATGGAAAAAACGCGGAAAGCCGAGAAGGCTAAAGCGAAAAATTTCCTAGCCCAATACATGAAGGCGAAACGTATGTGAGCATTGGGGGGAGTCGCATCGTTTTAGGGTAGAAAATGGGCTGCTGTAGGCGCGCGTTGCGCTTTCTAATACCAAGCAATTAGCCGTAATTGCTTGCCTATAGCTGCCTGTATGAATGCAGGAAGGGGTCCGAATCCCTATCTCAGACCTTTGGATGGAAGGCTTGATAGGGCCAGCCGTAGGGCTATTTGGCTGTACTCGACGAAGCATAGAAATTCATTCCGCAACCGAAATAGAACCTCCCGATTTTAGAGGGCTCCAGCGAGGAGTAAATGTTGGTGATGCGGAATAGATTATCATATAACTTATTGAAAATAATGAGGATATTCGTGGATTGCAAATCCGCCTACGCCGGTTCGATTCCGACCTCGGCCTCCACTCTTAAAAACCCCGTAGATTAACGTCTACGGGGTTTTTTATTGTCTGGGATTTGAGAAACACTTCCTCAACCCTGCCCCGTGGCGGAGGGCGAAATGTACCAGGACGAGAGTCGGCTGCCTCGACTACACAGGTTTCGCAGGCGCGTCATGAGACCCAGGATTCAAACCGGCAACCGGAATTGCTTGCGCAAGCTCTTATCAAAGACCCCGGCGGGAGCGAAGCGGCGCAGCAGGCTGATTTGTTTCGCTGCCTTCCCGGCCGTGTAGCGAAGCTTGGGGTGAATATCGCTCGCCGCTTCTACGACTACCGTCGCTACGACTTCTGGACGATCGGCGTTGGGCATCACATCGGCCAGCAGCGCCTTGAACCCGGCGCGCGCCTGGTCGTACTCCTTCAGCGGTGAGTCCGGTTCAATGCCGTTCTGATCGAAGACGGTTCTTACGAATGCCGGCTCGATAATCGAGACTCGGATATTGAAGGCGCGCACCTCGTGATCAAGGGATTCCGAATAGCCCTCCAGCGCGTGTTTGACCGCTGAGTAATGAGCGGAGTAGGGCGCGGGCACTAACCCCAGGATCGATCCGATATTGATGATGCGGCCTTGGCCATTTGCCCGCATCGACGGTAAGACCGCATGGGTCATGCGGATCACGCCGAACAGGTTGACGTCGAACAGTGCCTGCACCTGCGAGATCGAGAACTCTTCCGCGCCACCCAGCAGGCCAACGCCAGCATTATTGACCAGAAGGTCGATCCGCCCAGTCCGCGCAAGTACAGTGGAGACGAGGGCGCTGACAGCGTCGTCATCGGTCACATCACAGACGAGCATGGTCACCTGGGTTGGCGTGTCGGTGGCCTTGCGGCTCGTGCCGAACACGGTGTATCCCGCCCGTACCAGCGCCTCAGCGGTCGCGCGACCAATGCCCGATGAGGCGCCGGTCACAATCGCGGTTCTTTCGGAAGATGTACTCATTTGCTGCTCCAAGTGTGCGGCTCACTCACAACGTCTTTCGTGAACGAAGAGGAGGGGATAGTTATTTGACTTTAATGATGACTTTGCCCTTGGATCTTCCTTGTTCGACATAGCTCAAGGCGTCGGCGGTCGAGTCGAAGGTAAATGTGCGGTCGATCACCGGTTTGATACTGCCGGATTCAACCAGCGCCGTTATCTTGTCCAGTTGCGTGCCACTGGCACGCATAAATACGAACGCATAACTGACTTTCTTGTTTCGCGCTTTCCTGCGAATACCGCTGCTCAACAGACGCATCACCAGGCCCACTACCCAGGGCAACTTTTGCGCTTGGGCAAACGCCGGCGTCGGTGGCCCGGAGATGGATATCAGTTGGCCTTCCGGCTTCAGAATGGTCAGCGACTTTTCCAGTTCATCCGCGCCCAGGCTGTTTAATACGACGTCGTAATCCTGAAGAACCTGTTCAAACTTTTGCGTCTTGTAGTCAATCACGACGTCTGCCCCGAGTGCCTTGACCCACTCCACGTTAGCCGTGCTGGTGGTCGTCGCGACAAAGGCACCCAGGTGCTTGGCGAGCTGGATGGCGACGCTGCCAACGCCGCCGGAGCCCGCCTGGATAAAGACCTTCTGACCCTGTTTCAGCCTGGCGCTGTCAACCAGCACTTGCCACGCCGTCAACGCAACCAGCGGGAGGGCGGCGGCCTCTTCCATGCTGAGGTTTTCAGGTTTCAATGCCAGTGCGTTTTCATCTACCGCAATCAGTTCCGCGAAGGTGCCTATGCGCGCCTGAGGAGGGCGTGCGTACACCTCATCACCCGGCTTGAAGCGCCGCACGGAGGCTCCTACGCGGACCACCACCCCCGCCAGGTCATTACCCAATATCAGCGGGAATGAGTACGGCAGGATCAGTTTGAATTCGCCCGTCCTGATCTTCGCGTCGAGCAGGTTGACGCTTGTGGCATGCACCTGAACAAGCACGTCATGGGCGCCCACTTCAGGGGCGGGCATTTCGCTGATGCGTCCATTCTTTTTGCCGTAACGGTCGATCGAGAATGCCTTCATTTTGATTCAGCTCTCATGGCGTTCAATGGAACTTGACCGCCTCAGTTATTCAGGGATCCGCGTCAAGATTTGGTATGAAAAAGGGGCATGGCAGCCTAATGCCAGTCATTTAAGAAGCAGCAAGAGCGAAAAGTAACCCGTGGCGAGGGAGCTTGCTCCCGCTGGACTGCGCAGCAGTCCCAGTCTTTTGAAACAAAGAGCTGGGGCCGCTTCGCGACCCAGCGGGAGCAAGCTCCCTCGCCACAGGTACGGTGCTCACCCTTAAATGACTGGCATTAGGCATGGCAGCCCCTTGATATGGGTCGTATTTATGCAGTGGCGGTGTATCGCTCGGCGACATCGGATTGTCGAATCTGCGCCAGTAAACCCTGACGTGCAGCCTGCAAGGCATCCCAGCGGGCGGCATCCTGCAAGGGAGGAATCGTCACGGTCTCGCGACGATCAAAACCCACCAGCGCCGCGTCGACCAGATCGCCGACCTCCATCACGTCAGTCAGGGTATTGATGTCGATGCCTGCACGTTCCCAGATCTCGGTACGCGTGGCGGCTGGCAAGACGGCTTGCACGTAGACGCCTTTGGGCGTCAATTCCAGGCTCATGCCTTGTGATAGAAACAGTACAAAGGCCTTGGTCGCGCCGTAGACCGTCATGCCGAACTCCGGCGCCAGGCCCACCACTGAACCTATGTTGATAATCGCGCCGTCCCCGGCCTGGGCCAGGCGAGGGGCGATGGCGCTGGCCAGTCGCACCAGCGCGGTCGTGTTGAGCGTCACCAGTTGAGCTACGCTGTCGGTGGACTGTTCGATAAAGCTGCCGGATTGCGCGGCACCCGCATTGTTTACCAGGATGCCAATGCTGGCGTCCTCGCGCAGGCGCGTTTCGACAGCCGCCAGGTCGCTGCTGTGGGTCAAGTCAGCCTGAAGTACCTCGATGGCGACCTTGTGTTTATCGCGCAGTTGCGCTGCCAGCGCCTCCAGTCGATTTTTGTCGCGGGCGACCAGGATGAGGTCGTGGCCGCGTTGCGCGAAGCGCTCGGCATAGGTGGCGCCGATGCCCGTGGAGGCGCCGGTGATGAGGACGGTGTTAGGGAGGCTCATGGCTTGATTCTCTGTTGTGGATGTAGGGCGGGAACGTTCGCGAAGGTGACGTTCAGGGGTGGCGTTGGCCGCTTTCAGTCAGTGGCGGGTAGTCGATGTAGCCCGCGGCGCCGCCGCCATACAGGGTGGCCGGGTCAAAGGCGGATAAAGCCGCATCGGTCTGGAGTCGCTCTACCAAATCAGGGTTGCCAATGAACGGACGGCCGAAGGCAATGAGGTCGGCTTTGTCTTCAATCAGTGTCGAGGTGGCCAGGTTCAGGTCGTAGCCATTGTTGGCGATGTAGGTGTTATTGAAGCGTTGGCGCAAGGAGCCGAAGTCGAAGGGCGCCACGTCGCGAGGCCCGCCAGTGGCGCCTTCGACCACATGCAGGTAAGCCAGGCCGAGGGCGTTGAGTTGATCGACGAGGTAATCGAATTGAGCTTGCGGGTCGGTGCTGGACACCCCATTGGCCGGCGACACTGGCGATAGGCGGATGCCCGTGCGCTCAGCACCGACTTCGCTCACTACCGCCGCCGCAACCTCCAGCAACAAGCGCGCACGATTTTCAACCGAGCCACCGTAGGCATCCGTACGCACATTCGCGCCGTCCTTGAGGAACTGGTCAAGTAAATAGCCGTTCGCACCATGGATTTCTACACCATCAAAACCAGCCGCAATTGCGTTTAACGCGGCGCGACGAAAGTCGCCCACGATGCCGGGCAGTTCGCTGATGTCGAGCGCCCGAGGTTCAGAAACATCCACGAAACGATTGTTGACGAACACCTTCGTCGCTGCACGGAGCGCAGAGGGCGCAACCGGTGCTGTGCCATTTTCCTGAAGGTCGGTATGGGACACGCGCCCCACATGCCACAGTTGCAGGAAAATACGTCCGCCCTTCGCGTGAACGGCTTCTGTGACAGAACGCCATCCGTCTATTTGCGCCTGCGTATAAATCCCGGGGGTGTCTTGATAACCCTGGCCCTGCTGTGAGATCTGCGTGGCCTCGGAAATCAACAGGCCTGCAGAGGCTCTCTGGCTGTAATAGGTCGCAGCGTGCTCGCTCGGAACAAAGCCCGCGCCCGCACGGTTCCGCGTCAGCGGTGCCATTACGATTCTGTTGGAAAGCGTCAGTGAGCCGAGCGTGTAGGGTTCAAACAAGGTCTTGTCGTTCATATCGATTCCATACTCGTTGATCAATGACGGCGACCTGCGCCGCAATGGCAGAGGCTTGCAGTACGGAATTTATGATGTCGATCATAATCAAAGATGTCAACGTTTTTGATTATGACTGACATCAGAGTATAGTCAGGCCATTGTTCAGGAGGCACAGGAGCGCAAAATGAAGATCACCAAAACGCAATCCATCGCCAACCGGGCTCATATTGTGGAGACGGCGTCAGCGCTGTTTCGTGAGCGTGGCTACGATGGCGTCGGGGTGGCAGAGCTGATGGCGACTGCCGGTTTTACCCAGGGAGGGTTCTACAAACACTTCGGTTCCAAAGCAGACTTGATGGCCGAGGCCGCTGAAAACAGCCTTTCGCAATCCCTGGCCAATACCTGCCACCTCGACGTTACGGGGTTCGTCAACATGTATGTGTCGCGCGAGCACAGAGACGGCAGGAGCGGCGGGTGCACCATGGCGGCGCTGTGTGGCGATGCTGCTCGCCAGTCAGATGAGTTAAAGGCGACCTTCGCCAGCGGCGTAGAGAGCACCCTCGCAGCACTCGAGGAAAATTACCCGGCGGGTCCGGATACGACGAAGCAAGACGTCCGCGCAAAAATGATCGACCTGCTGGCGCATGCAATCGGCGCAGTGATGTTGTCGCGGGCGTGCCCGGATGACTCTGCTCTGGCGGATGAAATACTCGAAACGTGCCGTGCTGAGATCGTGGCGTCGTTGCCGTTGGGGATGCAGAAAGGCGCTGACTGAGTCGATAGCGGACCACCACTCATGGAAACCCCATAGCTAGCGTCTATGGGGTTTTAATGGCCAGGGGTTGTACGTTTACTTATTGATTGCCAGATTTTTTCTAAGCACGGGCGCAAGCAGGTGAGGGTGTCGACTCTCCTGAAAATAAATCCAGCCGCTTTACGCTCTCACGATCCGTTGTTCCTTAACCTCACTCGCATAAGCCTTCATTTTTTTCTGCTGCGCCGCCAACAACGCGCATATTTTCATCAACGCCACGGCCTCATCCGGCGTTCTGTCGCTACCCGCCATCGCCGTCAATTCAACCACCGACCACCCAATCACCGCCGCCGCATCTTCCAGGTCGTAGAACAATTCCTGCTGAGCAGTCCTGGGCCCATCGAGCCCTTGTATCAAATCGTCCATCTATTCCCCCATCAATCTCTGTCCGACACCCGTGTTACAGGTTACTTCCCCCCAGTCACATCCAGAAAGGTCCCGGTGATAAACGACGCCTCTGAGCTGGCCAGCCAAAGCACGGCCCGCGCCACTTCTTCGGGTTCTCCGCCCCGGCCCATTGGAATGCTGTCCTTGACGCGATCCACGCGGCCAGGTTCGCCGCCGCTGGCGTGCATGTCGGTGTAGATGTGCCCCGGGCGTACGCAGTTGACGCGTATGCCTTCGCGCGCGACCTCCTTGGACAGCCCGATGGTGAATGTCTCCAGGGCACCCTTGGAGGCGGCGTAGTCGACATATTCGTTCGGGCTGCCAAGCCGGGCGGCGCCCGAGGACACGTTGATCACGCTGCCGCCCTTGCCGTTGTGGCGCAGCGACATGCGTTTCACGGCCTGCTGTGCGCACAGCATCGGGCCGATGGCATTGATTGCGAAAATGCGTTGCATACGGGCGAAGTCGAGGTCTTCGAAGCGCGATTGAAGCGCAATGATGGCGGCGTTGTTAACCAGCACGTCGATACGTCCAAACGTCTCGTCAATGGCGGCGAACAGGTGGGCGACCTGTTCTGGGTCTGCACTGTCGGCGCGAATGGCCAGGGCGCGTCGCCCCAATGCTTGCACATCGGCCACCACGCCGAGGGCGGCGGCCTCGTTGCTGATGAAGCTGATTGCCACGTCGTAGCCTTGCGCAGCCGCCAGCCGCGCCGTTGCCGCGCCGACACCTCGGCTGCCGCCTGTGATCAAAATGAGGGGGGCTGAAGAGACAGTATCCATTGCTTGCGCCTTTTAGGAGGGCTGAGGGTTCAGCCGATAAGGATCGTGCCGGTCGCAATGACCACGCACGCGAGGACTTTTCGGACAGTCAGTGACTCGCCCAGGAAGTAATAACCGATCAATGCCGCGAACACTACGCTGGTTTCGCGCAACGCCGACACGGCGCCCATCGGCGCCTCTGACATGGCATAGATAACGATGCCATAGGCCAGCAGGGAGACCAGCCCACCCAGGAAGGCCGTGATGCAGCCTGGGCGCGGCGTGAGCAGGCTGCGCGTGCCGCGCAGGCCAACGTAAACCAGGGGCATCATGATGCCCCAGAGCGCACACATCCACGCGGTATAGGCCAACGGCGCGTCGGACAGCCTTGCGCCGATGCCGTCCGTCACGCTGTAGGCCGCAATGAAAACGCCCGTGCCCAATGCGTAAGGCAGGCTGGGGACGGCCAGTCTGCGCTGTTTGAAGGTCAGTGAAATGATGCCGGCTGACACCAATACGATGCCTATCAGCGCGCCTGCGTTGACCGTCTCTTCGGCGAATGCGAAGGCGAACAGGGTGATCAGAATGGGCGAGGAACCACGGGCAATCGGGTAGGTTTGCCCAAGGTCGCCGACTTTGTAGCTGCGCACCAGGAACAGGTTGTAACCGACGTGCAACACGCCCGACAGGACCGCGTACGGCCAGCTGGCGGCGGCGGGCGGCGTGAGGAACAAGGCAATGACCGTGCTGGCCACGGCCACCGCCAGGCACATTACGGTCATTGACCACAGCCGGTCGGTGCCGGCGCGCAACAGCGCGTTCCAGCTGGCATGCAGGAGCGCGGCGAAGAGGATGAGTAGAACGATAGGAAAAGGCATGCGCCATATTAAGTAACATTATGGCTTGCCTGAAAGCGAAGTCCGTTCATCCTGGCATGAGTGATTATTCATGCTTTATCGATAGCGCTGCTGGGCTTGGACTGATTCGGCCAGCAGCCAGTGACGGAAACTGATGATGTGAGGCTGGGATTCGATCCCTTTGGGACAGACAAAAAAGTAGGCGACCGGTGAAGCGAACGGCACCTCAAACAGCCTCACCAGGCGGCCGTCGTTGATTTCAGCTTCGACGTGGCCGCTACGCGCCAAGGCAATCCCATGGCCCAGTAATGCCGCCTCAATGGTCATGTTGGTATCAGCAAACCTGACGCTTTCGTTGAGCGCGCAACTCCCGACGCCGACGTGTTCAAACCAGGCTTCCCACTTGGGCACCAAGTCTGCGCCGTCGCGCGTCAGCAGCGGGTAACGCAACAGCTCGGCGGGCTCCTGCGGGGTGCCAAAGCGGTTGAGCAGGTCAGGGCTGGCCACCGGAAATATCTGCTCCCTGAGCATGAACTCCGAGTGCAGGCCGGGGTAATTACCATTGCCCAGGCGGATCGCTACGTCTGAATCTGCGCTGGAAAACGTGATTGCTTTGTCGCTGGTCTCCAGCGTGATCAGAATCTCCGGATGCTGTTGCGACAAGCTCGGCAACCTCGGGAGCAACCATTTCAGGGCGAAGGAGTAGGTGGCGCTGACCTTGAGCCGGACCCTGCCTTTTTGTTCCCTGAGGTCAGACAGTGTGGCCTCCAGGTTCATGAAAAACTCGCGCACGATGGGTGCCAGCGCCGCACCGGCGGGGGTCAACCGCAACGACTTGCCACGCTGGAACAGCTGCAGGCCCCAGAGGTCTTCGAGGTGCTTCAACTGATGACTGACGGCGCTCTGGGTTACATGCAACTCCTCTGAAGCCGAGGTGAAGGTCGCGTGCCGGGTGGCAACTTCGAAAGCGCGCAGCGTAGCGGTTGGCGGTAGGTCTCTCATGAGTGGGCCCCGGCGAGTCTGGTGGAAATCGTTTCCATGAATGAAGGCTCATGGTAGTTGATTTGCGTACCTTGACTCGACCTCACGGTTGCCAGGTCTGCGCAAAGGGCTGAGGCAACCCTGCAACGGTCTTCACGTTGTACCGTCACGCATACAAACCCTACCATCGCGTTACACGATAGCCGTGACGCCTTGCGGTTCGCACTGTCATATCCAGCGAGAAGTTAATCTCGTCAAGTAAGAGAGTGTGGTCATGAAGTTGAGTTATCTAACCAAGGCGGCTGTGGTTGTCGCGTTGTTGTCGACCTTGTCGGGCTGCTGGATATTCATGCCACCGGGAGGTGGCGGTGGTGGTCATGGTGGCGGGCATGGTCAGGGCGGTGGCCCAGGTGGCCCAGGCGGTGGTGGCGGTCCGCGTTAACGGACAGGCAAAAATAGCGGCAAGCCATGACGAATGGCTTGCCCTTTTTTTGCCTGCCAATCGCAGTTTGGGCCGAGGCGTTTATTCCAGCGTGACAAATCCCAGGCAAAGAAAAGCCCGCGTGGGGAGCGCGGGCTAAAAGGATGTTCATTAGGAGCTGGATTCACCATAGGCGCCCATCTGTGAAAGGTTTGTGAAAGCTTTGGCAAAAAAGTGTATGCCTTAATCGTACTGTGGCTGTACGGGTCAGGGCGGTCCATAAGCCTTTACTGTCACAGGCCTATCACCTGTGTTCGGATGCCGCGTCATGTTCATGTCTACCAGCCTGTTGTCAGCCTTTGTACTGTTCGCCTTCGTGTCCTCGATCACGCCAGGCCCCAATAACACCATGCTGCTCGCCTCTGGCGTGAACTTCGGGTTCCGCCGGTCGATGCCTCATGCGCTGGGGATCAGTATGGGGTTCATGCTGCTGGTGATCTCGGTGGGCCTGGGGTTGGGCGAGGTGTTCAAGCTGTTCCCATGGGCGTACACGGTGTTGCGCTACGTCGGCGCGGCGTACCTGTTGTACCTGGCGTGGAAGATCGCGACGGCGGGCGGTATGTCCGACAGCGATGATGCGCAGGGCAAGCCGATGACGTTCCTCGGCGCGGCGGCGTTCCAGTGGGTGAACCCCAAGGCGTGGATCATGGCGTTGGGTGCTATCACCACCTATACCCCGGCCGAAGGCTACGTCACCAATGTGCTGGTGATTGCACTGGTGTTCGCCGTGGTCAACTTGCCCAGCGTGTGTGTGTGGGTCGGGTGTGGCAGCGGCTTGCGCAACGTGTTGCGTGAGCCGCGCTGGCTGAGGGTCTTCAATGTGTCGATGGCGGGGCTGCTGGTGCTGTCGCTGTACCCGATGTTGTTTGCCGGTTGAGCGTCACACGGGGGAGATGGTCGCCAGCAGGCCGATGCCGATGGTCAACACCAAAAAGCCGAACAGGAAAAGTGCCATCTTGGTCATAAGGCCTCCGAAGGGAAGGGGGTAGGAATGGCGCTATTGTCCGCCCAAACAGTGTTTCGATACAGACGCAGATAGCGAAGAAAAAACCGTATCAGATGCCGTTGCCACTGTTCTGCTGCGGGCTTGATGCGGTTGCGGTTTGCTCAAGATCAGCGCCTGAGACAACTCACTTGTTTGCCCCTAAGATGGTGCACATTGCATCAACAATAAGAGTGGGCAAACCCTCGATGGAAAGACGTCAATTCAGCGGTGGCATGAAAGGCAAAAACCTGCGCTACCTCAATGAAACCCAGCAGCCGGCGTCGGTCACTCGCGTTGGCTTCCTGTTGCTCGAACACTTCTCCTTGCCCGCATTTACCCAGACCCTCGACACGGTGGTTACCGCCAACCTGCTGCGCCCCGAACTGTTCGCCTCGCGCACCTTCGGTTTGGACGATGGCGAAGTCATCAGCGACCTGGGCCTGGTAATCCGCCCCGACGCGCGCCTTGATGGGGCGGCCCTGCAAGACCTGGAACTGTTGGTGGTCTGCGGCGGTTTCCGTACTGAACTCAAGGCCAGTGAAGACCTCATCCACCTGCTGCGTACCGCCGCCGAGCACGGTATCGGCCTCGCCGGTCTGTGGAATGGCGCCTGGTTCCTCGGCCGCGCCGGCTTGTTGCAAGGCTATCGCTGCGCCATCCACCCTGAACACCGCCCAGCCCTGGCCGAAGTGTCCAAGGCTGCGCACGTGACCAGCGAACCCTACGTGATCGACCGCGACCGCCTCACGGCTTCAAGCCCCTCAGGCGCGTTCCACATGGCGTTGGACTGGATCAAGGGCCTGCACGACAAGGCACTGGTCGAAGGCATCGAAGACATCCTGGCTTTCGAGGAGTCACGTTACCGGCGGATCAAACCCACCGAAAACGTCAGCGTCAGCGCGCCCCTGCGTGAGGTGGTGAAGCTGATGGACGCCAACCTCGAAGAACCCCTGGAACTGGACCAACTGGCCGTGTACGCCGGCCGCTCGCGCCGCCAACTGGAGCGCCTGTTCAAGGAACAACTGGGCACGACACCGCAACGCTACTACATGGAACTGCGCGTGACCGAAGCGCGGCGGCTGTTGCAGCACACCGAGCTGTCACAGGTGGAGGTGCTGGTGGCGTGCGGGTTTGTTTCGCCGAGTCATTTCAGCAAGTGCTATAGCTCGTATTTCGGATATCGCCCCTCCAAGGAGAAGCGGTTGGTGAAGTGATTGCACTCGATTCCTTCTGTGGTGAGCGGGCTTGCCCCGCGCCGGGCTGCGCAGCAGCCCCAATCAATACAAAATGCGGTGTGTCAGATGCTCCTCACCGTCTGGTTTTGGGGCTGCTGCGCAGCCCGGCGCGGGGCAAGCCCGCTCACTACATAGGCTGCGTGTGCTGTTGTCAGAATCGGTCCAGACGATAAGGCGTGAGTGACTGCACTTGATCCTTGCCCGCCAGCTCTCGCACCATCTCCGCCGTCACCGCCGCCTGCGTCAGCCCCAAATGCTGATGCCCAAACGCAAGCAACACTTTCCCTTCACACACCCGATCAATAATCGGCAGCGAATCCGGTAACGACGGCCGAAACCCCATCCACGGGGTGGCATCCCGTGCACTCAAATCATCGCGGAACAACCCCTTGCTCAGCCGATGCAGTTGCCAGGCGCGTTGCATGTTCGGCGGGCGGTCGAGGCCGGCGAATTCGACGGTGCCGGCCAGGCGCAGGCCGTCGGTCATGGGGGTCATGATGAATTTGCGCTCCAGGGAGGTGACGGCGAATGGCAGGCGATGCTGCTCGTGGGGCAGCATCAGGTGGTAGCCGCGTTCTGTGTCCAGCGGGATTTTTTTGCCGGTGAGCGCGGCGGTGAGTTTGGCCGAGTGGGCGCCGCAGGCGATGAGTACCTGGCGGGCGCTCAAGGCGCCCTGATCGGTGGTCAGTGAGACGCCATGTTCCTCAAGGCGTGCGTCCTTCACCTCGCGCTGGAGGAATTGCACGCCCTGGGCCTTGGCGGCCTGGACCAGTTCGCACACCACGTGGTAAGGGTCGATAAAGTGCCCGGTGCCGGGAAAAAACAGGCCGCCCTGGAGGTGCTCGCTCAGTTGCGGCGCGGCCTGGCGAATGGCATCGCCAGACCAGAACGCCACGGGCACTTGCTGTTGCTGCATGCGCCGTTGCAGGGCCTCGAGGGCCGGGCGTGAGTCGGCCTGTTCAAACACCAACAGCGAGCCATCCTCGCGCAGCAACTGTGGGCGCCCGATGCTGTGCAGCAAGCGCTGCCAGGCGCCCAGGCTGCCTTCATTGAGCGTGCGTATACCCGCGACCGTGCGCTGATAGCTCGCCGGACGCAGGTTCCACAGCAGGCGCAGGAACCAGGGCAGGGCGTGAGGCAGGTATTTCCAATCCAGGCGCAATGGGCCCATGGGGTCCAGCAGCATGCCGGGCAAGCGCTTGAGGATCGACACGTCGGCAATCGGGAACACCTGTTCGGTGGCCAGGTGCCCGGCGTTGCCATAGGAGGCGCCCCTGCCGGGTGCCTGCTGGTCAACCACCACCACGTGCCGACCGAGGCGCGCCAGTTGCAGCGCGCAGGCGACGCCGATAATACCGGCGCCGACCACTACGATATCGGGATCGGACATCGCCTATGCCTCCCTCTGGCCGTCAAGCAAGCGCCGCAGCAGCAAAGGGTTGCCGTGCTGGAGCGCGGCGGGCAGCAACGCATCGGGGAAATCCTGATAACACACGGGGCGCAAAAAACGCTGGATCGCCGCCGTGCCCACCGACGTGCTGCGCGAATCCGAGGTGGCCGGGAACGGACCGCCGTGGACCATGGCATCACACACTTCCACGCCGGTCGGCCAGCCGTTGACCAGCAGGCGGCCGGCCTTGCGCTCAAGCACCGGCAACAGGGCCTTGGCGTCTGGCAAATCGGTTTCGTCCAGGTGCAGAGTGGCCGTGAGTTGACCTTCGAGATGCTCGGAAACCTGGCGGACTTCCTCGGCATCGGCGCAGACGACCATCAAGGAGGCCGCGCCAAAGACCTCGGCTTGCAGGTGTTCATTGGCCAAAAAAGCCTGTGCCTGCGTCACGAACAGATGCGCCTGGCCTTGGTTAGGACCTTCTGCCGCCAGCCCCTTGGCGGCGACCTCGGCGTGTTCCGTCATTGCCGCCACCCCTGAAGCGTAGGCACTGGCAATCCCCGGTGTCAGCATGGTCTGTGCTGCACAGGTCGGCAGCCGTTCACCCGCAGCCTTGATAAAGCGATCCAAAGCGGGCCCTTGTACCCCAATCACCAGTCCAGGGTTGGTGCAGAATTGCCCGGCGCCTTGGGTCAACGAAGCGACAAAACCTTCGGCCAACGCCTCAGCCCTGGCTGCCAACGCCGCCGGGAACAGGTACACCGGGTTGATCGAACTCATTTCCGCGTACACCGGAATCGGCTCCGGCCGCGCCTGCGCCGCTTGGATCAGCGCAAGGCCGCCGCTGCGAGAACCGGTAAAGCCGACGGCCTTGATACGCGGGTCGGTGACCAGCGCAATGCCGACCTCGCGGCCCGAACCGTACAACAGCGAGAACACACCCTCCGGCAGCCCACATGCTTTGACCGCCTGAGCCACCGCTCGGCCGACCCGTTCGCTGGTGCCAGGGTGCGCACCATGGGCCTTGATAATCACCGGGCACCCGGCCGCCAACGCTGAGGCGGTGTCGCCTCCGGCCACGGAAAACGCCAGCGGAAAGTTGCTCGCGCCAAACACGGCCACCGGGCCCAACGCGATGTGGCGCTGACGCAGGTCTGGCCGGGGCAGCGGCTGGCGCTGCGGTTGCGCGGTATCGACCCGCACATCCAGCCATTCCCCGGCGCGGACGGTGCGGGCGAACGTGCGCAGTTGCCCGCAGGTGCGCCCGCGTTCGCCTTGAATGCGCGCGCGGGGCAGGCCGGTTTCGGCAACGGCGCGGTCGATCAGCTCATCGCCCAATGTTTCGATCTGCGCGGCGATGGCTTCAAGCAGCTCTGCGCGCGCTTCCAGCGATGTCTCGCGGTACCCATCAAACGCTGCCCACGCCAAGGCGCATGCCTGTGCGACCTGTTCGCCGTCGCCGCCCAGGTAGGCCGGCTCCAAGGCTGTGTCGGTCGCGGGATTGATCGCCCGGATAGGCTCGCGATTGCCGCCAGTGGCGTGCTGACCGATCAGCATCTTGCCTGTCAGAGTCATGGAATCGTCCTGGAAAAAAGAGGGTGGCCGCTGCGAGCGCCGCAGCGGCACGCAAGGGCTCAGGCGACGTGCTGTTCCGCCGACCAATGGGCGTACCATTGCCGGAACAGCAAGTACTGCGTTTCTGCGTAACGGCGCTGAGCGTCACTGAGCTTATCGGTCTCGTTGAAGTGCAGGGCGTACTCCTTATCGCCGTTAAGCACCATCAGGTGTTTGTAGTACAACACCAGGTCGCAGCCTTCATCGAACGACGACAGCACCGCGAGCGCGGCTTCCAGTTCACGCGCTTGGCGGCGCGCCTTGGCGTCGCCCTTGGCGGCTTTTTTGCTCAGCGCCACCAGTTGCAGGACTTCCCGTGGCAGTGCGTTGCCGATGCCGGTGATCGCACCCGTGGCGTTACAGTTGACGAAGCCGTGCACCACCTGGGTGTCGACACCGACCATCAGGGTCACGTTATCGTCCTGGGACGTGATGTGTTCGGCGGCATAGCGCAGGTCGGCACCGCCGCCGAACTCCTTGAAGCCGATCAGGTTCGGGTGTTCGCGGCGCAGTTCAAAGAACAGCTCGGCGCGGGTGGCGAAGCCGTAATACGGGCTGTTGTAGATCACGGCCGGCAGGTTCGGCGCGGCCTTGAGAATCGCCGAGAAGTGCGCCTTTTGCGCGGTGGCCGAGGCACCACGGGACAAGACGCGCGGAATCACCATCAGGCCATGGGCGCCGACCTTGGCGGCGTGGGCCGCGTGGGCTACTGCCTCACGGCTGTTGACCGCACCCGTACCGACGATGGTCGGCACGCCGGCCGCCACCAGCCGCGCCACGCCTTCCTGGCGCTCGGCCTCGGTGAGCAACGGCCAGTCGCCCATGGAACCGCAATACACCACGGCGCTCATGCCGATATCGATCAACTCGCGGCCCTTGGCAACCAGGGCATCGAAGTCCGGCTTGCGCGCGGGCGTGCACGGGGTCATCAGGGCGGGGATGCAGCCGGTGAAGATGTTGTCGCTCATTGTGCTAACTCCTGCAATCGTTCAGTTAAAGGTGGCCCGGGCTCAAATGCCCCAGGCGAAAGGGTCCTGTTCGTCGATCAGCAAGGTGCTGTCGGCGGTCATATAGGCGCGGCCGGTGATGAAGGGGCGCACGCGTTCGCCGTCCCACTCATAGCGGCCTTCGAATTGGCTGCCGGTGATGCTCGCTTGTGTCCAGGTTGCTCCGGGCGCAAGTGTTCCATCGGCGGCCAGGCAGGCCAGCTTGGCGCTGGTGCCGGTGCCGCACGGTGAGCGGTCGTAGGCTTTGCCGGGGCACATGACGAAATTGCGGCTGTCAGCGTGGTCGTCGTCGGCAAACAGCTCGATATGGTCGATCAGCGCGCCGTCTGCACCGTGGATACCTTGGTCTTCAAGGGCCTTGAGCATCGCCCAGGTGTAGTCGGTGAGGGCATCGACGTTGTCCATCTGCAAGCGCTGGCCGTGTTCGGACACGAGGAAAAACCAGTTGCCGCCCCAGGCAACATCGCCCAGCACCACCCCGTGGCCCGGCACCTCCACCGGCACTTGGCGGCGATGGCGGTAGGCGGGCACATTGCCCAGGGTCACGGCGCCGTCTTCGTGCAATGTTGCTTCTACCAGGCCGACAGGCGTGTCGATGCGATGCATGCCGGGTGCGATGCGACCCACGTGGTGCAAGGAGGCGACCAGGCCAATCGTGCCGTGCCCGCACATGCCCAGGTAGCCGGCGTTATTGAAGAAGATCACGCCGCAGATGGCGCCCGGCGTGACCGGCTCGCAGTACAGCGCGCCGACCAGAACATCGTTACCACGCGGTTCCAGAATGCAGGCGCGGCGCCATTTGTCATGCTCGCTGCGCAGGTTATTCAGCTGCTCAGCCAGGGTGTTGCCGATGAGCTTGGGGAAACCGTTCATCACCAGGCGCGTCGGTTCGCCGCCGGTGTGGGAGTCGATCACATGCAATCGCTTCATAAAACGCTCCAGAATCAGTGGGTGGCCGGGGTCAGCGGGGCACGGCCGAGGGGCTCGTCGACCGCTTCGCTTTCATCGGCTTCGTGTTCCAGGCGCACCAGATGGGCCGGCACGCCAGTGGCTGCGCCCCAGTAGTAAATGCCTAGCGCGCAGACCGCGACGACGAGGGTGTCAAACGGGTGGGCGAGTACGCCGATACCGCCAAAGCTGCCGAGCTTGGAGAGCAAAAGGGTCACCGCATAGAAGCCGATCAGCCACGCGGATGAGCGCACTTGCTGCTTGAGGTTGAGGTGCGCGGTCGGCACCCAGCGCGCGCACAGCAGGTACACCCCGAACATCAGGATTTGCAGGCCGAGCAGCCAGGAAACCGTACTCCAGCCCGACCAATACACGATCAACGCGGCGATGATGAACGACAATGGGCCGAGCACCGCCATGCCCTTGACCCGGAACGGCCGCGCCATCTGCGGTGCATTGCGTCGCAGTGCCGCGACGGTGACCGGGGCGACCGCATAGCTGAGGATCAACGCGGCGGACACCACATTGATCAGCGCTTCCCAGGACGGGAACGGCAGGGTCCAGAACACCGACAAGCCAAAGGTCAGCCACAGCGCCGGTCGGGGGATGCCGGATTTCTCATCGATACGCGTGAAAATCTTGAAGAACGTGCCCGTCTGCGCCCAGCCATACACCACACGTGGGGTGGCGTTCATGTAGATGTTGCCGCAGCCGCTGGGGGAGATCACCGCGTCGGCCACCACCAGGTACGCCAGCCAACCCACGCCCAGCGCCAGGGCGATATCCCGATAGGGCAGCGCCAGTTGTTTGCTGATCCCGGCCCAGCCATCGGCAAGCATTTCCGTGGGCACGCCACCGAGGAACGCGGTTTGCAGCAACACGTAAATGGCGGTCGAGAGCAGTACCGAAAGGATCAACGCAATCGGAATGGTGCGTTGCGGGTTCTTCACTTCGCTGGCCACCGAGATGATCGGCGTGAGCCCCAGGTAGGCGAAAATCACACCGCCGGCCGACACCGCCATCTCGATGCCTGACAGACCAAACGGCGCGAAACCCTGCACCTGGAAATTCGCCGGCTTGAAGAAGGTGAAGAGCATGCCAATCACCAGCAACGGCACAATGAACTTGAACACGCTCACCAGGTTATTGGCGATGGCGAAGGTTTTCACGCTGCGGTAATTGAGGATAAAGAACAGGCACAGCAGGGCGAACTGCACCAGCCAGCCGAGGGTGGTCGGGTCGCTGGAACCGGCTTTGGTCAGCTCGGGAAACCACGCCGCAGCGTATTGGCGCGAGGCGACCACCTCGATGGCCACCAGGCTGGAGAACGCAATCAGCGTGATAGAACCCATGAGGTAGCCCAGCAGCGGGCCGTGGGAGTAGACCGGGTAGCGCACCACGCCGCCGGCGCGCGGCAATGCGGCGCCCAGTTCGCAGTACACGATGCCCAGCAGCAGCACCGCGAAACCACCGATCAGCCAGGAAATGATGCCCGCAGGACCTGCAATGGCGGAGACGTGACTGGCCGCAAACAACCAGCCCGAACCAAAGATGGCGCCCAGCCCGATAAAGGTGAGGTCCATCAATGAAAGTTGTTTCTTGAACTTGCCTTGACCTGACATAGCGTCGCCTTCTTGTGAGTTATTGGATAGGCATGCAGTGCCCCTACAGTGAACTCATGAACGGCGGCGCGATTGATGTTTTTTGCCGACAACGATGACGAAATCAGCACAGTTTGCACCGCTCGACAGCGCCTCGGGCATCGGGCAATCTGCTACGCGTCGAGGCCGTCAGTGGGGATCAACCGTCATGATGCAGAGCGCGTTTGCGACCCTTTGCCAAGGGCCTGAGGCCAATCGGCCCCACAGCATCGAGCAGCTATTGGCCGGCGTGGCGCAGTTACTGCCGATGCTCGATGTGATCCCCAATGCGGCGATTTTCATCAAGGACACCGAGGCCCGTTATGTGCTCGCCAACCACACCCTGGTGCAGCGCTGTGGCCTCAAGCACCTGCAACCGTTGCTGGGCAAGACCAGTGCTGAAGTGTTCCCCGCGCAACTGGGGCCGGGTTACACCGAACAGGATCAGCGCGTGCTGGAGCAGGGGTTTGTACTGGAGGACCAGCTGGAATTGCACCTCTATGGCACCCGTGAACCGGGTTGGTGCCTCACCCACAAGTGGCCGCTGTACAACCACATGGGCGCCATCATCGGCCTGGCGGGCATCTCGGTGGACCTGCAAACCGCCAGCGAAAGTCATCCGGCCTACCAACGCCTGGCGGCCGTCGACGCGCACATCCGCGCGCACTTCAATCGCCGCGTCACCCTGGGTGAGCTGACGCGCATCGCAGGCATTTCCGTGGCGCAACTGGAGCGTTACTGCAAACGCGTGTTCCACCTCACGCCCCGGCAGATGATCCAGAAGGTGCGGTTGGAGCATGCCCACCGCTTGTTGCACACCGACATGCCGATCACCGAGGTGGCGCTGCAGTGCGGGTACACCGATCACAGTGCTTTTACTCGCCAGTTCAAGGCCTCGACGGGGTTTACGCCAAGGCAGTATCGGGAGACCTGAGCACCTACCTGCTGGGGCGTTAATGAACACCCAACTGTGTGCAGGCTGCCTGTGGTGAGGGGGGCTTGTCCCTCGACGGGTTCACCGCCGACCCAAGGGGCTGCTTCGCAGCCCGGCGCAGGGCAAGCCTGCTCACCACAGCAAGCCCGCACGGTGATCGCTTTGTGTCAGTGCGGCCAGCGCAATGCAACGAATGGCCCGCACAACCCTCATATGTTCACGAGTAATGCTTCACGACGACAGGTATCAGGCTTATGACGGCGGCTGAAAACAACCATGTGAACTGGCTGGTGGAACAATCGATGCTGCACGCGGCACGCCAGCGGGCCAAGCTCTATTCGGGCCAAGGCCGGTTGTGGCAGCAACCCTATGCGCAGACGCGGCCACGGGATGCCTCGGCCTTGTCGTCCGTGTGGTTTACCGCCTACCCGGCGTCGATCGTGACCCGTGAAGGCGGTACGGTGTTGGAGGCGCTGGGGGATGAAGCGCTGTGGCATGCCTTGTCGAAGATCGGTATTCAAGGCATCCATAACGGCCCGTTGAAAAAATCCGGCGGCCTGAACGGCTCGGAGCACACGCCCACCATCGACGGCAATTTCGACCGCATCAGTTTCGAGATCGACCCGCAACTGGGCACCGAAGCGCAATTGCAGGCGTTGACGCGCATGGCGGCGGCGCACAATGCGGTGATCATCGACGACGTAATCCCGTCCCATACCGGCAAGGGCGCGGATTTTCGCCTGGCCGAGATGGCGTACGAGGATTATCCCGGCCTTTACCATATGGTGGAGATCCGCGAAGAAGATTGGTCATTGCTTCCTGACGTCGCAGAGGGCCGCGATGCGCAGAACCTCAGCCCCGTCCAGGTTGATGCGTTGCGTGATAAACACTACATCGTCGGCCAGTTGCAGCGCGTGATCTTCTTTGAACCCGGCGTCAAGGAAACCGACTGGAGCGCCACAAACGTGGTGTTGGGCGTGGATGGCAAGCCGCGCCGCTGGGTGTACCTGCATTACTTCAAGGAAGGCCAACCGTCGCTGAATTGGTTGGACCCGACCTTCGCCGCGCAACAGATGATCATCGGCGATGCCCTGCATGCCATCGACGTGATGGGGGCGAAGATCCTGCGCCTGGACGCCAATGGGTTCCTCGGCGTGGAACGCAAGCTGGACGGCACGGCCTGGTCCGAGAGCCATCCGCTGTCGATCACCGGTAACCAACTGCTGGGCGGGGCGATTCGCAAAGCCGGTGGCTTCAGCTTCCAGGAGTTGAACCTCACCGTGGATGACATTGCGTCCATGTCTCACGGCGGTGCCGATCTGTCCTACGACTTCATCACCCGCCCTGCATACCAGCACGCGTTGCTGATGGGCGACGCCGAGTTCCTGCGCCTGATGCTGCGCGAAATGCACCGCCAGGGCATCGATCCCGGTTCGCTGATCCATGCGTTGCAGAATCACGATGAATTGACCCTGGAATTGGTGCACTTCTGGACCCTGCACGCCCATGACACCTTCCTGTACCAGGGCCAGACCTTCCCCGGCAATATCCTGCGCGAGCATATTCGCGAACAGATGTACGAACGCCTGACCGGCGAACATGCCCCCTACAACCTCAAGTTTGTGACCAATGGCGTGTCCTGCACCACCGCCAGCATCATCACGGCGGCGCTGGGGATTCGAGATCTGGAGGCCATTACCGCGGCGGATATTCTGCAGATTCGCCAGATCCATTTGCTGTTGGTGATGTACAACGCCATGCAGCCTGGGGTATTTGCCTTGTCGGGCTGGGACTTGGTGGGCGCGTTGCCGCTGGCCGCCGAAGAGGTCGAGCATTTGATGCAGGATGGCGACACGCGCTGGATTCATCGCGGCGCCTATGACCTGGTGGACCTGAACCCGGACGCAGAATTGTCCGCCGGCCATATGCCGCGCTCGAAAAGCTTGTATGGCAGCCTCAACAGCCAATTGCAGGACCCTGAGTCCTTCGCCTCGCAACTGCAGAAAATCCTCGCGGTGCGCCGGGCCTACGACATCGCCGCCAGCCGCCAGATCCAGGTGCCGGAAGTGCAAAACCCAGGGCTGTTGGTGATGGTCCACGAATTGCCGGCCGGCAAAGGCACGCAAATCACTGCGTTGAACTTCGGCGCCACGCCGATCACCGAGACCCTGCACCTGCCGGATATCGCTGCGGGGATGGTGGTGGACATCATCAACGAACGGGTCGAGGGGGATTTGACGGCGGAGGGAGCGTTCACCATCACGCTGGATGCGTATGAAGGGTTGGCGCTAAGGGTCGTCAGCAGCGCCCCTATCTGACGCCCCGATACCCGGTCACCTTGCGCCTGGCAGCGCAAAGTAACCGGGTGAGTCTGTGCAAGGCGTTCGCAAAGGGTGAGCGGCAGCCTCCGGCAGGCTGCGCTTGGAACGGGCCATGAACCACTCCAGTACCAGGTATTCCGGTAAGCCGCAGCGCCAGTAACGCTCACCGTGGCTGGGCAGGTGCACCTGTTCGCTGTCGGCAGGCCGGCCATAGATAAACACGTTCGCGATGTCGTAGGCATCAAACGCCGAACCCGCTACGCCAGGCTTGCGTACCACGTGGTCAGCGGCCAGCAGCACATCGAAGCGCCTTAGCCCGGCGCGACTCAATTGCCGGCCTTCCCGGTCGCTGCTGGCGGTGGCGATGCAGTGATAGCCCATGCGGTTCAGCAGCTTTTCGATCTGCACGACATGGGCGTGAAGCGAATCCAAGATGAGGATCCGCAGGTGTTTGTCGATCATGGCGAGGGTACCTGTCAGCTGTGCGCCGGGCGCGTTCCACATAGGGGTCGGGAAGGGGCCAGCGTACCGATGTCAGGCAGGAGATGATTTAAGACGGGTCTGAAAAAACACGGAGGCGAGCGAACATCCCGATTCGTGATGCCGCCCGCCACCTACCCGCGATGGGGCTAATCAGTAGCGCTGCGGCACGATGAGTTCCGGCGGCGTCGGGCTGCGCGAATAATCCTCCTGCCTCACGCGCTGCGGCAGTTCGATCACCGGCAGCTCGACTTCTTCATACGGCATCTGCCCAAGCAAGTGGTGGATGCAGTTGAGTCGGGCTTTCTTCTTGTCATCGGCTTGTACCACCCACCACGGCGCTTCGGCGATGTGGGTGCGTTCGAGCATGATTTCCTTGGCCTTCGTATAGGCTTCCCAGCGCCGACGCGACTCAAGGTCCATGGGGCTGAGTTTCCATTGCTTGAGCGGGTCGTGAATGCGACTGAGAAAACGCAGGTGCTGTTCCTGGTCGGAGATCGAAAACCAGTACTTGATCAGTTGGATACCGGAGCGGGCGAGCATCCGTTCGAACTCCGGAACGGTGCGGAAGAACTCTTCGTACTGGTCCTCGTTGCAAAAACCCATGACTTGCTCGACACCGGCGCGGTTGTACCAGCTGCGGTCGAACAGCACGATTTCGCCGGCGGCCGGCAGGTGTGAGACGTAGCGCTGGAAGTACCACTGCGTCTGTTCGCGGTCATTTGGCGCCGGCAACGCAGCCACTCGGCAGACCCTCGGGTTCAGGCGCTGGGTGATGCGCTTGATCACGCCACCCTTGCCGGCGGCATCCCGTCCTTCGAACAGGATCACCACCTTGTGGCCGGTCTTGACCACCCAGCTCTGCAATTTCACCAGTTCGCCTTGCAGGCGGAACAGTTCGCTGAAATAAATGCGGCGTGCGGCTTTTTCGCTTCCTTCACCGACGTGCTCATCAAACAGCGCGTTCAGGTCATGGCCATCTTCGGATAATTCCAGTTCCAGCTCTTCGTCACTGTGATCGAGCAATTCACGGTGGATGCGCTGTATCAAGGTGTCTTCTAGTGAGGACATGGCGGAACTCGCGTCGTGGGGGATGGCAAAGTCTTAGTCGCATTTTGTTACGAACCAATGACCACAAAATGCGGTGTTGTGGCGGGAGAGGGGGACAACTGGGCGTTTTGCCACTGCACGTTCATAAAACCGTAACAAGATTGTTGCAGAGTTGCCGAGCCCGAAATCACAAGGATTTTCCTTAATGAAACGTCTGATGAAGTCTGCTGCACTCGCCGTTGCGGTTTCTCTCAGTGCCACCTCGGTGTTTGCCGCCGAAAGCATCCGCCTGACCGGTTCCGGTGCGAGTTTCCCAGCGCCGATCTACCTCACCTGGTTCAAGGATTTCAGCAAGAAAACCGAAGGTGTCACGGTTGACTACCAGTCCAAGGGGAGCGGTGCGGGTGTACAGGACTTCCTGAACAAGACCGTCGATTTCGCCGCCAGCGACTCGGCCATGAAAGACGAAGACATCGCCAAGGTGGCCGAAGGCGTGCAACTGCTGCCGATGACCGCGGGTGAAATCGTGCTGGCGTTTAACCTGCCGGGCAATCCTAAAGAGCTCAAATTGCCTCGCGATGTGTACTCGAACATCTTCCTGGGCAAGATCACCAAGTGGAACGATCCAAAGATCGTTGCCGCCAACCCAGGCCTGAAACTGCCTGACATGCCGATCACCGTTGTGGTGCGTGCAGACTCCAGCGGCACCACCGCCGTCTTCACCAAGCACCTGGCGGCGATCAACCCTGAGTTCCAGAAGGACTTGGGCGAAGGCAACACCGTCAACTGGCCCGCCAGCGACAAATTCATCAAGTCGCCGAAGAACGATGGTGTGACCGCCACCGTACGCCAGACCCCAGGCGCAATCGGCTACATCGAGTACGGCTTCGCCAAGCTGGCCAAGGTTGACTTTGCCCAACTGCAGAACAAGGCCGGCAAGTACGTGGTACCGAACGCCGAAAGCGGCGCCGAAGCACTGGCCGCGGTGAAAATGCCGGAAAGCCTGGTGGCCTGGCTGCCGGATCCGGATGGCGCCAAGTCCTACCCGATCACGTCCTATACCTGGATGATCTTCCGCAAGGACAACGGCAACCCAGCCAAGGCCAAGGCCATGCGTGAAATGGTCGAGTACAGCTTGACTGAAGGTCAGAAAATCGCTGATTCGATGGGCTACATCCCGCTGCCGCCATCGGTGGTCGAACAGGTTCGTAAAGCGTCCGCCAACATTAAGTAAGGCTCGCCAGGCCGCTCTCGGTGAGGGTTTCATCCTTGCCGGGAGCGTTCCCCCCTTGTTCCGGAATTAGCCCATGAACACACCTTTTGTCGTACCGGATAACCCGGATTCTGCGTGCCAGCCGCCGTCCACGAAGGACTTCCTGGTTGACCGCACCTTCCGTGCACTTGCACGCATAGGCGTGGTGCTGGTGCTGGCGCTGGTATTCGCGCTGGTCTTCGAAGTAGGGCGCAAGGCACTTCCAGGCATGGAAAAGCACGGCTTTGATGTGCTCTTCGGCAGCGTCTGGGACGTTAACCAAGGTAAATACGGCATTCTGCCGGCGATTTGGGGCACGCTGTACAGCGCCTTCATCGCGTTGCTGATCGCCGGTTTTTTTGGCGTCAGCATGGCGATCTTCCTGACTCAAGACTTTTTGCCCGCCAAGCTTGCTGCAGTGTTTCGCACCATCGTCGAGTTGCTCGCCGCGATCCCCAGCGTCGTTTACGGCCTGTGGGGGATCTATGTGGTGATCCCGGCGATTCGCCCGCTGACCGCATGGTTGAACAGCGAGCTCGGCTGGATTCCGTTTTTCGGCACCTCCTTGAGCGGGCCGGGCTTGCTTCCGGCAGCCCTGGTGTTGGCCATCATGATTTTGCCGACCATCGCTGCCGTCTCCCAGGACGCCCTCACGGGTGTGCCGATGAAAACCAAGCAAGCCGCCTACGGCATGGGTACCACCCACTGGGAAGCGATTCTCAAGGTAATGGTGCCATCCGCCGCGACCGGCATCTTCGGTTCGCTGGTGCTGGGCCTGGGCCGCGCCTTGGGTGAAACCATGGCACTGGCCATGTTGGTCGGTAACGCCAACAACATTTCTCTGTCGCTGTTTGCACCGGCCAACACGCTGGCGGCCTTGTTGGCGCTGAACTTCCCCGAAGCCGGCCCGAACGAGATCGAAGTGCTGATGTATGCCGCACTGGTGCTGATGTTCATCACGTTGCTGGTGAATGTCATCGGTTCGATGATCATGGTCTACGCCCAGCGGGGGACTAAACAATGACTGACCTTTCTTCGCCCATCACCGCCATGCCCAGCCTGCAGCGCCGGTTTGAAGGCCGCGCTCTGCGCAGCCTGGTCCTGACCACCCTGGTGTGGTTCGGGGCGTTGCTGGCCAGCGTGCCGCTGATTTCCGTGCTCTACATGCTGATCACCCGTGGCGGTGCACGCTTGAGCCTGGAAGTGTTCACCGAATTGCCGCCCACCGGTTTCGAGACCGGCGGTGGTTTCGGCAACGCCATGGCGGGCACCTTCGTCATGGTCGGTATCGCGGCCGCCATCGCAGTGCCGGTTGGCATTATGGCGGCGATTTTCCTGGCTGAACTGGGGCCGGACAGTAAGCTGGCAAACGCCTCGCGCTTTGCCGCGAAAATGCTCACCGGCTTGCCGTCGATTCTGGCGGGTGTGTTTGCCTACGCCCTGGTGGTGATGACCACCGGCACGTACTCGGCACCGGCGGGTGGCGTGGCGTTGGCCGTGCTGATGCTGCCTATCGTGGTGCTGACGGCCGAAGAGTCGATGAAGATGGTGCCCAAGATCATGAAGGATGCCGCCTACGGGATGGGCTGCACCCGTTCGCAGGTGATCTGGAAAATCGTCTTGCCCACCGGCATGCCCGCGATCCTCACGGGCGTGATGCTCGCCGTGGCACGCGCCGCCGGCGAAACCGCACCGCTGTTGTTCACCGCGCTGTTCAGCAACTACTGGATCTACCACGACGGCAGCCTGGCAGTCATGAATCCGACGGCCTCCCTGGCCGTGCTGATTTACAACTTCTCCGGCATGCCCTTCGACAACCAGCTTGAGCTCGCCTGGGCGGCCTCGTTGGTGCTGGTAATGATCGTACTGGTCGTGAATATCGTGAGCCGTATTTTCGGCAAGCCCAAGTACTAAGAACGGGAGCACCTGAATTTTGAACATGTCATCCGCGCAAATAGCCGCTCCGTTTATCACCCAGTCGCCTGTGGTCATGGACTGCAAGCTGGACAAGATTTTCTACGGCAACTTCATGGCGGTGCGTGACAGCCATGTGCCGATCGAGAAAAACAAGATCACCGGTTTCATTGGCCCGTCCGGCTGCGGCAAATCGACTGTATTGCGCAGCCTCAACCGCATGAACGACCTGGTGAAGGGCTTCCGTTTCGAGGGCCATGTGCATTTCCTCGGCCAGGATGTGTACGGCAAGGGCGTTGACCCTGTAGTCGTGCGCCGTTACATCGGCATGGTTTTCCAGCAGCCCAACCCGTTTTCGATGAGCATTTTTGACAACGTGGCCTTTGGCCTGCGTCTCAACCGCTACAAGGGCGACCTGGGCGACCGCGTCAAGCACGCGCTGCAAGGCGCCGCGCTGTGGGATGAGGTCAAGGACAAGCTCAAGGTCAGCGGCCTGTCGCTCTCCGGCGGCCAACAGCAACGCCTGTGCATCGCCCGCGCCATTGCCACCGAGCCGGAAGTGTTGCTGCTGGATGAGCCGTGCTCGGCACTGGACCCGATTGCCACGCGCCGGGTTGAAGAGCTGATGGTTGAGTTGAAGAAGGACTACACCATCGCGCTGGTGACCCACAACATGCAGCAGGCGATTCGTGTGGCCGATACCACCGCGTTTTTCTCGGTGGATATCTCCCAGGGCACGCGCACCGGCTATCTGGTTGAAATGGGCGCCACCACGCAGATTTTCGAGAACCCACGCGAACAAATGACCGGGGACTACATCAGCGGCAAGTTCAGCTGACCGACTCATGCACCGTTTTTCAGGATTGCCAATGTCTGCAACGCATCGTCTTGATCTGGCCGCGATTGAACGCGCACTGCGCGAGGTACAGAACCGTTTTGCCCAGCTCAGCCGGGACTTTACCGAGCCACGCGACCCGCTGACGGACGAAGTGCTGCAGAATGTGCTTGAAGGCTACGCCCTGATTGACGACTATGTTGCGCGCGGTGTTGACCTGTTCGACCTCCAGCAACTGAACCTGATGCTGGAGATCAATGCCACCGTGCTCTGCGGCAAAGACCCGGTTCGCCGGCAGGAATACGCCCAACACCTGGCGGCCACCGAAGAGCATTTTTTCAACAATGTCGAGGGTGGCATCAAGGATTTATACGGCTGGTACTGCAGGCACCACAGTGAATCGGTGTGGAAGCGCGCCGCCGGTGTCTACGTGCGAGTCCTCAGCAGGCCGCAGTTGTTCGTCGAAGGCAATCACCGCAGTGGGTCGCTGATTGTCAGCTACCTGCTGATGCGCGAGGGCTTGCCGCCGTTCGTACTGACGCTGGACAACGCCGAGGGCTATTTCAACCCGTCCTCGGTCATACGTAACTCCGCCAAACATGGCGTAATGGCATTGTACGAATTGCCCAAGATCAAGAAAAAATATGCAGCGTTCCTGGAAGATAAGGCCCCTGACCCTATGGCGTTTTTCCTGAGCGACACACCGGCGCCCGTCTGCCAAGGGGGCCATTGATGGGAAGGTACCCAGTGCTCGACACAATCAAGCGGGTGTTCAAGCGTCAGCGTATCCGTATCTCTTTTGATATTGACGACACGCTGGCCTGCCAGCTTCACCACAGCGCGACCGAGCACAGCCGTTTGCCGGCGTGTGTACACCGTTGGCTGGGTGAGCCGCTGCGCAGCGGCACCCGCGCCCTGACCCGCGAACTGCGTCGCCAGGGTTGCAGCGTCTGGGTCTACACCTCGTCCGGCCGGACCCCGTCCTACATCCGCCGTTGGTTGCTGCTGTATGGCATTCACGTCGATGGCGTGGTCAACAGTGTGCGGCACAATCAAGCGCTCACCGAGCGCGGGCTGTCGAGCACACCGTCGAAATTCCCGCCGGCATTCGACATCGACCTGCATGTCGATGACTCCGAAGGGGTCCAGCTTGAAGGCTTCGATCACGGTTTTCGCGTTGTGGTCGTGGACCCCGAAGACGAGCAATGGGCGCAGCGCGTGCTGGATGCCGTCGCACAGGTCCAGGCGCAGCTCGCCCGGCAGCAACCGCAACGGCACAAGGTGCCTGTGCGGGCCTATCCGGGGCTGACGTTGAACGGATAAGCCATTCCCAGGGCTAAGCAAAAAGGGGGCGACTGATGGATCAGTCGCCCCTTTTTTTGCTTATTTTTCGCGCAACGCCCCAAGGAACTCGGTGTGCCGCAACACCTGCGAAAACATGGGCAGCGTGAAGTTTTCAGCGGCCTTTTGTTGCTCATCGGTGAACGTCGCCGTGCAGTCGCTCAAGGTCACCACGTTATAACCCTTCTCATACCCTGACCGCACCGTACCCTCGACACAGCAGTTGGTCAGGAACCCTGCCACCACCAGGTTCTGGATACCATTGTTGCGCAGCACCAGGTCCAGGCCCGTGGTCGCAAAACCGTCCAGCCCGCGCTTGCCTTCCACGAGAATATCGCCGGTTTCACGGGTGATCGCTTCCGAGATCTCGGCGCCCCAGCTGCCGGTGCGGAACGCGCTGCCGTCGGCGACACCTTTGAGAATCCCGTAATCGCGCGTGGTCAGCTCTGGATAGCCGTCGGCGAACTGGATCGGCAGGTGGATGATCTTCACCCCGAGTGTGCGGGCTTGCTGCACCGTGGTTGCGGTGTTGGCCAGCATGTCGCCGGTGTGCATGACGTCTTTGACGGCGTCATGGAACACGCCGCCGGGCGTGGTGAAGTCGTTCTGGAATTCGATCAAGACAAGGGCGGTGGCGTTTGGATTCATGTTGGGTCTCCGATAAGGATCACTGTGGGGAACGTCGGGACGGGTCCTTCAGCATAGTTAACCGCGTTCGTTAAGGCTGGGGATTTGAGGACAATGTACAGCAGCGCAGATCGGTCACGTCAGAATGAAACCGAACAGGTCTTTGGTTATTTGATTAAAAGATTTATTGACTAAAGAATATTTGCCGGTTAATTATTGCCTGGCATCTGCTCGCATGCAGAGTCATTTCCAGGGTTATCCCATGGGTCAGAACATCATGCCGTCATTGGCCAGCCTTTACGTTGAGACGAACGAGTCTTCCACCCAGCCCCGCTTGGCGCCTTTACTGATGCAGGGCTTCCCGGCGGGGCCCAAATACCGCGTCACTTGGCACAACTGGATGCGCCCGCCCTTTAACCAGTGGGGGTTTCGCAACCTGGCGCGACTGCGTCCCTCCATCGATGTGCGCGCGGGCGCCGGCCCTGCCGGGCCCTTGAATACCGTGTCGCAGGCATTGGATGCCCTGTACTTCGACAGTGAGTGCGGGTTGAGCGTGAGTGTCATCGAGCATCTGCTGGCCAGCCAGACCGATGCCTTTTTGGTGATGCAGGGTGACACCGTGCTGTTCGAACGCTACTTCAACGGCCAGCGCCCCTGTGACCGGCACATCATGTTCTCGGTGACCAAATCGCTGGTCGGCACCCTGGGCGAAGAACTGGTGACCCGCGGCGTGCTCAACCCCGAGCTGCCCGCCGGGTACTACGTGCCGGAACTGGTGGGCAGCGCGTTTGGTGATGCGACGGTGCGCCAGCTTTTCGACATGGCGGTGGGCATCGATTACAGCGAGGTCTATGACGACCCCAATTCAGAGAGCTCGCAGTACGGCTATGCCTGTGGCTTCCAGCCGGCATTGGCGCAATACGCTCAGTTCGAGTCGTTGTACCAATACCTGCCGTCGCTGAAAAAACGTGGCGTGCACGGCGGGTTTTTCCACTATGTGACCGCCACCACCGAAGCCTTGGCGTGGGTGATGGAGCGGGCTTCGGGCAGCGCCTGCAGTGAGCTGCTGGAGGGTATCTGGCAGCAGTTGGGGTGCGACCGCGACGGGTATTTCATCGCCGATCCGTGGGGGCGTAATGTCGCCGGGGCGGGCTTTAGTGCCACCTTGCGCGACATGGCGCGTTTTGGTCGCCTGCTGGCCAACAACGGCCGCCAGGACGGGGTTGAGCTGCTGTCGCCCGAGACCGTCGCCCGCATCACCGCAGGGGCCGACCCGGCGGTTTACGCGCAAAACGCCGAGTTCTCCCACTGGACACCCGGTGCGTCCTATCGAAGCCAGTGGTACGTGTTCAACGACCACAGCCAGGCCCTGATGGCCGGGGGCATTCACGGTCAATACCTGTTCATCGACAAACCGTCCGGCGTGGTGATCGTCAAGCAATCGTCGCTGAACGAGGCGGTCAGCCCGTTCGATACCGACAGCGTGCGCATGCTGCGCGCGATTGCCGCCCACCTGAGTCACTGACTTCGTCAAAAAATAAGAGTCTTGCGTTCTATTCACCTGGCTTGCCCAGGTGTTGGCGACGCCCTGCGTCGCCATTGACTGCCCTGTAACAACAATAATTCCACAGGAGCTTCTTATGGTTTTCACCAAGCGTTTCTCTCGAGCGCTCTTAGCGGTCGGCTTACCCTTGACCACCCACGTCGCATGGGCGGGCTACACCTTTGAGGACGGCAATCTCAAGGGCGAAGTCAACCTCACGGTGGGCGGGGCGACGCTGTTCAGTCGTGGCGTCAACTTCGGCAGCGGCCGTGTGGATGCGCGCAACGGCAAAAACGGCGGCGCCAGTATCAACTGGCAAGAGTTCTACGTAAAACCGGGCGCCAAATTTGAGTACGCGGTACAACCCGATTTCAGCCTGCTGGCGGGCGGTTCGCTGGTGGCGGCAAGCACGTTCGGCGACGGTGATGCCGGTGGCTTCACCCGCAGCTCCGACGGCAAGGTCGCGGCCGAAGAACTCTACGGGGGTTTCCGCGCCGGCGAATGGAAGCTGACCGCCGGCCGCCAGAACTACATGATCGGCACGGGGTTCATCGTCATGGACGGTAACCTCGACCAGCACAAAGACGCTGCCTACTGGCTGGGCCCTCGGACCGCCTTCAAGGATTCGGCGGTCCTGGCCTGGGACCACGGCGCACTGAAGTCCCAGGCGTTCACCCTGCGCACCGATGATGATCTGGGCGACTTCCGGATGACCGGCGTCAACCTGGATTACACCCTCGATGACCAGGTGACGCTCGGCGCCATGGCCATGAAGGTCAATGCCCTTGGCCCGAGAGGCAGCACGCTTCCCCGACGCCGGGACGGCATGCGGGTGTACAACCTGAGGGCGCTCAATGCCAAGGTTCCCGGCGTGCCGGCACTGACCTTGAACGCCGAATACGCGTTGGAGCGCGGCAGCGGCGAGGGGGTCGATTACGCGGCCAATGCCTGGTATGGCCAGGCGGACTATGCGTTCAGCACATTGCCGCTGACCCCGATCATCGGCTACCGCTACGCGAGTTTTTCCGGCGACGACAACCTCTCCGACAACCGGCAAAAAGCCTGGGACCCGCTCAGTAAGGGCTTTGTCGACTGGAGCACCTGGCTGATCGGCGACGTGGTGGGTAACTACCTGCTGTTCAACAGCAACGAAAACGTCCAGCAGTTTTCCCTCAAGACCCACCTCAACGAAACCGTGACCCTCGGTGCGATTCACTACCAGTTCTGGCTGGACGAGAAAAACTACATGGGTGCACCGGTCAACGATCGGCGCTTTGCCGACGAGAGCGTGGTATTCCTCGACTGGACGCCCACGCCGTCGTTCTATACGTCGCTATCGTACAACTGGGTCAAGCCACTGGCCGCCGCCAAACAGGTGTTCGGCGATGACCAAACGTTCAGTGCGCTGGAGCTGTATTTCACCTATCGCTATTAAGTGCTGCGAGCCATCGTGGCCGCGCTGGAGTGTTTTCACCATGAACAGTTTTTTGCGTAACACCGTGCTGGGCACTGTCGCTTTGTTGTTGATCAGTGGTTTTTGCCTGGCTGAAGAACGCACCGTACGGATCTACAACTGGATCGAATACCTGCCACCCGAGGTGCTCAAGAGCTTCCAGGAGGAAACCGGCATTCGCCCGATTTACGATGTGTTCGACACCGTCGAAACCATGGAGTCCAAGCTGCTGACGGGCAACTCCGGGTATGACGTGGTGTTTCCCGGCTCCTCCAACCTGGGACGCTTGATCACGGCCGGTGCAGTGCAGCCGCTGGATCGCAAGCAGTTGCCAAACTGGCAGCACCTGGACCCGCAATTCATGCAAACCCTGGAAACCGCAGGTGACTCCGGCAATCGCTACGCCGTGCCTTACCTGTGGGGCACCACGCTGATCGGCTACAACGTCGACAAGGTGCGCAAAGCCCTCGGCCCTGACGTGCAGATGAACAGCTGGGACATCATCTTCAAGGAAGAAAACCTCGCCAAGCTCGCTAGTTGTGGCGTGGGTTTCCTCGACGCCGCCAACGAGATCCTGCCGATTGCCTTGCACTACAAGGGCCTCGACCCCAATAGCCAGAAGCGCGAGGACTATGTACAAGCCCAGGCCCTGATGATGAAGATTCGCCCTTACGTCAGTTACTTCAACTCGTCGCGCTACGGCATGGACCTGGCCAACGGTGATATCTGTGTGGGCGTGGGCTGGTCCGGCGGTGTCGCACTGGCCGCACGACTGGCAGATGCCGCCGGCAAGGGCGTCAAGGTCGAGATGGCGCTGCCCAAGGAAGGCGCGCCGATGTGGTCTGACGTGATGACGATCCCGGCCAAGGCCCCCGATGTGGCGGAGGCCCATGCGTTCATCAATTACATCCTGCGCCCGGACGTGATTGCGCGTATCAGCAACAAGATCGGCTACCCCAACCCGAACAAGGACGCCACTGCGCTGGTGGACGCCAGCATCCGCAACGACCCGAACATGTATGTGCCGGACGAAGCGCGCAAGACCCTGTTCGCCCTCGAGCCGATCCCGGCTGCCGCGGAGCGCATCCGTACCCGAACCTGGACCGCCATCAAGAGCAACCGCTGATCAGTGTGGCCCGGTGCGTGCGCGCCGGGCCCGACCCTGGAAGCTGTCAGGCCCATTGATCTATACATTTCGATGAAGACATAACCTGTGAAGATGAGGTGCTTGTGGTGAGCAGGCTTGCCCTGCGCGGTGCAAGCTCCCTCGCCACAGCGTTATGTGTCAGCGTTTAAGATTTATATACATGCCTATGCCCTCAGGCCTGCATGCCGTAGAACAGCAACTCGGTGATACGCCTGACCTGCGTAGAGTGCGCATCGATATCCGGGTGTTCCTGGTTGACCAGCCTGAACAGTTGCAGGTGTGAGTAGTCGTTCAACAGGAATGCGGCCAGTTCCACATCGAGTTGCGGGCGCAGCTTGCCGGCCCGTTGCAGCTCCCTCAGCAGTTCACTGATTTGCGCCCTGAGGGCATCGTTCATGGCCCGATAACCTGCGGGCAGTTCATTGCTGCCACCGAACAGGATCAGCGGCAACAGTTCGCGCCACAGGCTGGGATGCATGACTTCGAGGGCATAGCCCGTGAGCAGCCGTTCCAGGTGGCAGAGCGCGTCGACCGGGTCGTCTATTGTGTGGATCAGGCTGCGGGTATCAGTGATGGCCCGCTGATCGGCGTGGCGCAGGATCTCCAGGATGATTTCCTGTTTGTTGCCGAAATACTTGAACACCGTGGGCGGCGACACGCCGGCCTGACTGGCGATCTGTTCGATGGTGGTGTTCTGGAAGCCCTGGCGCTCAAACAGTTCGATCGCCGCCTGGCTGATGGCTTGGCGGCGTTCGGCTTTCTGACGTTCACGCAGTCCGCTCACAGGAGATCCTTGTCACGAGTAGGAAAAAAGGGCGCTTGTAGCCCGGTACCTCTGCAAAATACTTAATTGGGTAAAGCTTTTAAAGCACTCATTTCCAATCACGAGGTTTGCCGCTGATGCTTCTTCAGCCGGTAGGCAAATTGCGCACGGCTGAGGCCCAAGAGCCGGGCGGCGGCCGCGAGGTTGCCGGCGTTGTGTTGCAGCGCCTCATTGATCAGGCGCGACTCCAGGCCATCAATGGAAAAGCCCTGGTCCAACTGGCCAAGGGTGTCCAGCAGCGCGGCGCGTGGGGCTTGCAGTCCCGTGTTGGACAGGCTGCCATGGTCGTCCAGGCCATAGGGATCCGTCGGCATGGGTTCGTTGCGAAACAGATGCACCAAGTCAATGGCTTGGCCTTCGTCGCTGGCAATCAGGCCGCGTTCGATCAGGTTTTGCAGCTCGCGCACATTGCCCGCGAAGTCGTAGCGCAGCAGTACCTTCAGGGCGCGCATGGTCAGGCCCGCCGGGGTTCGGGCGTATTCCTGGCAGAAGCGCGTGAGGAAGGCGTTGATCAGCAACGGAATATCATCCCGGCGCTCACGCAGGGGCGGCAGGGCGATGGGGTAGACATTCAACCGGTAGAACAGGTCTTCACGAAACGTACCGTCAGCCACGGCTTTGCGCAGATCAATATTGGTGGCGGCTACCACCCGCACATCCACCTTGATCCCACGCACGCCGCCGACCCGTTCGATTTCGCGTTCCTGCAAGGCACGCAGCAATTTGCTTTGCCCTGCCAGGCTGAGGCTGGTGATTTCGTCGAGGAACAGTGTCCCACCCTGGGCCCGCTCGAAACGCCCGGGGCGCGAGTGCGTGGCGCCGGTATACGCGCCGCGCTCGACGCCGAACAGTTCGGCTTCGATCAGGTTGTCCGGGATGGCGGCGCAATTGAGCGCCACAAACGGGCGCTCGTGCCGGTGACTGAGCTGGTGCAATTGGCGCGCAAACATCTCCTTGCCCACCCCGGATTCACCGCTGATCAGCACCGTCGCCGGGGTCAGCGCAACGCGTTGCAGGGCTTGCGTTGCGGCGTTGAACGCCGCGCTGGCGCCCACCAGCGCTTGCGGCGGGTTGACCCAGGCGCCGTGGTTCACTGGGTGGTCGGGAGTGGTGGAGGGGGCGGGGCTGGTGACGGCCTGGGACACGTTCAGGTAGCGCAGGTCTTGCTCGACGTCACCCCATTGTTCAGCCGTCTTGCCGACCACCCGGCAGCATCGATGGCCCATGCCCCGGCATTCCACTTCGCGGAAAATCACCATTTGCCCGAAGAGGCCGCTGACAAACCCGATGGCATAGCCGGTTTCAGTCCAGCACACCGGGTCCTGGCCGAGGCCATAGGCGCTCACGTGCTCATCGGCTTCGCAGGAGTGATGCCAGAGAAACTCGCCTTCGTAGAACCCCGAGTCGGCATCGAACTTGAAATGCAGCGGTTCGACCTTGGTCATGCCTTCCAGGGTGTGCAGGTGGGTCCCGGCGCGAAACACCGCGGCGGCATCGGCCTGTGGCCAGCGCTCGCGTATCAGCCGCGCATCCCGCGCGCCGGAGGCGTAACCGGTGCGGGTGAACAGGCCGCGCGCCTGCTCCAGCCCCAGGCGCTCGATGACTTCCCCGCGCAGGGCGCCGAACGAGGAACTGTGCAGCAACATCATGCGTTGGTCGTTGAGCCAGATGCGCCCGTCTTCTGGGGAAAAGAACAGGCAGTCGGCCAGTTCTCCAGGCGTCGGCGAGCTGCTGTCGCTGAGTTGGCGGCTGTCGCCCCGTGGATGATAGGGCGCGGTGGCCACCCGATCATCGGGCAGCGCGCTGTGGGGATTAGTCATTGTTATGCCCCTGCAAAGCGAATGAACGATTTGAGTAACTGCTCAGATAGTTATTAAACATAACCTTATCAATTGAACAAGTGGCGAGGCCGTGGTTTTTGCCACGGACCGACGCCTGATGGCTGAGTGGTACGTGGCGGGCCCCGGCATAGAGCCTTCGGCGATTTATGTCAGCGTCGCCGCGCGCAAGCGGCATAGCCTTTGCTCAAGACCTGATGCGGCGTTTGCCTATGTGCAGGCGATGACAATTACAAGAACCGGGAGTTGCCATGTCAGTGTCTGAAACCACCCACCTGTTACAGCGGGCCCTTGAGTCCGAATGCCTGTTCAACGGCGATTGGATACCCGCCTCGGGGTCCGTGATGCCTGTGATCGAACCTGCCACCGGCGAGCCCTTGATGCGGTGCGCCATGGCCAACGCGGCCGACATCGCCGTCGCCAGTCGCAGCGCGGCCCTGGCCCAGCCGGCATGGGCCGCACTCGGCCCACGGGAACGCGCCGCCGTGTTTCGCAAGGCGGCGGACCTGGCTCAGCAGTGCTTCGCCGAACTGGCGCTGTATGTCGCCCGCGAAACCGGGGGCGCGCTGTTCAAAGGTGAGCACGAAGTGCGCGAGGCGATCGTGCTGCTGCACCAGGCGGCGGGCCTGTTGTCCCAGCCGCACGGGCTGGTGCTGCCCAGTGCGGCCGGGCGTCTGTCCTATGCGCGGCGCCAGCCCCATGGCGTGGTCGGGGTGATTTCACCGTTCAATTTCCCCCTGGTGCTGTCGCTGCGTTCGGTGGCGCCAGCCTTGGCGGCGGGCAATGCGGTGGTACTCAAGCCCGACCCGCAGACCCCTGTCAGCGGCGGTTTTCTGATCGCCCGGCTGTTCGAGGAAGCGGGCCTGCCCAAGGGCCTGCTGCACGTGTTGCCCGGTGCTGCGCCGGTCGGTGAAGCGCTGTGCCGTGACCCGAATGTGCAGATGATCACCTTTACCGGCTCCACGGCGGCAGGGCGCAAAGTCGCCGAGGTGGCCGGGCGCCACTTGAAAAAAGTCGCGCTGGAACTGGGTGGCAAAAACCCGTTGATCATTCTCGACGACGCCGACCTCGACCTGGCGGCAAGCAATGCGGCCTGGGGCGCCTGGCTGCACCAGGGGCAAATCTGCATGGCAACCGGTTTGATTCTTGCCCATGAATCCATCGCCGAACGTCTCACGCGCAAGCTGGTGGACAAGGCCCGGGCGCTCACCGTGGGCAATGCCGCCCGGGGTGAAGCAGCGCTCGGCCCGTTGATCAACCCACGGCAATTGCAGCGCGTGCACGAGATCGTCAGCGACAGCCTGCAAGCAGGCGCACGGTTGGAGGCTGGCGGCGAATATGACCAGTTGTTCTACCAGCCCACCGTGCTCAGTGGCGTGCGGCCGGGCATGCGCGCCTTTGAGGACGAAGTGTTCGGTCCGGTGGCCAGCGTGGTCAGTTTTGCCACCGACGAGGAGGCCATCGAGCTGGCCAACCGCACTGAGTACGGACTCTCGGCCGCCATCATCTCGCCGTCCGTCGGGCGCGCCATGGCGATCGGCGAGCGGCTGAATTGCGGCCTGTTGCACATCAACGACCAGACCGTGGCCGACGAATGCATCAACCCCTTCGGCGGGCGCGGCGCTTCCGGCAACGGCGGCAGCGTCGGCGGGCCGGCCGACTGGGACGAGTACAGCCAGTGGCAGTGGGTTACGGTTAAAAACACGCCGCCTGTCTATCCGTTCTGAGTTTCGGCCGTACTGAGTCGTGGCCGTACTGAGCCCTGGCTCATCGGTTTGCTCCACCCATGCCTATACAAAAACAAGAGGGCTTGAACATGAACCTGTATAACAAAACCCTGGTTGTCACCGGTGTCGCCTCCGGCATTGGCGCCGAATTGGCGCGGCTCGCGCGTTTCCAGGGCGCCACGGTGATCGGCGTTGATCGCCATGAACCGCAATTGACCCTGGATGGATTCTTCCAGGCGGACTTGGGTGACCCTGCCAGCATCGATGCCTTGGTGGCGCGCCTGCCGGCACGGGTCGACGGGTTGTGCAACATTGCCGGCGTGCCCGGTACGGCACCCGCGCAGACGGTGGCCGAGGTCAATTACCTGGGGCTGCGGCATCTTACGCAAGCGCTGCTGCCCCGCATGCCGGCGGGCGGCAGCATCGTCAATGTCGCGTCGGTGCTCGGCGCGCAATGGCCGCAACGGCTGGAACTGCACAAGGCCCTGGCCGCCACGCAGAACTTCACGGCAGGGCAGCAGTGGCTGGCGGCCAATCCGGTGGCGCAGGCCACCTGTTATCAGTACTTCAAGGAAGCGCTGATTGTGTGGAGCTTCCAGCAAGCCCAAGGCTGGTTTCGCGATCACTCGGTGCGCATCAACTGCGTTGCGCCGGGGCCGGTGTTTACCCCGATCCTGGGCGACTTTGTCAGCCTGCTCGGGCCGGAGCGGGTGGCCGAGGACAGCCAGCGCATGACCCGTCCAGCCCTGGCCGATGAGGTGGCGGCGGTGATCGCCTTCCTTTGCTCGGACGCCGCACGCTGGGTCAACGGGGTCAATCTGCCGGTGGACGGTGGGTTGGCCGCCACCTACGTGTAGGGCCTGCAACCGCGGTAAACCCCGGCGCGGATCCACCGTGCCGGGGGTCTTGAACAACAACAAAAATACAGGACACACAAGATGCTCAAGCCTATCTTGCGGGCAGTTGCGGCCATGACCTTTGTCGCACTGTCATCGACTGCACACGCTTACGATTTGCCCGGACTCAACCTGGGCAGCACCAGTTTCTACGACGGCTCACCGGCACCGGCCGGCCCTGGCTGGTACCTGGAGGAGTACCTGACGTACTCCCGCGCCAGCCGTTTCAACGACGCCAACGGCCACAAGCTGGCATTGCCCAAACAGGATCTGGAAGTGGTGGCGCCGACCACGCAGATCATCTACCTCGGTCAACCTTTGGCCAATGGCGCCATGCCCGGCTTCACCTTGATCAACACCTCGCTGGCCCATGTGGATGTCGATGATGGTTTGCATAACGCCGCGTTGAGTGCTCGTGAAGGCTTTGGCGACGTGACGCTTGGTGCCTTCCTGCAACTGCCGACCCTGAGCCGGGCCGATGGCAGCCCACTGTTGACCCAGCGCGTCGAGGCCGATGTGTCGGTGCCGGTGGGGGCCTATAACCGCAATCGTTCGATCAACCCCGGCAGCAACTTCTGGTCATTCAACCCGTATTATGCGGCGACGTACTGGTTCAACCCGAAATGGTCGGCGAGCGGGCGTTTCATGTACCTGTGGAACGGCAAGAACGATGATCCACAGGCAGGCTTCGGGGATGTTTCCGATACCCAGGCCGGCCAGGCCTTGCATGCCAACCTGACGCTGCAATATGCCTTGAACCAACAACTGAGCGTGGGGGTAAATGGCTACTGGTTGAAGCAGATCACCGACACCCAGGTCGATGGGCACGACGTGAGTGGGCGGCGGGAAAAGGTCTGGGCCATGGGCCCAGGCCTGGTCTATGCCTTCAACAAGGAAAACGTGCTGTCGGTGAACGCCTACTTCGAGCAGCAGGCTGAGAACCGCACCCAGGGCAACAAACTGGTGCTCAATTGGCTGCACAAGTTCTAGGTGGCGCGGCCCGCACCATCACGCTGATGATGGTCAGCGCGGCAATCACCACCCCGGGGGAGGTCGCCAGCAGGACCCCCGCGGTGCCGGCGCCGGCTGCGAGCAGTTGGCCGGCCGCCAGCGGCCCGGCCACCGAACCCAGGCGGCCGACGGCTACCGCGGCACCGACGCCGGTGGCGCGTACCGAGGTGGGGTAGGAGGGCGGTGCCGACGCGTACAGCACCAACTGCGCGGCCATGACGAACAAGCCGGCGGCAAAGCCGGCAATCGCCATGGGCACGATGCCCACTGAGAGTCCCACGCCCGCGAGGGCCGCCAGCAACCCGGCGTACACGCACAACACCACTTTGACGGCATTGCAGCGGTCCAGCAGCACGCCGCCAAGCAGTGAACCCAGGGCGCCGCCGATATTGAAGAGCATCTGCACCATGCCCGCCTGGGGTTTACTGAAGCCTTGTTCCAGCAACAGCGACGGCAGCCAGTTGAGCAGCATGTACATCACGGTCAGGGTGAAGAAGTAGCTGAGCCACAACGCCAGTGTGGTGCGCGCGCGACCCTCGCCGAACAGCGCCTGGGACGTGGAAGGGCGGGCGCCGGGGGGGGGTGTCGCGCTGTTGGCGAAAGGCGCTGGATTCAGGCAGTAACAGGATCATCAACGGCACGGCCAGCAAGGGCGCCAGGCCGCCGATGATAAAGGTGGTTTGCCAGTGTTCACTGGAAAACATCGCTACCACGGCAGCCAAGGCGCCACCCAGCGGTACGCCGCAGTACATCACGCTGATGGCGGTGCCGCGCTTGTGTTCACTCACCGCTTCGGCGCACAGGGCGATCAGGTTGGGCAGTGCCGCACCCAGCCCCAGGCCGGTCAGGAAGCGCACCAGCAACAGGCCCGAGTAGCTGTCGACAAACGCGGTGCTCAGGGAAAACACCCCGAACAGCAGCACTGCCATCACCAGGATTTTCTTGCGCCCGATGCGGTCGGCGACCCAACCGCCGAAGAACGCCCCCGGCAGCAGGCCAATGATGCCAACGCTGAAGACCCAGCCGAGCATCTTCGGGTCCAGGGCGAACGTTTGACGTAACCCGGCGGCGGCGGTGCCGGCGGCTTGCAGATCGAACCCCTCGATCAGCGCAACGATAAAGCACAACGCAATAGTCAGCGTCGAACGACGCGATGGACTGTCCATGGGCAAACCTCATTGTTGTTTTTATGGGGATGGCGAGCTTCAGTGGCTGCTGGCGATTAAGATAACAAAGATAACTAAAAAATGAATCGCGGATAAAAATCCTTAAAAAATAATAATAAATCGATCAAAAACATGTGCTTATGATGAAGATCCATATGAAGCTGAAAAATAGATAGTTTTATTAATGTTCGATTATCGCTCACTTGCAGTTGACGAGCGCCCTAGGCTGTTTCCATTCTTGGCTCGCAAAGCCGACTGGGCCGAGCGTGTGACACCCCAAAAACAACAACAAAAAATGGACATCGAACATGCTAGAACTCCCGATGGAGGACGCCGTTGCGGCTGCGTCAGTCTCCTGTGTGTCGAACAACCTTCCACGTCTGCTGCTGGCGTCGCTGGCCTTGAGCGTGCTGCCCACCCCACTGTGGGCGGCAGGCTTTATCGACGACAGCCACGGTACCTTGACCCTGCGCAATTACTACCTGGACCGTGACTACAAGGACGACGGTGCGAAGACCGCCGCACGGGAATGGGCCCAGGCGTTCATCCTCAACCTGGAATCGGGATACACCCCAGGCCCAGTGGGCTTTGGCTTGGATGTGCGTGGGTTGATGGGGGTCAAGCTCGACTCGTCACCGGACCGCAGCGGCACCGAGTTGTTGCCGGTGTCGGCCAGCGACAAGCGTGCCGCCGATGAATACGCGCGCCTGGCGCCGACCGCCAAGCTGCGGTTTGCCCAAACCACGGTGAAGGCGGGTGACGTGTCGATCTTCCTGCCGTTCGCCTTCGCCAGCCCGTCGCGCCTGCTGCCGCAGACCTTTCGCGGCACCACCCTGAGTTCCAAGGACATCGAGGGCCTGACCCTCAACACCGGCTATATCGACCGTATCAACAAGCGCGACTCCACGGACTACCAGGCCATGACCGTCGCCTCGCCCAACCGGCGTTTCAATGCCACCGCCACCACCTCGCACCTGGCTTACGTCGGCGGTGACTACCAGGTCAACAAAGACCTGAGCCTGCGCGTTTATCACTCGCAGGTCGCGGACCTCTACCAGCAGGACACCCTGGCGTTGCTGCATAACCTGCCGGTGGGGGATGGCGTGCTCACCAGTGACCTGCGCAGCTTCTTCAGCCGCGAGGACGGCAGTGCCAAGGCCGGGAACGTGGATAACCGCAACCTCTCGGCGCTGTTTGGTTACCGCCTGGGCGGCCACCGCGTGAGCCTTGGCTACATGCATTCAAGCGGCGAGACCGCCACGCCCTATATTTCCGGCACCGAGTTGATGGGCATGAGCGAGCTGACCATGAGTTCGGACTTTCTCAACGCCAAGGAGCGCACGTGGCAGGCCATCTATGACTACGATTTCGCCGCAGCGGGTGTGCCGGGGCTGAAGAGCCGGCTTCGCTATGTGCGCGGCGACAACATCGAATTGGCGGCTTTCAACGCCGAGGATCGCAAGGAGCGCGAGTTCCAGATGGAGCTGGGCTATGTGATTCAGAGCGGCCCGCTGAAGAACGTCGGGTTCATGGCGCGCAAGTCGATCTACCGCAATGACTTCCCCAGCGGCGCAGCCTTTCGCGACGAAAACCAGACCCGCTTCCTGGTGCTCTACACCGTGGCGCTCTGGTAGGGCGATCAGTCCTGATAGACCTTCTTGAGCAAGCGCAGCAGTTCTTCACGTTCCTGGCTGTCCAGGGCGGCGGTAGCGTCCTGGTCGCTCTGGGCGGCGATTTCCTTGAGCGCTTTGAGCAGGGTTTCGCCGGTCTTGCTGAGGAAGATCCCGTAGGAGCGTTTGTCGGGCTTGCAGCGGACCCGCACGGCGAGGGCGCGGCTCTCCAGCTTGTTCAGCAGGGGCACCACCTGGGGCGGCTCAATCGCCAGGGCACGGGCCAGGTCGGCCTGCATCAGCCCAGGGTTCTGCTCGATGATCGCCAGGGCCGAGAACTGCGCGGGACGCAGGTCGTGGTCCGACAGCCGGCCGATCAGGTTCTGGAACAGCTTGAGCTGGGCGCGGCGCATGGCGTAACCGATCAGATCGTCCAGGGCTGAATCCAGCGGCGGCCGCACCTCCTCGTTGTCGGGCAGGGCCGGGCTGGGGGCGGCGATGTTGGAAGGCTTGGCCATTAACAGTGCAATCCTCAAGAGGTGGAGGTTAAGAAGGCTATCTAGTTTGCCGAGGTTGGCGAGCCCTGGCTATGCCGACGTTTCACAACACCAGAAAAACGCAGGTTTTACACCGGAAAAATATTGGTTATCCAGATTAATAGTTAATTGACATAACTATATTTGCGGTTTAATTTCGACTCATCTTCACACCAGAACAAGAGCGTACCGTCATGAGCAATTACGAAGGCCGTTGGACCACAGTCAAGGTTGAGATCGAGGAAGGCATCGCCTGGGTCATCCTCAACCGTCCGGAAAAACGCAACGCCATGAGCCCGACCCTGAACCGGGAAATGATCGACGTACTGGAAACCCTGGAGCAGGATCCTGCCGCCGGCGTACTGGTACTGACCGGTGCCGGCGAAGCCTGGACGGCCGGCATGGACCTCAAGGAATACTTCCGCGAAGTGGATGCCGGGCCGGAGATCCTCCAGGAAAAAATTCGCCGCGAAGCCTCGCAATGGCAATGGAAACTGCTGCGCATGTATGCCAAGCCGACCATTGCCATGGTCAATGGCTGGTGCTTCGGCGGCGGCTTCAGCCCACTGGTGGCGTGCGACCTGGCGATCTGCGCCGACGAAGCCACCTTCGGCCTCTCGGAAATCAACTGGGGCATCCCGCCGGGCAACCTGGTGAGCAAAGCCATGGCCGACACCGTGGGCCATCGCCAATCCCTGTACTACATCATGACCGGCAAGACCTTCGGCGGGCAGAAAGCCGCCGAAATGGGCCTGGTCAACGAAAGCGTACCCCTGGCGCAACTGCGCGAAGTGACCATCGAACTGGCGCGCAACCTGCTCGAGAAAAACCCGGTGGTGCTGCGCGCGGCCAAGCATGGCTTCAAGCGCTGCCGCGAACTGACCTGGGAGCAGAACGAGGATTACCTCTACGCCAAGCTCGATCAGTCGCGCCTGCTCGACACCGAAGGCGGTCGCGAGCAGGGCATGAAACAGTTCCTCGACGACAAGAGCATCAAGCCTGGCCTGCAGGCGTATAAACGCTGAAGGGCGCGGCCGCCTGGCCGCGCCGCTGTACCCCGCTTGAACGTATTCCCGATAAAGACAATAAAGAGGAATCACCATGCTGGACGTGCCCCTGTTGATCGGCGGCCAGTCGTGCGCCGCCCGCGACGGTCGAACCTTCGAGCGCCGCAACCCGGTGACCGGTGAAGTCGTCTCGCGGGTCGCCGCAGCGACCCTGGAAGATGCCGACGCCGCCGTCGCCGCCGCTCAAGCCGCGTTCCCCACCTGGGCAGCGCTGGCCCCCAACGAGCGCCGCACCCGTTTGCTCAAGGCGGCCGAGCAATTGCAGGCGCGCAGCGCGGAATTTATCGCTGCTGCCGGTGAGACCGGCGCCATGGCCAATTGGTACGGCTTCAACGTGCGCCTGGCGGCCAATATGCTCCGCGAAGCCGCGTCGATGACCACCCAGATCACCGGCGACGTCATTCCCTCCGATGTCCCCGGCAGTTTCGCCATGGCCCTGCGTCAGCCCTGCGGCGTGGTGCTGGGCATCGCGCCGTGGAATGCCCCGGTCATCCTCGCCACGCGGGCTATCGCCATGCCGCTGGCTTGCGGCAATACCGTGGTGCTCAAGGCCTCGGAATTGAGCCCAGCGGTGCACCGCCTGATTGGCCAGGTGCTGCAGGACGCCGGGCTGGGCGATGGCGTGGTCAACGTGATCAGCAATGCGCCAGAGGATGCCGCCGCGATTGTCGAGCGGCTGATCGCCAACCCGGCCGTGCGCCGGGTCAACTTCACGGGCTCGACCCACGTGGGGCGGATTGTCGGCGAACTCTCGGCGCGTCACCTCAAACCGGCCCTGCTGGAGTTGGGCGGCAAGGCGCCGTTGCTGGTGCTCGACGACGCCGACCTCGATGCAGCAGTGGCGGCGGCAGCATTTGGTGCCTACTTCAACCAGGGGCAGATTTGCATGTCCACTGAACGCTTGATTGTCGACGCCAAGGTCGCCGATGCGTTCACCGCCAAGCTGGCGGCCAAGGTCGCGACCCTGCGCGCGGGCAACCCCGAGGCGGCGGATTCAGTGCTGGGGTCGCTGGTGGACGCGCGTGCCGGCACGCGCATCAAGGCCTTGATCGACGATGCCCTCGCCAAAGGTGCACGGCTGGTGGTGGGCGGCCAATTGGAAGGCAGTATCCTGCAGCCGACCCTGATCGATGGCGTCACCGAACACATGCGTTTGTACCGCGAAGAGTCTTTCGGGCCGGTGGCGGTGCTGTTGCGCGGTGATGGAGACGAAGCCCTGCTGCGTCTGGCCAACGACTCTGAGTTCGGCCTGTCGGCGGCGATCTTCAGTCGCGACACCGGGCGTGCGCTGGCCCTGGCGCAACGGGTGGAGTCGGGCATTTGCCATATCAACGGCCCGACCGTGCACGACGAGGCGCAGATGCCGTTTGGCGGGGTCAAGTCCAGCGGCTACGGCAGCTTTGGCGGCAAGGCTTCGATTGAACACTTTACGCAATTGCGTTGGGTCACCTTGCAGAACGGGCCGCGGCATTACCCGATCTGAGCAAGGCGCGGCGACATAACAATAACAAGGCGGCGTTGATCCGCCTTGATGGAGGACATCCTTGTGAGTTCCGAATTCCGACCGCAACCCCAGCCCACGCCGCGATACCGCGAGGTGTCCATCGGCCACGCGCCGGTGCAGGTCACTGAAGAACAGGGCGTGCTGCACATGCGTTCCCTGGAGCCGCTGGGTGAATTACCGGCACGCTTGCTCGATCGTTTGGTGCATTGGGCCCAGGTACGGCCCGAGCAAACATTTATCGCCGCACGCCAGGCCGGTGGTGATTGGCGTCGTGTCAGCTACAGGGAAATGCTCGACAGCGTGCGCGCGATTGCCCAGGGCCTGCTGCGTTACGGCCTCTCGGCGGACAAACCGCTGGCATTACTGTCTGGCAACGACATCGAGCATCTGCAGGTGGCTCTCGGCGCGATGTATGCCGGAATCCCTTACTGCCCGGTGTCGCCGGCGTATTCATTGTTGTCCCAGGATTTCGCCAAGCTGCGGCATGTGTGCAACCTGCTGCAACCGGGCTTGGTGTTCGTCAGCGACGCGTCCGCTTACCAACGCGCAATCGACGCCGTATTGCCGGTCGAGACTCCGTTGATCAGCGTGCGCGGCTACGCGCCGGGGCGCACTCAGGCCAGCTTCGCCAGCCTGCTGCAAACGCCGGGTGGCGCTGAGGCCGAAGCGGCGTTCAAGGCCACCGGCCCCGACAGCATCGCTAAGTTTCTCTTTACCTCGGGCTCCACCAAGTTGCCCAAAGCGGTCGTCACCACCCAACGCATGCTCTGCGCCAATCAGCAGATGCTGCTGCAGACGTTCCCGGTGTTCGGTGAGGAACCGCCGGTACTGGTCGACTGGCTGCCGTGGAACCACACCTTCGGCGGCAGCCACAACGTCGGCATTGTGCTCTACAACGGCGGTACGTTTTACCTCGACGACGGCAAGCCGACGGTCCAGGGCTTTGCCGAGACCCTGCGCAACCTCAAGGACGTGTCGCCCACGGCCTACCTGACGGTGCCCAAGGGCTGGGAAGAACTGGTCAACGCCCTGGAGCAGGACGCTGAGTTGCGCGAGCGCTTTTTCGCGCGGATGAAACTGTTCTTCTTCGCCGCCGCCGGCCTGTCGCAAAGTATCTGGGACCGCCTCGACCGCGTGGCCGAGCGGCACTGCGGTGAACGTATCCGCATGATGGCCGGGCTGGGCATGACCGAAGCCGCGCCGTCCTGCACCTTTACCACCGGGCCGCTGTCGATGGCCGGGTATATCGGGTTACCCGCACCCGGCTGCGAGGTGCGCCTGGTGCCGCTGGACGGCAAATTCGAAGGACGCTTTCGCGGGCCGCACATCATGCCCGGTTACTGGCGGGCGCCCGAGCAGACCGCCGAGGTGTTCGACGAACTGGGTTTCTATTGTTCGGGCGACGCGATCAAGCTCGCCGACCCGCAGCAACCGCAACTGGGGCTGATGTTCGATGGGCGCATTGCCGAGGACTTCAAGCTCTCCTCAGGCGTGTTTGTCAGCGTTGGGCCGCTGCGCAATCGTGCGGTGCTCGAAGGCTCGCCCTATGTGCAGGACCTCGTGATTGCCGCGCCGGACCGCGAGTGCCTGGGGGCCCTGGTGTTCCCCAGGCTCTACGAGTGTCGCCGGCTGGCGGGCTTGAGCACCGACGCCAGTGACGCCGAGGTGCTGGCCAGCGCGCCGGTGCGCGCGTGGTTCGGTGACTGGTTGGCGCGGCTCAATCGCGAGGCCACCGGCAATGCCAGTCGCTTGGAGTGGATTGCTGTGTTGGATGAGCCGGCGTCCATCGACCGTGGGGAAATCACCGATAAAGGCTCGATCAACCAGCGTGCGGTGTTGCAATGGCGCGCGGCAAGGGTCGAGGCGTTGTATCGCGGTGAAGACCCGACCATCCTGCGCGCCGGACCCAAGCCTTGAGCGGCGCCGGGCAGTATTCGGCGTTTGCCGACGCGGCGATTTTCGAGGCGGTGCGCACCCCGTGGGTCGACCTTGGCGGCGCGCTGTCCCAGGTGTCGCCCATCGATTTGGGGATCAAGGTGGGCCGCGAAGTGCTGGCGCGAGCCGGCATCGAGCCTGGGGCGGTGGACAGCGTACTGGCCGGCTCCATGGCCCAGGCCAGCTTCGATGCCTATTTGCTGCCACGGCATATCGGCTTGTACAGCGGCGTGGCGCAATCGGTGCCCGCGCTGGGGGTGCAGCGCATCTGCGCCACCGGTTTCGAGCTGTTGCGCCAGGCCGCCGAGCAGCTGCGTGACGAGGTGCAACTGGCCCTATGCGTGGCCTGTGAATCGATGTCGCGTAACCCGATTGCCGCCTACACCCACCGGGGCGGCTTTCGTCTCGGCGGCGAAGTGCAGTTCAAGGATTTTCTCTGGGAAGCGCTGTACGACCCGGCGCCGGGCCTGGACATGATCGCCACGGCCGACAACCTCGCGCGCCGTTATGGCCTGAGCCGCGAGGCGGTGGACCGTTACGCCTGCGACAGCCATCAGCGCGCCTTGCAGGCACAACGTGACGGCGCCTGGGCTGAAGAAATCGTCACGGTCGATCACCAGGTGTTCGCGCTTGAGGGCTATCAGCCCAGAGGGATCAGCCTGGCACGCCGCGCCAGTGCCGTCAGCGCCGACAGCCACCCACGGCCCACCGACCTGGCGGCCCTGGCGCGTCTGCACGCCGTGCATGCCAACGGTGTACAAACCGCCGGTAACAGTTGCGCGGTGGTCGATGGCGCGGCGGCCGCCCTGGTGGGGCGCGCCTCGGCCTGCACGCGTGCGCCCCTGGCGCGGCTGCTGGCCAGCGCAGTGGTGGGGGTGGCCCCGGAGTTCATGGGCATCGGTCCGGCACCGGCAATTCGCCTGCTGCTGCAACGCAGCGGGTTGAGCCTGGACGACATCGGCCGTTTCGAGATCAACGAAGCCCAGGCCGCCCAGGTGCTCGCGGTGGCTCAGGAATTGGAGCTGGACAGCGCCCGGCTCAACGTCCAGGGCGGCGCCCTCGCGCTGGGGCATCCGCTGGCCGCCACCGGCCTGCGGCTGGTCATGACCCTGGCCCGGCAATTACGCCAGCACCACCTGCGCTACGGGATTGCCGCCGCGTGTGTGGGCGGCGGGCAGGGCATGGCGTTGTTGATCGAAAACCCTGCCTATCGCGCTTGAAGCGCACGATTCCTTTTTAGTCGATGAGGTGTGCCGATGTGGAGCTATGAGGCGCCTTTGCGCGATATGCAGTTTGTGCTTGAGCACTGGTTGCAGGCACCCGACACGTGGCGCCGCAGCCCGGCGTTCGAGGCCCTGGACCTGCCGCTCGCGCTCCAGGTGCTGGAAGAGGCGGCGCGCTTCAGTCAGGGCGTGCTGGCGCCGTTGAACAGCCAGGGTGACCGCCAGGGCTGCCGGTGGCAGGCGGGCCAGGTCAGCACCCCGGACGGCTTCGTCGAGGCCTATCGCGCCTATGTCGAGGGTGGCTGGCCCGCGCTGGCGTGCGCCGAGGCGGCGGGCGGGCAGGGCTTGCCGCAACTGCTCGAGGCGGCGCTGCAAGAGATGCTCTACGCCAGCAATCACGCCTGGGCCATGTACACCGGCATCGCCCACGGCGCGTACCTGTGCCTCAAGGCCCACGCCGCCCCCTGGCTGCAGGCGCGCTATTTGCCCGAGATTGTCAGCGGCCAGACCTTGCCCACCATGTGCCTGACCGAACCCCAGGCCGGCAGCGACGTCGGCTTGCTGCGCTGTCGCGCCGAGCCCCAGGCGGATGGCAGCTATCGCCTGAGCGGCAGCAAAATATTTATCTCCGGTGGCGAGCACGACCTCACGGCCAACATCCTGCACCTGGTGCTCGCGCGCGTGCCCGATGCGCCGCCGGGCAGCCGTGGCATTTCACTGTTCCTGGTGCCCAAGCAGCTGGACGATGGCCAGCCCAATGGCGTGCGGTGTGACGGCATTGAACACAAGATGGGCATCAAGGGCAGCGCGACGTGCTCGCTGGTATTCGACGGTGCCCAAGGCTGGCTGATCGGCGCGACCAATCGCGGTCTGGCGGCGATGTTTGTGATGATGAATTCGGCGCGCCTGCATGTCGGCCTGCAAGGCTTGGGGCATGTCGAGGCGGCTTGGCAGAACGCCCGCCAGTACGCCGCCGAACGCTTGCAGATGCGTGCGCCGTCAAGGCCGGAAGAGGTGGTCGCCCAGGCGGCTGACCCGATCCGTTACCACCCGGCCATGCGCCGCGTGTTGCTGGAGCTGCGCACCACCAGCGAGGGCATGCGCGCCATCGGCTATTGGGCGGCGCACCTGCTGGATCAGGCCGAGCATGACCAGGACTCGTCGGCCGCGCAGTTGGCGCCGTTGCTGACGCCCATCATCAAGGCGTTTTTCACCGAACAGGGTTTTCGGCAGGCCAGCCATGCGCTGCAGGTGTTCGGCGGTTACGGCTACGTCACCGAGTTCGCCATCGAGCAAACCCTGCGTGACAGCCGTATCGCGATGATCTACGAGGGCAGTAATGAGATCCAGGCCAATGACCTGTTGCTGCGCAAAGTGCTGGGGGATGAGGGCCGCGCCTTCGGCCTGCTGCTGGACGCGTTTCGCGCCGAGGCCGGGCAGGGCGGACAGTCTGTCGAATGCGCAGGCTTTTGCGGTGCGTTGGGTAGCCTGTGCGACGCGTTGGCCCGTGTGGTGAGCGCCATACGTGAACGCGCGCACGAGGACAGTGAATACCCCTATCGGGCGGCGCCGGATTTCCTCCAGCTCTGTGGCGTCGCGTTGCTGGCCTTTGCCTGGGCGCGGGCCGCGCGGGTCTCCAGGGCACTGCCCGACGATGATCCCTTGCGTGCCGCCAAGCTGCAAAGCGCCGGGTTCTTTTTCGATTACCTGCCGTCGCGGCTGGCGCAGCACCTGGGCGCCATAGACGGGGCACGGGCAGCGCTGGCGTTCATCTGACGCGGCCAGGTGCTTGCGGTACTGACTAGACGCTTGCGGTACTATGGCAGCCCACGTGTTCTGGAAGTTGCCTGGATGAGTAAACCCGGTCAATTGGTGCTGGTTGCACTGCGCAAGATGATCGCCAGCGGGGAGCTGGCGGCGGGCGAGCGCTTGATGGAGATTCCTACGGCGCAGCTGTTCGGCGTGTCGCGCATGCCCGTGCGCATGGCCTTTCGTACCCTCGAGCAGGAAGGGCTGCTGGTGCCATTCGGCGGGCGCGGCTATCAGGTGCGCTCGGTCAGCCCCAGCGACATTGCCGGCGCGGTCGAAGTGCGTGGTGTGCTCGAGGGCTTGGCGGCGCGTCAAACTGCCGAGCGGGGGTTGTCCGACGAGGCGCGCAGGGTGCTTGAACGCTGCCTGGTGGAGGGCGATCAACTGTTCGAAAAAGGTTACGTGACCGAGGATGACCTTGAGGTTTATCACGACCTGAACATGCGCTTTCATCAAGTCATCGTCGAAGGCAGCCACAACCCGGCGATCGCCGATGCGCTGGCGCGCAATGATCATTTGCCGTTCGCCTCGGTGACCGCGTTGGCGGTGGATCGCGACGACATGGCCCGTGAATACCGACGCTTCAACTATGCCCACATGCAGCATCACTCGGTCTTCGATGCCCTGGTCAATCGCCAGGGCGCTCGGGCCGAAGCCATCATGCGCGAACACGCCAATGCCACCTTGCGTTATGCCGAGATCTTCAGTTCGTCCACCGCCGATGCGCGCATGAAGGTCATCTTGCCCAGCACATGACGGGGCTCAGATATCGAGCACCAACAGCGGGGTTTTCGAGCGCGAGCAGCAGGGGGTGAACTGGTCATTGAGGGCCTGCTCCTGCTCGGTCATGAACAGGTCGCGGTGCTCCGGTATGCCCTCCAGCACACGGGTCAGGCAGGTGCCGCAAATCCCCTGTTCGCAGGACACGGCAATCTCGATGCCATGGCTTTCCAGAACCTGGACCACGGTCTTGTCGGCGGGGATTTCAAAGACCTGGCCACTGCTGCCCAGCTTCACCGAAAAGCCGCCGTCGAGGCTGCTGTCCATTGGTGTCGCGCTAAAGTATTCGCGGTGCAGACAGTCTTCCTGCCAGCCCTGTTCGCGTGCGCTGTCGAGCACATGCTGCATGAACCCGCCAGGGCCGCAGACATACAGGTGCACGTCGTCTGCGGGCGCCGCCAGCACCTCGGCAGCATTCAAGGCCGTGTGCGGCTGCTCATCGAAATGCAGGAACACCCGTTCAGCAAACGATGAATCCTTGAGCCGCTGCACAAATGCCGCGCGTTCTGCGGCGCGGGCGCAGTAATGCAGTTCGAAGTCGGCACCCGCGTGGGCCAGGCGTTCGGCCATGCACAGGATCGGGGTGATGCCGATGCCGCCGGCAAACAGCAGGCTGCGGCGCGCCTCGTGGGCCAGGGGGAATAGGTTGCGTGGTTCGCTGATCTGCAGGTGGGTGCCCTCGTGTACCTGCTCATGCAGGCTGCGCGAGCCGCCCCGGGAGGCAGGGTCGTTGAGCACGCCGATCAGGTAGCGATGACGTTCTTCGGGGTGATTGCACAGGGAATATTGCCGGATCACCCCATCGGGCAGGTGCACGTCAATGTGCGCACCAGCACTGAAGGTCGGCAGCGGCTGGCCATCGACACTGGCCAGTTCATAGCTGCAAATGTCCTGGGCTTCGGTGTTACGGGATACCACCACCACATCGATCATGTTCAGTCCTCGCAGAGTTATCGTGTTGTTCAGGCGGTGGTGGTCGTGATCAGTTGCGGTTCGAGGGCGCGTTCCTTGGCAATCAGTCGCTCCAGGATCTTGCGCGACTGCACACCGCCCGCATCGATATTCAGCTTGAGCAGGGTGCGTTCCGGGTGAGCCAGCAGGTTCTGTTGCTGGCGCTCAAGCATCTCCAGGTCTTCGCTGAAAATCTTGCCCTGGCCTTCGCGAATGCTGGCGGTCAGTGCCTCATCCTGCGGGTTGAAGTTGCGCGCCATGCCCCAGAAGTACCAGATGGAGGTATCGGTTTGCGGGGTGATGAAGTCGACTACGATGCTCGCAGCCTTGTGTTCGGGAGCGGCGTTGTAGCCACCCTTGCCGGCATGGGCCACGCCGACTTCGATCAGCACATGGCTGGGCGGGGTGAAGCGGCAGATCTGCCAGCGGTCCACCGGCACGTCATCGGCAAGGTTGTTGCCGCGTAAAGCCATGCGCCAGAACGGCGGAGCCATGATGTTTTCCATGTGCCGTGCGGTGACGACTTCATCGCCTTGCACCGTGGTGACGGGCGGCGCTTCGTCGATTTCCTTCTGGCCGATGCTGGAGGCATGCACGTAGGTTTCGTGGGTCAGGTCCATCAGGTTGTCGATCATCAGGCGGTAATCGCACTGGATATCAAACAGCCCGCCGCCATAGGCCCACTCATCGCTCACGGCCCATTCCAAGTGGTGGATCAGTGCCGGGTCGGCCTGGCTCTGATCGCCGGGCCACACCCAGATGAAGCCGTAACGCTCAACCACGGCAAAGGTCTTGTTGCAGGGAAAACCACGCACCCGCTGACCGGGCATTTCCACCGTCTTGCCGTCGCCGCCCATGACCAGGCCGTGATAGCCGCAGACCAGGTTGCCGTTGTCGACATAGCCCAGCGAGAGCGGCGCGCCACGATGGGGGCAGAAGTCCTCCACGGCCACGACGGCGCCTTCCTGGCCACGATAAAACACCATTTTTTCGCCGCAGATCTGTCGACCCAGGGGCTTTTGCGCGATTTCATCGGGGGTGCAGGCGACATACCACGTGTTCTTGGGGTACATGACGACTCTCCAGGCAATGGATTGTTTTTATTTAATGGATCCATTAAATGGCGTGAAGGTTAATGGGTCAATCTGTTTACGGTTATTAATAGGGCGATTATCGGCCATTTTAAAAATAATGGATCCACAGTGTTGGGGCGATCTTCCGAGCACTGAATGACTTGACTCTGTCCCATGGGACACCTCGTACCCTTTTTTCAAGCGCCCACGCTGGCGCGCTGACAAAAGGAGCTGCTGTGAAAGGTTTATGTTTGGTGACGGGGGCCAACGGCCACCTGGGTAATAATTTAGTGCGCGCGCTGATCAGCCAGGGCTATCGGGTTCGAGCCGGCGTTCGTGACCTCAGTAATCACACGCCCTTTGCCGGGCTGGACTGCGAATTGGTGTATGCCGAGTTGCAGGACAGTGCGGCCCTGGACAAGGCATTGGAGGGCGTAGAGGTGCTGTTTCAATCGGCCGCCGTGTTCAGGCACTGGGCGCGCAACCCGCAGGCCGAGATTGTCGAGCCGAATATCCAGGGCGCGCGACGTGTGCTGGAAGCTGCTTCACGTGCAGGTGTACGGCGTGTGGTCTACGTCAGTTCGGTGGCCGCCGTCGGTCATGATGGTACGGCGCTGGATGAGGCACACTGGAATACGGAAAGCGAAAACGCCTACTACACATCGAAGATTCTCTCCGAGCAGGCGGCCTGGCACTGTGCGGAGGCGTTGGGGTTGAGCATGGTGTCGGTATTGCCTTCGGCCATGGTCGGCCCCAATGCCGGCTACCTCACGGATACCATGGGGTTTCTTCAATCCGTTCGGCAGCGGCAGATGCCTTTTGACCCGGGATTTCGTTTCAACTTCGTGGATGTTCGCGATGTGGCCGACGGGATGATACTCGCCGCCGAAAAGGGCCGGCCAGGGCAGCGCTATATCCTCGCCAATGAGCGTTCGTCGCCGCTCAGCGATTTGATCGAGGCTGCCAACACCCAAGCGCCTGGGTATCGCCCGCCTGTCTCAGCCCCACGCTGGTTACTGCTGGGCGTGGCCTGGCTCCAGGAGCGCCGGGCGCAATGGGGTGGCAAGCCCGCTCAGTTGCTTTTGAGCCAGGTGCGCCTGTTTCACAACGTGGCGCAGGAATACACCATCACCAAGGCGAAAAACGAATTGGGTTTCAACCCTCGGCCGCCTGAAGTGGCGTTGAAGCAAGCGTTTGCTTATCTGCACAGACAGGCGCATCAACCTTATCAAGACCCGCGTCAGGACGAGGCGCAAACATTGAGTTCATCTCGCGTTTGAGTCCAATCAAGTGAAGATCAAGCGCCTGCAGTTCGGTGATTTTGTCCTGGACCTGCCGGCGCTTGTCGTCGACGGCCTGGTTGGCCAATGCCAGCGGAAAGGATTTCAACGTGTTTTTTGCGGCAATCAGCGGGTTCATCTCGGCCAGCTTGAACCCGGCCACTTGCGCCTTGCGTATGAGGTGGACGATTTCCAGGTGGTGAGCGTTGTAGAGGCGATACCGCCCTTCACGTTCCGGCGCGTTGATCAGGCCTAGTTGCTCGTACAGTCGAATGGCTTTCGGGGTGCAGCCGGTCAGCTTGGCGAGTCGTCCAATGAACATCTGTCAATTCCTTATGTGAGACAGCAATCACTTTAGCGGTGTTTTATCGGCAGAGCTGCACCCGCTGCCCCTTGCCAGTCGAAAAATATCGAGGTGGGCTCAGTAGCGAATCATCACCGACTTCAGCTCGGTGTAATCCTCAATGAATGCACTGCCGAACTCCCGGCCGATGCCCGAGGATTTGTTGCCGCCAAACGGCACCGCCGGGTCCAGCATCGTGTGCATGTTCACCCACACCGTGCCGGACTCGATGGCGGGCACCATGCGCAGGGCCTTGCCCAGGTCGTTGGTCCAGAGGCTGGCGCTCAAGCCGTAGGGCGTGTTGTTCATCAATGCCAGCAGTTCGTCTTCAGTGTCGTAGGGGAAGAAGGTTGCAATGGGGCCGAATGTTTCTTCGTTGAGCAAGGTGTCGTTGACGCTGTTGGCGAGGATGATCGTCGGCTCGACGTAGCAACCCGGACGGTCGATCAGGTGGCCACCGTGAATGATGGTGTTGTTTTCGGCGCGGGCCTTGGCGAAAAACTCGCCGAGTTTGAGTTGATGCTGGCGGTGAGTGACCGGGCCGAATTCGGTGCGCTCATCCAGGGGCGAGCCAATGTTCAGCGCGCTCAAGCGCTGCGCCAGTTTGGCCATGACCGCGTCGATCTGCGAGCGATGCACGAAGAACCGTTCGGCCGCCGCGCAGATTTGCCCGGAGTGCAGAAAGCCCGCTTCGATGATGCCGCTGACAGCCTTATCCAGCGCCACATCGCGCAGGAACCCGGCCGAGTTTTTCCCGCCCAGCTCAAGGGTGGCCCGCGTCAGACCGGCGCCCATGGCACTCTGGCCCACCGCAACCCCGGTCGGCACGGAGCCGGTAAACGACACTTTGTCGGTGCCAGGGTGTTCGATCAGGCCTTTGCCTACCGAGCCGCCCCCGGTCAAGACGTTCAGCGCCCCGGCGGGAAGACCGGCTTCAATCGCCAGCTCGGCAATGCGCAGGATGGTCAGCGGTGTAAATTCGCTGGGTTTGATGATGATGCTGCAACCGGTCACCAGCGCCGAGGCGAGTTTCCAGATGGCAATCATGGTCGAGAAATTCCACGGCACGATGCCGACCACCACACCGACGGGCTCGCGCAGGGTGAAAGCAGTATAGCGCTCACCGGCGAAGGAGGGCAGTGACGGGGTGATGGTCTGGCCGCTGATCTTGGTGGCCCAGCCGGCGTAGTAACGCAGGAAGTGCGCGGCCTGGTCGACTTCGAAGGCTCGGGCAATCTGGATGATCTTGCCCGATTGGCAGGTTTCGATCTGCGCCAGTTCTTCGCGATGCTGCTCCAGCAGGTCGGCGAGTTTGAACAGCACGGCGCCACGCGTTGCCGGAGCTGCTTGTGACCACCGTTTGAAGCCGCGCCGCGCCGAGGCCACGGCCGCATCGATATCGACCGGGTCGGCGTCGGCGACTTGGGCGATGACCTGGCCGGTCGCGGGGTTGATCACCTCTACTGTCTGGCTGGAATGACTCTGGACGTAGCCGCCGTCGATGAACAGCGCATGGTGTCGACTGAGGAAGGCTTCAACGTGGGGCAGCAGTGGAATATCGCTCATGGGGGTTTCCTGGTGGCAGACATTGCAAAGCTCGAGCGTAATCCCAGTGACCGCACCGGGCTTGACTGTGGCTGCCGAGCGACATGTCTGTGGCTGCCAGTGCCTGCGGTCGGCTGATCACGTTAAGGCTATGAAAAGTGCAATCTTGACTCTGGAAGGTGCATGTTCCGCCAGCCAGGCTCGCACCATACTGGCCCTGCATCCGGCGCCACTTCTCGATTTCACCAGTGGCCTGGACATCCAATAATAAGCAGGGCCATCCATGAAAAAGCCAAACCCGCTCCTCGAAGACCTCACGTCCATCTTGCCGACCATTGCGGCCAACGCGTTCATGGCCGAGCAGGACCGCAAGGTGCCTGCCGAAAATATCGCACTGCTCAAAAGCATCGGGCTGCACCGCGCCTTTCAACCCAAAGCGTTCGGCGGCATGGAGTTGTCATTGCCACAGTTTGCCGACTGCATCGCCTTGCTCGCCGGGGCCTGCGCCAGCACCGCCTGGGCCATGAGCCTGCTGTGTACCCACAGCCATCAATTGGCGCTGTTCTCGGCCCAGTTGCAGCAGGAGGTCTGGGGCACCGACCCGAACGCCACGGCCAGTAGCAGCATTGCGCCGTTCGGGCGCACCGAGGAAGTCGACGGCGGGGTGTTGTTCAGCGGCGAAATGGGCTGGAGCAGCGGCTGTGATCACGCTGAGTGGGCGATCGTGGGGTTTCGCCGCAACAATGCACAGGGCACTCAGGATTACTGCTTCGCGGTGCTGCCGCGCAGCGATTATCAGATACGCGATGACTGGTTTGCGGCAGGCATGAAAGGCAGCGGCACCAAGACGTTGATCATCGACAAGGCCCGGGTGCCCGAACACCGCATCCAGAAGGCCAAGGACATGATGGAAGGCAAGTCCGCCGGCTTTGGTTTGTACCCCGACAGCAAGATTTTCTACTCGCCCTACCGGCCTTATTTTGCCAGTGGTTTTTCCACGGTCAGCCTGGGTGTTGCCGAGCGGATGCTCGAGGTGTTCCGCGAAAAAACCAAGACCCGCGTGCGTGCCTACACCGGTGCCGCCGTCGGTGCCGCCACCCCGGCGTTGATGCGCCTGGCCGAGTCGACTCACCAGGTCGCCGCCGCGCGTGCCTTTCTCGAAAAAACCTGGAACGAACACGCCGAACACAGTGAGCAGCAGCGTTATCCCAGCCGCGAAACCCTGGCGTTCTGGCGCACCAACCAGGCTTACGCCACCAAGATGTGCATCCAGGCGGTGGACCGCCTGTTCGAAGCCGCCGGCGGCAATGCCTGGTTCGAACACAACGAAATGCAACGCCTATTCCGCGATTCGCACATGACTGGCGCTCATGCCTACACCGACTACGACGTGTGCGCGCAGATCCTCGGCCGCGAGCTGATGGGCCTGGAACCCGACCCGAGCATGATCTGAACCGGCGTTTTGATAACAACCATCAGGGCTGCGCCTGACGCAGTCCGGGAGCCTTGCATGTCTGAATCGACCTTTGACCCACGCGCCTTTCGCCGGGCCCTGGGCAACTTTGCCACGGGCGTGACCGTGGTGACTGCCGCAGATGCCTCTGGCCGCAAGGTGGGCGTCACCGCCAACAGTTTCAACTCGGTGTCCCTGGACCCACCGCTGGTGTTGTGGAGTATCGACAAACGTTCGAGCAGCCACGGCGTGTTCGAGCAGGCCAGCCATTTTGCGGTCAACGTGCTGGCCGCTGACCAGATCGACCTCTCGAACAATTTTGCCCGGCCCAAGGACGACCGGTTCGCCGCGATCGAGTACCAGTCGGGGCAGGGCGGGGCGCCGGTGTTCGCCGATTGCTCGGCGCGGTTTCACTGCGAGAAATACCAGCAGGTGGACGGCGGCGACCATTGGATCATGATCGGCAAGGTCGTGGCCTTCGATGATTTCGGCCGTGCGCCGCTGCTTTATCATCAGGGCGCTTATTCGATGGTCCTGCCCCATACCCGCATGACCCAGCGCGACGAAGGGCAACCGCCCAGCAGTCATTTTCAGGGGCGCTTGAGTCACAACCTGTATTACCTGATGACCCAGGCGGTACGCGCCTACCAGTCCAGCTATCAGCCCCGGCAATTGTCCACCGGCCTGCGCACCAACGAGGCGCGGATGCTGATGGTGCTGGAGAACGACGCACGGCTGAGTGCCAGTGAATTGTTGCGGGAAGTGGCGATGCCGGTGCGGGAAATCGAGGACGCCGTGGCCAACCTCAAGCGCAAAGGGCTGGTGGCCGACGACGACGGCGTCTATTTGACGTCGGTCGGTATCGAACAGACCGAAGACCTCTGGGCCATCGCCCGTGAGCAACAGGAGAAAGTATTCGCCGAGTTCAGCCAGGACCAGATCGAAACCTTCAAAACGGTATTGAAGCGACTGATCAGCCAATGCTGACCACCTGGAAGAGGAACCCCGAACCTGTGGCGAGGGAGCTTGCTCCCGCTGGGCCGCGAAGCGGCCCCAAACCATGGGACTGCTACGCAGTCCAACGGGAGCAAGCTCCCTCGCCACCGATGACTTTTTGTACCTGTTCTGCTGACCTTGAACGCCGCTATTGAAGCGGCCAGGGTCGGCGAGGTCGGGCGCGGGTTTTCGGTGGTAGCGCCGAGTTCAGCCAGGACCAGATCGAAACCTTCAAGACGGTATTGAAGCAACTGATCAGCCACTGCTGACCACCTGGAAGACGAACCCTGAACCTGTGGCGAGGGAGCTTGCTCCCGCTGGGCCGCGAAGCGGCCCCAAACCATGGGACTGCTACGCAGCCCAGCTGGAGCAAGCTCCCTCGCCACAACGGAGCTGCACCGCGCAGCTCCTGAGGGCCTTCAGAAAGGCACGGCCACGGTCAGTTGGCTATAGAGGTTGGTGCCATTGCCGCCCACCTGGTTACCCCCGGTGTCGGCATCCTTCTTGGGTTGATAAATGCCCACCAGCGGGCTGATGATCAGGTGGCTGTTGACTGCCCACTCGGCGTACAGGTCCAGCTCACGGGCATCCAGGTTCAATGCATCGTTTTTGTGCAAGGTAGTGAAGTCGAAGTACAACGCGCCGACCGTCAGGTTCTCCAGCGGTGTCGCCTTGAGACCGACGTGATGCACACCGGTGTTGCTGTTGAACGGGCCGGCATAATTGGAGGCCACTTCGCCCTGGAACCAAGTGCCGTAACCGGTGCTGAGTCCGGTGAACAGCGGGTCCCATTTTTGTGAGTAGCGTGTGTAGCGGTAGGTCAACTTCGGCGCCCAGACGACATCGGCGAAGGTGTAGCCGGCTTCGGCGTACCAGGCTTTTTGCGGTCCTGCATCCTTGTCTTGCCAGGCGTATTCGAAAGCGAAGCTGGCGTTGTCGATGCCCGCGCTGCCTTCGCCGCGCAGGCTGTAAGTGTTCAGGCCCTCGCGCTGTTTCTGGAAATCGCTGGCCCACTGGTCGGTGACGCTTATGCCATGAACCCAGGTCAACCCCAGCGTACCGGCGGCACCCGTGTAGTCGAGGGTGCCCGCCGCCAGCTCGGTTTCAGCCTGGGCACGGTTATCCGACTTGAGCCACAGCACCGAGCCGTGCAACCCCTCTTGCCCACCCAGGCGCAACACGGCGGTGCGGTCGAACGCGTGACGTGCCGCGAGGTAGTAGGCGCCACCGCGATTCAACGCACCGTCCGCCGGGCCGTTGCCCAGGTTGGGGCCGTCGTCGTTGATCAGGAACCCTCGTCCGATCTTGACCACCTGGCGGCCGAGGGAAAAGTCCACACCGTCCTTGCCCAGCGCCGGAAACAGGTCAGCCGAGCGCCACCCCAGGTAGGCGTCTTCGATTTTGGTCGTGCGCTCGCTGCCATCGGTGTTGCCCGCCGCGTCGCCGTCGCCCCAGGTGCCGGAGCTGACCCAATTGAGCGCGCCGTACGCGGTGCCGTTACCGGCCAGGCCCTGATCGCCGCTCAACCCATACTTGATGAACCCTTCGCGCCAGGTCGAACCGCCCGGCGTGCCATCGTAGTTGTGACGGCTGTTGAACATCCCGTATACGGCCAGGAAGTCCGCGTTCAGGTGCGTGTCATCGTCGGCATACAGCGCATAGGCCTGGGCCGAAGAGTGGCCGACCAACAGTGCGATACCTAGGCCGACGGCCTTGGACAACCTGCGTGTTCTTTGTGTGTGCTCCATTGTTACGTTCCCCAGCGTGGTTGGACAGCCAATAGGTCGAGGACGCATTAAGATGATCCGCAGCGGGGTAAGTCTTTCACCTGCGTGCCACGTAATTGATCCTGCCCGCCAAGCCGTAGGCCTTGGCAGGCAGCTGCAAAAGCGACGGCAGACATGGGCAAGACGATCAGCGCGTGTGAGGCGCACAGTGATTTTGCGCACGATGCCGTTTCGATCAGGGACTGGCTGGGGAGGGCTTTATCGCCGGCTCCTTGTACGGCTCGATGCATCCACTCAGAAATCCGCTTTCGAGGATCCGTACCATGTCGATCAATGACCGGCTCACACAGCATTTGAAACGGGGCAGCGTCGGTTTTCCGACCGCGCTGGCCAGCACCATCGGCCTGATCATGGCCAGCCCGGTGATTCTCACCGCGACCATGGGCTTCGGCATCGGCGGCAGCGCGTTCGCGGTGGCCATGCTGATCGCGGTGGTGATGATGCTGGCCCAGGCGACCACCTTTGCCGAAGCCGCCTCAATCCTGCCGACCACCGGCTCGGTCTACGACTACATCAACTGCGGCATGGGCCGTTTCTTTGCCATTACCGGCACCTTGTCGGCGTACCTGATCGTGCATGTGTTTGCCGGGACGGCGGAGACGATTCTGTCCGGGGTCATGGCCCTGGTGAACTTCGAGCACCTCAACACCCTGGCGGAGTCTGCCGGCGGTTCGTGGTTGCTGGGGGTGGGGTTTGTGGTGGTATTCGGCATTCTGAATGCCTTTGGCGTCAGCGCCTTTGGCAGGGCTGAGATCATCCTGACCTTCGGCATGTGGACCACGCTGATGGTGTTTGGCGTGATGGGCCTGATCGCGGCGCCGGCGGTGCAGCTCGAGGGTTGGTTCGGCGTGTCGCTGGTGGGCACCGACCTGATCACCATTCTGTCGCTGGTGGGCATGGCGATGTTCATGTTCGTCGGCTGCGAGTTCGTCACGCCGCTGGCGCCGGACCTGCGCAATTCGGCGAAGGTGATGCCCAAGGCGATGATTTTCGGCTTGTTGAGCGTGGCCACCTGCATGTTCATCTACGGCGCCGCGATGAAGCGCCAGGTGGAAAACGTACTGCTGGATGCCGCCACCGGCGTGCACTTGTTGGACACGCCCATGGCGATTCCACGCTTTGCCGAGCAGGTCATGGGGGATATTGGCCCGTTGTGGCTGGGCCTTGGCTTTCTGTTCGCCGGCGCCGCCACCATCAACACGCTGATGGCGGGTGTGCCACGGATTCTCTACGGCATGGCGGTGGATGGCGCGCTGCCCAAGGTGTTCACTTACTTGCATCCGCGCTTCAAGACGCCGCTGTTGTGCATCCTGGTGGCGATGCTGATTCCGTGCCTGTATGCGCTGTGGCTGGGCGGCAACACCGACAACATCATGCACCTGGTGCTGGCCGCCGTGTGTGCGTGGAGTTTTTCCTACCTGCTGGTGACGCTGTCGGTGGTTATCCTGCGTATTCGTCGTCCTGACCTGCCACGGGCTTATCGGTCGCCGTTGTTCCCGTTGCCGCAGATTCTTTCCAGTGTCGGCATCTTGCTGGGCATGTGGTTCATCACCCCGCCGGGCATGAACCCGGCGGATATTTATGTGCCTTTCGGGGTAATGCTCGGGATCACCGCGGCCTACGCGTTGTTCTGGACATTGGTGGTGCAGAAGGTCAATCCATTCAAGCCCGCTTCGGTCGAAGAAGTGCTGGCCAAGGAGTTTTCTCATGAGCCTGGTAACGTTCACAACGCTTATCTCGAGCAGGCTGCAAAAGCTGTCTGAGCTGTTCAGTGCCCAACGGGCGCCGGCCGGTTACCGGCCGGGGGTCACGCTTGAATATGTTAGGCGTAACCTCGGGCTGGCGAGTTTCGCCTCGACCGGGCCGGCCCGTGCAGCGTTTCGCTTGGACGATACCGGCCTGCAGGTGGACGTTGTCGAACGCACCGAATCGCAACTGCTGATGCACCTGGTCATGACCGAATTCATGCTCACGGTGCCCGCCACAGAGCAGGGCAGTGCACGCTTTGAGCTGCACCACCGCGGGTCGATTCGACGCACGGGGCTGGCGTGTCGGCAACGCTCGGGAGAGCCGGCTCTACTCGCCAGGTTCGAGGCGGCTTTGAACGACGACCTCAGCCTGCATCAAGCGCTGATGGGGCTCGACTTCAAGCGACTGCACATCGCGTTGAGCGGGCATCAATGGCAGGTGCGGCTGGAACACATCGGCGGCAGCGAGGTGGTCAACCGCATGCCGGTGTTTCGTCGCTACATTCCTTTGAGTGACGCTCAACGGGCAGGGTTGTTGACTGTTTTGGCGGGCTTGCAGCGGGTATTGGGCGCCGTCTGATCGGGATACTTGGCATCATTAGTGCTTCCACAGTCGCTATCACGGACTTGTTGCGCCCATATAGATAACATGTTAACTATTGGCCAACAAAAACAAGAAGCCATTGTGGAGATGCCATGAGCACTTATCAGTCTGCGCACTATGGGTTGGAAACCTGGACTCGGGACCTGCGAGCGGCCTGCGGCCATTTCGACACGGAACTGGCCTTCAACCGTTCGCTGTTCATCGGTGAAGTGTCCAAGCACTCCCGGGGCGGCCTGTCACTGGCCAACCTGCGGACCAATGCCGGGCTGATCAAGCGCGAGCGACCCAACGCCGATCACGATATGGACCAACATTGTTTCCTCGTCAGTCAGCGCAGCGGCTATTGCCAGATCACCCAGAACGACCAGGTCATCCAGTTGGCCCCCGGCGATATGTTGCTGATGGACTCCACGGGCTCGATCGAGATCAGCCCGTTCGGCCTTATCGAACATGCGTCCTTGGCACTCTCACGCCACGAAGTGTGCAAGCAACTGGGTGGTGCACCGAAAACCTTCGGCAAGATCTCTTCGACCAAAGCCTGCGGCCGCATGCTCCATGTGTTGATGGACCAACTGTGCCGAGAAGGCCTGGAGGGGCAGGACTCGATTGAAGAGGCCGAGGCACTGCAAGCGGCGTTTGTCTCCTTGCTCGGGTCAGCCTTTGAATTGCACGACGCGCCGGGCGACTGCGCGGCGTCGTTGCAGGGCAGTAACCTGCGCAGCTACGTACAGAAAGTCATCGACGAATCGCTGACCCAGCCCGGCTTGAGCCCGGTGGGCCTGGCCAATCGTTTGAACATCTCGGTGCGGCATTTGTACCGTTTGTTTGAAGAGCAGGACGACAGCGTCTGCCGCTACATCCAGCGTGCCCGGCTAAAACGCAGCGCGGATGATCTGACCAACCCCTTCCTCAAACGTGAGTCGATCACCTCGATCGCCTACAAATGGGGCTTCACCGATTCCGCGCACTTCAGCCGCTCGTTCAAGAAGCAATTCGACCTGTCGCCCAAGGACTTTCGGTCTACCCACCTGCAGCAAACGGTCGGGGCGGCGTAGGTTCGCATCGATCAATGAAACCGCTCACCCTGTCGGCCCATAACATTTGTACCGTGGCGGTCGAACACTTTGCCGATCACGGCTACGACGCCTCCTCGCTGAGCGCAATCGCAGAGAGGGCCGGCATGCGCAAGGCGTCGCTGTATGCGCACTTTGTCAGCAAGGATGCGCTGTTTCAGAAGGTCTTCGAGATTGCCTTGGCCCATGAGCACTCGTACATCGCGCAATGCTTCAAGGAGGAAGCCGGATACACCGGCGTGCCGGGGCAGTTGCACCTTGAACGGTTGAGCGGGCGTTATGAAGGGTCGGCGCACCTGCGCTTCCTGTTGCGCACGGCGTACTTTCCGCCGACGGACATTCGCGGCGTCATCACCGCAGGATTCGAGGGTTACCTGGCGCGCATTCGCGATGACTTTCAGCGTGCAGCGCAAGGTCGGTACAGCACAGTGCAACCCGAGGCGCTTGAGGTGTTTTGCGACGCCTACCTGGGTATCGTCGACAGCCTGCATGTGGAGCTGATCTACTCGACGCCCCAGGGTTACGTCAAACGGCTTGCGGCCTTGTCGCGGGTGTTGAGTGATTCACTGTCGATGCTCTAATGGGGGGACAGTTCTTCAGCGGATACACCCCGATCAAAATGTGGGAGGGAGCTTGCTCCCGCCGGGCCGCGAAGCGGCCCCAGCTCTTTGCTCGAAAAAACCGGGACTGCTGCGCAGTCCAACGGGAGCAAGCTCCCTCGCCACAGGTACAGTGTTTGCCCTTAATTGACTGGCATTAGGGCAAGCCTCCTCCCACAGTTGATCCGGTTTACAGCCCGCCATCCACCAGACGGGTCTGCCGGGTGATGCAGACCATTACTGTCGATGCTTGAAAGGGCCGAGCGTTATTCAGCTGATACACCGCTATCAACAGGTGGGAGGGTGCTTGCTCCCGATGAGGGCGTGTCAGTGGGTGCATCCGGTGATTGACCCACTGCCATCGGGGGCAAGCTCTAATGCCAGTCAGTTAAGACGTAGAAAGGGTAAAAAATAACCTGTGGCGAGGGAGCTTGCTCCCGTTGGGCCGCGAAGCGGCCCCAGCTCTTTGCTCGAAAAAACCGGGACTGCTGCGCAGTCCAACGGGAGCAAGCTCCCTCGCCACAGGTACAGTGTTTGCCCTTAACTGACTGGTATTAGGGCAATCCCTCTCCCACAGTTGATCCGGTTTACAGCCCGATAGAGGTCACTTCACCTCAGGCAAAGTCGACCCGCCATCTACCACGATGGTCTGCCCGGTGATGTAGGCCGCCAGGTCGGACGCCAGGAACAACATGGCCCCGGCAATATCTTCCGGAGCACCGAGCCGTCCCAGGGGCACGCGGGTGGCGATGTCGGCATTGACCTGGTTGTCGCCCAGGTTATCCATGGCCGGCGTGGCAATCATCCCGGGCTCCACGCCGTTGACGCGCACCTGGTAGGCGGCCAGCTCCAGCGCCGCATTGCGGATAAAACCGGTCACCCCGGCCTTTGACGCCGCGTAGTGGCTGAGCCCTGGGTAGGCAACCCGTGGCCCGGTGACCGACGACGTGACCAGCACACAGCCGCCGCCCTGGCGTTGAAACATGGGCAAGGCGGCCTGGGTCAACCAGAACAGGGCCGAGAGGTTGACCGCCAACGTGCGCTCAAGAATCGCCGGGGTGATCTGTGCGAATGGCGTCAACGGAAAGTAGCCGGCGTTGTGCACCAGGATATCCAGGCGGCCCCAGCTGCGTTCGATTCCCTTCACCCATTCGAGTACCGCCGCCGCATCGGCCAGGTCAACCTCGATGGCCGCGACCTGGCACGCTCGCGCCGTCAGGTCGTCGGCCAGCGCCTGGGCTTGCGCCAACTGAAGGTCGGCAATCATCACGCGCGCGCCGCGCACAGCAAACGCCTCGACGATGGCCCGGCCGATGCCCTGCGCGCCACCAGTGACCAGCACGGTTTTGCCGCTGAAATTCAAGTCGTCAGGCATGTGCGCGCTCCATATGGGCATAGGCCAGTGTCGGCACATCGACGATGCTCGAACCGCCGTCGGCGACCACGCTGGCCCCGGTGATGATCGAGGCATCGCGGCTGGCCAGGAAGCGACAGACCTTGGCGATTTCTTCGGCGCTGGCGGGGCGTCGTAACGGAACGTCGGCGCATACGCGGGCATAGGCTTGCGGCAGTGTGTCCCCATAAAAGCTCATCAGCGGATGCATTTCTTCGTCGGCCATCGGCGTAGTGACCCAGCCTGGGCACACCGCGTTCACGCGCACGCCGCGTGGGCCGTAATCCCGCGCCAGGGAGCGATTGAGCCCGAGCAACGCGTGCTTGGCGGTGGTGTAGCCGCACACTTCGGGACCGGCGGCCAGGGAGGCGATGGAGCCGAGCAACACGATAGTGCCGGCGCATTCGATCAGCAGCGGCAGGCAGGCGCGGGCGCTGTAGAACGCACTGTCCAGGTTGCTGCGTAAGGCCGCCTCCCAGGTGGGAGGGCTGGTCTGGGTGGCGCTGCCCACACCATGCCCACCGGCGCAGGCCAGCAGCACATCCAGGCGGCCGTAGCGCTCACGGATCTGTGCGACGAAGCCTTCCCAGCTGTCCGGACAAGCTGCGTCGCCGACCAGGACTAGGCCGCCGGTGTCCCCGGCCACTTGCTCCAGAGGCTCGTGGCGCCGGCCGATCAGCACCAGGTTGGCGCCCTCGGCGGCGTAGAGCCGGGCGCAGGCGGCACCGATGCCCGTGCCGGCCCCGGTGATCACAACGGTACGTGGATCAGGCATCGGGATACTCCGTGCGGTTGAGCACTTGGCAGTAGGAGCTGACCGGAAAGTTCGACAGCTCATCGAAGGCCGCGCCGGCATAGCCGAAGATCTTGCCGTCGCTGCGGTGCTGTTGCAGGTCGATCAGGACCAGACCGAGGGTGGGGATGATCTTTTCGCGCCAGACGAACAGGTACAACTGATCGGCAATCTTGTAGTAGTGACAGCGGTCGGTGTCGCACAAGCCTTGTTCCACACCCTTGAGGCATTGCCAGGCATAGAACTGATCGTTCAGGTAGATGTGTTCGTAGACTTCGCTGGGGCTGTAGCGATACAGGTTGCGCAAGCCGGTCAGTTCCTGAGTGGGCGCGTGGGGGCATTGGCCGGGCTGCCAGGGTTGGTCCAGGCTGCCATGCAGGAAGTCCACGTCCACCGAGGTCAGGGCCTTGCCGGCCAGGGCACGGCTGTAAAGGCCTTCCTCGGTTTGTTCGCGCTTGGGCATGCGGCCGATCACGGCGGTAAAGGACGACGTGGTGGTGTCCAGCACCAGGCTGATCGACCAGGCCTGACCGGCCTCGTGCTTGATGAAGTCGACCAAGTACAGGCCCGGGCGTACCGAGGTGGCGCGGTATGCGGCCGACCCGCTGGAGTGACCGTCGGCGGCATGCCAGTGCAACGCCTCGGTGTCAAAGCGATGCTCGATCTGCCAACCGTTGGCGAAGTGCAGGTGGAAGGTCTTGCCGTTGAGGTCGGCAAGGTTGGGCAGGATAAACGCGTCGGGCGCGAAACCGTCGGCGAGGGCGCCTACGGTGATCCAGTCGGATTGGGTGGTCATGGCATGGCTCCGGTTGATGGAATGGACATCCCGGATCATGCGGCGGGCGAGGAGGCTCGCCTATCAACCGAAAGGTTGAGGCGGCTTAAAGAAACAGTGCGGCGACCAGCTCGGTGCGGCTGCTCACGCCCGTCTTGCGAAACAGGTGGATCAGGTGGGTCTTGATGGTCGGCAGGCCGACGCCGAGCTCCAGTGCCAATTGCTTGTTGCTTGCACCTTGACGCAATAACCAGGCGATCTGGCGCTCTTTGGGCGTAAGCCCGGCCAGCGCATCGTCGCAGGGCTGCATATTGGCCACGGCCATCTGCAGCAACGCCTGCAACGCGTTGAGCTGAGTCAATTGGTCGGCGGTAAACACCCCTTGTTCGGCGGTGCGCAGCAAGGAGATGGCCGCCTGCGGCTGGTCGGCGCGATGGGCGACGATCTCCACCACATCGACCACGCCGTAACGCTGCAGGAAGTTTCGGTAACGGTGGCTGTCACGCGGCGGCTGGCGTGCCATGGCGAAACCCAGGGGCACCACCGTCAACCCGCTGGACAGGCAATTGCGCGGTTGCAACGGGTCGAATTGGCGGTAGTTGTCCAGATAGTCGCGGTGCATTTCACGGCTCATGCCGTGCAGCCGGAAGTCGCACGCTTGCAGTTGGCGGTCGACACAATAGAACGCCGCCTGGCTGACGGGGACGAGCTGGGTAAAAGCCTGCAGGCAATGGCCGGCAACTTCCTGAGCGGGGAGGGCGTGCATGGTCAGTCACCTGCGCCGGAGAAAACGCTGCTGGCCGAAGCCAGCAGGCGAAAGCGATCAGACTACCGCGAAATAATGCTTCACAAAACTCTCGCTCACCACCTCCCACAATACCGGCGTGCCCTTGGTCACAAACCAGCTGTCGCCGGCCTTGTAGCGGGTGGTCTGGCCGGTGCTTTCGTCGGTCAACAGCACCTCGCCGGTGACCACCGTGGCTTGCTCGGCGAACGGGTAGACCATCCGGAATTTGCCTTGGGTGGTGCCGAAATAGGCGCTGCTGACGGGGTCGGTCGGTGCGCCGAAGGTCATTTTGCCAAAGGCGTTGACTTCACCTTCGAGGATCTCGGAGCCCAGGTCGGCAACGGTGCCCCAGGCATCGAGGTCCGACAGTTGGGTATCTTTTTTCAGGGTCGTAACGGGCATGGCAGTTCTCCTGTGAATGAAACAGCGGGGCTTAACGGCGACCGTTGAAATAGCCCGAGAGTTGGTGAAGGCTTTTGCCGGCCGTGAGCAGCAGTGGGCGGATATGATCCTTGCCGAGGATCTGTGCATGCTTGACCGAGCTGATCAGGTCGTAGCGCGAAGAGCCTTCGCTCATGCCTTCGGCCAAGACCTTGCAGATGATGTGGCTGGGCGTAACCCCAAAACCTGCGTAACCCTGCACGTAGAAGGCGTTGGGGCGCCCGCTCAGCGTGCCGATCTGCGGGAACAGGTTGGCCCCGGTCGCCATCGGCCCACCCCACGCCAGGTCGATTTTGACGTCCTTCAGGTACGGGAAAATCTTCAGCATCAGGTTGCGGTTCCAGGCTTTGAGGTCCAGCGGGATGTGCTCGACAAACGGCGTGGCGGCACCGAACAGCAGACGGTTCTCGTTGGTGACGCGGTAGTAGTCGATGACCGGCCGAATATCGCTGTAGGCACCGCGGATCGGGCTGATGCGGTGGATCATCTCGTCCGACAGCGGTTCGGTCATCAGCTGGAAGGCGTAGGTGTTGACGGTGGTTTTGTGCAGTTCAGGTTCCAGTTTGTTGAGGAAACTGTCGCAGGCCCACAGCAGCTTGGCGGCTTTGACTGACCCTCGGCCGGTGCGCACGGTGATGCGCTCGCCGTAGCTGACCTCCAGGGCGGGGCTGTGCTCGAAGATGCGCACGCCGTGACCGGCCAGCGCCTTGGCTTCGCCCAGCAGCAGGTTCAGCGAGTGCACGTGCCCGCCGCCCATGTGCAGCAACGCGCTGGTGTAGGCGTCGGAGCCGATGATCTGCTTGACCTCGGACCCGGCCATAAAACGGATTTCGTCCTTGGTGTTGATCGACTGGAAGTCCTTCTCCCAGGCGCGCAGGGTTTTTTCCTGGCGGGCATTGAAGCCCATGTAGCCATAGCCGTGGCAGAAGTCGGCATCGATTGCGTATTTGGCGATACGGTCCTTGATGATGCCGGCGCCCAGCTCGCTGATTTCAAAGATCTGACGCAGGCCCTCGTCGCCCACCTGGTTCTTGATTTTTTCCAGGTCATGGCCGATCCCCGCCATGATCTGCCCGCCGTTGCGGCCCGTACCGCCGAAGCCCAGGTAGCGCGCCTCGAGTACCACGATGTTAGTGATGCCTTTTTCCGCAAGTTCCAGTGCGGTATTGATGCCCGAGAAACCGCCGCCAATCACGACCACATCGGCTTCCACGTCCTGCTCGAGCGTGGGAAAGCTGAGGTTGTATTTCTTGGTTGCCGAATAGTAGGTAGGCGTTTCGATATTGATCATGGCGCAGCCTGGAAAAGTGAAGGGATCTCGCTGCAGAGCCGACAAACAGCTCTGTGCCTGTTGGGGTGTATTAAGTGCCTTCCGAGCGGTAGGTGTCTTGATTCTGTGTGCCGCCGGCCTTGATCGTGGCTGCCAATATCAACGATGAATCCGGCCGGGCATTAAAGCGGCACACGCCAATCGGCGGCCGGTGTTAGAGTGTTGTTAATCTGTTAACTAATTACGACGTCTCCCTTTATGTCCAAACCGCGCCAATCCTTGACCCTTACTTTGCTCCAGGCGCGTGAAGCCGCCATGGGGTTTTTCCGGCCTTCGCTCAATCAACACGGACTGACCGAGCAGCAGTGGCGGGTCATTCGTATCTTGAGCCAGCACGAGGAGCTTGAGATCAATCGCCTGGCCGAGCTGGCGTGCATCCTCAAGCCGAGCATGACCGGTGTGCTGGTGCGCATGGAAGCGGCGGGCATGGTTGAGCGGCGCAAGGCGCAACAGGATCAACGGCGTGTGCTGGTGCGGCTGGCCGAGAAGGGGCAAGCGTGTTTCGATTCGATGAGCCAGAGCATGGAGGCCAATTACCAGCGTTTGCAGGCGGACTTTGGCGAAGAGAAGCTGCAGACTTTGCTGGTATTGCTCAACGAGCTTAAAGGCCTCAAGCGCTAGTTAAGCGTGGATGTAAACCGATCCAAATGTGGGAGGGGGCTTGCTCCCGATGGCGGCCTGGCAGCCGACCTGGATGTTGGATCAGACGGAGTACATATCCGTTATTTAGGTAGCGGCTGCTATGGGTTCCGCCCTTACGGCGGGTCACTTTTGGAAGAGCGCCAAAAGTAACCAAAAACGCTTCGCCCCAACACTCGGCACCTCGCCTAGGCTCGGTGTGCCCTCACTCCGGCTTGAATCCGTGGGCCGCCGCCACGCGCCATCCATGGCGCGGGGCGGCTAACCCGGCGTCCTGCCGGGTTGCCCACGGATTCAAGCCTGCGTTCGGCCAGCGTGTTTGACGGGGCGCCTGAGATCAAGATCAAAAGCTGGATCACAAGCAGATCACAAGCAGATCACAAGCAGATCAAAAGCCGGCGCCTGCACTGTCAGTAGATAGCGCCAGCGGAGCTGGTGGGTGCCGATGAACCCTTGAACGCCGCCGCCAGGGTTTGTAGCCCGCGCATCAGCACTGTGGTGTCCACGCCCACCGCGACAAACGCCGCTCCCAGTTCGATGTAGCGCCGAGCCAGTGTCGGGTCGGCGCTGAGAATACCGGCGGCTTTGCCGGCGCTGCGGATGCGCGCAATGGCGTCTTCGATTGCCGTCTGCACCTGCGGATGAGCCGGGTTGCCGCGATGGCCCATCGAGGCGCTCAGGTCCGCCGGCCCGATAAATACGCCGTCGACCCCCTCCACGGCGGCAATCGCGTCGAGGTTGGCCAGGCCTTCGCGGCTTTCGATCTGTACCAGCAGGCATATCTGCTCATCGGCGTGGTCGAGGTAACCGGGAATGCTGTTCCAGCGCGACGCCCTGGCCAGTGCGCTGCCGACGCCCCGAACCCCGTTGGGCGGGTAGTGGATGGCATTCACCAGTTGCCGCGCTTGCTCTGCGTTTTCCACCATGGGCACCAGCAGTGTTTGCACGCCGATATCCAGCACTTGCTTGATCAGTGCGGTGTCGCCGACGACCGGGCGAATCACCGGATGGCTGGGGTAGGGCGCCACGGCCTGGAGCTGGCCGAGCATGCCGCGCAGGTCGTTGGGCGCATGTTCGCCGTCGATCAGCAGCCAGTCGAACCCGGCGTTGGCGGCCAGCTCGGCGCAGTAGGCATCGGACAAGCCCAGCCACAGGCCGATCTGGGTTTCACCGCTGCGCAGGCGCTGTTTGAAGGTGTTGACAGGCATATCCATCGAGCGATCTCCGGTTAGACGAATCGGCAGGCGATGGAGCCCAGCATGTCGTAATCGACATGGAAGGTATCGCCTGGGTTGGCCGCGACAGGGCGGGTGAAAGAGCCGCCCAGGATGATTTGCCCGGGTTGCAGGGTCACGTCATAGGCCGCCAGTTTGTTCGCCAGCCAGGCCACGCCTTTGGCCGGGTGATTGAGCACGGCGGCCGAGACGCCGGATTCCTCGATCACGCCATTGCGGTAGAGCACGGCGGGCACCTTGCGCAGGTCGATCCCGGTGGGGCGCACGGCACGCCCGCCCATGACCACGCCGGCGTTGGCGGCGTTGTCGGAGATGGTGTCGAACACCTTGCGGGTCGCCTTGGTGTGCGGGTCGACTTGCTGGATGCGCGCGTCGATGATCTCCAGCGCCGGGATCACCCATTCGGTGGCGTCCAGTACATCAAACACCGTCACGTTCGGGCCTTTGAGCGGTTTTCCGAGGATGAACGCCAGCTCCACCTCGACGCGCGGCACGATAAAGCGTTCGAACGGGATGTCGGTGCCTTCATCGAAGAACATGTCGTCGAGCAGCGCGCCGTAATCCGGCTCGGTGATGTTGGACGAAACCTGCATGGCGCGGGAGGTCAGGCCGATTTTATGCCCGACCAGCTTGCGCCCATCCTTGATTTTCTGCGCTACCCAGGCGCGTTGAATGGCATAGGCGTCTTCGATAGTGATTTCTGGGTGATCCAGGGAAAACTGACGCACCTGCTCGCGTGAGCGTTCAGCCTGGTCGAGGCGGGCGGCGGCTTGCTGAATGAGGTGTTGATCAAGCATGGCAAGGGTACTCTTACTGAGGGTTGACGATGGCCGCCTGGGTGCGCAGCACCAGCAAGCCACCGAGTGCAATGAGCAGCGCCAGCACGTAAAGCGCCAGGCTGGCGCTCTGGGTGGTGTCGCGCATCCAGCCGATCAAGTACGGCGCAAAGAACGAGGCGATGCTGCCGAAGGAACTGATCAAGGCGATGCCGGCGGCTTGGGTGTGGTTGGACAGGAACGCCGGCGGCAACTGCCAGAACATCGGCAACGCCGCGCTGGCACCCATGCCGGCGATGATCAGGCCGCCCAGCACCAGGGCCGGGTTGGCGGGGGCGAGCCCGGCGATGGCAATACCGGCCGCCGACATCAGCAAGGGCACGCACAGGTGCCAGCGGCGTTCGCGGTGGCGGTCGGACGATCGTCCGCAGCCGAGCATGAAGAAACAACCGGCCAAGTAGGGCAACGCACTGAGCAGCCCGACCTTGCCGTCACTGCCGATGCCGGCGCCATGGATCAGTGTCGGCATCCAGAACGCCAGGGTGTTGACCGCCAGCATTACCGCGAAATACACCGCCACCAGCAGCCACACTTGCGGGTTACGGAGAATGGCCGAGAACGAGGTGATGGATTTGCGGTGTTCTTCCTGGTGCAGCTGCTCGCGCAGTTGTTGCTTTTGCACGGGCGTCAGCCACTTCACCGTTTCGAAGCTGTCCGGCAGACACTTGAGCACCACCAGCCCAAGCAGAATCACGGGGGCGCCTTCAATGACAAACATCCATTGCCAGCCGCGCAAACCGCCCAGGTCATGAAAGTGTTCCAGGATGCCGCCGGAGAGCGGCCCGCCGATGACCCCGGCCATCGGCACGGCGATGGCAAACAGGGCGGTGACTTGCGCGCGCCGACCGGCCGGGTACCAACGGTTCAAAAATACCAGGATGCCTGGGAAGAAACCGGCCTCGGCCACACCGAGCAAAAAGCGCAGCACATAGAAGCCCATGGCGCTGTCGATCAGGAACATGCACGTCGACAACGCCCCCCACACCACCATCAACGCGGCAATCCAGCGACGGGGGCCCACGCGGTCCAGCGCGATGTTGCTGGGCACGCCAAACAGCGCGTAGGCCACGAAGAACAGGCCGGCGCCGAAGCCGTAGACGGTGTCGCTGAAGTTGAGGTCGGCGCTCATCTGCATCTTGGCGAAGCCGATGTTGATGCGGTCGAGGTGGGCAAAGAGGTAGCAGATCAGCAGCAGCGGCATCAGCCGCCAAGTCACGGTGCTGTGGGTTTGGTCACGGACGTCGGTGCCGAGGGTGTCGGCGGTATTGGCTGAGCTCATGGTTTTATACTTTTTGTCTGAGAGGCCGATGGAACGAGCGGGTGGGTGTGTCAGCCCACTTGCGCCTTGAGGAAGGCGTGCACGTTGTTTTGCTTGAAGTTGAGCTGCTCGTGCAGCTCGATCATTTCAAACGACAACGCCAGCAGCCGCTGGTCCTGCAGCGCGGCGAAGTGCTGGGTGATCACCGCGAAGAGTTGTTCGGCGACCTTCTGGCGGGTTGCCAGGTCGCGACCATGCCCGACCTTCAACGTCATGTGCACGAAGGCGTAGTCGTGCTTGCCATCGGCCATGCGCCAGGTGTCGAGGCGCACCCCACGGCTGCGGATGCCACCCAGGGGAAACACGCCGCTGTCGCCCAGGGTGGCGTGGACTGTTTCGAACAGGCCAGGCAGGTCGGCTTGCTGTTCGATGTTGTCGGTGTACTCAACGATAAAGTGGGGCATGAGGGGCTCCTTGAGGCCGCCCGGGGATACCGGGCGGCCATGCGCTCAAACAGGGAAAATGGCGTTGATCTGGCCGGTGCCCGAGCTGCCGAAGGGTTGCGTGATGATCTCGGCTGGCTTGTCGTAGTCCGGTCCGCCGAGCAACCCCAGGAGCATGGCGGTGTCATGCATCTTGCCTTCGCCGAAGCAATGCTCGGCGTAGTCCGGCAGCATGGCGCAGAACTCTTTCCAGCGGCCCTGGCGCCACAGTTCCACCACATGCAGGTCGACCTGCTTGTCGAATTCGCGGGTCCAGTTATGGATATTGGCTTCAGCATTGCGGTCGTCGGAGAAACGGTGCGACAGCGAACCCGAGGCCAGCACCACGACTTTGCGGTCGCTTTTCTCGATGGCCCGGCGCACAGCGGCGCCGAAGGTGAAGCTGTCTTGCAGGCGATGCCAGGCGCACCAGGCGGCCACCGACACCACGTTGAATCTTTGCTCGTCGGGTACGCCCATGTGCATGTAGCGCATCGGCACCAAGGTGCCGTATTCCAGCTCCAGGCTCGGGATATTGTGGGCCAGCGTGCGTACGTCGGCGGCGTTGGCTTCGGCCGCGATCAGCTCACCCAGTTCGGGGCAACCTGGGTACTCGTATTCCATGTTCTTGATGAAGTGCGGCAGTTCATTGCTGGTGTAGATGCCTTTGAAGTGCTCGCCGCTGTTGACGTGGTAGGCGCTGTTGACCAGCCAGTGCACGTCGAACACCACGGCGGTATCGGCCCCCAGCTCGCGGGCGCGACGGCCGATCTCTTTGTGACCGGCAATCGCCGCTTCACGGCAACCATGGTGTTTACCGGGAAGCTCCGACAAATACATCGAGGGTACGTGGCAGATTTTCGCCGCCAGGACGACTTCGCCCATGATGATTCTCCTGAAATTATTGTTGTTGTCTTAGGGGCTTCTGGTGTCGCTCAGACGCCCCAGCGTGGAATGTGATGGCTGCCCATCGAGATGCACACGTTTTTGATTTCGGCGAACACTTCGAAACTGTACTGGCCACCTTCACGACCCGTGCCTGAGCCTTTCACACCGCCGAACGGCTGGCGCAGATCGCGCACGTTCTGGCTGTTGATAAACACCATGCCCGCTTCGATGCCATAGGCCAGACGATGTGCCTTGCCGATGTCCTGGGTCCAGATATAGGACGCCAGGCCATACTCGGTGGCGTTGGCCAGTTGCAGGGCTTCGGCTTCATCCTTGAACGGAATCAGGCACACCACCGGGCCGAAGATTTCTTCCTGGGCAATACGCATGGTGTTGTTCACGTCAGCAAACACCGTTGGCTGGATAAACTGGCCTTTGCTCAAGTGCGCCGCCAGATTGGCCGGGCGCTCCAAGCCACCGGCGAGCAGGGTAGCGCCTTCTTCGAGACCAATCTTGATGTAACCTGTGACCTTGTCGTAATGGGCCTGGGTAATCATCGAGCCGACCTGGGTTTTCGGGTCTTGCGGGTCGCCGACGATCAGGCGTTTGGCGCGAGCGGCAAACTCGGCGACGAACTGTGGGTACACGCTTTCCTGGATGAAGATCCGGCTCCCGGCGGTGCAGCGTTCGCCGTTGAGCGAGAAGATGGTGAACAGCGCAGCGTCGAGGGCGCGTTCCAGGTCGGCGTCCTCGAAGATCAGCACTGGCGACTTGCCGCCCAGTTCCATGGAGTATTTTTTCAGGCCGGCGGTCTGCATGATTTTCTTGCCGGTGGCGGTGCCGCCGGTAAAGGAAATCGCGCGCACATCGGGGTGACGCACCAAGGCGTCACCGGCGGTCGCGCCGTAGCCCTGGATCACGTTCAACACGCCGTTGGGAATGCCGGCTTCGACGGCCAGCCGGCCCAGCTCGTTGGCGGTCAGCGGTGACAGCTCGGACATCTTCAGCACGGCGGTATTGCCCAGCGCCAGGCACGGTGCAGTCTTCCAGGTGGCGGTCATGAACGGCACGTTCCAGGGCGACACCAGCGCGCAGACACCCACCGGTTGGTAGAGCGTGTAGTTGAGCATCTGGTCATCGACCGGGTAGCTGTGACCGTCCATGCGCGTGCAGACTTCAGCGAAAAAATCGAAGTTGTGCGACGCCCGTGGAATCAACACGTTTTTGGTCTGGTGAATCGGCAGGCCGGTGTCGAGGGTTTCCAGCTCGGCCAGGTGCGGCACGTTCTGTTCGATCAGTTCACCGAGCTTGCGCATCAAGCGTGCACGTTCCTTGGCCGGTGTGCCTGCCCACTTGGGGAAGGCTTCCTTGGCGGCCGCCACGGCTTGCGCGACTTCCTCGGCACCGCCGCTGGCCACTTCACCGATGGCTTCACCGGTGGCCGGGTTGTAGTTGACGAACACGTCTTTGCTGTCGACCTCACGGCCGTTGATCCAATGTTTGATCATGCTGCTCAAGCCTCTTTACGGGCGTTGAAGAACGCCGTTTCGCTGACAATTCGGTTAACCAGGCGGCCCACGCCTTCGACTTCCACAATCACTTCATCACCAGGTACGACGTCGGCCAGGCCTTCGGGCGTGCCGGTGGCGATCATGTCGCCGGGCTGCAAGGTCATGAAGCTGGACAGGTATTCGATCAGGTAGGGAATGTCGAAAATCATGTCCTGGGTGCTGCCTTCCTGGCGCAGTTCACCGTTGATCCAGGTGCGCAGTGTCAGGTTGCCTGGGTCCGGTACATCGGCTACATCGACGATCCACGGGCCGACAGGTGTGGTGGCGTCGCGGTTTTTCACGCGCAGGTTGGGGCGGTAGTAATTTTCCAGGTAGTCGCGAATGGCGTAGTCGTTGCACACGGTGTAACCCGCCAAGTAATCCAGCGCGTCTTCGCGCTTGACGTTGCGCGCCGGCTTGCCGATGACGGCCACCAGCTCGCACTCGTAGTGCATGTAGGCGACGTTATCCGGGCGCCAGGTCTCTTGGTTGTGGCCGGTGTACGTCCCCACGGATTTGATGAAAGCCAGCGGTTCGGTCGGCGGCGTGAAGGCCAGTTCGGCGGCGTGGTCGGCGTAGTTCAGGCCCAGGGCGAACATGTTACCGGTGGCCGGCGGCAACCATTGCACCTGGTCTTCGGCCAGCAGGCGGCCGTCAGCCAGGCGCACGGCGTTTTCAGCTTCGACCTGTACCGAATGGACTTCACCTTCAAAGCGAATACGGGCGTGTTTCATGAGAGCTCCTCTGCCTTGATGTGATTGACCAGGCGGCCCAGGCCACTGATCTCGACCTCCACGGTATCGCCAGGTTGCACATCCACCCGGCCTTCGGGAGTGCCGGTGATCAGCACGTCGCCCGCGTGCAGGGTCATGAATTCGCTGATCTCGGCGATCAGCAATGGAATGCTGCGGACGAAGTTGGCCGTGGTGTTTTGCTGGCGGATCTCGCCGTTGACGTACAGCGTGATCGCCAGGCTGTGCAGGTCATCCAGCTGTGCGGTCGGCACCAGCTCCGGCCCGATGGCGCAGAACGCATCGCGGCATTTGGCTTTGACGGCGGGGCGGTAGTAGCTGTCTTCCGGCAGGCTGAACTCGTTGACGAGGGTAAAACCGGCCACGTAGTCGAGGGCGTCGGCTGCACTGACGCGGCTGGCGTCCTTGCCCATCACCACCGCCAATGCCGGCCCAGGCTGCAGGCGTTCGCCCTGGCCAGGGTGCACGACATCGCCACCGTTTTGGTTACGCGTGTTGGGCGTCTTGATGAACAGCACCGGTTTGACCGGCGGCTTCTGATACGGCGGCGCTTCGAATTCGGCGAGGTGCTGCTTGAGCAACCCCTGGTAGTTCAGCGCGACACCGAAAAGGGTGCCCGTCGCGACGTCATGCAAGGCGCGGCTCATGCATTCTCCTGGCAGGTCCATGGAGGCCCTGGATTTAGTTAATGTGTTAACCGTTATAATTAAGATGTTAACTATCGTCAAGCGTGACAGACTGTTTCTTCGGTGGTTGTGCCGACCGAATCGGTGCAGGATGAGAGCCGCTGCACGGCGGCAATCAGACTAAAAACGAGTAGCGTGCGATGAGCGACCGTCAACCCATTCCGAACATCAACATTGGCCAGGTCTACGACCAGCGCTACAGCGATGCCGAAGTGCATTACGACCAGTTGGCCAACCTGGCGGATTTTTTCGGCCGTAACATGCCGGTGCATCGGCACGACCGGTTTTTCCAGGTTCACTACGTGAAAAGCGGCACCGTGCGCGTGTACCTGGACGACCAGCAGTACGTCGAATCGGGGCCGATGTTCTTCCTCACGCCACCCACGGTCGCGCATTCCTTCGTGACCGAGCCGGACAGCGACGGGCATGTGCTGACGGTGCGTCAGCAATTGGTGTGGCAACTGATCGAAGCCGACGCCAGCCTGGCGCCGACGGGGGCGCAATTGCCCGCCGCGTGTGTGGTCCTGGCGCAGTTGGGGCCGCAATACGCAGGCGATATCCGCCGGTTGGACGTTCTGTTTGAGTCGCTGAGCGACGAGATGAAAGCCCAGCGGTCGGGGCGCAGTGCGGCCCTGGACAGCCTGACGCGGTTGATCATGATCAGCCTGTTGCGGCTGTGTTCCCATTCGCTGAAAGCCACGCCTGCCCGCCACGAGGACTTGAAAATCTTCCACCGTTTCAATGAGCTGATCGAAGCGCACTACCAGCAGCACTGGCCGTTGTCGCGTTACGCCCAAGGCATCGGGGTGACCGAGGCACGGCTTAATGACGTGTGCCGCCGCATCGCCGACCTGCCGTCCAAGCGCCTGATCCTCGAACGCCTGATGCAAGAGGCCAAGCGCCTGCTGCTGTTTACGGGCAGCTCGGCCAACGAAATCTGCTACCAGCTGGGGTTCAAGGACCCGGCCTATTTCAGCCGGTTTTTCCAGCGTTACGCGCAGCTCACGCCGGGGGAGTACCGCCAGCGCCAATCGGGGTTGCGTTGAGCCAAGCATGGCGGCTTCGCACCTTGGTCTGGTTGATCGTGTGCGGATCATCATGCGCAGCGCAGTGGCGCGACAGAATGGCTTTTACACAGAACCGCTTGTACTTTTCACCGTGCCCACGCCGCTTGCAGCCGCTGGCCGGCGACACTAAGCTGCCGGCTCGCCCATTCAAGTGGTGCCGTTTATGGCCAACCCAAGACCTTCGCTGACCCTGACCCTGCTGCAAGCCCGTGAGGCCGCAATGGCCTTCTTCCGTCCGGCCCTGAACAAGCATGAACTGACTGAACAACAGTGGCGGGTCATTCGGATCCTGCGCGAGCGGGGTGAACTCGAAAGCCATCAACTCGCTTTGCAGGCCTGCATCCTGAAGCCGAGCATGACCGGTGTGTTGACGCGCCTGGAGCGTGACGGCCTGGTGCGGCGGCAGAAGTCCAGCCAGGATCAGCGCCGGGTGTTCGTGGGCCTCACCGAGCGCGGCCAGCAATGCTTCGTCTCCATGAGCGCAGGCATGGAAAGCAACTACCAGAAAATCGAAGAACAGTTTGGCGCCGAGAAAATGGAGCAACTGTTGGCGTTGCTGAACGAGCTGAAAAATATCAAGCCTTGAATGCACGACATTTTAGTTAATAGGTGAACGTGTTTGTCCGGCGAGGGCATTGCGCTGGCCAATTTTTACTATCCAATTTCGGCACAAATACACGACCCGCCCCAGGTCCGGAATGGAACTTGCGTGCGATCTGACCTGTAAGCCTTGGAACTGAAAAAGGTTGGGTCGATGAACAATAATAATGTGCGGATGCCTGCGGCCTCGGTGGTGCTTCCACCGGCGTTACCCCTCCAGCGTTTTCTGACCAGCGACATCGATGAACACGCGCGCAATATGGGTGGCTGGCAGGTTCGGTACGATCAGTTATCGCCGGGCGCCTTTGAAGGTGAGCTGGTGGAGTTCCGTTCGGGCTGGATGCAACTGGTGCGCGACCGCTCTAATCAGGCCATGATCAAGAGTGGTGCAGCCTGGAAAGGCGCAATCACCTTCAGCCTTCCCTTGAGTGCCGACGGCCCGGTGTATTGCTCGGGTCACCCGATCCATGCGCCCAGCCTGTTGGTGGCCCACGGTGAAAACCTTCCCGAGCTGCACACGCCACAGCACTTGGATTTGCTCAGTGTGGCCATTGAAGAACACGCACTGGCACACGTCCTGGAGCGTCAGGGCAGTGAGTTTCGAATTACCGATCTTCCCAAGTGTTACCGCTTGGGTGATTCATCTGTGCAACGTGAACTCGCAGGGTTGTTCGATGCGCTGGCGGGTTGCGACCAGGGCCGTGATGCCGTGCTGGGGCATGACTCGATCCGGCGCGGCATACGGGATGCGGTGATGCTGCACGTGCTGGAGTTGATCGCGCCGGACCAGGCGCCACCCCTTAACCCGACGGCGCGCAAAAGGATGGTCGACCGGGCGCGCGAATATGCGCTGAGCCACCTCGACGAACCGCTGTCGATCCTCGACCTGTGCAACCACATCGGCGCCAGCCGGCGCAAACTTCAATACTGTTTCCAGGAAACCCTGGGCATCAACCCGGTGGCCTATCTGCGTGCGCTGCGCCTCAATGCGGTGCGCCGCGAACTGCGAACCCGCACCCAATCCCATGGCGTACAAGAAGTGGCGGCGCGTTGGGGGTTCTGGCATTTGAGTCGGTTCTCGAGCGATTACCGCACCATGTTTGGCGAAAGCCCATCACAGACCCTGCGTCGCACTCAACTCTGCTGAAAACGGATAACCGGCATACGCTGGTGCTTACTAGGATGGCCCACACCACTTGATGGGAGGGGCATTCGATGATTCATAACAATAATGCACGCGTCGCACGGACGACGCTGTTTACCCTGGCGCTGCTGGGTTGCTGCGCCAGCGTGCACGGCACCGAGAACGGTGCGCCGACGACCGCTGTCGGTGTGTACGATTTTGGCGCGGGCATGATGCCGCCAGCCACACCGTTCGGGACGCTGGGGCTGCGAACGGCGTTTTACTCCGCCAACGTGCAGAAGGACCGTCACGGCCGCTCAGTTGACAACCACTTCTCACTGGAAGTGTTGTCCATTGGCGTCGCCTACATGCGCATGACGGATTACACCGTGCTGGGCGCCCAATACGGGTTCGGCACGGTGGTACCGTTTTTCAAGATGGACGCCTCCGTCAAGGTGCCGACGCCGGTCGGGCCGCTGAATCTGGAGGCTGATCCGTTTCGCATGGCGGACGTGCAATTGCTGCCGTTGATCCTGCAGTGGAACCTGTCGCCGAATCTGTTCATCAACACGCAATTGCAGATCCAGGCGCCCACCGGTGACTACGACAAGAATCGGTTGATTTCGCCGGGGCTCAACCATTGGACGTTTTCGCCAATCGTCAACGCGACCTACATCACCGACGGCGGCTTTGAGGTTTCCTCAAGCGTTGAGGTCGACGTCAATACCCGCAACCCCGCGACCGACTACAAGAACGGTGTCGAGTACCGGCACGAGTTTGCCGTGGGTCAGCACGTGGGGCCGTGGACCTTGGGCCTGGGGGGTTACTACTACCGCCAGTTCACCGATGACGATGCGCCCGGGCTGCAATCGGGCAACCGTGCGCGGGTGCTGGCCATCGGGCCGGCAGTGAGTTACTTCAAGCCCGGTCTGCCTCCCGTGTGGCTGCATGCCTACAAGGAAACCGATGCCCGCAACCGTGCCGAGGGTTACACCGTGGCGCTGCGTATTTCGCAAAGTTTCTAGGGGGCTGCGCATGAACTCATCACATTCCGATTCCTTATCTCCACGGCAAGCCACCGGGCGTCGTGAAGGGCTGGTGCTGATGCTGGGCAGCAGCCTGACCATCATGGGCGCCGTCATGGTGGCGCCGATCCTGCCCAAGCTGGGGGCCGAGTTCGGCCCGCTGGAGCCCCGCGCCGACCTGCTGGTGCCCTTGGCGGTCACCGGGCCGGCCCTGGCGATTGCACTGTGCGCGCCCCTGGCCGGCTGGTTGGCCGACCGGGTCGGGCGCAAGGCCTTGCTGGTGATCGCCACGCTGTTGTATGCCGTGCTCGGGGCCATCCCGGCACTGCTGGATAACTTGCCGGCCATCGTCGGCGTACGCCTGTTGTTCGGCGCGGCGGAGGCGGCGGTGATGACCTGCTGCGCCACGCTGATTGCCGACTATTGGCACGGCGAAGAGCGGCTGCGGTACATCAATCGGCAGGTGGTGACTATCGGCCTGGTGGGCTCGTTGTTCTTCGTGGTGGGCGGGGCGTTGGGCGAGCACTCCTGGCGCCTGCCCTTCCTGTTGTACCTGCTGCCGCTGCTGTTGGTACCGGTGATGATCAAGGTGCTGTGGGAGCCTGCGGCCACCCGGCGGTTGGTCGAGACGCCTGAGCAGGGCAGGGTGGCGATGCTGCCCTTGGTGGTCGGTTACCTGCTGATCCTCAGCGGCATGGTCCTGAGTTTTGTCGTGCCGATCCAGGCGCCGATTCTGCTGGTGAGCCTTGGGGTGACGTCGAGCACGATGATCGGGCTGTCGGCGGGCCTGGCGCTGCTGGCGACCTTGGTCGGTTCGTTGGCCTGGCCGCTGCTGCGCCGCCGCGTCGGCATCGCTGGGTGCAATGCGCTGTTGCTGAGCCTGCTGGGCCTGGGGTTATGGCTGCTGATGCGGGGGCAAAGCTACAACGCGGTGCTGGTAGCGGTGCTGATTCACGGCGTGGGCGCGGGACTGCTGGTGCCCAATGCGATGGCGCCGGTGATGAATGCCCTTAACGCCAAAAACCGAGGGCGCGGCCTCGGCGGGTTCACCGCGTTTTTGTACTTCGGCCAATTTGTCAGCCCGCTGGTGGTGGCCGTGCTCAGCGTTTACTCGGGTGATCTGCGTCACGCCATCCAATGGCTGGCATTCGCCAGTTTTGCCTCGGCCCTGGCATGGGCGCTGGCAGGCCTGCAGGCACGGCGCAAAGCACTGACCCAGATACTCGGCTCAAGTCATTCGTAAGAGAGGAAATGAAGATGGACATCCAGAACCTGCTGGACAGTGAAGACGCCACCGGCCTGGCCGAGTGGATCAGGCGCGGTGACGTGCAACCGGGCGAGCTGTTGGAGGCGGTGATTGATCGCATTGAACTGGTCGAACCGCATCTCAACGCGGTCGCCGAGCGGCTGTACGAATCCGCCCGCGAAGCCGCCCTCGCATCGCGCCCCGGTCGCGGGGTGTTTGCCGGGGTGCCGACCTTGATCAAGGACCTGTTTTCACCGGTCAACGGCGCGGCGATGACCAATGGCTCGCACGCGCTGGGAGGCTTTCGCGCAGACTTTGACGCCGAACACGTGAGCCGTATCCGCCGGGCCGGTTGCGTGATTCTCGGCACCAGTACGTCACCCGAGTTCGGTACGTCGTACTCCACCGAGTCCAACCGCTTTGGCGCCACCCGCAACCCCTGGAATGTCGACCACAGTGCCGGTGGGTCCAGCGGCGGCGCGGCAGCCTTGGTGGCGGCACGCGTGGTGCCGTTTGCCCATGGCAACGATGGCGGCGGCTCCTTGCGTGTGCCAGCCTCCTGCTGTGGCGTGTTTGGTCTCAAGCCCAGCCGTGGGCTGTTGCCATCCGGGCCGATGGTCGGCGAAGGCTGGGCCGGGATGGGCACCCCCCATGCCATTACCCTGTCGGTACGCGACAGCGCTGTGCTGCTGGACGCCACCGCCGGGATCGACCTGGGTGCGCCGTACGCCGCGCCGCAGCAGGTGCAGCCTTATGTCACGGCACTGCAGCGTGACCCCCGGCCTCTGCGTATCGCGCTGGTTGAGCAACTCGAGCCTTGGCCGACCTCCCGCGAAAGTCTGGAAGCCGTGCGCCAGGCCGCCCGCTTGTGCCAATCCTTGGGGCACCCCGTTGAACCGGTCAGCTTACCCGTCGCGATGCCGGCGTTTCTCGACCAGGTCTTCACCATCATCGGTGCAAGTACTCGCCACTATCTCGACGTCCTGGGACAGATGCGCGGTTTCGCGGTACAGCCTGAGGAGCTTGAAGCCCGTACCCGCATCATTTTGCGCAGCAAAGGCGATGTCAGCGGTGCGCAGTACGCCGGGGCGGTGGAGGGGATTCATGCCTTGGGTCGGCAATTGGCGGTGTTCATGCAGGATTACGACCTGATCCTCACGCCGACCTTGGCGCGTGAGCCGGCACCGATCGGGGAGCTGGACCTGCAAGACGACCGCTTGAGCCTCGATGAGCTGATTGAGCGGTTTCACAGCTATTCGCCATTCACCGCACTGTTCAACGCCAGTGGGCAACCGGCAATGTCGGTGCCGCTGTACTGGAGCGCGGCAGGCCTGCCGATGGGGGCGCATTTTGCCGGTCGTTTTGGTGAGGAAAGCACCTTGTTTGCACTCGCCGCGCAGCTGGAGCGCGCCCAGCCCTGGCGCGGTCGGATACCACCGGTCAATGCCTGTCAGCGGTCAGCTTCGATGCGCCGGTGAAACGCTAAGTTTCGTTTCTGGCTGGCCAATCAGCGGCAGTTTGGTCAGCATGTTTTTTAGTGCCAACGCGTCCCACGGCAGGTGTTCGGCAATACCGATTCCGACCACATCGATGACGTTTGCCACATCCCCGAGGAGGCGAACAACCTGCGCCATGGTCATTTTTCCCTGAGCGATGCCGTCCCATGTGCTGGCAGGAACGTCAGGGTTGGCGAACAGTAATGAACGAAACAGCGTCGGGTCCAGCACGTCCAAGTCGAAGTGGATCGCCAGATGCTTCGCTCCTGTCGATTTCAGCCATTGCAAGACGGGCTCGCTGGAATACGCCAGTTCGCCAGCACTTGCACTCGACAGGCCCAGCCTGGCGATCATTGCGGTTTCAACGTCCATCGTTGCTTGCAGGCCTGCGTACATCACATTGGCGGGTTTGATTGGACGCTTCACGGCTTTCAGGAAATCAGGGTCTCCTTCGCCTAGCAGGTTGCCCAGCACCATCGCGTGGGCGTGCTGAAAGTCGTTCGGCGTCAGGATGTCCGGGTGAGCATCCACCCAGAGAATGGCCAGGTCTGCGTCATAACGCTCGTTCAGGTAGGCAAACGGCGCCAGGTCCACCAGGCAGTCGCCGCCCAGAACAACAAGGCGATCCGGTTGATGCTTGTCGATCAGCGCACGCGCAGCGTACAACTGGCGCAGCAACGCGCTTCGGCCGATGATCCCGCCTTCCGGCGTAAGTGTTGAGCCGTCAGGGAGATTCACAGGAACCTCTTCGACCGGGCCGAGGTGTTCAGGCGCCAGCCAGGACAGAAGCTGGGCGCCGAAGTGATAGGGCGGGTTGTTGCCACCTTGCCATTGTGGAAACAGCAAACGCAGGGTCTTGCCGTTGGCGTCGGACATGCAAAATTCTCCGGTTCAGGAATAGACGGAATCAGTTGGTTGCTACCGTATTCGCTTAGCGGATGAAGATATGCAGGGCTATAGTTGACGCTTTGTTGCACAGAGCGCGCATATGGACCGGTTGACTGCGGCAAAAGTCTTTCTTGAGACAGTCGCCAGGGGAAGCATTTCGGCGGCCGCCACGCACCTGGGGATGTCCAGGGCGATGGCCACGCGTTACATCGGGTTGATGGAGGAATGGGCCGAGATACGGCTGCTGCACAGGACCACACGCAAACTCAGCCTGACCGCCGCGGGCGAACAACTGCTGCCCCTTTGCAAGGAACTGGTGGCGCTATCGACCGACGTCAAGGTGCTGGGGTCGCAAGCCGAGAGTGCGCCCAAGGGCCTGCTCAGGGTCACTGCACCGTCGATTTTTGCCGAGTATTGCCTGACGGATCTGCTGATGGAGTTTCTCCAGCTGTACCCGGCTGTCGCCATCGACTTGCAGATTGCCGATGGCATGACCAATCTTGCGCAAGAGGGCATTGACCTGGCGATCAGGGTGACTGACAACCTTGATCCGGGGGTGATCGCGAAGAAGCTCGGCGAGGTGGATTCGTTCATCTGTGCCAGCCCGGCCTATCTCCAGCGCCATGGCGTACCGGGCGACGTGAGAGACTTGGCCGTCCACAATTGCCTGACCTACGCGTATTACGGACGCAGCCTTTGGCATTTCATCGTTGACGGTGAGAACGTCTCGGTGCCGGTCACTGGCAGCTTCAGCACTAACGAGGCGTCGATCATCGTGCGTGCTGCGCTGAGCGGAACAGGCGTGTCGATGCTCCCGCATTTCGCTGCCGGGCAGGCCATCAAGGAGGGGCGCCTGATTCGACTGTTTCCTGAATATCGCATCAAACCCATCGGCATCCATGCCGTTTACCTGTCACGCCAGCGTATGCCGAACGCCCTCAAGACGTTGCTGGACTTTCTCTCCACGCGTCTTCCCGGTTGAGGACAGCGGTCGTCATCGAGAGGCCAGTCAGCTCCGCTGGTCGAAGGTGATGCGTGCTTGTTCGATAGTCGCCTGATTGACCCGCGCCCACTCGGCAAGCAGCTCCAGGTGAGGTTTGAGCGAGTGGCCAAGGGCAGTCAGCTCGTAATCAACCCGGGGAAAGCCGTTCGCGTTCGTCGTCCTCAGTCAGGAGCAATTACGTGCCGGTCTGAACTAGGCCAGCCTGCCGGAGGGCGTCGTCAACGTGGTGATCAGTATCCAGGAAGACTTTGCGCAAGGCGTATTCGACGTCGTGACCGGTCACGTGGAGCAATTGTCCGGTCGGGCGCCCAAATCCCTCGATCAGGTTTTGACGGCGCTTTCAGGCAGCGCACAGAACCCGGTCCTATGAGTCGCCTCAGGAGTGATCTGTTCGGTAACCAAAACATGGACCTCGAGCATGAATGCTCGTCGTTCTAGTGTCGCGGCCTGTCATAATCTGCGCGTAATGCAGGCGCGCCTGTACCTTGGACCTTGCAGCAAATGCAGCAGTGATCCGCAGGCACCTGTCACACTCGGCCATCCGGCCTGATTTCACCCCCCTCAAGGAGTCCATGCCATTCATGGTGCTGTTCAATCGATTGGGCGCATTTTCTATCCAGGCGCGCAGGGCACTGGGACTGGTGTGGGAAACCTCACGGCCACTGTTCTTGGGGCTGTTGCTGGCGACGATCGTCGCCGGGCTGCTGCCCGCATTGGCCGCCTGGATAGGACAGCGCATTGTTGACGGCGTGGTCGACGCCATGCAGGTTCACGCGGCCGGCAGCCAGGCACCGGTGTGGCCAGTGATGCGCTACGTGTTGGCTGAGGCCGGCGTGCTGGCGTTGTTGGCGGCCGCGCAACGGGCGTTGTCGATGCAGCAGTCGCTGTTGCGGGTGAGGTTAGGCGTCAAGGTCAACCTGATGGTCCTGGAGAAAGCCCAGACCCTTTCGCTGCTGCAATTTGAAGACGCCGAGTTCTACGACAAACTGGTGCGTGTGCGCCAGGGTGCTTCGACGCGGCCGCTGAGCCTGGTGACTAAAGGACTGGGGTTGGTGCAGAACCTCATTTCGCTGGTCAGCTTTGCGGTGCTGCTGGTGCATTTCTCTCCCTGGGCCTTGTTGATCCTGGTGGTCGGCGCATTACCCGTGTTCTTCGCCGAGACGCATTTTTCGGGCAATGCGTTCCGCCTGTTTCACCGACGGGCACCGGAGACGCGTCAGCAGAACTACCTTGAGTCTTTGCTCTCCCACGAGGCCCATGCCAAGGAGGTCAAGCTGTTCGGCCTGGCACCGCTGTTCCTGCAGCGCTATCGCGACAACGCCCAGCGTTTGTATACGGAAGACCGCCAATTAACGGTGCGCCGTGACGCGTGGGGTTTTGCATTGGGCCTGCTGGGTACCGCAGCGTTTTACCTGGCCTACGCTTGGGTGGTACTCGACACCGTGCGTGGCCAGACGAGCCTGGGCCAGATGACCATGTACATCGTGCTCTTCAAGCAGGGGCAAAGCGCAATCACCGCCAGCCTCAGCGCTATTGCCGGGCTGTACGATGACAGCTTGTTCCTCTCGGACCTGTATGAATACCTTGAAACCCCCGTGATCACCCCGCGCGGCCGGCTCACCCAGGGCGTGCGCCCTGGCGATGGCCTGCGCTGCGAGCACGTGGGGTTTACCTACCCAGGCGCCGCCTCTGCAGCGCTGCGCAATATCAACCTGCACTTGGCACCCGGCAAAAGCCTGGCGCTGGTGGGTGAAAACGGCTCCGGCAAGACCAGCCTGATCAAACTGCTGACCCGTCTGTATACCCCGGATGAAGGCCGCATCCTGCTGGATGGCAGCGACCTGCAGGAGTGGGATGAACACACCCTGCGCCAGCGCATCGGGGTGATTTTCCAGGACTACATCCGCTATCAGATGACCGTGGGTGAAAACCTCGGCGTCGGCGACGTCGATGCCCTGCACGACCAGGCACGCTGGCGCAGTGCGGCCACTCAAGGGGTCGCGGCCGAATTTATCGAGCGCTTGAGCCAAACCTATTCAACCCAGCTGGGACGCTGGTTCGGCGGCCAGGAACTGTCCGGTGGGCAGTGGCAGAAAGTTGCCTTGTCGCGGGCCTACATGCGTCAGGACGCCGACTTGCTGATCCTCGATGAGCCGACCTCCGCGCTGGATGCCGGGGCTGAAGCGGCAGTGTTCGAGCACTTCCGTGAGCATGCCAAGGGCCGCATGACCTTGTTGATTTCCCACCGTTTTTCCAGCGTGCGCAGTGCGGATCACATTATCGTATTGGAACGCGGGCAGATTCTGGAGGAGGGCAGTCACAGCCAACTGATGGCTGCCAGTGGACGTTATGCCGACCTGTTTGACGTGCAGGCACGGGGCTATCGCTAGAAAACCCACCGTCGTGCAGCGGTATAGGGTCCGTACGGTTTATCTTTATGGCCCTCGGCGCACCCGACGGTCGGTCGGGCAGTTGAGATGTTTTTGCTGGGCGCCAGGCATCAGCGTGTGGCCGAACAGATCCTCAGTCAAAGGAATTAGTCGTTATCGTGCAGGTAAAGCTGGCTCGGCGGGTGGTGTTACATTTGCCACGACTGATCGTTTTATCCCTGTGTTTTCAAAAGTGATCCCGAATCGGTCAGACAGCTCCTTTCGCCCCTTGGATGTTAATGCCAGTGCCCGACTGTCAAGGTCTTGGATAACCCATTTGCGGTTTATGGCTGTCTGTAGGAGCGCTGCTCCGAGTGCTCCGGCAAGGTGAGGGCGGCGCATGCTCCAATCCAGGCATGAGCACGCGAACTGACGTCGTTGTGCTCTTACCTGTTCTATCTCGATACCGAGCCCGGTCATCGCTTTTTCGCCGTTCATCGTAAGCTGATACATGCCGTCCCCAGCGACCGACGCGGTTAACCAGCCTGACGCGATGAAATGGTCATGCAGTTGCACAGCGAGTGTTCCAGCCATGTGGTCATAACAGGTACGTGCGAACTGCAATCGGGTCGGGGTTGTGGACACATACCGTGGACCAGCGTTTTGGCCGATCACCATCAGGGCCTCAATAGCCTGGGCCACTTGCGCGTCCGCCAGGCTGTAATAGCGATGCCTGCCCTGCGTGTGCAGCCTTACCAACCCGTCCTCTTTTAGTCGTGCCAGATGCGCGCTCGCCGTGGATGCACCGACGTCGGCGATGGCGGCCATCTCGGTACTGGTACGGGCGTGGCCGTCCATCAACGAACACAGCATTTTCGTCCTCGCAGGCTCGGCAATGGCGCCGGCTACCCGAGAAATCGCGGTGTCATTGCCTTGAGCGTCCATATTTCGTTCCTGAGCGAATCGTTGGCATGAGGGGTGTTCGATAGTAGCCTTTCTTTGTGAACAGGACTTGCGCAATGACACCTTTTGAAGCCGCTACCCATGCTGATCCCTACGGTTATTACTCAAACCTCAGGCGAAAAAATGGCTTGTTATTCGATGCTGAGCTGGGTTTATGGATTGCGAGCAGTGCCAACGCCGTCGAAGCCATTTTGGGGCATCCCGACTGTCGGGTGCGCCCGCTAAGCGAGCCGATTCCTCCTGCCATTGCGCGTGGCGCCGCAGGAGTGATTTTTGGTCGTTTGATGCGCATGAACGAGGGCCCGCAGCATCTGTGCCCCAGGATGGCTATCGAGCCTGCCTTGGCTTCTGTCGGGAAAGAAAGCCTCTCAGAGATCGTGTCACGCGTGGTCGAGACCCTCGATGACCCCGTTGAAGACCTGGATGAGTTGATGTTCACGTTACCGGTTTCCGTCATCGCAGCCTTGATAGGCCTCCCATCCGGGCGGCTACACGAAGTCGCGAAGCTGACACGGGATTTTGTCGCCTGCCTGTCGCCGTTAAGCGACGAAATTCAACTCGGCGAAGCTCATTTCGGGGCCACTCGGTTAAATCAATTATTCAGCGCGCTATTGAGTGACCAGGAGGACAGCAGCCGCTTCATGAGTCATATCCGGAGCGCCTGCGCAGCCAACGCCTGGAGCGAGCATGATGCATTGATTGCCAACCTGATCGGCTTGTTGTCACAGACTTGCGAAGCCACCGCAGGCCTGATCGGCAATACCCTCGTAGCGCTCCATCGTTACCCTGATCTGACTGAAGGCATGCAACCTGAGCCGATGCTCGTTGCAGACTTGGTGGCAGAGGTAGCGCGCTACGACTCCCCGGTGCAAAACACCCGGCGATTCGTTGCAAAGCGATGCATTATCGGGGATAGCGTCCTGGAGGCGGGTGATACCGTTCTAGTGTTACTCGCTTCAGCCAACAGGGATCCCTACGCAAACCCACACCCCGATAGCCTCTTGCTAAAACGGACGCAACGACGAACCTTCAGCTTCGGCTCAGGACGACATGAATGTCCAGGTCAGCAACTGGCATTGACTATCGCCGCTGAGGCGATTTTGGCATGGTTGCATCGACAGCCAACCTCATCGGTTCGTCCTTGCCAGTGGGGGTATTTGCGCTCCCTTAATGGTCGCATCCCTCAGTTCAATCGTGATCGGGACATTCACCGTTATTTATGAAGCCTGAACCAGGACCTATCCAAACCGATAACAGTTCTTACCGGCGGATTTTGCTTCATACATCGCTATATCCGCCCTGGATAAAACCTGATCAACACTCTCCGGTCCTGCAGCCGCGCTCTCGGTAATGCCGATGCTGACACCGAGACCGTCATAGTCAGCATGTGTATCGGTGTAATCGCCAAGGGTCTTGATAATGCGCTCGGCAACGAGTGCGGCGGATGCCTTATCGGTACCCGGCATTAACACAATGAATTCGTCCCCGCCTATGCGTGCCACTACGTCACTCTTGCGCACCACCTCGGTGATCATGGCAGAGAAGGACACGAGTACGCCGTCGCCGGTCGCATGCCCGTTCGCGTCATTGATTTTTTTGAACCCGTCCAAGTCCAGGTAAAGGACGAAAAAACCCGCATCCTCCTTGGCGTTCGAACTGAGCGAGGCGGTCAACATATTCAGGATGCCTAAGCGGTTCAGTACGCCCGTCAGTTTGTCGTGGGTGGCTGAATGTGTGCTCTGTGCTTCTGCAATGTAGGCTTTCGTAAGGTTGGCATTGAGGTTGTTCAGCAGTACCCACAAGCCGGTGAGGTACATCGGGGCCTGTAGGATCAATACCCGTAACATCGGTTCCGGTTGAAACAGCGTGGCCAGTTTCAGCGGTATATCCGTGAGCAGGATCTGGGTGAAGGCGTATCGGGGGATGCCTTGATTCCGCATGGCAATAGCGCCGTTCATGCTGACCGCCGACGTACAGGCCAGCACTTGCAGCACAGGGTCCATGCTGATGACGCACGCCGCCGTACCCACGCCGATTTCGGCAGCCCAAATCAAACCGAAGAGCAGCGACAGGTCCGCCGCGTAGGGTAATTTGGACGCTTCACGGGTTAAAAACCGTTGCAGTAAAAACCAGCGGATGATCCAGATCACAATGTCGGCTACCCACCAACAGATGAAAAACACGGTGGGATGGAGTATCACGGCGACACTGCAGACTAGCAGCGTGTTCAGCCCCGCTGCCGCCAGCGCCGCTCGAGAGGAGAGGGGGCCTTTGAGTAGCTTTAAACGAATGTCCCGGTCGAGTTTTTCATTGTCTTGCACAAACCAACGGATAAACGATGTCCTGGGAAACGAGTGATGATTAGGCATAGTGTTATTCCGCCAAAAAGCGATAACCAGTAGTGGCCTTTTAGCACTATTTTGCCATCCTCGGGTAAACGGTTTTGCCTGGGGTCCCTTGAGTTGTGTTCGCGCGTGGCGCTAGCGGAAATTATCGACGTAGCCCCTTCAGCGATTTCAATGCTGACGTGTCCATTTTTGCTCCAAGTAGTGAATGCAGAATCCTTCATCACGGACCAGGTCCCGGTGCAGCGAGATGTTGGTCTTGATGCCGTCGACCACGATTTCGTGCATGGCGTGCTCAACGAGCGCACGCCATGCCCGTCACTGATGTCTCAAGCTGCTGCCCTGTTGGCTCGGCAACCAAATCTAACGCAGCATCGGGTCAGACTTAGTCTCTGAAGCAGCGTTGCTGAGCAGCCAAATCAGCGCAGGGGATTGCTTGACGTGTTCAGCCATGGCTTTCATTGCAACCTTGAAAGGCGGAATAGTAGACACCACGACATCGTAATTCTCGTCAGGCTGTAAACGAACGCCAATGATGACACTTTTGTCTTCTTGTTCGCGGGCGTAAGCAATAAAGCCATTCTCCAACGGATGCACATATTCTCCAGTCCGTACGCCGGGATAGTTTGGAGACTTGTGGAAATCACTTCGTAGTGCAATGACTTTGGTCACCGTCTTGAAGGCCGGGCTGAAGTTGTCGGTAAGGTAGTCGTAGCTCATGGCAAATAGCACGCTAACGATAAGTGCCCCTGCTCCATGGAACATGATCATACCGCGCGATTGCTTGAATTTAGCTTGAAAACCGAGGAGTGCGGCCAAGTGGGTCATATGTTGCCAGGCTGCTTCGAATAGCAGGCTGATCATCGCGATGACTGTGATCAGCACTGCTGTCAGGCCAAGGAGTACTGCCACCACCAGCAGCCATGATGGAAGGTAGAACAGCAACGCGAGAAAACCGACTGTCAGATCAAAGCTCTGAGGGGGCAGCCCTAACGTCTCGGCAACCGCGAAACGCGCGCACGCTGTTGACATCAGCAGTGCAAGCAGATGCATGATGATGATGGGTGTTTTGGCGAATGGCTTATCCCATGCGGTATGGAGCCAGCGGGCGAAAGGGATGCACCAGGCAATGAATCCACAGATGATCAATGCAGCCGCGGCCGTCGTCCCGATGGTGAGCGCGGATCTGCCCGTGTATAGGGAAGCTGCGACTGTGATGAGGTACGTAACTACCGAGGCGAGGTAGAACCGTTGTGATACGGAATACTGCAGGAATTTGGCGAGCAGTTTTGCTTTCAACGCTATCATTTTAGTCCTTGAACTTCTTTTCCGTGCTTCTAAAATCCAGGCGGATAGCAATGCTTTGCCGCCGTGATGTACGTCTTGTCTTGCCAATTGAGGTGGGTGCCCCCGCGGTGGGCCATCAAACCACCACGAGTTCAGCTTATTTATGTGGGGACGGCAGGCGAATCAATCGGCTTGGCAGACAATTCGCCACATCCCGCGTACGCCGTCTTCTACCCAAGTGCCTTCCAGTACATTCGAGCCTTCGAAGCGGTGCAGCGTTGCTCTGCCTTCGAAGCCTTCGGCGTGCAGTTCGTAATGCCCCGGGCTTTTTTCCTGGCCTCGGTACTGCCAGGTTTGGCCCGCGTCGTCATAGGCGACGGTGATAAACTCGCTGTTGATCGTAACCTTGCACGGTTCATCAAACGAGGCGGCACTGCTGGGGCGGAAGGTGTCTATTTTGGCGTACATGTGGGTGTCCTTGTAATATATCCGGAACGGACCAGGGCAGCAGCCAAGTGCTGTTTGGGGTGGTTGACCGGATGCCGACTGCCTGGCACTGCTCCAGAATCGGCAGAACGTAGGTGATGTTGGTACGGCCCGGCTTGTCTTCTGCTCTGTAACGAGCCGCCTGGTAAAGCGGGCCGGCTTTTTCGTACTACTTCCTTCGTTGCTGAACGGACGCTAGCGTTAACGTGAAGCGATTTATGGAATTTTGATACCCAACGCATTCAGCGATGGCGTATCCATCCGGCCATTCACGGTCAGCCCACTGTCCATCTGAAAGGCCATCAACGCACCACGTGTCGCCTTGCCCATCACCCCATCAATGGTGCCTTGGTAATATTGGCGCACCATCAGCGCAGTCTGCACACGGATGACCAGGTTGCTTTTCTGCTCATTCGTCGCACGGCTCTTTGAGGTGCTCGAACGTGTCCCGCTGGTAGTGCCGTACGACTGATAAAGGCTGCTGCTTGGGGTGCTGCTTGAAGCACTCGGCGCGCTGTAGCTGCGGGTACTGGTAGCGGGTGGGCTGTAGTAGCGCGGTGCGCTATAGCCACCCGAGCCGCTGTAGTGAGAGCTGTGCGAGCTGTGGGACCGGTGTGAACTGTGCGAGCGATGTGCCGCATAGATGTTGACGGTGTCCGGCGCATTGAGCGTATCGGCAAATACCGGGGGCTGCAGCTTGTCGTTGGGTTGCCAGTTCGCATCGGCGAGCGGCAGATGGCCCGCCTGTGCAAGGGGGGTACCTGCCATTGGCAGCAGGCTGATCCCACTGATCAGGACTTTCCAGCGGTCGAGCAATTTCACTGTGCACTCCTTGCATAGGCGCTGAAGGCCTCGGTCGATAGTCGTTGTACACCGCGGCTTTGCCAGCGGTCGGTGTGGGATTTGAAGAAGCCAGAGCAATGTTTGACGGCAGCGCATTGCTGGCAGGTATCGATGAACAGATTCTTCCAGTCCGAGATGCTCTGGCGGGCGAAACGCGAGAGGTGAGCCGGGATCAAGCACAGGGGCAAGTTGTAGATCGAAACCGGCACCCCGCGGTTGAACAGGAAATACACGGCCTGGCTCAACGACTCCTGATAGTCCAGCGGGTCAATCCACAGTTCTTCGTAGTTTTTCCTGGCCAGGCCGGTACTTTCGATACCCATCAGCGCAACATGCCGCACGAAGGGCAGGTTCCTGAACACGTAGTGGGCGAGCTCTGGCAAGCGTGGCGTGGTCAGGCGATTGAGCACCACGCGTATCTCGATGATCTGGTTGGCGCGCGCCAGGTTATAAATACCTTGCAGGGTTTCGCTGAACGCGCCTGGAGCCTGCACCACATGGTCATGGTCTTCGGCATTGTCGGCATACAGCGGGATGCCCCAACTCAACTGAGGGTGGCCGATGGCAGAGAGCGCTGCGATCCAGCTTGGATCTTGGAACAGACGCCCGTTGCTGAGCACATGAATGGATTTGTGCGGCAAAACGGCTTTGCACTTGGCTAGGATTTCTACCAGGCCGTCGCGATAAAGCGTTGGTTCTCCGCCGCTGACTCCCAGGTTTTCCTCGCCTGGGTCCATCAGGTCGATCAGCCGTAGGTTCTCCTCGATGTGCCAGCGATCATCGATATCTTTGGGCGGCTGCGAGCACATTAGGCAGAGGCTGTTGCAACGATCGGTCATGAACAGCAGGTTGCTGTCTGAGCCTCGTCGATAGAGCACCCGCACCAACGCGTTGCCTGGTGTGATGGCAATGACATCGCCGGGCTGCACGACGTCCGCATCTTTGGAAGTGTGCAGGTGTGGCCGCGCGCTTTCGAAGTCGCCGATCAATGGCTCAGGGATCAGGAATCCACCCACTGGTAATGAGAGCAGATGCGGGCTTCGCAGCCGGTCTTCGTTTGGCAGCCAAAGCAGCAGGTCACCGAACTCAGCGCTTCCGGCACAAACAGCCAGGCCTTGTTCGATGAACTCATCGAGAGTGATGACCTTGAGCAGTTTCGGCTCATTAAAGTGATGGATTTCGAAGTGGGTATCTTTGCGCAGCATCGCCATCAGCCCCTGTAACCCGGAAATCGAACATCGTTGTAAGAGCGCCTGTTCAACCAAGACAGCAGCACCCTCTGCACGTTGTCGTCGCCATCGCAAAGCAGGCCGAAAAGATGCTTCAGCAGCCCCATGTTCTTCTTGCAGAAGCTGCTGAACACTCGGTGTCCGATCGGGTCAGCTTGGCGGGCATAGTGTTCGACGGGGTCAGCACCACAGTACGGGACAAGTGCGCAGTCGGAGCAGCCCGGCAGCGCCTCTGCTACACCACTGGCGAGCAACGCATTCATAACGGGCGATGTGAGTAAATCAGATAAGGGTTGGTGTACGGTGCCGAGCCTCAAGCCGTCTTCACCCATCTCCAACAACATTCGGGCTTCGTCCGATGGATAGACGTAACCGTCATAGTTGTAAACCAGCGCCGCAGTGCCTGCGCCAGCAGGGGAGCGGAGGTCTACATAGCCGGAGGAGAAGGGTGTCAGGATATTCTTCAGCAACAGGCTCGTATAACTCTCTGAGAGGTATACGCCCTGTTGGTTGATATGCAGCAAATAGGCCAGTGCCTTCTTGTAGAAGGCCAGGTATCGCTCAATAGGGTAATCAAGTCGATGGGCACTCTTGGTGGCAAACCCATAAGGGCTCAGAGGCCGAAGCGAGATGCTGGAGAAACCCTGGCTTACATACTCATCGATGATCGCTTCAGGCTGTTCGAGGCTTCTTGAAGTCAGCGTGGTCAGCGCGGAAACTGCATCATGGCCAAGGCGCTCACGGACCCACTGGATGCCTTTTACAGTGCGTTCGTAAGAGTCTCGTGACGGGGTAGGGCGGTTGGCATTGTGCAAGGGCGCCGGCCCATCGAGCGAGGTCGAAAACTGGATGCGATGTTGTTCTGCGAAGTCGAGTATTTCCTCCGTCAGGTGGTGCAGCGTGGTGGTGATGACAAATTGTATTTCCCGTTGTTCCACCACGTTCCGTTCAACGACCCATTCGACAATCTGGCGGACACGCTCGAAGGCCAGAAGCGGCTCGCCACCCTGAAACTCCACCGTCAGGGCGGGAGCGTTCGATTCGAACAGACGATCGACCGCTGCCTGTGCATCCGCTTCCGACAGGTCGTGGTTGGAACCTCCCAGAGGGGCTCGCGACACCTGGCAGTACTGGCAGGTGTGGTTGCAGCGCAATGTCACCACGAACAAGTGCAGTGCAGGGCCCTGGAAGAGGAAGTCCTTGCGGCTGCGATACTGCGCGGCCATTTCCGGGAACGGGTCGTGGCGGCCTGGTTCGTAGATGAAGTGGCGGGCCAGCAGGTCCTTGTAAAAAGGCGTACTTGCTTGAACGTCGAAGTAACTGAGGGCTCGTAATTGCGCGTTGTTCACGTGCATGTACTCACCGGTATCGGAGGTGAGCAGGATGTCACGGTCATTTCCCATGCTCATGCGCATGAATCGAAAAGGCAGCAAGCGGTAGTGCTTGGCGTCTGTCGCAATCAGTGTCACTGGGAAATCCCACATCCAGCGAGCGCGGCTCGGGCCAGGACTTCGCGCAACCCTGCTGTTTCGCGGTGGATATGGTCGCGTAGGGCGAAGTCGTTCAGATGCTCAAGGATCAGCGAGTGAGCCTGCTCCGGGGAAAGCGTTAGCCTTGATTCAGCGGGGTGGGCCGTGAGGCTTATCTGATTGGCTTCAATACCGACCTGGATCGTGACAGTGTCGGCCAGGGAATAAGCGGCGCGTTGCACCACGCTGAGCGGGTAGGCTGCGCTGTCGAGTTTCAGCGTGACTGGCCATGTCATCGGAACCGATCCTTCAAATCCGTTGGGAACGTGTGGATTTTGCCGGTTGACGAGGCATTATGCCATCATAATTTTTTACATTTGCACGCATTTTTCCAGCGTGATGGTGCTGCTCTCACTGCGACTCAGCCGTTGATAAGGGGTAGGTCCGAGGATTCAATCGCCCTCAGTTCACCCACCGCCACAGCGACTCACCCAGCATCCCAACCCTCGTTTTTGCATCTGCCGCTGGTGCTTCTCCAGCTTCAGCACATTGCACCCGTTATACGACCACTACGCCTTAATCAGCAATCAGCGATGGCTGTTCGCATTGGGAAACTCGGCGGCCTTGAGCGTTCTACGCGCCGGGTTGATTCAGGGAGGAAGAGAATTACGTATAGGGAATGGGGCTGCTCCGTTTTATCGGTTAAGTAACTGATGCAAAAAGACATAAGTTATCGCTGCCTGATCATCAGGATTTCAACGCTGAAACAAATTCATACATTTAATTGACGCCACTAAATCGCCACCATAAGATCGCCGCCAAATAGTGGCACAAGGCTATCTAGAGGGATCTAAAAATGTGGCGTTCGGTACGTCGGACCAGGCTCTCGCTGCTGTCTGTTTTTTTATGCCTGGGCTTAGCCGCTACGGCCCAAGGCGCGACCCCGCAGGACACGCCAGGCGTTACCGACCTGATCCGTGACCGCCAGGATCGCCTGCTCGAAGAGCAACAGCGCCGCCTCGAAGAGCTCAAGGAGCTGCCCGGCAAAGCCGCCGCCCCAGCCAAGCCGACAGCGCCCGCCGACACTCGCTGTTTCGCCATCAAGACCATCGAACTCAGCGGCGCCGACGCGCTGTCCGAAGGCGAGCGCGCCAGCCTAATCAAGCCCTACATCGGCCAATGTCTTGGCGTGCCGCAGCTCAATGATCTGCTCAAGGTCATCACCGACCACTATCTGGCCAAGGGCCTGGTCACCAGTCGCGCCTACCTGCCGCAACAAAACCTCGGCAGCGGCAACCTCAAAGTGCAGGTGGTGGAAGGCCGCTTGGAAGGCATGAAGGGCGCGGAGGGCAGCGGGATCACTGACCGCCAGCTCGCCATGAGCTTCCCAGGCAAACCAGGCGACCTGCTGAACCTGCGCGAAATCGAGCAGATGGTCGACCAACTGAACCGCTTGCCCTCCAACCAGGCGCAGATGGAATTGGCACCGGGCAAAGCAGTCGGCGGCAGCGAAGTGCTGGTCAAGAACACCCCGCAAAAACCCTGGCGCGTCGGCCTTTCCCGTCACAACGGCGGCCAGCGCAGCACCGGCGAACAGCAGTGGGGCGCCAGCCTGGATTGGGACAACCCGCTGGGCCTGGCGGACCAATTGTCGCTACGAGGCGGCCACGATGCGATCAGCGACCACCAGAAAACCTCGCGCAACTCGATGCTCAATTACAACCTGCCGTTCGGCTGGTGGAACCTCAACTACACCTACAGCGAGAGCGACTACCGCTCGCTGGCCCAGGCCAGCGGCTTTAACTTCAAGCAATCGGGCGACAGCCAAAACCACCAACTGCGCCTGGAGCGGGTCATCCACCGCGACGCCCTGAGCAAAACCTCCCTCAGCACCGGCGTGGCCTACCTGCGCACCAACAACTTCATCGAAGACAGCAAACTCGCCCTGAGCAGCAACCGCCTCAGCGAAGCCCAATTCGGCATCAACCATGGCCGACGTATTGGCGGTTCGTTCCTCAACATCGACCTGGGCATGCAGGACGGCATCGGCGCGTTCGACGCCCAGGCCAATCACAACCCACGCCCTGGCCAGGCCGATGCGCGCTACCGCAAATACACCGCGACCCTGAGCTACCTGTACCCGTTCAAGTTGTGGGGCGAGTCGTTCAGTTTCAGCAGCCTGATGACCGGCCAACGTAGCGAAGACGTGCTGTTCAGCCCGCAGCGCATGAGCCTGGGCGGGCAGTCGTCGATACGCGGCTACAAGGACCAGAGTCTGAGCGGCGACAGCGGCGGCTATTGGCGCAATGACCTGCGCTGGAGCCGTCCGGTGACCTGGGCCTGGATGCAGCCAGTCTTCAGCGAATACGGCACCAGCCTCGGCTACGACCAGGGCGTGATCAGCCATGGCCGCTACAACGCCGAACAGCACGGGCGCATGACCAGCAACTCCGTGGACCTGTTCGCGCGCGGCCAGAACGTCGCGGCCACGGTGACCTTTGCACACTCTTTGGAACGCCCGGGGCCGATCACTGAACGTGAAGCGCCGATCTATTTCCGCCTGGATTTCTTCCTTTAAATTTTTACCGCCCCTCGGGCATCGAGAAAACACATGGACGTTCGCCAGTTCGCTTTCCTCGCGCGCCAACCTTCTGCGGCCCTGAAAAGTCGTTCCAACTTCCTTGGATTGCCCAAGCGTGGCTTGGCGTTAGTGTTGGCCAACGCGATGTTCTGGCAACCGTTGCTGGCCCAGGCGGACGGGATTGTGGTCAGCGCGCCGGGGACGACGCTCGGTCAGGCGGGCAACGGCGTGCCTATCGTCAACATTGCCGCGCCCAATGGCAGTGGGCTGTCGCATAACCAATTCCAGGATTACAACGTCGGTCAGCAGGGCGTGATCCTCAACAACGCGACCGGTCGGACCCAGTCGACCCAGTTGGGCGGGATCATACTCGGTAACCAGAACCTCAATGGTACGGCTGCCAGCGTGATCCTCAACGAGGTCAACGGCGGCAGCCCCAGCCAACTGCGCGGCTACACCGAAGTGGCGGGGCAGTCGGCCCATGTAATCGTTGCCAACCCCTATGGCATCAGCTGCAACGGCTGCGGTTTTATCAATACACCGCAGGCCACGCTGACCACTGGCAAGGCCGTCATCGAAAACGGCCAGATCACTCGCTACCAAGTCGACCAGGGCAGCGTTGCCATTGACGGCGCCGGCCTGAATGCCAGCAACGTCGACCAGTTCGAAATTATCACCCGCTCGGCCAAGATCAACGCTGAGATCCAGGCCAAGAACCTGACGATCATTGCCGGTGCCAATGACGTCGACGCCAAGACCCTCAAGGCGACTGCCCGCGCCGCCGATCCGGCGACCAAGCCGCAGCTGGCCATCGACTCCTCGGCCCTGGGCGGCATGTATGCCGGGGCGATCAAGCTGGTCAGCAGCGAAGCCGGTGTCGGGGTAAAACTTGACAGCAAGATGGTCGCCAGCAGCGGCGATATGCAATTGGATGCCAGCGGCGACCTTACCTTGGTTGATACGGCGGCGGCCGGCGCGATCAACATCAAGGCCGACAACCTGCAAGCCAAGGGGCCGGTCTACGCCGGCACCACCCTGGACGTGAAAACCCAAGGCGACCTGACCAGTCAGAACAACCTTGTCGCCAAGGACCGCATCACGCTCACCAGCGGCGGCCAGTTGACCAACAACGGCATCATCGAAAGCGGGGTCAATGCCGATAACACCCGTAATACCACGGGCGATGTCAGCATCAGTGCACAGCGCGTCAACAACACTGGCAAGAACATCATCGCCAGTCGTGACCTGGTTGTTAACGCAACGCAGACGCTGACCAACCAGGGCGGCACGCTCAGTGGACAAACCACCACCCTCAATGCCCAGACTCTGGACAATCAGAACAACGGGCGTGCGCTGAGCGTGAGTGCGCTGAAGGTTACGGCCGATGAGGTGTTCAATACCCTGGGGGTGATCACCAGCAGCGGTGACTTGACGGCCAATGTCGGGCACTTGAACAACCACAATGGCGAGCTTTCCAGCGCCGGTAACACCACGGTGAATGCCTCCTCGCTGGATAACAGCGATGGTCAGGTGACCGGTGACGTTGCACTGAATATCGGCTTGATCGGCGCCCTGAATAACCAGAATGGAGTGTTGGGTTCCGGACAGCGTGTGAGTATCACTGCCGCCAGCCTGGACAACAGCCATAACGGCAGCCTTGTCAGCGACGGCGGCTTGACCGCGCGCATTGCGAGCCTGTTCGATAACCAGAACGGTGACCTCAGCGCCAAAGGCGCGGTCGACCTGCAGACTGGCAGCCTCGATAACCGTAATGGCAGCCTGTCCGGCAAGGATCGACTGACGCTGCGCAGCGACTCGCTGGACAACCGCACCGGTACAGTACGCGCCATCAACGACCTGCAACTGAATGTCGGGCAACTCGATAACCGCCAAAAAGGGCTGCTCAACAGTCAGGCCGCGATCAACTTCTCGGGCACTCAACTGGACAACCGCGGTGGCTTGCTGAGCGCAGTAGGGCCGATACGTCTGGACGCAGCCAGTACCGATAACAGCGGCGGTCGCATTGCCAGCCAAACCGACCTGATCGCCAATGTTGCGCAGTTCACCAACCAGGGCGGCGAACTGGTCGCTCAAGGCGCGTTGACCCTGAACGGCAAGGGACTGGATAACCGTAGCGGCGGTCTGGTAGGCGCCACAAAAGCGCTGAAACTCAACGTCGATGCAGTGGACAACCGTGGCGGGGAAATCTCCAGCACCGTCGATGTCAGCCTGCAAGGCTCGCAACTGAACAACAGTGATAACGGCAAGATCCTCGCCGGCACCGATCTGGCCCTGCGCGTGACACAGATCATCAACCAGACCAAAGGCCAGCTGTTCAGCAAGGGCGCGACAACGGTTGCCGGACAGAGCCTGGACAACAGCGGTGGCAACCTTGTCACTCAGCAAGCTCTGGATATTCGCCTCGATAATGCCCTGAGCAACGTCGCCGGTCTGATCAGCAGTGAAGGCACCCTGGTGGTCAATGCAGGCAGTCTTGACAACACTGGCGGTAACTTGTCGAGTGCCGCCGCGATGGCACTGACCACCAAAGGTGTGTTGAACAATCAGAGCGGCTCGATCAGTACCGACGGCAGCCTGACCCTCAATAGCGCCATCCTCGACAACAGCCAAAAAGGTCTGATCAGCGGCAAGAATGCGACGGTTGTGACGACCGGTGTGTTCGACAATACCCAGGCCGGGCAATTGATCAGCGGCGACACCCTTGACCTGAGTGCGACTCAGGTGAGCAACGGTGTTGCCAGCCGGATTGCCAGCGACAAGGCGTTGACCGCCAGCGTCACTGGGTTTGATCAGCAGGGCGGTCAACTGTTCAGCAAAACCTCCCTGAGCCTGGACCTGAATCAGGGGCAGTTGAACAACCAGAACGGCCTGATCAACGCACCGTTGCTGATGCTGAAGAACCTCAAGGACATCAACAACCAGGGCGGTGAAATCTCCAGTGCCCAGGCATTCGCGCTGGACGCTCGCAACCTCGACAACAGCAACGGCAAGTTGATCAGCAATCAGGGCCTGACCCTGCGCCTCGAACACTTGCTGGCCAGCGTCAAGGGCCTGATTTCCGCCCAGACCCTGGACCTGCAGAGCGCCCGTCTGGACAACACGGGTGGTCTGATCAGCAGCCGCGACACCCTCGGGGTCACGGTAGGCGGTCAGGTCGTCAACCAGGGCGGCACCCTGATCGCAGACGGGAATATGCAGATCAGCGCCGACAGCCTGGACAACAGCGATGGCGGTCAGGTAGTTGCGCAGGGCGCGCTGGCGCTGACAGTCGATCATGTCATCAACCGTGCCAAAGGCCTTTTGTCGGGCAAGACTGACCTGACGTTGATCGGGCAGGATCTCGACAACAGCGGCGGCTCGCTGTTGAGCCAGAAAAACCTCAAGGCCGGACTCTCCGGCGATCTGACCAACAGTCAAGGCCTGTTGAGTGCTGAAGGCCGGTTGGACGTGACCGCAGCCAGCCTGACCAATACCCTCGGCAGCCTGTCTGCGGCAGGACCGCTGACGCTGACCACCACGGGCGACGTGCTGAACCAAGGCGGTGAGATCGTTACCGACGCTGGCCTCGTGCTCAACAGTGCCAGCCTCGATAACAGCAACAACGGCAGCATCAGCGGCAAAGGTGCGGTGCGCGTGAACGCCGGTGTGCTGGATAACAGCCACAACGGGCGGCTGAACAGTGGCGACACGCTGGACCTGACGGCTACCCAACTGACCAACCAGGACAGCGGCCGAATTGCCAGTTCCGGCGCCCTGACCGCAAGCGTCACTGGCCTGGATCAACAGGGCGGTCAACTGTTCAGCAACACCGCCCTGACGCTGGACGTGAACCAGGGTCAACTGAACAACCAGAACGGGTTGATCAGCGCGCCGTTGCTGATGTTCAAGAATCTCACCGACATCAACAACGATGGCGGTGAAATCTCCAGTGTCCAAGCGTTCAACGTGACGGCTCGCAGCCTGAACAACAACAATGGCAAGTTGCTGAGCAATCAGGCCCTGACCCTGCGCGTCGATCAGGCGCTGACCAACCTCAAAGGGCTGATAGCTGCCGCCACACTCGACGTCAAGGCCAGCGGCCTGGACAACAGCGGTGGCACGCTGACCAGTCGTGCCAATCTGGACGTGAACCTCGACGGGCTTCTGAATAACCAGAATAGGGGCCTGATCAACGCCACCAACGGCCTGACCATTAACAGCCGCGGTATCAATAACCAGAGCGGTTCGCTGTTGGGCAGCGCAATTGCCATCGATTTTGGTGCGGCCACGGCAGACCTGGACAACAGCGGCGGCCTGATCACCACCGCTGGCGTGTTGAGCATTCAGCATTTACGCGACCTGAGTAACCGCAGCGGCGAAATCTCCAGCACGCAAAGCCTCGCCCTGAGCGCGCGGGCACTCGACAACACGGGTGGGAAACTGATCAGCAACAACGTGCTGACAGTGAATGCCGACGCCGCGCAAAACCTCGGTGGCTTGCTGTCCGGCTGGCAGGGCCTGAGCCTGACCAGCACCAACCTGGATAACCGCAACAAAGGTACGCTGTCGAGTCGCGACGGCGATGTTTCCGTCGCCGTCAATGGCACGGTACTCAATAGCGGCGAAGGCGCAATCGTCAGCAGCAAAAACCTCAATCTCAACGCTGCGAACCTGGATAACAGCAACGGTGGTGTGATCTCCAGTGGCGGCGCCCAGACCCTGACCCTCAGCGGTCTGCTGACAAACGCCCAAGGCGGTTTGATCGACAGCGGCGCGGCACTGGTGATTCAGGCGATGACCCTGGGGAATGCCGGCGGCACCGTCAACGCCCAGCAGGGCCTCAGCTTCACCGGCACCGCGCTGGATAACACCGGTGGCAACCTGGTCGGTAACGCGGCAGTGACCCTTGATTTGCTCGGCGTGCTGACCAACACCAATGGCAAACTGGCCAGCGTCGGCCCGCTGCGGGTTCAGCGCTCAACGCAAATCGATAACCAGGGCGGCCAACTCGCCAGCCAAGGCTTGATGACGCTGCTCACCGGCGGCCTGGACAACCGTAATCGGGGCACCGTCGCGGCCAACGATCTGCTGACGATCACCACGCCGGGCGTGGTGCAGAACGACGCCGACGGCCTGATCTACAGCCAGAGCGGTGACCTGCAAGTCCAGGCCGGCAGCCTCAGCAATGGCAAAGGTACGCTGCAAAGTCAGGGGGCGCTGACCCTTACCACAGGCGCAGATATCAATAACCAGAGTGGCCGGATTATCGCCAAGGCCGGCGACCTGACCGTCTCCGCCGGCAATGTCGATAACCGCGGCGGCGTGCTCTCCAGCCTGCAATCGGCCTTCACTGCACAGCTTACCGGCGTGCTGAAAAACGGCTATGACCTGAACAACAACCGTCAGGGCGGCGTGACCCAGGCACAGCGCTTGAACCTGACCGCCTTGGGTGGCATCGATAACTACGGCGGGCGTGTGTCAGCGCAAAACGGTGACGCGATCATCACCACCGGCAACTTCGACAACCGTAACGGCGGCCTGTACGCCAAAGGCAAGATCAGCGTCACCGGCAACGATTTTGACAACAGTGGCGACAACGATGGCCAGATTGCCGGCCAGCAGATCGACCTCAATCTCAGTGGTGCACTGAACAACCGGCTGGGCATCATCGAAAGCGACAGCACCCTGGCAATCAAGGCCGCGAGCCTCGATAACCAGACCGGCCAACTGCGTGTCCTGGGCGGCAGCGGTAAAACCGACTTCCAGATTGGCGGGCTGTTTGACAACCGCAATGGCACCCTGGAAAGCGCCAACACCAACCTGAGCCTGGCGGCAGGTGGCTTTCTCAATGCCGGCGGCAGCTTGCTGCATGTGGGCGATGGCACGTTCGACATCTCTACCGCCAACGTCACAGGCGCCGGCGGCTCGATCGTCACTCGCGGCGGCCTGACGCTTAACGCCGATAGCTGGAGCAACAGCAATGTCATCCAGGCTGCGCGCCTGAACGTCAACGTCAATAACTTTACCCAGACCGCCAGTGGCCAGCTGTTGGCGTCCACCAGCCTCGTCGGTAGCGGCGGCAATTGGACCAACGACGGGCTGATCGCCAGTGATGGTGCGCTGAGCCTGAACCTCGGTGGCACATACGCAGGCAATGGCCGGCTCAGCAGCCTTGGGACACTCGGGCTGAGTGCCGGGCAAGTGAGCCTGAACGCCCCTTCGAGCATCGCCGGCGGCGGGGACACTACGGTGTCAGTCGGCGGCCAACTGAACAACGTCGGTCGCCTGACCTCGGCGACCAACCTGATCGTCAACGCCGGGGGCATCAACAACCAGGGCACGCTGGGCAGCGGTCAAGCGCTGACCGTGACCACTGGCGCGCTGGTCAATGACCACGGCCTGATCTTCAGTGGCGCGGACATGAGCCTGCGCCTCGACACACTGAACAACAGCTACGCCGATATCTACAGCCTGGGCAACCTGAGCATCGACCGCGACGGGCAGGGTGGTCTGGCAACCAGCGTGATCAACAGCTCGTCGAGCATCCAGAGCGATGGCAACTTGAGCTTGGCCGCCAGCACGCTTCAGAACGTGCGTGCCGTGCTGACCACCAGTGCCGGTGGCATTTACACCGCCTCCATCACGGAGTATCCGTGCATAGAAGGCCCGAACTATGCGGGTGACTGCAGCGGCAAGCAAAACCACCTGTGGCAGATCGACCAACGCGAAAAACTCGAGGTGACCGCTGCCAGCGCCGGTTCCAGCATCACCGCTGGGAAAAACCTCACTATCGCAGGCGGTGATGTACTCAATGCCAGCAGCACCATCGGTGCTGCCGGCAACCTCAACATTACCGCCAACAACCTGACCAACAGCGGCGTTGAAACCGGTGAAACTCAAACCTGGCGGCTGTTCGTGTCCGAGCGCACCCGCAATGCCGGCATGTGGTACAACGCTGCGGCGGCGTTCAACAACCGCTATGCCATTGGCGGCGCGGGCTACAACCCCCAAGACCTGAGCGGCCTGGTTGGTGCCATGTCCTCGTTTATCGGCATGACCGAGCAAGAGCGCACAGCGTTGCGCCGGGTCACCACGATCAGCACGGGTGACCAGAGCTACGCTGCCGTGATTCAGGCGGCAGGCGCGGTGAACATAAAGGCCCAGGACGGTATCGACAACCGTGTGGCGCGGCCCGGTTTCACCTATGTAGGTGCGGGTGCGAAAACCACTACCGGCAGTGCTGGCGCCAGCGGCGCGGGGACGTTTTCGACGCGCATTACGGTCAATCAGCAGCTGCCGCCGAACCTCGCCCAGCAGCAGGTGAATCCACTGACCTTACCGGGTTTCGCGCTGCCCACCGGGCAGAATGGTTTGTTCCGCCTGAGTGGTCAAGGCAGCAGTACTCCAGCGGCCAGCGGCCCGCAAAGCTGGACCATGGGCGGCGCCAGCGTCACCCCGACCCAGCGTCAGCCAGTGCTGCCCAGCGTCCAGCCCCCGAACATTCAACCGGGCAACGGCGCTCAGGCTTCGGCCAGCGGCGCAGATTTGACTGCGGCAGATTATCAGGCGCCAAACGTCAACGTGGGGGCCAGCGCGATTAACGTCAGCCTACCGGCTGCCAGCGCTGAGGGTTCTGCACTGCCAGGCCGGTCCACGGCATTTACCATTAATCGCGTCCAGGGCTTGCCCGCCAGCAGCGGTCAGTCCAAACCCCATAAATACCTGATCGAAACCAACCCGGTACTCACCGACCTCAAGCAGTTCATGAGCTCGGACTACCTGTTGTCCAACCTCGGTTACGACCCGGACCAAAGCGCCAAGCGCCTGGGTGACGGTTTCTACGAACAGAACTTGATTCAGCAAGCCGTAGTCGCCCGAACCGGCCAGCGCTTCATCGATGGCCAGACCTCAGACGAGGGCATGTTCAAGTACCTGATGAACAACGCCGTCGCCAGCAAGCAAGAGCTCAACCTGTCGCTCGGCGTCAGCTTGACCTCCGAACAAGTCGCAGCCCTGACCCACGACATTGTCTGGATGGAAAACGCCGAGGTGAACGGCGAGCAAGTGCTGGTGCCTGTGTTGTACCTGGCCAACGCCAACAATCGCCTGGCCGCCAACGGCGCTCTTATCCAGGGCAGCGACGTAACCCTGATCGCGGGTAAGGACCTAAGCAACGCCGGCACGTTGAAAGCTTCCAGCAACCTTTCGGCGACGACTGGTAACGACCTGGTGAACAGCGGTCTGGTGGAAGCGGGCAATCGGCTCGACCTGCTGGCCGGCAATAACCTGATCAACAAGGCAGGCGGTGTGATCGCCGGCCGCGACGTCTCACTGACGGCCGGCCGCGACGTGATCAACGAACGCACGGTCACCACCCACGAAAGCGGCAGCAGCTACCGAACCGAACGCACTGATTTCGTCGATAACGCCGCCCGCATCGAAGCCGCCAACAGCCTGACTGTCAACGCCGGGCGAGACGTCAACAACGCCGGCGGCGTGCTCAAAAGCGGCACGGACACCACGATCAGTGCCGGACGTGACGTCAACCTTGTCTCTGCTGAACAAGTCACCAGCGGCGCGCGTGGTTTGTATACCAGTCAGGCCATTACCCAATACGGCTCGACCGTCGATGCCGGGCAGGACTTGAAAGTCAGCGCTGGCCGCGATGTCACCGCGATTGCCAGTCAGCTTGCTGCCAAGCGCGATGTGAGCATGAGTGCGGTGGGTGATCTGACCCTGGCTTCGGCGGCGGATGAGCAGCATTCGTATGGTAAGACCAAGAAGGTGACGAGTCAGGAGGATCATGTTCAACAGGTCTCCACGACGGTGACAGCCGGAGGCAACGTCGCCTTGAGTGCGAACCAGGATCTGTTGGTAAGCGCCAGTCGTGTAAGTGCCGGGAAGGAAGCTTACCTGTACGCAGGAAACGATCTAGACCTGAACGCGGCGCAAAACAGCGATTACAGCTACTACCGCAAAACCAAGACCAGCAGCGGTTTGTTGTCCAGCAGCCAGAAGACACGCATGGACAGCAGCAGCTCTATCACTCAACAGGGCTCCTCTATCAGTGCCGATACGGTGGTCGTCCGTGCCGGTCGGGACATTGGCACTACCGCCAGTGACGTAGTTTCCACCAACGCCACCAGCCTGATTGCCGGACGCAATGTGGTGATTGACGGGGCAACGGAAACCTTCGAAGAAAGCCATTCTACGTCGAGTAAAAAATCCGGCCTGTTGGGGACTGGTGGTATAGGTTTCACCATAGGTTCGACCAGCCTTCAAAATACCTCGACCAGCACTACTGAAAGTAGCAAGGCCAGTACCATCGGCAGCGTGCTTGGCAGTGTCGATATTCAGGCCGGTAAAGATCTCAGCATAAAAGGTTCTGATGTTATTGCAGGTAAGGACATCCACCTCATTGGCCAAAACGTCAACATCATAGCGGCCGAAAATAACAACAAGAGCGAGCAAACCTCTAAAAGCAAAAGCGGTGGGTTGACGCTGGCACTCTCCGGAACTGTCGGCAGTGCGGTCAATACCGCTTATCAAACGGCCAAGCAAGCCAAGCAGGAAGACGACAGCCGTGTATCCGCCTTGCAAGGTATCAAAGCAGGGTTAACTGGCGTTCAGGCTTGGCAGGCTGCTCAGCAGAACGGTGGAATGACTGCTGACAACGCCGGGCAGTTTGTCGGTATTAGCATCTCCCTCGGCGCGCAGAAGTCCAGTTCAAAACAGGCCCAAGAACAAACGATTAGCCAAGGCAGTAGCCTGACCAGCGGCAACAATCTCAGCATTGTCGCCGTCGGTAACGGTACTCCTGGGGTAGACGGAGATATCCATGTTCAAGGTAGTAGCCTCAAAGCAGTCAACGACATTTCGCTGACCGCTGAGCGGGATATACGTCTTGAAGCAGCCGCCAATAGCCAAAAGCTGGATGGCAAAAACAATAGTGGCGGTGGTGCAATCGGGATTAGTTTGGGGGTTGGGCCTCAAGGCGGTGGCCTGAGTATCTTCGCCAACGCGAATAAAGGCACTGGTAATGAAAAAGGTACCGGCACCACATGGACTGAAACCACGCTGGACGCAGGACATCAGGCTAACCTGGTTAGCGGGCGAGACACTGCCCTTAAGGGCGCACAGGTCAGTGCTGACAAAATCGCTGCCAGTGTCGGTCGCGATCTGACACTGCAGAGCCTTCAAGACACCGACAATTATAAGTCCAAGCAAACTGATGTGAGTGGCGGCGTGAGTGTCGCGATCATCGGCACAGGTGGTTCAGCCAGTCTTAGCGTCAGCCAAACCAAGATTGACTCCAAGTACCAAAGCGTGCAGGAGCAGACCGGGTTATACGCGGGTAAAGGTGGTTATCAGGTTGATGTGGTTAATCACACACAACTTGATGGAAGCGTCATTGCCAGTACCGCAGAGGCCGATAAGAATCGGCTGAGTACAGGCACTCTCGGCTGGAGTGATATCAAGAACGAGGCCGAATACAAGAGCCAAATGCAAAGTGCCAGCGTCAGCAGCTCCAGCGACGGCAGTGGCGGTTTTACCAGCAACATGCCCAGCGGTACTTTGATCGCTTACAACCACAGTGGCAGCGCCAGTGGTACGACCTCATCGGCCGTCTCCAATGGCACTCTCGATATTCGCGACCCTGCCAAACAACAGCAAGATGTGGCGACCCTTAGCCACGATGTCGAACACGCCAACGACAGCATCAGCCCAATCTTCGATAAAGAGAAAGAGCAGAAGCGCCTGCAACAGGTAAGGCTGATCAGTGAGATCGGTACCCAGTCGATGGATATCATTCGCACGCAAGGTGCCATTAACGCCGCCAAAGCTCAGAAAGATCCAGTAGCGATCGCTGCTGCGAGAGACAAGTTGATCGCAGGGGGCAACACCGATCCAACAGCTGAGCAAATTGCGACGCAGATCACCAATACCGTGATGCAGCAGTATGGTACGGGCAGCGATTATCAACGTGCGGCGCAAGCAGTTACAGCCGCGTTGCAGGGGCTCGCCGGCGGAAATATCGCGCAGGCGCTAACCGGGGCCGCTGCGCCCTATCTGGCAGAGCAAATCCACAGTCTGACCGCCGATAATCCCGAAGCCAACTTGATGGCGCATGCGTTGCTAGGGGCGCTGGTTGCGCAAGCGCAGGGCAACTCAGCGCTGGCCGGAGCAGCAGGCGCTAGTGTTGGAGAGCTAATAGCGCGCCAGCTCTATCCAGACAAGAAGACCGCCGATCTGACAGAGAGTGAGCGGCAAACAGTATCGGCTTTGTCCACCCTAGCTGGGGGATTGGCAGGTGCGATTACCGGTGGAGGTGCTGCGGGTGCTGTGACCGGCGCGGGTACGGCTCAAAACGCCGTTGACAATAACTTTCTCAACCAAGGGCGGCCTGATGCCTACGCTACCCGATACGCCGGTTGCAAAGGTGAGACAGGTTGCGAGCTTACTGTCAGAAAGGACATCGCTAAGGAGTCAGCGGAAAATATCAACAAGCTGAAAGGTTGCTGGGACGCCGGTGACACTGCTTGTGTAGCAAAAATGCGCGAGCAAATTGAAACTGACAGAAACGCTTACACGAAGCTCAAGATCCAAGACCCTATGGTCGGTGGCGCCTACGAACAGTCTGCCGAATTTTATGCAGACATCGTGGACAATTGCGGGGGCAAGTGTGGATGGCTGCAAGCCGCACTGGAAAAAACGTTGGCTGATGGTGTTAACTTAGTCGTCTACGCTTTGCTGGGAGGTGCAGATGCTCCGAAGCGGTCGGGGGGAGTAGGATCAACAAGCGAAAGCGGTCCAAAAGCGGCAGGTGAAGTCGTGCCTCCCGCGCCTGTGGTTACTTCTGGTACGACTCGGACAGGTGTTGTTCGTACGAATGCCGCAGACTGGAGAGTACTACGTGATAACTGGGATGACCTTGGATATGGCCAAATCTTAAGTACTGAAAATCGGGCCGCGATTGCTAAAGGGAAGACTCCGAAGGTCGACGATGCATGGGTTAAAGTTTTTCCTGAAGATGCAGGGCTAAAGGGTGAGAGAATACCTATGCATCATGTTCAGGGTTCGCCACTTACTGTGCCACTGCCTGATACACGGCATTTGGACGCGCATATGCCAGGAGGATTTAGATATAATCCGGGCGGTCCAGGGTCAGCTCTCCCGGCATACCCTCCGAAAAAAGGAGCTGAGTAATGCATTCCATACCGCTAGAGCTTGCGAAGCAAAAGTTGATTTTTTACGTGGCTCAGGATTTGGACCAGTCTATTAGATCTAATGTGCAGCAGCTTGTGAATAAGGTTGCTGCGTCAAGAATATGGAGCGTTACTCCGCCAAGCTTTATTGACGAGATAGACGAGAGTGGTACGGAAGTAGTAGGTGGGATTTTGGAAATTTATTCGGCTTTGCCGCCAAACCTACTTCCTATTGAGATGGACTCAAAAAACCTAGATGACGTAGAGGCGCTGGTAGGTGCCGTAAAAAAACTATCTGAAAATGAAAGTCTTTCCTTTGAGTTTCAGTTAGATACTACTTATGTTGGCGCTATTGAGGACGGTGTTATTGATCGAGTCCTGCTGGACGGTTTGCTAGTACCGTGGCGAAATCACCTCAAAGGGAAAATTTGAGTTGGTGCAAAAGGAGGTTCTCCAGAAACTGTCACCTACTTCAGGGTTGAGGGCGGCGGATCTGGCACTAAGACCAGTCAGAACCGTATTACTGCCAATGAGTATGGAACCATCACCATCAACCCAGGCTGCGCAGGGCAAATTTGCGTAAGTGTTGGCAATGCTGAGCATGCTACGTACTACTTGACGAATAAGCGACCTGATGGCTCTGTAGTGATTTTTGACGTTAATGCTGGCCTTCATAAGGAAATTACGGACAGAGTAGTTCCTCAGCGGCCTGTTGCTGGTATGACGAAGGATCCTGATGCACCTAAGAGGGTAGACAAAGACCAGCCCGGTTACTCCCTCGAGCTACCCAAGATTTGGGAATCGCTACTCGAAAAGAACTCGAGTAACGCACGTGTTTATACACAGGATGAATTTTTCAAGGAGTTCAAGCAATGAAGGTGAACCAGACAGTTTTTGATGATCTTTGGAATGGAGAGAGAAGTGTCTGCTTTTTTGTACACTCTGGAAGATGTTATTGGGTGATAGATGAGAAGTATAATTTCTCTCTTGACGCGGAAAAAGACTATCGCGCCTATCTTGAAGATGGCGATATAACCCAGGAGCAATACGAGCAGTCTTGCAAAAGTTTCAGGGGCGGCATTCTGAAAATGACTTCGGAGAATTTTCTCCAGTATCTAGATGATTCAAGTGAAAAGATTCTGACTTCAAGCGATTTGAAGAATTTTATAGAAGCGGATTATGAGGTTTTTGAAAAGGCTGAACATTATTTTTTAACCGGTGAGGGTTTGTCGCCAGCGCTATTTAAAAAGGCTAATATTATTCATTCTAGGTTCCCCAAGTTCTACATAAATTTTGACAGAAAAATTTTTATGCATATGGATGACGCACGTGCTCATGAAAGTCTAGCTTATTCGGACTGGACTGCTGAATGCTTTGATTTTAGCTTTTTGATCCCTGCTCGCGAGCGCTACTGGATAGTGGCGGGCAATGACTATTGGAAACTTCGGTTTATATAAAGTGAGAAACGTCCAAAAGCAACTGGTCCGGTAGATAAGCTTCCACCTCTAAGGCAAGCATATGTCGATAAAGTTAATGGTTTGTCAGAGGTTAGTCTCAGAATGCGCGGAGCGGATGCAACACCAGAGCAAGTCGCTCGCCAACTTCATCAGGCGCGCCGTGAGTTAGGTATTCAGTGTAAGGATCTAACACCACCTGATTAGCTTGCAGAGATTTATGAGCGAAACTTGCGAGTATACGGGGAAAAACTTGGGCCATCCATTGATTGACTGAGAGCTAAAGGCAAAAGCTGGGAGCAGATAACTGAGCCTGCAAATCGTTCAGGTGGAAAGGATTTAAGCTTTTAAATATGACTGATGAATTTACATCAATAGTGCTGGGTGATGAATGCGATGCGGTGTTGCGTAACGTCCTGCACGTTGTTTTGGTCAGGCTTGGTGCTGTAGGTCTTGATAAGTCATGGACGGTTGAATGCTCTCAAGAAATTGAAGTCGCAGAGGTTGAGTTGATGGGTGGGAAAGTTAAAATTGAGTTAGAAGCACTCGTAGGTCTTACTATATTCGGCCACGAGTTTATTGTTGATGAAATAGCCGATAAGGTGGTTTGATGCTTAATTTTTCGCACGTACTTAATTCTTAGTGATGTATTCGTGAACTGGCCCATATTTTCCCCAGGAAAAATTCGTATCGCTGCCAACGCTCTTATTGAGGTTTGGTAGAAGGTGTCGCGGGTGTTGATCGAAAACCAGGTCAGCTAATAATTGCTAAGTTAAAGTGAGGTGAATAAATGGAGGCCTTTGAAAAATATGGAAAATACAAGGCGCAAGCCGTATCAAGAATCGAGCATGTAAAAAGCCACTTGGACGGCGGCTTTAATATCGAAAGATGTGTAGTAAATATAGAAACCGGCAAAGGTGATCCAATTGCGTGCATGGATAGGTTAGCGTCGCATGCATATGCGCAAGCTATAGAGGAATGGTTTAGCAATTCGTCATTGGAAAAGATGAAAACCTGGTTTTTTATAGCGGACAGTCTGCGTCGCCACCGGTATTCACTGAAAACCGACAAAATGAACTTCATGACGAAGACGTTTGATTTTTTAGCTGGCTTGGTTTCTGATAATGAATCCTTGATCAGTTGGTTCTGCAATAACGACGATATCTTTGATGCTAAAAGAGTTCAGGCGACCACTACGGCGGACTTTGTAGCGTATCAAATTAGGTTGGCGGTTAAAGGTGACTTTACTCAGTTGCTCGAGCGGTGTGCCAGAATGATTGCGCATCCACCTTCGGGACCCAAGAAGAGATTCATGCTGGATAATGAGTTTTTCATTGCGCTGGCCGAGGGTGATACGTCAAAAATGGAATCCGTTTTGCGCGAACTAACAACACCCGCCGCAATAAAGAGAAGGCTTAGTAGTGAAAGTGGTTATTCCGAGGGGCTGATTTCTACGGTTGGTGTTATTTACGCAAAAATTGCCTGGCGGCACGGTTATCAAGTAGCTATAGATACACCCTATATTCCAGCGGAGTGGCTACCCGTGAAACCGCTGGATTGCTATGATGTTCATTATGACTTTCTGAAATAGCAGGGTTGATGAAATATGAACAATCTTTCGAAAGATGCCCAGGTGCGAAGTCAGCTGTTTGAATCTCTTGTGGGTCGCTACAACGCAACATTGATTCCTGGTCGATACGGCGGCGACTACAACAATGATCAACTCGCGATTAGCGAGGCTGATGGGAACGTCACCTTGTTTTTGGGTTTAAAATTATTGGACAGTGAAGGTGCTTTACAGCTGGATGCTGCATCGCTTGGTCCGCATTTACAATACTCTAAACCGTGGTTCTCCGCGTTGATCGCTAGTTTGAAGTGCTCTCCAGACACTGTTCAATTTTCAGTTAAGATTGAATCTGCGCTTGCGAAAATTTTACTTGTGGCGTGCGTAATATGTATGGATCCCGTGACGCAAGATATTAAGTTGTTGCGTATTGCAATTTGATTCGCGAAGGAAGGGCATCAGAAAAGTAAGTGCCTTCCCTTCGGGGACTTAATGCTCGGCCAGATATATTTCCGGCCAACAGCCTCGAGCATTTAAATTGAAGTGTATGTTCATTAATAACAGGTGCTGCATCTGAGAAAAGGGCGCGGATTTATTTTCTTTGTCCCCTTTTTCACTCAGAAAAATGGATTTACTAAGGTTGAGAAGATTAAAATCGTCATTCTTCCTGTTATAGGGGAGTGGAAGAGTGCGAAGTCAATAAGGGGTATGGCTGATTAAGAATTTGATGACACGGTGTTTTTGCTAATGAGATCTGCGGGCTGTAGCGTTTAACTACATAAAGATAAATAGCCTGTTAAATTACTGTCTAGTCCTTAAATAGGTTTACACCTAATTCAATGGGCCCACGACCTGCCGATAGTGTTCTGCTCCCTGCAACGTCTGGCGAGTCAGCTTGATCTCCAGGCCTTGGGGTTCGTCCTTGCGATTGCCGCTCAGCTGACGCCAACCCTGGCCAGGCTCCCAGACACGCACCTGCAGGTCACTCACTTTGTCCAATACGGCCACGCCTTCGCCCGGTGCGGGAAGCGGGTAGCGGCTGCGCGCGGGTGCTGCTGCGCGGTATAGGGTTTGGTCCTGCAGCCACCAGCGTACCCGTTGCAAACCGTCTTCCGACGCGGCTGCGCTGCGGATCACGTCTAGGCGAAAGCGCTGATTGTCGGCGCTGCGTACGCTGATCGCCGGCGGCGCTTGCGCAGGTTCGGTCTCGTGCTGGGTAAGGTTTGGCACGCGCAATTCGGTGCTGGCGCGCAGGGCAAGGTCGCGTTCCAGCTGGTTCAGGGCGCGCAGTAGGGCTTCGGTGTGTTCGGTGCTCGCCTGCAGATGCTGGTCGGCACGGCTGACGCTGTCGAGGCCGCGCCAGGCAATCAGGCTGACAATCGCCATCAGCATGATCGCCACCATCACTTCAATCAGCGTAAAGCCGTGCTGCCGAGTATTCATGGCGTGGCCTCCACGCGAAATTGTCCGGCCGCGGTGCGCCGTACCGAAAGGCTGTTCTGCCCGTCCGACAGTTGCAGTTGCAACGGCGTATCGAACCACTCGGCGTTGAGTACGACCCGTTGTTTGGGGATGACGCGTACCTGAACCGCCGGTGTGTCCCACGCACGAGGGCGCAGTTGCGGGTCGCTGTTGAACTGATCGAAGCCCGTAGCGTGTTCATTGCGGCGGCTGAAGTGAAAACCTTTGGTATCTGCCAGCCAGGTGATCGGGCGCCCGTCGGCCAAGGCTTCGGCCTGGGCGACCTGCAGCAGTTGCACCAGGCGATTGGCGTCCTGGCGCAGCAGGTGCAACGGGTCGGGCTTGATACTCAGGCCGACCGCCGCACTGGCAATGCCGATGATGATGAGCACCACCATCAGTTCGATCAGGGTAAAGCCGTGTTGCCTGGCTGCTGTCATCGCGCAACGCTCCGTCGTCGTGGAGAACATACCGAGAGTTGTCCTGTAGACTGCGCGACAGGACAACAAGGAGGTTTCGTCTTGGCATACACTTTTCGTTTATCGCCCGCGCAATGTGTGCAGTCGGCGGCGTTGCTCGCGACGTTGGCGGGCGTGTTGGTCTGGTCATCACTGCTGCTGACCCCGGTCCAATCCAGCGCACCGCCGGCCGAGCGCGAAGACGCCGCAGTGGCGGTCGACAGCCCGGCATTGCAGTGGTTTTCCAATCGGCTTGCAGTGCTGGATATCAAGGTTTCAGGGATGATGACCGGTGCGCATGGCGCAGTCGCGATCCTCAGTCTCAACGGCATGCCACCCCGTGGGTTTCTGGTGGGGGAGCGCTTGACCCAGGGTGTGCGCCTGGTGGCGATTGAGCGCGACACCGTGGTGATTGAGCGCGGCAGCGAACGGACTCGATTCAAGGTCAGCACGCTGCCCGACGCTCAGTCGATGCCACGATTGACCCGGCCCTGAGCCCGCTCATTCGCGTTTTTCCACGGGCTGGGCGAGCAGCGTCTCGAGCCGCGCCAACGGCGGCGCCTCGCGTTCGCGGTCCGAGACCTGCAGCGTGACGCGCATCAGCCGGGGGTCTGCGCTCGGCGCGATCACTTGCCCGCAGCGCAGTTGCAGGCGCCCCTGATCACATTCGAAGGCCTTGTGCCCCGGTGCCAGCCGGCCTTCCAGGCGCAGTTCGGCCAGTCGGCTCTGCGCCGCCAGCAGTGCCAGTGATCGATCACGCAGCAGGCCATTGCTCTGGGTCATCAGGCCCGCAACGCGCACGGCTGCCGACATGGCCACGGCAATAATCGCCAACGCCACCAGCACCTCGATCAACGTAAAACCTTGCTCCTTGCGCGACAGCTCCATGGGTGACTCTTTACCGAAAACCGGCAGGCAGGATAACACTCGAAAACAGGCAGATGACTCAGCGTGCGGCTGAGTTTTTTCAATACACCATTTAGTTCATTTGTTACACTGCGCGCCGAATTGCAAACAAGCCAAGGATGGTGGATATGGATGTCGCTCGCGTCAAATTTCAGTCTGCAGGTGGCCGAGGCCAGCAGGGGTTCACCCTGATCGAGATCATGGTGGTGGTGGTGATTCTCGGCATCCTCGCGGCCATGGTCGTACCTAAGGTGCTCGACCGTCCGGATCAAGCCAGGGCCACGGCGGCCAAGCAGGACGTCTCCGGCCTGATGCAGGCACTCAAGCTCTATCGCCTCGACCACGGCACTTACCCGAGCATGAACCAGGGGCTCAATGTGCTGGTGGAGCGCCCGGCGGACGCCAAGAACAGCAACTGGCGTTCTTACCTGGAGCGTTTGCCCAATGACCCGTGGGGGCGTCCTTACCATTACCTGAACCCTGGCGCGAACGGCGAAGTCGACATCTTCTCCCTCGGTGCAGACGGGCAACCTGACGGCGACGGCGTGAACGCCGATATCGGCTCCTGGCAGCTCTAAGCGCTGCCATGAAAAACCCTTTGCTCAATAGGGCGAAACAGCGCGGCATGGCGATCATCAGCGCCTTGCTGATCGCCGCCGTGGTGGCGGTTATCGCCGCTGGCATGCTCACCCGGCAGAGCGTGTTTACCCGCTCGCTGGAAGCTGAACAGTCACGCCTGCAAGGCAGTGCGGTGCTGCTCGGCGGCCTGGAAACCAGCCGGCAACTGCTGTGGGATGCGCGTCGCAAGGAAGCACCAACGCGGCGTGACCAGGCATGGGCGCAACCGATCAAAAGCGCCCTCCCGGGTGCAGGTTTTGATGGGCGCCTGGAAGATCAGCAAGGCAAATTCAACCTGCGGAACTTGATCGCCGGCGAGCGCGTCAATGCCCGGCAATTACGCAGTTTTGAGCAGCTGTGCGCCATGCTCGGCATCGAGGCTGGCGTTGCGCAACGCATCAGTCAGCGCGTCATTGCCGCTTATCCGCGCCAGGAACATTCGCAAAGCACGACGCAAAACCGGTTTAACAGCGGCCGTGCGACCTCGCCCGACACCAACGCCAATCCCGTTCCTGCAACCCGGCCGATGCTGCGCAGCCTCGACGACCTGCGCGGTATCCAGGGCGTGAATGAGCGGGTGTTGGCGCGCCTGGCGCCCTATGTCAGCGTTATCCCGGTCAGTACCTGGGTCAACAGCAATACCGCCAGCGCTGAGGTACTGGCCGCGGTAGTGCCTGGGCTATCGCTCACCCAGGCGCAGGCCTTGGTCGCAGAGCGTGATCGGGGCCAGTGGTTTATCAATCGCGGCGACTTTCTCAATCGCTTGCGTGCGCCGCAGTTGAGCGTCGACGACCTTGACGTCGGCATCACCAGCGAATGGTTTCTGCTTCACGGTTACGCCCGTCGTGACAAGCGCCGAATCAGGGTGGACGCATTGTTGTATCGCTCGGAGAGCGACATGCCCAAGGTGATCTGGTCGAGACTGGGCGTATGAGTGTGCGCATTGCCTTGCCGCCGCTGAACAGCCTGACGCCGGACACTGAGCTTGCGTTCGCACGCCTGGACCGCAACGGTCGCGTCAGCCAGACCGGCGTCAGTACGCTGGCGTTGCTGGGGCAAACGGCTCAATCGCAGAGCGTGGAGTGCTTTCTTCACCCCATGGACAGCGTCCTCACACAGTTGCAGTTGCCACCGCTGTCGGCCGCGAAGACCCAGGCGGCGGTGATGTGTGCGGCACAGGCGCTGATCCTCGGTCGCATTGAACAGATGCATATCGCGCACAGCCCTGGCGATGCCGATGGGCACGTGTTCCTCAGTTGGTTGCCGACGTCGGTCCTGGAGCGTTTCGGTGAGGTGTTGAGCCAGCACCGGTTAAAGCTGCGGGGGCTTTATCCTGCACCCTATGGCCTGCCGGTGCCACCGGCCGGGCACATCAGTGCCTGTGTGCTGGAGGGGCATTTGCTGCTGCGCCATAGCCTTGAGCAAGGCGTGATCGAACCGCAGGTTCAGGCGAGCCTGGACGCGCTGGCGGCCAGTGGCAGCCGCTTGGCCTGGTTCGGTGACGACACCCCCGCTGCAGTGATCGAGCCACAACCTGCGCAGCAACGATGGTCTGCTGCTTTACCTACGTGGGGATTACACGGCGGCGTCGGCAAGGCACCAGGGTCGCAAGCGGGTTGGGGCAGGGCGCTGGCCTGTTGCGCGCTGGCAATCGGCGTGTGGCTGCTGGGCCTGAACCTGTACGCCGCGCGTGAGGCCAGCGAAGGCCAGCAACTCAAAATGCAAATGAGTCAGCGGGTCAAACAAGCGTTTCCCGAGTTGCCGGTGATCCTTAATCCACTGCAACAAGCCCGTCAGCAATTGAGCGCGCGGCAAAACCCGGCAAATAGCGACGCACCCCAGCGCTTTGCCGGCCTGATGCTGCAAGCCGCCGACGCGATGCCGTTCATGGTCGGCAATGTGCAGGGCCTGGTCTTTGAACAGGCAGAGCTGCACGTGAGTTTGACCGCCGATGCGCGGCGAAATACCCCAGATAACGCCTGGCAAGCCACCCTGGCCCAGGCCGGCGTCGCGGCTCAGGCCACGCCGACGGGCTGGCGCCTGCGCCCGGCCGATGCCGAATCCCGTGAACCCGACTCCGGTGCTGCAAGCGACAATGAATAAGCATTCCTTGACCCTTTGGCGTGGCCAATGGCAGCACTTCAACGCGCGCACACGGGGCGTTTGGCGAGGCCTGTCACGGCGGGAAAAACGCATGGTCGCGGGCACTGCGCTGCTGCTCGTCGGGCTGCTGAGCTGGCTGGTCCTGATCCAGCCGGCCTTGAAGAAAATCGAATATTGGCAGGCTGAAACACCAAAGCTGCGTGCGCAAACCGAGGCACTCGAACGCTTGCTGCGCGAGGTGCCGACGCCAACCGCCGGCCAGCCCCTCGAACCGGCCCTGCGCCAAAGCTTGGATGCGCGCGGGCTGGTCGGATATTACCAATTGACGCCGGTGGAGACCGGCTGGCAGTTGACGTTCGAAACCGCACCGGCTGACGCAGTCATCGGTTGGCTGGTGAGCAACCCAAGGCAATTTTCTCTGGAAGTGGTCGAGGCCCGTTTGCAGCGTGCAGGCGAAGCCAAGGCCGATGATACGGCAGGCACTCTGTCGGGAACTGTCCGCATGGATCAGGCGTTTGGCGCTAAGGAAGCTTCATGAAGTGGTCAGGTTCCAATTATGTACGCAACGCCGCGCCGTTCCTGTTACTGGCACTGAGCGCGTGCAGCACGCAAACGGCTTCCAACGCGCCACCGCTGCTGGTCGACAGCGAACTCGGCCAGCCCCTGGCCAACACCCAGCGCAGCGGCGACGTACTCCTGGAACGCCAGCGCGCCCAGACGCAGATCGAGCGGCAAGCGCGGCCGCAGCGTACCCTCGTCAATCCGGTGCGCCGGGGCGGCGCAAGTATCGGCGGTACAACGCTGAGCAACCCGCTTGGCAGCCAGCCGGTGAGTCTGAATTTCGTGGATGCCGACATTCAAGCCGTCGTGCGCGGACTCTCCCGCGCCACCGGCCGGCAGTTTCTGGTCGACCCACGCGTAACCGGTTCCCTGACCCTGGTGTCTGAAGGCGAAGTACCGGCCCATCAGGCCTACGATATGTTGCTGGCGGCATTGCGCATGCAGGGCTTCAGCGTGGTCGACGTCGGCGGCGTGGCCCATGTGGTACCGGAGGCCGATGCGAAATTGCTCGGTGGGCCGGTCTACAGTGCCGACCGGCCGGCGGCGAATGGCATGCTCACGCGCACGTTTCGCCTGCATTATGAAAATGCGGTGAACCTGATCCCGGTGCTGCGCCCAATCGTCTCGCCGAACAATCCGATCAATGCCTACCCCGGCAACAACACCTTGGTCATCACCGACTACGCCGACAACCTGGCGCGCGTGGCGCAGTTGATCGACAGCATCGACAGCCCCAGCGCGATCGATACCGATGTCGTGCAGGTCCAGAACGGCATCGCGGTGGACATCGCCGGTATGGTCTCGCAGCTGCTGGAACAGCCTGGCAGCGACGCCACCCAGAAGATTTCGGTGGTGGGCGACCCGCGTTCCAACTCGATCATCATCCGTGCCGGCAGCCCGGAGCGCACCGAGCTGGCGCGCAACCTGGTGTACAAACTCGACAACGCCCAGAGCAATCCGAGCAACCTGCACGTGGTGTACCTGCGTAACGCCCAGGCGGCGAAGCTGGCCCAGGCACTGCGCGGCTTGCTCACCGGTGAAAGCGACAGCGGCACCGGCGATACCGGACGTTCGGTGCTGAGCGCGATGGGTGGCAACACCAGCGGCGGGCAGAGCGGCCAAAACAGCCCAAGTAGCACCAGCCAGACGTCGAGCAGCGGCAGCAGTTCCAGCAACGGCACCGGCATGGGCTACGGACAGAGCGGCGGCAATTCGAGCAGCCAGGCCGGCGCCCAGGCCACGGACCAAAGTGTCGCCTTCAGCGCCGGCGGTGTCACGATCCAGGCGGACGCCACCACCAACACCTTGCTGATTTCCGCGCCCGAGCCGCTGTACCGCAACCTGCGGGAAGTCATCGACATGCTGGACCAGCGTCGCGCACAGGTGGTGATCGAGAGCCTGATAGTTGAGGTCGGCGAGGACGATGCCAACGAATTTGGCGTGCAATGGCAAAGCGGTGACCTGGCGGGCAAAGGGGTGATCGGCGGCACCAACCTGGGCGGCAGCGGGCTGCAGACCGGCGGCCTGACCAGCATCGACGCGCTGCCCGGTGGCCTGAGCGTGGGTTACCTCAGCGGCACGGTGAACATCCCCGGTGTCGGCAATGTCATGGACCTCAAAGTGCTGGCCCGCGCCCTCAAGAGCAAGGGCGGCAGCAACGTACTGTCAACGCCGAACCTGCTGACCCTGGACAACGAAGCCGCGAGTATTTTCGTCGGCCAGACCATTCCGTTTGTCAGCGGCAGCTACGTGACCGGAGGGGGTGGCACCAGCAACAACCCGTTCCAGACCGTGACGCGCGAGGAGGTTGGGCTCAAGCTCAATGTACGGCCACAGATCTCCGAAGGCGGCACGGTCAAGCTCGATATCTACCAAGAAGTCAGCAGCATCGACGAACGCGCCTCCAGCAGTGCGACGTCGGCGGGCGTGGTGACCAACAAGCGCGCAATTGACACCAGCATCCTGCTCGATGACGGGCAGATCATGGTGCTCGGCGGCCTGCTGCAGGACGGCTACAGCCAGAGCAACGAGGCGGTGCCCTGGCTGTCGAGCATTCCCGGGCTCGGCGCGTTGTTTCGCAATGAACGCAGGGCCACCACCAAGACCAACCTGATGGTGTTCCTACGGCCCTATATCATCCGTGACAGCGCCGGTGGACGGGCGATTACCCTGAACCGCTACGACTTCATCCGCCGGGCCCAGGGCGCACTGCAACCGGAGCGCAGTTGGGCGATGCCGGGCATGCAGGCGCCGCAATTACCCGCCGCGGCCGTGGGGGTGCCGGCGGCACCGGGAAGCGGGCAACCCCGCGCGACGATTCGCGCAGTGCCGCTCCAATGAACGCGTTACCCTACGCCTGGGCCAAGGCTCAACGCATCCTGCTGCGCAATGGCGAGGAGGGTGCGGTGCTGACGGTTTGCCCATCGACACCCGGCTGGTCGATCAGCGAGGTGCGCCGGCAGTTCGGCGCGGCGCGGCTCGAGCAGGTGCGGGACGAGGAACTCGACGGCTTGCTCGCCGCAGCCTACGCCGATACCGGCAGCGCGGCGGCGGTGGTGGGGGCGGCGGAAAACGAAGTCGATCTTGACCGCTTGATGCAGGACATCCCGGAAATCACCGACCTGCTGGACACCCAGGACGGCGCGCCGGTGATCCGCATGATCAACGCGTTGCTCACCCAGGCCGCGCGTGACGAGGCCAGTGACATTCACATCGAGCCTTACGAAAGCCATTCGGTGGTGCGCTACCGGGTCGACGGCACCCTGCGTGACGTGGTCTCGCCGCGTAAGGCGTTGCACGCGGCGCTGGTGTCGCGGATCAAGATCATGGCGCAACTGGACATCGCCGAAAAACGCCTGCCCCAGGATGGCCGCATCGCGTTGCGCGTGGCGGGTCGGCCGATCGACATTCGCGTATCCACGGTGCCCACCGGCCACGGTGAGCGGGTGGTGATGCGTTTGCTCGACAAACAGGCCGGGCGCCTGCAACTGGAAACCCTCGGCATGGACGTGCAGGTGCTGGCCAAGCTGGACAACCTGATCCGCCAGCCCCACGGCATCGTGTTGGTCACCGGCCCCACCGGCAGCGGCAAGACCACCAGCCTCTATGCCGCGCTCGCACGGTTGGACGCCAGCACCAGCAACATCCTCACCGTTGAAGACCCGGTGGAATACGACCTGCCGGGCATCAGCCAGATCCAGGTGAATGCCAAGATCGACATGACGTTCGCCCTGGCCCTGCGAGCGATCCTGCGCCAGGACCCGGACATCATCATGATCGGCGAGATCCGCGACCTCGAAACCGCACAGATCGCAGTGCAGGCTTCGCTGACCGGGCACCTGGTGCTGGCCACGCTGCACACCAATGATGCGGTATCGGCGGTCAACCGGCTGATTGACATGGGCGTCGAGCCGTTCCTGCTGGCGTCTTCGATGCTCGGCGTGTTGGCGCAAAGGCTGGTGCGGCGCCTGTGCAGCCACTGCAAGCAGGAAGACCCGGCCCACCCAGGCACGTGGCGGCCGCTTGGCTGTGCCGCCTGTAACCACACCGGCTACAGCGGCCGCACCGGCATCCATGAGTTGTTCTGTATCGACGATGAGATTCGCGCGTTGATCCACCAGGGGGCGGGTGAACAGGCCCTGCGCCTTGCGGCACGCGAAGCGGGCATGTTCAGCCTGCGCGAAGACGGTGAGCGTTGGGTGCGCGCAGGGGCCACGGCGCCGGAAGAAATCCTGCGTGTGACACGGGACGCCTGATGAATCGCTACCGTTTCGAAGCCGCCGACGCCACCGGCAAGCTTGAGTCCGGGCACCTTGAAGCCGATAGCCAGCGCGCCGCGTTCGGGGTGTTGCGCAGCCGTGGTCTTACCGCGCTCTCGGTGCAGCTTGAAACCCCTGTGCCTGCCGGCGGCGGCGCATTGTTCAGCGCCAAGTTCTCCGACAACGACCTCGCCTGGGCCACGCGGCAACTGGCGAGCCTGCTGGGCGCCAGCCTGCCGTTGGAGGCCGCCTTGAGCGCCACGGTCGAACAGGCGGAAAAAAAGCATATCGCCCAGACCTTGAGCGCGGTGCGCGCCGATGTACGCGGCGGCATGCGCCTGGCCGAGGCGCTGGCGACACGGCCACGGGATTTCCCGGCGATCTATCGCGCATTGATTGCCGCCGGTGAAGAGTCCGGCGACCTTGCGCAGGTCATGGAGCGTTTGGCCGATTACATCGAAGAACGCAACAACCTGCGCAGCAAGATCCTCACCGCGTTTATCTACCCGGGTGTGGTCGGGCTGGTGTCGATTGCGATCGTGATCTTTCTGCTCAGCTATGTGGTGCCGCAGGTGGTCAGTGCGTTTTCCCAGGCTCGCCAGGACTTGCCGGGGCTGACCCTGGCGATGCTCAATGCGAGTGATTTCATTCGTGCTTGGGGAGTGTGGTGTTTCGGTCTCATGGCCGCCGGCTTCTGGGGATGGCGCCTGTATTTACGTAACCCGGTGGCGCGCCTGAACTGGCACAGCCGGGTGCTGCGCTTGCCCTTGATCGGGCGCTTTGTGCTGGGCCTGAACACGGCGCGGTTTGCCTCGACCCTGGCGATTCTGGGGGCCGCCGGGGTGCCGTTGTTGCGTGCCCTGGAAGCGGCGCGCCAAACCCTGTCCAATGACCGCTTGAGCCTCAGCGTAAGTGATGCCACGGCGAAGGTGCGCGAAGGCGTGAACCTCGCGCCGGCGTTGCGCGTGGAAAATGTGTTCCCGCCGGTACTGATCCACCTGATCGCCAGTGGCGAAAAAACCGGTTCGCTGCCGCCAATGCTGGAGCGGGCGGCGCAGACCTTATCGCGCGATATCGAGCGTCGGGCCATGGGCATGACGGCGTTGCTGGAGCCACTGATGATTGTCGTGATGGGCGCGGTGGTGCTGGTGATTGTAATGGCCGTGCTGCTGCCGATCATCGAGATCAACCAGTTGGTGCAATAGCTGCAAGCGCGCACTAAAAAGCCCCCGTCACCGAGGGCTTCTTTTTACTGGGTACAACCGTTCAGTCAGAGCTTGCCGGCGCCGGCCTTGGCCTTGACGTCTGCAGCGACTTTGTCCGCCGCCAGCGGTGTGTAGTTGTAAGGCGGGGTCCAGCCGATGCTTGCGGTCCAGGGGCAGGTCAAGGCGCTGCCATTGAGGGTCGAGCCGCTGTCGCGGTATACGCTGCCACCGTAGTCGCCGGCGATTTTGTCGCAGCCACTGATGCCGCTGATCTCGAACGCGTTTTTCTCGGAGAAGATTTTCGAGCCTTTGCCGACGCCATGCGCGTACGAGAAGGGGTAGACCTTATCGCTGGTGCTACCCACGTGGTAGTTGTTGTACAGGTGCACCTGGCCGAAGCGCACGCGCGGGGCGCGGGCCGAAATGTTCTCGAACAGGGAGTTGTGGATCGTCACCTTGAGCTTGCCGTCATCGGTGGTGCGGCTGTCGCTCGAACCGATCAGGTTGTTCTTCTCGTGGGACTTGAAGGCGGTGTACGAAATGGTCACGTAGTTGGCGCCGTTTTTCACGTCCAGGGCGCCGTCGTGGTGCTGTTTCGGGCGACCGTTAGCGGTGCCGTTCTGCGCATCGGTGCGGCGGCCGTCGGTGAAGGTGACATGGTCAACCCACACGTTGTTGGCGCCTTCGATGGTCAAACCATCGTATTCGGAGTTCCAGTTACCTTCCTTGCCATCATTGGCATCCCAGATCGGCTCTGGGTCCCAAGGGTTCTCGATGGTGAGGTTGCGAATGATCACGTCGTTTTCTTTGGCGTAGAAGAAACCTTCGCGGATTTCGGCGGTGCTGCTGGTGCCGACGATGGTGGTTTTGCCGGGAATATCCAGACGGCCACGCTTCTTCATATCCGCAGTCGTCGTATAAGCCTTGCCTTCACTGACGTCGATCACGCCGGTGATCTTGATGATGCGTCCGTTGGTTCCCACCGAAGCACTCAGTGCGGTTTTCAACTCGGCAGCGTTTTTGACCGTGTAGATGTTAGCCGCGGCAGCCTTGGAGCCGCCCTTGGTGCCGCCATTCTGAGTGGCCCAGCCGGTCGTGGCCGAATCCAGCCAAATGTCCGCAGCGTGAGCCGGCAAGCTGCCAAGCACGAGTACGCCGAAAATAGCACTGGCCAGTTTGCACGCGGTGAAGGTTGATGGTGTTGTCATGAATAATCAGATCCTTGATTAACTTGAGGTTTTAAACACGCACAGGTGTGGCGTGTTTCTCGAGCGGACGTCCGTGTCATCGGTGCAGCGAATCGAACGTCCGCTGCATGAGAAATACTATCATGTGTCGTTTTGTTGTCGTACAACTGAATGCGCTTTGATGTGCATTCATTCGCAAGTCGAGCGTTTTGTTCTTGATCAACAAGCCGGGCGTCCAACCACATGCCAGGCGTTACCAACCTGATCCGTGACCGCCAGGATCGCCTGCTCGAAGACCAACAGCGCCGACGCGCTGTCCGAAGGCGAGCGTACCAGCACTCTCCGGGGGACGGTGCAAGCGAGAATGTGTCGACAAGGGTCATGTAAATTTCCAGAAAAGAAATTTCGTGTGCAAGCGATAGTGTCTGATCAGGAATAGGGTCCAGTGGTTACTTTTTCTCAGGTCAGAGAGTCGTTTTTATGGGGGTTTTCTAATCCCGGTTTTGTACGATGGGAGTTTCGGCTTGATCGCTACCACGCTGGAGCGTGGGAACGATCCCTCGGTGTCAGCAGAAGGCCGTTTTATCGGGATGTTCGTCTGATTTGGAATGGGTTGTCAGGGCACCTGGCTAGCTGACAAACAATGGATCTGCTTATTCACAGAGGTGGAATGTGCCACGGACGAAAAAACCTCACCTGTTTTTGACGGTGGGGATGCTCATCGCTGTTGTTGCGGGTTACGGTTTTGCCGAAGATCAACTGGCAAGAATTGAAACGAGCGGAGGGCTGATCTTTTCGCTGAGAACGCCTGAATGTCGTGGTTATTTTGCAGCACACCCGTATGTGGCCAGGGGATATCTCGCGCATATGGCGCTGCTGGTCAAAGCTGCTCAAGGAACAACCTCAGCGGCCTGGCTGTATCTGTTATCCCGTCCGGGCGTGTACGCGATCATCAAGTAAAAGGGAGTTTCTAAATGGCACAAGGTGCAATGCCCCCAACCTTGTCCCCGGTTGGGTCAGTCGTTTTTTCACTCACACCGTTCGACTCACCGCTCTATGCACCCATTCCACCTCATCTTGCAACTCCAGGACTTGGCCATGAAAGCGCTCCAGTGAGGCGTGGTGGCCGACGCTGATCAGGATCGTATCCGGCAGCATGTCTTTGAGTAGCTGGTAACAACGCGCCTCATTGGCGGCATCCATCGCTGCGCTGCTCTCGTCTAGAAACAGCACCGCAGGGCGAGCCAGGAGTGCGCGTACGAAGGCACAGCGCTGTTGTTCGCCGAGGCTCAGGGTTTGCGCCCAGTCGCGTTCCTGGGCCAGTTGGGTGTCCAGGTGTTCCAGGCCGACTTGCCGCATGATCTGCTGCAACACGGCGTCCTGTTCCTCAGGGGCTGGGAGGGGGTACCACAGCGTCTCGCGCAAGCTGCCCAAGGGCAGATAGGTTTTTTGCGAGAGGGTGAGGGCGCGGTCGCGGTCATAGGCAACGGAGCCTGAAGCATGGTGCCAGAGGCCGGTGACGGCGCGAATCAGCGTGGACTTGCCGTATCCCGAGGGTGCCTTGATCAGTAGGCTGTCGCCGGGCTTGAGCGTCAGGTTGAAACCTTCAAACAGTCGTCGCCCGTCAGGCAGCCAGATGGCCAGGTTGCGAATGTGCAGGCCATCGGACCGTTGCGTCAGTACGACGTCGGAGTCGACCTTGACGTTATCCAGGCGGTTCTGGAAACCATCCAGCCGATCAACTACCGACTTCCATTCGGCCAGTTCCGGGAATACGCCAACCAGATAGGCCACGGCGGCATGCACTTCGCCAAACGCCGCGCTGATCTGGGTGAGACGACCAAGGGGGAAGGCCCCGGCGAAAAACTGCGGGGCCATGATGAACATCGGGATGACCGTGGCACTGCGCAGGTAGAAGGTCGAGTAACCCATGATCAGCTTCTGTTTTTTCACCAGGACCCAGAAGTTCTGCAAAGCCGCTTCCAGGCGCTGGTTGAAGCGCTGGCTTTCCACAGCCTCGCCCCGGTACTGGGCAACCGAATCGGCGTTCTCCCGCAGGCGCATCAATGAGAAACGGAAATCGGCCTCGCGCCGCTGCTGCACGAAGTTCAGATGGGGCAGGGCGCGGCCGAGCCAGAAGGCGAAACCGGTGCCCAACAGTGCGTAGAGCAACGCCACCCACACCAGCAGCCCAGGAATCACCAGGCCTTCATCGCCCCATGGAATGCTGACCAGGCCCGAGGCCTGCCAGAGAATATTCAGGAATGAAAAAAGCGACACCACCGCCGTCAGCAGCCCCAGGCTCAGCTTCAGCGACTTGATGATAAACAGGTCGATATCTTCGGCGATGCGCTGGTCGGGGTTGTCTACCTCGGTCTCCGTCAATTTCAGCTTCTGGTAGCGCTGGCTGTCGAGCCATTGCGCGAGCAGGTTGCGCGTCGACCAGCGTCGCCACAGCAAGGTCAGTTTCTGCTGAAAGTGAAACGCGCCGACGGTAAAGGCCGCCAGGCCGATCTGGAGCAGGATGAATTGCAGGCCGCCCAGCAGGAAGCCCGGGTAGTCCTTTTCCTGCAGTGCATTATAAAAATGCAGGTTCCAGAAATTATTGAGGATATTGACACCCACCAGGCACAGGTTCATCGCCACCGTGGCCAGCAGCAATAGCAGGGCCGGGTATTTCTGTTCGGAGGTCCAGAAAGGCCGTGCCAGGCGCCAGAAAGTGCGAAGTGTATGCATGGGGGCTGAAGAGGTCCGGTCGCTGGCGACGTTGAGTTTGCAGGATAGGGAGGATAGGATCTGCCAATGCTAATCGCTTGCATTCATAAGGGAAAGCGACAGGAGCCCCGTTATCGAATTTCCAGACTGGCTCAAGCAGGCATGGCCCCCCCTACAACGGGTCATCCAGCTTGAGCCGAATGACCAGCCTTTCCTCCCGTTGAGCCGCGTGGCCGAGCCTGCTTTACTGCAGCCCGTGCTGGCCGAGTTTGCCCAGCGTTATCCCGGCATCAACAAGCCGGCGGTGGTGTCGCAGTGGTCGATGAACTACATGAGCATCGTGGTGCCGGCAACCTTGGCCTGCGTGCTCACGCGCCAACAGGCGATCGACTTCTGGACGGATGACAACGTGTTGCGCCTGGATGCCGGGCAGCCCTTGGCGTTGCACTTCGCCAACTGCTTGCCGCCACTCACGCCGCCCGAACACGACCTCTACCTCTCGCGCTGGGTGCACGAGCACCTGGCACCGTTGTTCGCCACCCTGGCGGCGGCCGGTGGCTTGGCGCCGAAGATCCTGTGGGGTAATTTCGTCGCGATCTGGGACGGCGCGTTCGACCGGTTCGACCCCGACCTGTCCCGCCCAGGCTTTGCCGAGGTGCACCGCTGGCTGGAACCGGTCAGCGTCAACCACGGACGCTTGAAGTTGCGCGGCCTGCAACGCCAGGTGCCGTCGCCCGCACCGGACATTTGCCCGCGCCTGCCGCTGCGTCGCCATTGTTGCCTGCATTACCAACTGCACCCGCTGGTCGAGGGCGAGCCGCTGGTACTGTGCGAATCCTGCCCCAAATTGCACCGCATGCCCCTCGCGGAGCAGGTCAGCTACCTGCACTCCCTCTACGACTGAGCGGCACCGGCCGTCAATGGTGCTTCGCTCAGGCGCCCATGCTCAATGCGCAACAAGCGATCGGCAAGGCCGAAATAGGCATCGTCGTGGGAAATCACAATCACCAGTTTGCCGCGCGCGCGCAGGTCCGACAGGATGCGGGTGTAGAAGAAGTGCTTGAACACCGGGTCTTGGTCCGCTGCCCATTCATCGAACAGGTAGCACGGACGGTCATCCAGATAAGCACTGAGCAGCGCCAGGCGCTTACGTTGCCCGGTGGACAGCGCCAACGTGGTCAGGCGGCCCTGGTCGATTTGCACCTTGTGATCCAATTGCAGGTGCACCAGGTAATCCTGGGCCTGCTGCACCAACTGCGGGTCGTCGCCGTCGAACAGGTTTTCGAACAGGCAGAAGTCGGTAAAGATCGCCGAGAAGTGCTGTCGGAAATGGTGGTTGTCTTGGCTGGACGACACCTGCTCATCGAGCATCACGTCGCCGCTTTCCGGGCGATACAGACCGGTCAACAACAACGCCAGGGTGGTCTTGCCGCTGCCGTTGCCGCCGGTGATGAACACCGTCTCGCTCGCCTTCAAGGTGACGTTGATGGGCCCGAGGGTGAAGTGGCCGTCTTCGCGTTCGCGGTAGTAGGTGTGGGTCACATCGCGGCATACCAGGCTGCGCACCCGGGTCGGTGCGAAGGTTTCCAGGGTTTCGCTGGCACCCTGCATTTCGCCTTCCAGGGCGCGGATCTTGTTCAACGCCACGCTGGCGCGGCCCAGGGTCGGCAGCGCGTGCATCAACTCTGAGAGCGGAGTGATCATGTACAAAATCGCGAGGATATAGCCGGTGACCAGGCTCACGCTCAACTCGATAAAGTGCGGTGCGGCAAACAGCACCATGCCGATCAGCAGGTAGAACACCGCGTTGCCCCAGTTCAGCACCACGGCATAGATGCTCATGCCACGCACAAAGTCGCGACGGTATTGCTGGCTGACCGGCAGCAGCAGGCGCGTGAAGAAGTGCTGGCGACGCGGGTGATTGAGCTGCAGCTCCTTGCTGCCGTCGGTCAGCAAGCGGTAGTGCTCGAACAGCTGGTCCTTGAGTTCACGCGCGCGCGAGATCGACGTCAGCGCCCGGCGTTGCGGCCAGTTGAAACTCAGGCTGCCGAGCACGATCAGCAACACCGTCAAGCCCAGCAACGGCAAGCTCAGCCACCCCAGGTAACCCAGGCAAGCGATGATGATCCCGCCGTTGACCAGCAGGATCGGCACCAGCTCTACCGCCTGGCTGATGGTTTGCGTGTCATCGGTCAACATCGCCAGCAACCGGTGTTTGCCCAGGCGCTGCAATTGCGCATAGGGCGTGTCGATCAGCTTGGCGCTCAGGTGCAGGCGCATATCGTTGACCGCCGCCTGGCCCAGGCGCAGCAGGCTGATATCGGAAATAATCCGCGACACCGCCACCAGCAGCACCAGGCCACCGAAGTACAGGCCGTCAATCGGGCGCAGTTGATCGAACACCGTGAGGCTGTGGTTGATCATCGCGATCAACCCTGCTGCCGCAAGCCCGCAGGCCAGGCCGGTCAGCGTCGCCACCAACAGGGCGCGCCACGAGCGCTTGGCCATGAGAATCAGCAAATCCATTCAAACCGCTCCGTCTGTCGCCAGGGCCGCGAGGCCGACGACCAATTGTTGATGCACCGTGGGTTGTTCCAGGATGTTCAAGTGTTGCGCCTGCACCACGTCACGGAACCAAGGCCCGCTGCTGAGCTGTTCCCACTGCGGATCGGTAAAGTCCGCCGCTTGCAGGGTGGTATCGGCCCACCAGATATGCACCGGGCAGCTAAGCCGTGGCGGCTGGAAGCTGGCGAGCAACTGCTGCGTCTGTTGCTGGTAACCGAGGCGTGTGTGCAGGTGTTCCCAGCTGTCGCCCTCCAGTTGCAGGCCTTGCTGGTGTGCCCATTGCGCCAGCGCGGGCAGGCGCTCGGCGGCGGGCAGTGTAGCCAATCGTGCGATCAACGCGGTGGATACCGGCGCCGGCAAATTGCGCAGCCGCGCCTGGCTTTCCACCGTGAGCGCCTGCGCGGCCGAGTCCAGCAACGTCTCGACGCTGTCTTCCTCGGCCTGCCGCTGGTATTGCGAGTCGAGGATGCCGAGAAACGCCACCCGTTCGCCGCACTTTTCCAGCTGCGCCGCCGCAGTGATCGCCAGCAGCCCGCCGAGGGAAAACCCCAGCAAATGATACGGGCCGTGGGGTTGCTGCTGGCGCAGTTGCTCGACATACAGTGCCGCAAGGCTATCGATATTGCCATTGAGCGCCGTGCTGTCGTCGCCCAGATACGCCGCCTGCAAGCCCCACACTTGCCAGTCCGGCAGATGGGGCAGCAGCGCGCGGTAATCCTGCACATGGCCGGTGGATGGGTGGAAGCAGAACAGGTTAATGCCCGGTCCCGCCGCCGACAGCCGCACCAGCGGCGACAACGTGAACTGCGCCTGCACCAGCGCTGCAAATGCCGCCACGCTTGGCGCATTGAACACCGCATTCACCGTGACCGGTGCCGACAGTACCGTCTGCAAGCGGCTCGCCAGGCTCACCGCTGCCAGCGAGTGCCCGCCCAGGGCGAAGAAGTCATCCTCGATCCCCACCCGTTCCAGGCCCAGCACCTGTGCCCAAACCTCGGCGAGCAACGCCTCCAAGGGCGTACGTGGCAGAGCGCCGCCAACGTTGTCGAGCACCTTGTCAGCCCATTGCTGCAGGGTCTTGCGGTCGAGCTTGCCATTGCCCATCAACGGCAGCGCTTCAACGATACGCACGTTCGGTAGCATGTAATCCGGCAGACGGTCCTGCGCCTGGCCATGCAGGTGTGCCACCGTCACCGTGTGGCCTGGCGCCAGGGTCAGGAACGCAAACAGTTGCTGGCCCAGCTCACCTTTAGGCAGACACTCCACCGCCGCCTGGGCCACGCCCGGCAGGCTGGCCAACTGGGCCTGAATCTCGTCGAGCTCGACGCGGAACCCACGCACTTTGACCTGGCGATCGGTGCGCCCAGTGATTTCCAGGCTGGCGTCATGCCGATAACGCGCACGGTCACCGGTGCGGTACAGGCGCTCGCCATTGCGCTGGATAAAGCGCCCGTCGTCGTGTTGCGCATCAAGGTAGCCGCGCGCCAACTGCGGGCCGGCGATATACAGTTCAGCGTTTTGCCCAGGTGCGGCCAGTTGTTGCTGCTCGTCGAGCAGATACAGGCGAACGCCATCGAGGCGGTCGTCCAGGGGCAGGCGTCGGTAGTCACAGGCCGGATCGACCTTGTGCATCACCACCCCAACCGTGGTTTCGGTCGGCCCGTAGTGGTTCAGCACCGTCAGTGCCGGTGCGAATGCGCGGACCGATTGCAACAGGCGCCGCGAACAGGTTTCGCCGCCCAGGATCAGTTGCTTGCGCGGCAGCACGACGGCGCTTTGCGTGTGGATCAGCCAGGCGTCGAGCAACGACGGGACGATTTTCAAATGATCGATGGGGTACTGCGCCTGCCACGCGGCCCAAGCCTGGGCGTCCATGGCGGTGTCCTTGTCGATGATGTGCAGTTCGCCGCCGCTCAGCAGCGTCGGAAACAGCAGGGTGTAGCCCAGGTCCGCTGCCAGCGAAGTGACCACCGCACTGCGTTCACCGGCTTGCAGGTGCAGGCGCGAGGACACGCTCGACACGTAGCTGGCCAGTTGCGCATGTTCGACGATCACGCCTTTCGGCAAGCCGGTGCTGCCTGAGGTGAACAGCACGTAGGCGGCATCCCCGGGCTTTATGTCATGGGCAACGTCGGTCATGGGCGCCTGTTGCCAAACGGCGGTGTCGCGAATATCAAGGCTGCCCATCGATGCCAGCGCAGGTGGATCGCCGGCGGCACCGGTGAACACCCAGCGCGGCTGCGCCTGTTGCAGGATCGCCAGGGAGCGTTGTGTGGGCTGGTGCACGTCCAACGGTACAAACGCCGCGCCGCTCTTGAGCACGGCGAGCATCGCCAAGACCATCTGCGCCGAACGGTCCAGGTACAAGGCCACGCGATCTTCGCGGCCAATACCCTGGGCCATCAGGTAATGCGCCAACTGGTTGCTGCGCGCATGCAGTTCGGCGTAGCTCAGGTGCTGGCCGGCGTCGCGCAGCGCCAGGTGTTCGGCAACGCTGGTGGCACACGCGTTGAAGCGCGCCGGTACGCTGACAAAGGGCGGTGCGACCTGCTGCTGGCGAGCCGCCAGCGTTGCCGCAAAGCCCGCTGCGTGCAGTGACAGCTCGGCAAGGGGCTTGGCGGGATGGGTGAGGGCGTCGAGCAGCAGCGACTGCACTTGCTCCAGCAAGGTCTGCGCGGCCTGGATGCTGTAGTGCCGGGCTTGATGGCACAGCGTCAGGCGATAACCGTCGGCGCCCTGTGCTTCGGCCACCAGCAGCAGCTCCATGCCGGCGGGGATGGCATCGATCTCCAGCACCTTGAACGCGCTGTCCGCACGATCGAACCCAGGGCTCCACTGGAAACCATAAGGCGCGGCCTCAACCGGCAGCGAGTATTCCTGCCATTCGCCCGCCTGCTCGCAGAGCACTTGCAGCGTCGCCAGCGCCTGGGTGAATGGCCGCTCGACAGCCGGTTGCCACGGCAGAGGCAGGGCCTTGGCGAACAGGCCCCAGCAGTCGGCGAGTTCTTCATAGTCGTCACGGCAGTCATGCACCCAGTTCAGGGTGAGGGCCGCGTTGTCATTGGCGCTCAAGCGCTGCAACAACACGCCCCAGGCGGTCATCAACAGCTGCTCGGCAGGCGCGGCATGACGGTGCAACGCGGCGCTCAAGGCAGGATCGAGCATGACCCTGGTGGTCAGCGGCGTATCGGCCTGATCGCTACGCGCCTCGCGGTACAGCAACTCGGTAGCGGCCTGCTCGCCCAGCGCCAGGCCAGCCCAGTATTGCCGACCTTGTGCGGCGTCTTCATCCGCCTGCAAGTCGTGAATCCAGGCGCTGTATTGGGTGTAGGTCATGGCCTCGTCGTCAGGTATCGGCGCCTGTGCCGAACCCAACGCTTGCGCCAGACGCAGCAACGTCCCACGGTCGGCGGCCAGGGCGGGCACTTGCAATGTGACGCGGTAGACATCCGCCGCCAGCAATTGCACGTCGAGGCTGATGGCGCTGGACTGCGCGACGATTTGCAACGGCACCTGCAACCCCGGCTCAGGCCGTGTTTGCAGGCGCAGCGCATCATGAACGGCGCTCAGCGCTGCCAGCCGTTCACGCAGTTGTGCCAGTGCAGCGGCGCCGTGCACTTCCAGGGTCAGGCGTGCCGGCGGCGCGTTCGCCAGCCATTGGCTGCGTTGCTGTGGCGACAGGGCGAACGCCGCTTGGTAGTTGCTCATGCCTGCTCCCCTGCGCGATTCAGTTGTTCGCGGTTCATCATCTGGCCCATGGCGACGCAGATCTTGCGCTCGCCCTCAAACGGGTCGCGGGCATGCGCCACCAGCATATTGTCGAGCATCACCATGTCGCCTTTTTGCCAGTCGAAGCGCACCGCACAGGCCTCGTACGCCGCACCGATCACGTCCATCACCGCATCCTCGATCACACTGCCATCGCCGTAATACACATTGCGCGGCAGGTTGCCGGCGCCAAACAGGTTAATCAGGTTGCTGCGCACCTCCGCTTCCAGGCAGGCGCTGTGATGCAGTTGCACCTGGTTGAAGAACGACGCCTCACCGGAATCCGGGTGCGCGACGATCGCCGGGCAGTGCTGGGCAATCTTCAGGTTGTCGTCTCCCAGCCATTCCCACTGCATGCCCGATAGCAAGCATTGGCGTTCAACCTCTTCACGCTGCTCGGTCTTGAAGAAGTCCTGCCAGCGCACATCCAGCTTGTCGGTGAAGTGCCGCACATACAGCAGGCCCAATGCTTTGAAGCGCTCAACGATGGCCGGCGGCAATTGCGCCAGCACTTGGCGGCAATCGACGATCGGCGTGCAACCACCGCGTGGTGCCGGGATCTCGCAGAAGAACCACTGCTTGCGTGGCCATTGCGGCAGGTGTGAGCTCTCGTTGTGGAACAGAATCATGTGTTGTTCCGGGTACGGCGTGGAGTGGTAGATGTTCTTGCCGGATTTATTCTTCGGCAGGTCGCCATAGGTGCCGTACAAGTCCGGCTCGATGGCCTGGGCGAACTGCTCGAAGGCGCTCGCGTCCGGCAGGTTGAAGCCACGGAACAACAGACCACCATGGGTGCGCAGTTGCACATTGATCCACTCGCGGGCCTGTACGGCCCAGTGCACTGGGTCCAAGTCGGCCAGCAGTGGTTCGATCACCAGGGGCAGGGGTTGGCCGTCGCTCAAGGTCCGCGTGCGCACCTGTTCGTGGGCGAGTTGGCTCACAGCGGTGGCGCGGGTGGTTTTCAGCTTGCTCATTTTCGACAGCTTGCGCGCGCTGCGTGCCTGGGCGTCGTCGGTTGCAACGGGTTCAGGTTGGGTGTTGCCTGCCAGGCGCCACACCCAGTCTTGCAGGTTCAGGTTGTCCAGCAGGGCCTGGAAACCGTGCTCAAGATCAGCCACGGTCTGGGCGCTCAACACGCTGGTGCGATAGACCCAGCGTACAGTCAGGCCGTTCTCGTCTTCCTCGACAAACACCGCGAGGTCGAATTTGCTGGTTTCCTGCTGCGGCGCCAGGTGTTCCACCGCCAGGCCCGACAGGCTGGCCGTGCCCTGCGGCGTGTTCTGCATCACGAACAGCACCTGCACCAGCGGGTTGACGCCAGGCGTACGTGGCGGTTGCAACGTCTCGACCAGTTTGTCGAACGGCACCTGCTGGTGCTGGAAGGCGGCGAGGCAGTCCTCGCGCAGGCGTTGCAGGCGGTGATCAAAGGTGTCGCTGTCGTCAAGGCGTGCGCGAATCGGCAGCACGTTGACGAAGAAGCCGATCAACGGCTCCAGCGCCGAGTGCTCGCGGTTGGCCAGGTCGGTGCCGACGATAAAGTCGTTCGCACCGGTCGCCCGTTGCAAGAGGCTGTTGAAGGCATTGAGCAACACCATGAACAACGTGGCCTTGTGCTGTTGCGCATACGCCTTGAGCACCTGGGTGTGTGCCGGGCTGAACTGCTGGGTCAACGCCGCACCTTGGTAATCCGGCTGCGTCGGACGCGGCGCATCCAGCGGCAACGCGATCAAGGTCGGTGCGCCGTCGAGCTGGCGCCGCCAATAGTCAATCGCCCGCGCCAACTGACGTTGTTGGGGTTCGCTGCGTTGCCACTGGGCGTAGTCGGCGTACTGGATCGGCAGCGCCGGGAGGGTTGGGTTCACGCCGCTGGCGTAGGCCTGGTAGCCGGTGATCAGTTCCTGGATCAGGATGCCCATGGACCACGCGTCGGTGGCGATATGGTGCAACACCAGTTGCAGCACGTGATCATCCGTACCCAGGTGAAGCAGGTGAGCCCTTAGCATCGGCGCCTGTTGCAGGTCGAACGGCTGCGCCGATTGCCGGTCAATCACGCTTTGCAGGGCGTGCGACTCGACGTTGACCGGTGTGAGGTCAAGGGTCGGTGCTTCGTTGATGACTTGGCACGGCTGCTCGCCTTTCAAGTGGAAGGTGGTGCGCAGCGCTTCATGCCGCTCCAGCACACGCTGCAACGCCTGTTGCAGAGCCGCGATGTCGAGCGCGCCGCGCAGGCGCACCACGCTGGACATGTTGTAGGCCGCATTCGGCCCTTCGAAGCGGTCGAGGAACCACAGGCGTTGCTGGGCGTACGACAACGCCAGCGTCTGGTTACGCGGCACCGGCACGATCTCGCTGTCATCCGACACCTGGGCCTGCTGATCGACCGCCTGCGCCAATTGCGCCAGGGTGCCGCCTTCGAACAAGGTGCGCAGCGGCAGGCTGACGTTCAAGCGACGACGAATGCGCGAGAGCATCTGCGTGGCCAGCAACGAATGCCCACCGATGGCGAAGAAGTCGTCGTGCACACCGACGCCGGCCACGCCGAGAAGGTCCTGCCACAGCTCGGCGAGGACTTTTTCCGTCGGCGTACGCGGCGCGACCACCACGCCTTGCGCCGGTTCGGCCTGCTGCACATCCAGCGCCGCCAGCGCGCGCCGGTCGACCTTGCCGTTGGCGTTCAGCGGCAGTTGCGCGAGTGCCAGCCAGCGTGCCGGCACCATATAGCTCGCCAGTTGCCGCTCCAGGTACGCGGTGAGTAGGGATTGCGCGGTTTGCCCGCCGAGTTCGGCGGCGGCATCGAGGACATACCAGGCCACCAGTTGCAACGCGCCACGGGCGTCGGGCAACGCCAATACCGCCGCGCTGTCGACTGCCGGATGCTGCATCAGGCGATTTTCGATCTCGCCCAGTTCGATACGATAACCACGGATCTTCACCTGCTGGTCGCGGCGGCCGAGGTATTCAATCACCCCATCGGCGCGCAGGCGGCCGATATCGCCGCTGCGGTACAGACGCGCCCCCGTCTGGAAGGGATGCGCGACAAAGGCTTCGCGAGTGCGTTGCGGGTCGCCCAGGTAACCACGCCCGACACCGACGCCACCGATGCACAGTTCGCCCGGTACGCCGATCGGCACGCAGCGCAGGTCGGCATCCAGGACAAACACCTGGTTGTTGGCCGTCGGGCGGCCAATGGGCATGTGCAGGCAGTCGTCGCTCGGCGCCTCGGTAATCGGGTAGAACGCCACGTCATCCGAACACTCGGCGGGGCCGTAGGCGTTCATCAAAGGGATCGATGGGAAGCGTGCGAACCAATCCTGTGCCAGCGTCGGCGGCAGTGCCTCGCCGGTGGGCAGCAGCCAACGCAGGCTGGCCAGGTGGTCTTGTGCACGCACCTCCTGAAGCATGCCGCGGATCAGCGCCGGCACGGTTTCCAGCAGGGTCAACTGCTGCGCCTGGACCGCATCGAGCAAGGCCAGCGGGTCATGGGCCTGGGCGTCCGGCAGGATGTGCACACACGCGCCCACCAGCGGTGCAGCGAGGAACTGCCACACGCAAATGTCGAACGCAGGCGAAGCGGTCTGTGCGAGGCGGTCATGTTCACCCAGGCCCAGGGCCGGGACTTTGCCGAAGATGTTATTGAGCATGCCGCGCTGTTCAACCATGACGCCTTTTGGCGTGCCGGTGGAGCCAGAGGTGAAAATCACGTAGGCCAACTGGTCGGGGATGTGAACGTAGTCGACCGACGGCTTGACCTCGCCTTGCCACAGTGTCTGGGCGACCAGGCACCTCGGCTGCTTGAGGAGCTGCGGCAGCACGCCATCGAGCACGGCGGTGGCCTTGTCGCACACCAGCACCAGTGGCGCTTCACCCAAGCTCAGCAGTTCGGCCAGGCGTGTGGCCGGCTGTTGGATGTCCAGCGCCTGGAAGGCGGCACCGGCCTTGAGTGTACCGATCATCAGCGTCAGCAGCGCCAGGCCACGTTCGGCGAACAGCGCCACCAGGGTTTCCGGGCCTGCGCCGGCGGCTTGCAAGGCATGGGCGACGGCGTTGGCGCGACGGTCCAGCTCGGCGTAGGTCAAGGATTCGTGCAGGTGCACCGCAGCAATCTGTTGTGGCCGGCGGCGCACCTGCTCGGCGAACAGCGCGGCGTAGCCTTGATCCAGCGGGAAATCGACCTCGCTGCGGTTCCACTCCACCTGCAGTTGCTCGCGTTCGCTGGCCGACAGCATGTGCAGCGTGCCCAGTGGCGCTTCTGGCGCGTCGAGCATGCTCGACAGCAATTGCACCAAGTGCCCGAGCATGCGCTGCACAGTGTCGGTGCTGAAGCGCTGGCTGTCATAGGACAGGCGAATGCCCAAGCGATCACCGGGGTACAGCACCACCGTCATCGGGAAGTTGGTGTGCACCCGATCTTCATAGATATCGATACTGAAGGCATCCAGTTGCACGCTGCTGATATCCAACGGTGCGTTTTCGAACACCACCAGGCTGTCGAACAACGGCTGGCCGCGCGGCACGTTGCTGCTGCGCTGGATATCCACCAGCGAAGCGCTTTCGTGCTCACGCAGGCGTGCGTTGTGCGACAGCAGGGCTTGCAGCCAGGCCCCGACTGGCGCTTCAGGATCGACGTCGATGCGCAGGGGCAGGCTGTTGATGAACAGGCCGACCATTTCTTCCACCCCCGCCAGATCGGTGGGGCGACCGGCCACGGTGACGCCGAACAGCACGTCGCGGTTGCCGCTGTAACGCGACAGCAGCAGTGCCCAGGCGCCCTGGATCCAGGTGTTGGGCGTCAGTTGGTACTGCTGGCACAGCTGCTGCAAACGTTGGGTCTGGCTGATGCTCAGGGTCTGGTCGACGTCGCCGACCTGTTCCGGCGCCTGCTCCGGGCGGGCGAGGGCACCGTCCACATGCAGCGGCGTCGGCTCGCTGAAACCGGCCAGGTCGGCTTGCCAAAAGGCGTGCGCGGCCGCCATGTCCTGGCGCTCCAGCCAGCTCATGTAGCCACGGAACGAACGCAAGCGCGGGCGCGCCACCGGCTCCTGGCGCACGACGGCCTGATAGATCGCCAGCAGGTCTTCCATCAGCAGGCCGAAGCACCAGGCATCGGTGAGGATATGGTGGAAGCTGCGCACCACCGCAAACCGCTGCTCATCGAGCTGGAACACCCGCAGGTGAGTTAAGGGCGCGCTGCTCATGTCAAAGCCCTGCACGCGCTGGGCTTCCAGGGCCTGGTCCATGGCTTGGCGCTGCTGCGCGTCATCCAGGTGACGCACGTCTTGCCAGTCGAACGCCGGGGCGGTCTTGCGATACACGCATTGCAGCGGTTCGTGGTCGTCCTGCCACCAGAACGCGGTGCGCATCATCGGGTGACGGTCGAGAAACAGTCGCCAGGCGGTTTCCATGGCCGTGCGTTGCAATACGCCGTCCCAGCTGTAGCGCTGTTGCATCAGGTAGATGCCGCTGTGGGGTTGCAGCAACGTGTGCAGCAGCATGCCTTGTTGCATCGACGACAGCGGGTAGACGTCTTCGAGATTCGGCCAATCCAGCGGTTCGCCCGCGAGGGTTGTGGCCTGCTTGTGGCAAAGCGGGAAGGCTTCGCTGGCGGGGCGCAGGTCAGGCTCGGCGAGCAGGGCCGCCAGGGCGCTGAGGCGTTCGGCCAGTTGCGGTGCCCAGTCGGCGGCCAGCGCGCCTTCGACACGCAGGTGCAGTTGGTCGTCCTGCCAATGCGCATCGATGCGCAAGGCATGGGACGAAGCCCCTGGCGTATTGGCGGCGGTGATCTGTGCCAGCAGGCCTCGCTGTTCACGGTGGCTGTCGAAATCGCCGCGCCAGTGCACGGCAATCGGTGCCGCCGGCAAATCGCGCAGGGGGTCTTGCAGGTAGGTGTTGTCCGACAGATAGCGCAGCGCACCATAGTCAACGCCGTGTTGCGGGTAGGCGCGCAGTTGTGCGGCCACCGATTGCAGGCGTTGCAGCGCAGTCGCGCCGGCGGCTTGCAGGAACACCGGTACTGCCAGGTCCAGCGCACCGACGATCAGTGCTGGCTCAAGGTCGGCAAGTACCAGGGGCGCCGCCACCGGCAGACGTTCGGTGGCAGGGCGTGCGGCGTACAGGTCCAACGCCAACAGACCGTCGCCGCACTGTTCGGCCACGACAGTGGCCAACAGGCTGTTCCAGTCCAGGTGCAGAACATCGGTAAGGCGTTTCAGTTCGCTGGAGGTCGCGGCGCTCACGCTCTGCTCGACCACGCTGCTCGGCTGGTGGCTGTCAGGCAGTTGCAGCGTGTCCAGCCCGGCGTATTGCAGCCAGTGTTCCCAAGCCTCGTCGAGTGCATCGCTCTCGGCATGCGCTTGCTGATGGCGTGTCCATTGGGTGAAGTTGCCACCGGTGTAGGGCAGCCGCACCGGCCGTTGCAAGCGTAGTTGTGCCAGCGCCAGATTGAGGTCCGTCAGCAGCAACGACCAGGAGCTCTCATCCACGCACAGCGGGTGCGCGGCCAATAACAGGTGCTCGCCGAGCAGGCTGGCATGCAGACTTTGGCCTGCCCGCAGGTCAAGCGTGTCGACCCCCGCCTGGGCCAGTGCGTGCAGCTGCGCCGGGTGGTAGTCGCCGGACGTGATCGCGGCCGCCTTGGGGGCGACCAGCACACGCTGTTGCCCGTCCGCGTCGAACGCGAGGCGCAGCGCCTGGTGATGCTGTTGCAAGGCGCCAAGGGCCTGGCTGAGCAGGTCGCGATCAAGCGGTTGCGCCAGTGCCACGCAACGCCAGGTGGCGGTCAATGGGCCTTGTTCCAGGCGCGCGCGTTGGCCGGCACTCAGGGGCAACGCATAGCCATCGGCGAGCTGTTCGGCAACGGCATGGCTGGCGTCGGCGCCCAGCACACGGGCGATATCGGCGATGGTGCGGTTCTCGAACAGCTGCCGTGGCGTGAGCTTGAGCCCTTGCTGGTTGGCCCGCGCGATGATTTGCAGGTTGAGGATCGAATCTCCGCCGATGGCGAAGAAGTTATCGTGCACGCCGACCTGTTCGCGTTTGAGCACGTCCTGCCAGATCGCCGCCAGCAACGTTTCTACTTCATTGCGCGGGGCGACGTGGGTGGCGCTGTCATCGCCGGTGGTGGGTGGCAGCGGCAGGCGCTGTGCATCGACCTTGCCGTTACGGGTCAGGGGCAGTTCATCCAGGGTGATGAAGTGCGCGGGCACCATGTAATCCGGCACGCGGTTGCCGAGGTCATTGCGCAGCTTGAGGGCCGACAGCGACTGGCTGGCCACCAGGTAGGCGACCAGGCGCAGGCTGCCGTCCAGTTCCAGCGCGCGCACCACGACCTGTTCGATCAGCGGCGACAGGCGCTTGATCTGCGCCTCGACTTCTCCCAACTCCAGACGGTTGCCACGAATCTTCACCTGGCTGTCGACCCGGCCGAGGAACGCCAGCTGGCCGTCCACCAACCAGCGCACGCGGTCACCGGTGCGGTACCAGCGGTTTTGCTGCTCATCGCGCAGGAAGCGCTCGGCGCTCAGGTCGTCACGGTGCAAGTAGCCACGGGCGAGGGCGCCGCTGATCAGCAGCTCACCGCTCACCCCTGTCGCCACCTCGCGACCCTGTGCATCCACCACCCGCAATTGACGATTGGGCAGGGGTCGGCCCAAGGCAATGCTGCGCTGACCCGGCGTGAGTTCGGTGGCAATTGCGCCGACTGTCGCTTCACTCGGACCATAATGGTTGAACACCCGCAGGCCCGGTGCCAGGCCGTTGACCTGCGCCAGCAGCGCCGGGCTCAGCGCGTCGCCGCCAAATACCAGCAGCGACCGGGGCAACAAACGTGCATCCGGCAACGCCTGCAACAGGCCGCTCAGATGACTCGGGGTGATTTTCAGCACGTCCACCGGGTGCTGGCTGAACAGCTCCGCCAGGGCCAATGGGCTGAAACCGCTCTCGTCATCCACCAGCAACAGGCTGCCACCGCTGCACAGCGCGCCGAACAGTTGAGTGTGGCCAAGGTCGGCGGCAATGCTCGACAGCAGGCCGTAGCGGGCGGCGGCGGGCGGCTTGAGCACGCTGTGCACCGCCGTCAGGTAGTCGACGATTGCCCGGTGCTCGACCACCACCCCTTTTGGCGTGCCGGTGGAGCCCGAGGTGTAGATGACGTAGGCGGCGTCATCCAGGCTGTGGGCGACGGCGGGCGAGGTACCCGGCTGCGCGGCGATGGCCTCGGCCTGTTCGGCCAGGCTCAGCAACGGCGTGTGCTCGGCCAAGCGTGCCAACAAGGGCGAAGCTGTCGCGCCGATCAGTAGGGCGGCGCGGCTGTCTTGCAGCACATCGGCCAGGCGTCCGGCGGGTTGTTTCAGGTCCAGCGGCAGGTAGGCGGCACCCGCCTTGAGCGTGGCGAGCAAGGCGATGACAAAGTCGGCGCTGCGCTCAAGCGCGAGGGCGACCAGGCTGTGGTGGCCGATGCCTTCGGCGCGCAGGTGATGGCTGAGGCGGTTGGCGCGCTGGTCCAGCTCGGCGTAACTGAGTACGCCTTCACGGTCGAGAATCGCCGGTTGGTCCGGGGCGGCGGCGACCTGTTGTTCAAAGCGCTGGTGCAGGCACGCCTCAGGCACAGCCAGCGGCGTACCACACCCCAGGGCTTGCAACTGCTGGCGTTCGTCAGCCCCCATCCAATCAAGTTCGCCCACACGGCATTGAGGTTGCGCGGCCATGGCCAATAGCACGTTGCGCAACTGCGCCGACAGCAGGGTGATTTCGGCGTCACTGAAACGGCTGCGGTTGTAGCTGAACAGGTAGTGCAACTGTTCGCCCGGCACCACGATCAGCGACAGCGGGAAATGGTTGCGCCCTTGGGTCAGGACCAGCCCATCGGTGGCCTGCTCACGGTTCGGGTCGGCGAAGCTCAAGCCGCCGGCGTCCTGGTTGAGCGCATCGGTGACCGGAAAATTTTCGAACACCAGGATCGAATCGAACAACGCCTGCTCCGCCGCGATCTTGCTCATCGACTTGAGCTTGCCCAGGGGCAGGTAGGCGTGGTGGCGCAAGTCGCTGTTGGCGTGCTGCAACTGTTGCAGCCAGTCCACCAGCGCTGGGCCGTCGGCCCATTGCACACGCAGGGGCAGGGTATTGATGAACAGCCCGACCGTGCTGTCGACGGCCGCGAGGTTTTCCGGGCGACCGGCCACAGTCACGCCGTAGATCACGTCGTCGCGCCCGGCGTGTTGGCCGAGCAAGAGGGCCCAGGCACCTTGGATCAGGGTATTGAGCGTCAAGTGATGGCGACGGGCGAACTGTGCCAATTGCTCGGTTTCGTCGGCACTCAGGCGGTTTTCCCGTTCGGCGCACGGTGCGTCGGTCGGGGGAACCAGGCGCAGGCCGAAATCGGGCAGCGGCGTCGGTTCGCTGACGTCTTGCAACTGGTTACGCCAAAAACTTTCGGTGGCGGCCATGTCCTGTTCCGCCAGCCAGGCGATGTAGTCGCGATAGGCGCGAGTCGGCGCCAGATTGGCCGGGCGGCCATGGGCGTGTTCGTAGTAGAGCGCCAGCCATTCCTGGATCGCAATGCCGACGCTCCAGCCGTCCATGATGATGTGGTGGAAGGTCCAGATCAGGTGCCAGCGCTGCGGCTCCAGGCGCACCAGGGTCAGGCGCATCAGGGGCGAGTCATTCAGCTCCAGCGGTTGTGCGCGTTGTTCCAGGGCCAATTGCTGCAGCGCGGTTTTCGGGTCGGCGTGGCCTTGCCAGTCCAGCTCGCTCAGGGGCAACCCGACGTCGGTTTGCACCACCTGATAAGCGTCGTCGAGGTCTTCCCACAAAAACGCGCTGCGCAACACGGCGTGGCGTTGCATCAGCGCCTGCCAGGCCGCGCGAAACGCCGGCAATTGCAGCGGGCCGTTCATCTCCAGGCTCAGTTGCTGGTAATACACCCGGGAGTCCGGCTCGACCACGCTGTGAAACAGCAAACCATGCTGGGTCGGCGATAAGGAGTAGATGTCTTCGATGTTGTTCATTGTTGTGCGATCCATTTCAAATGCTTGGGGAAGACGGCCAGCCTCGGGCCGTCTTCAGGAATTCGGTTTGTTCTTGAGCTTGCCCAGCAATGTCTCGAGGGACTTCTGATTGAGCGCCTTGGCCAACGGGAAGTCGGACGGCATCAGCGCACCGGCCTGGGGATCGAGGCAGTGTTCGAGCAGCGCTTGCAGGTGCTTGAGCAGTTGCGCAGGCAGGTCGCGGTCAGCGACCGGGTTGGCGCTGTGCCAATGCAGGTTCAGCACGCCATCCTCCAGCCATGCCACCACTTCACGGGCATGGCTGACGCGGTTAACCAGAGCCACCTCCGACGGCGCCGCCAGCGAGCTGGCACGCAACCAACCTGGCGAGGTCTGCTCGTGGCCCAGGTAGTTGAACAGCACATCACCGCTTCCTGCCGGCAAGTCGCCCCGCAGGCGCAGCAAGCCGTGCCCAAGGCCCTGGCCGGGGACGCCGCGCAGGGCTTCCTTGGCTTGACGCACCCAGTCGCCGACGGCGCCACGGGCGTTGACACGCAGCGGGAACAGGGTGGTGAACCAGCCCACGGTGCGGCTGACATCCAAGCCCTCAAAGCCGGCATCGCGGCCATGACGCTCAAGGTCGACGACGATGTCCTGGCGCTGTTCGGCTTGCGCCAGGGTGGCAACCAGAGCAGCGATCAGCAGCTCTTCCGGCTGGGTGCGGTAGGCGGCGTGGGACTCGGTCAGCCATTGGTGCGTACGAGTGGCATCCCAACGGGCCGACAGGGTCTGACGCTCGGCGATCGTGGCCTGGGGGCGCGGATTTGTTGCGACCTGACTGGCCCAATAACGCTGCTCCGCGGCGACTTTGCCGGCGTGCGCATGCATGTGCTCGGCCCATTGGCGATAGGACGTGGTTTTTGCCGGCAGGCTAGCCGGTGTGCCGTTTTCCAGCGCCGCATACAGCTGCTGGAAATCTTCCAGCAGCGGCGCCCAGGACACGGCGTCGATCACCAGGTGATGGGCAACCAGGTACAGGCGTTGCGGCGCGCCGTCGAGCAAGGCGGCGGCGAACAACGGGCCATGTTGCAAGTCCAGGCTCTGCGCGACGTGCTGCAGCTGTCCCACGTCCGTGGCTAGCGTCAGCCGGGCCGGTTCGACGGCTGCGATATGGGCTTGCCATTGACCGTCCACTTCGATGAAACGCAGGCGCAATGCATCGTGATGGGCGATCAGTCGATCCAGGGTGGCCTGGACCAGCGCCGGTTGCAGCACGCGGTCGCTGTCCGCCAGCACCGATTGGTTCCAGTAGGCGGGCTGCGGTTGCTGCTGATCGAAGAACCACTGGTGCAGCGGCATCAACGGCATCGCACCGCTGACGTCTCCTTGCTCGGCCACCGCCAGCAACGGTGTGATCACCAGCGCCAGGCCCGCAGGTGTCTGGGCGCGGAACAGGTCTTTGGGCGTCAGGGCATAACCCTGGTCGCGCAGTTGCGAAATCAGCTTCAAACCGAGAATTGAATCGCCGCCCAAGGCGAAGAAACTGTCGGCCGTACCGACCACACGCCCACCGGTGAGGCCGTCGCCAAGCACGTCGCTGAACAGCTGGCAGACCAGGCTTTCCAAGGCGTTACGAGGGGCGACTGGTGCATGTTGGGACGGCGGCAGTGGCAACGCGGCCAGGGCTTTGCGGTCGAGCTTGCCGTTGGTGGTCAGGGGCAGGCTCGGCACTTCGACCCACACCGCGGGCACCATATAGGCCGGTAATTCTGCACTGAGGGCCGCGCCCAACTCCGATTGCGGCGCATTGCTGCTGTAGAACGCCACCAGACGATTGTCGATCACCAGTGTGCACGCGCCAGTGATGCCCGGCTGACTCAGCAGGGCGGCATCGACCTCGCCGAGCTCGATACGTTGGCCGCGCAGCTTGACCTGATGGTCGAGGCGGCCGAGGTAATCGATATTACCGTCAGCCAGGAAGCGGCAACGGTCGCCGGTGCGATACAGGCGCTCACCGTTGACCATCAGGAAGCGCTCGGCAGTCAGGTCGGCGCGCTTCAAGTAACCCCGTGCCACGCCGACGCCGCCGATGTAGAGCTCGCCGATGCTGCCAATCGGCAGCGGTTGCTGGGCATCATCGAGGATATGCAGGCGCAGGTTGGCGATAGGCTTGCCGATTGGTACGAGCGTGTCGTTGACCGAACAACGCCATACCGACACGTCGATGGCCGCTTCGGTTGGGCCGTACAGATTGACCAGCGCGGCCGGGTGCTGGGACATGAACCGCTGCACCAGATCCACCGGCAACGCCTCGCCGCTGGCAAACACCTGGCGCAGGCTGCGGCAGTTGACCAGGCTCGGCTCTTCGACGAAGACCCGCAGCATCGACGGCACGAAATGCAGGGTGGTGACCTGTTCCTGCTGGATCAACTGGCTCAGGTAGGCCGGGTCGCGATGGCCATCCGGACGCGCAACCACGAGGGTTGCGCCGGTGATCAGCGGCCAGAAGAATTCCCATACCGACACGTCGAAGCTGTACGGGGTCTTTTGCAGCACGCGGTCATCCGGGCCAATCGGGAACGCGTCCTGCATCCAATGCAGGCGGTTCATCAGGGCGCCGTGTTCGTTCATCACGCCTTTGGGCTGGCCGGTGGAACCGGAGGTGTAGAGCACGTAGGCCAGGTCGCTGGCCTCCACGCTCAGTGGCTCGCCGTTTGCAGCCGCGGGCAGCGTTTCCAGGGTCCAGGCGGTATGCCCGACGGGCAAATGTGACAGCCATTGCGGTTGCGTCAGCGTCACCTGGGCCTCGGCGTCGGCAATCAGGAACGCCAAACGTGCAGCCGGCAACTCAGGATCCAGCGGCAACCACGCGGCACCGGCATGCACCACACCGAGCAAGACCACGACCATGTCCACCGAGCGCTCCATGCACACCGGCACAATCGACTCGCGACCGATGCCCGCCGCGCGCAAGGCGCGGGCGACGCGTTGGGCGCGCTGGTCCAGCTCGGCGTAGCTCAGGCGCTGGCCTTCGAACACCAGCGCCGGCGCGTTGGGCGTCAGCGCGGCTTGCTGGCTCAGCGCCGTATGCAAGTTCGTCGGGCCGGAATAATGACGCTCGGTGGCATTCCACCGAGCAAGTTGCGCGTGGTCCTGCTGCTGCGGGAACAACTCGACCAGTGCACGCTCCGGCGCGGCGATCAACGCATCCAGGAGCGCACACCACTGCGCGCTCCAGCGCTGCATCGTAGCGGCGCTGAACAATGCCGTCTGATATTCCAGCGCCAGGGTGATGTCGCTGCCGTCGTCGTGGACTTCCCAGCTTTGCTCGAACTTGGCGTCAATGGCTGGCAGGGGCTGTTCTGTGAGGTCCAGGCCCGGCCATTGGCGGCTGTCCATGCGGCCGTGGTTGAGGGAGAACAGCACTTGGAACAACGGTGTGCGGTTCAAGTCGCGTCGCTGGGTGATGGCGCCGACCAGCGTGGCGAACGGCAGGTCGGCGTGGGCCTGAGCGGTGCGCAGGTCAGCCTCCAGGGCCGCCAGCAAGGCCGACGCCGGGGCCTGTTGATCGACCTCGCAGCGGATCACCAATGTGTTGACCAGGCAGGCCAGCAGCGCCTGGGTTTGCGGCTGCTCGCGCTGATCGGACGGGGTACCCAGGCGAATATCGCGCTGGCCGCTGTAACGGGCGAGCAGGGCGCTCAACGCACTCGCCAGCACCACATACGGCGTGGTGCCCCGTAAGCGGGCAAATTGGCGGATCGCGGCTGAGCGTTCGGTGCCCAGGCTGATGTGCAGTTGCCCGGCACGCCGATCGGCTTCAGCTGCACGGGGTTGGTCCAGGGGCAGGTCGAGTGAGTAATCGTCCGCGCCCAGATGATTTTTCCAGTAATCCAGGCTGGCCTGGCGACGGGCCTGGGTCTGCGGGTGTTGTTGCCACAGGGCGAAATCAACGTAGTCGAGGTCCAGTGGTGCCCAGTCGGGTGCCTGCCCGTCCCGTCCGGCACGGTAGGCCTGCGCCAATTCGTCGATCAGCAACTGCATGGCCCAGCCATCGGTGGCGCTGTGGTGCAGGCACAGCAGCAAGCGGTTTTCGTCACTGTCCTGACGTTGCAGCAACTGGGCGCGCCACGGTGCGGCAGTGGCCAGGTCGAACGGGGCCATCAAGTCGGCTTCGGCGCGGCTGCACGCGGTCTCCCAGTCATCGGTGGCGACCGAGGTCACACGCAGCGCCGGGCCTTGCGGATCAATCAGCAACTGCGCTTCGCCAGCGATCTCAACGATGCGGCTGCGCAGCACCAGATGGCGTTCGCTGACCTGGTCGAAGGCGCGACGCAAGGCGGGCAGGTCCAGCGCGCCCTTCAAGGTCAGGGCGAACGGCATGTGGTACTCGCGGGAGTCCGGTACCAGACGGCTGAGCATCCAGAAGCGGTGTTGCGCCAGGCCCAGCGGCAAGGCTGCCGGACGCGGTTGTGCCGTGAACTCCTCACTTGGCAAGGCGTCGCGCAAGTGTTCGGCCAATGCCGCCACCGTCGGGTGGGCGAACACCAGCGCCAATGGCAATGTAACGCCCAGGCGTTCACGCACTTGGGCGACCAAGCGCGTGGCCAGCAGGGAATGACCACCAAGGTGGAAGAAGTGGTCGTCGAGGCCTACCAACGGGCACGCCAGGACGTCGCTGAATAGTTCGCAGAGCAGCTTTTGCGTAGGCGTGTGCGGTGCCCGATGGGGCTTTTCGCGGCTTGCATCGGGCAGGTTGATGGCAGCGAGCGCTTTGCGGTCGAGCTTGCCGTTGCTGTTGAGCGGCAGTTGGTCGAGTCGCACCAGCAGGCCCGGCAGCATGTGCGTGGGCAAGTGGTCGCCAAGGCCGGCGCGCAGGGTCGCTTCATCCGCATCGCCACTCCAGAAACTCACCAGGCGCTGGTCCAGCAGCAGAGTGGCGGCGTCGCGCACGTTTGGCTGGGCCAGCAGGGCGGCATCGATCTCGCCGAGTTCGATACGCTGGCCGCGCAGCTTGACCTGATGGTCGAGGCGGCCGAGGTAATCGATATTACCGTCAGCCAGGAAGCGGCAACGGTCGCCGGTGCGATACAGGCGCTCACCGTTGACCATCAGGAAGCGCTCGGCAGTCAGGTCGGCGCGCTTCAAGTAACCCCGTGCCACGCCGACGCCGCCGATGTAGAGCTCGCCGATGCTGCCAATCGGCAGCGGTTGCTGGGCATCATCAAGGATATGCAGGCGCAGGTTGGCGATAGGCTTGCCGATTGGCACGAGCGTGTCGTTGACCGAACAACGCCACACCGACACGTCGATGGCCGCTTCGGTTGGGCCATACAAGTTGACCAGCGCGGCCGGGTGCTGGGACATGAACCGCTGCACCAGATCCACCGGCAACGCCTCGCCGCTGGCAAACACCTGGCGCAGGCTGCGGCAGTTGACCAGGCTCGGCTCTTCGACGAAGACCCGCAGCATCGACGGTACGAAATGCAGGGTGGTGACCTGTTCCTGCTGGATCAACTGGCTCAGGTAGGCCGGGTCGCGATGGCCGTCCGGACGCGCAACCACGAGGGTTGCGCCGGTGATCAGCGGCCAGAAGAATTCCCATACCGACACGTCGAAGCTGTACGGGGTCTTTTGCAGCACGCGGTCATCCGGGCCAATCGGGAACGCGTCCTGCATCCAATGCAGGCGGTTCATCAGGGCGCCGTGTTCGTTCATCACGCCTTTGGGCTGGCCGGTGGAACCGGAGGTGTAGAGCACGTAGGCCAGGTCGCTGGCCTCCACGCTCAGTGGCTTGCCGTTTGCAGCCGCGGGCAGCGTTTCCAGGGTCCAGGCGGTATGCCCGACCGGCAAATGTGGCAGCCATTGCGGTTGCGTCAGCGTCACCTGGGCCTCGGCGTCGGCAATCAGGAACGCCAAACGTGCAGCCGGCAACTCAGGATCCAGCGGCAGCCAGGCAGCACCGGCATGCACCACACCGAGCAAGGCCACGACCATGTCCACCGAGCGCTCCATGCACACCGGCACAATCGACTCGCGACCGATGCCCGCCGCACGCAAGGCACGGGCGACGCGTTGAGCGCGCTGGTCCAGCTCGGCGTAGCTCAGGCGCTGGCCTTCAAACACCAGCGCCGGCGCGTTCGGTGTCAGGGCGGCTTGCTGGCTCAGGGCTGTACGCAGGTCTTGCGGGCCAGGGTAATGACGCTCAGTGGTGTTCCACGCCAACTGTTGTTGACGCTCTGCGACGGCCAACGGCGACCAGTCAGTCAAACGCGTCTGTGGCGCTTCCAGCATGCTTTCCAGCAGGGCTTGCCATTGCGCCAGCCAACGCTCGGCGGTGGCCTGGGTAAACAGTGCGCTGCGGTATTCAAGCAATACCGACAACACCTCGCCGTCATGCACTTCCCAGTTCAGGTCGAACTTGGTGGCGTCGGCCGTCACCGCACGTTCGCTCACCTGCAACTGCGGCCACTGGCTGGCACCGGTGTTGGCGTTCTGCATCACGAACAGCACTTGGAACAACGGTGTCTGGCCAAGGCTGCGTTCCGGTGCCAGGTGTTCGACCACCTGATCGAACGGCACGTCCTGATGCTGTTGCGCATCCAGAACGGTGTTGCGCACCTGATCGAGCAGACCGATGAAGTCCAGGCCCGGCGCCAGGTCGGCGCGCATCACCAAGGTGTTGACGAAGCACCCGATCAGCGGTTGCAACTCGGCCAATGGCCGCTGGGCCACCGGGCTGCCGAAACGCACATCGCGCTGGTTGGCGTAGCGCCCCAGCAGCAGTTGCGCGGCGCTGAGCAGCAGCATGTACAGCGTGGCGCCACGTTGCTGGGCAAACTGGCGCAAACGACCGCTCAGTTCTGCGGGCAACTGCAGTTGGACGGAACCGGCACGCGGGTCAAGGACGTGCGGGCGTGGCTGGTCGGTGGGCAGTTCCAGTTGGTAACTGCCGTCTTCCAGCTGAGTGCGCCAGTAGGCCAATTGGCTGTCGAACAGCGCTTGCTGGGCAGACTCGCGCTGCCAGAGCGCGTAATCCGGGTATTGCAACGCCAGCGCCGGCAGGTGGGCGGCGTGGCCCTGGCAGTCGGCGCTGTAGCACTGGGCCAATTCGTCGAGCAGGTTTTGTGTGGAAGCATCGTCTGTCGCGCAGTGATGCAAGGTAAGGACCAGCAATGCCTGGCGGTTGCGCTGAAGCAACGCGGCGCGCATCGGCACCTCGTGCGCCAGGTCAAAGCGCTGCGCGGTAGCGGCCTGGATCGCGGCGTCGGTCAGTTGCTGCCAGCGTTCATCGCTGACAGCATCCCACTGCGCCACCGCCAATGTCAGTTCACCCTGCGGCTCAATCACCAACGCCAGCTCGCCGTCGGCTTCACGCAGGATGCGACTGCGCAGGATTTCGTGACGTTGGATCACGGTGTTCAACGCTGATTGCAACGCCTGGACATTCAACTCACCGTCGAACTGCACGGCGCTGACGACGTTGTATTCGCTGGCGCCACTCAGTTGTTCGAGGAACCACAGGCGCTGTTGTTCGAACGACAACGGCAAGCGCGCCGGGCGAGTCATTGGGACGAACGTCGCGGCAGGTGCTTGCAGCGGTTGCGCCAATAGCGCCGCCAAAGCCTGCAAGGTGGGGTGTTCAAACACCGCGCGCAGCGGCGGCACCGTGGAAAATTGCTGACGCAGGCGGGCAAACAGCACGGCCGCGAGCAACGAATGGCCACCCAGGTAAAAGAATTGGCTGTCTCGCCCAATGGCGCCCAACGGCACATTCAATAGCTCTGCCCACAAGGCCGCGAGCTGGCGTTCGGCGTCGGTGCGCGGCGGGTCTTCGGCGTTCGGTTCAGCCTGGATATCTGGTGCGGGCAGGGCCTTGCGATTGAGTTTGCCGTTGTCGGTCAGCGGCAGTTCGTCCAGCACCACAAACGCCGACGGCACCATGTAGTCGGGCAGGGCGGCGCCAAGACGGTTACGCCAGGCATTCATATCGGCCGGTTGATCACAGGTGACGTACGCCACCAGGCGCTTGTCGCCCTGTACGTCTTCACGGGCCAGTACCACCGCCTGGCGCACGCCGGGTTGTGCGCCGATCAAGGCTTCGATCTCGCCCAGCTCGACGCGGAAACCGCGGATTTTCACCTGGTGGTCCATGCGCCCGAGGTATTCCAGCTGGCCGTCCGGCAGCCAGCGCACCAGGTCACCGGACTTGTACATGCGCGCCTGCGGCAGTGGCGAGAACGGGTCGTTGATAAACACTTTGGCGGTTTGTTCGGCGCGGTTGAGGTAACCCAGGGTCACCCCGGCGCCGCCGATATGCAGCTCGCCAGGCACACCCACCGGCATCGGATTCAAGAACGCATCCAGCACATAGGTGCGTACGTTGGCGATTGGCCGACCAATGATCGGCCGTTGCGGGAAGTCGTCCACCGCGCATCCGGTGGCGTCCACGGTGCACTCGGTTGGGCCGTAGGTATTGAAGAAACGGCTGCCGCTGATCGACGGCAAACGCTGCCACAGTTGCGCGTCCACCGCATCACCGCCAAACAGCACGAAGCGCGGCAGGTAGGTTTCACCACGGCGCACGCCGTCGGTTTCGAGCAGGCTTTTAAGCTGCGCCGGGGTGCATTCGAACGCGTCCAGTCGGGTTTCCTGGAAGAACTGCGCCAGTGCTGCAGGGTCGTAGCGCACGTCTTCCGGCGTCAGGTACAGGCTGTGGCCGTCGAGCAGCAGAATCAATTCCGCCACCGAGCTATCAAAGGCGAACGAATAGTTGAAGCTGGTGCGCATCGGCTGGTCGGTGTAGCGGCGATACAGGCCATGGATCCGCGCCCAGGCCAGGTTGACCACCGACGTGTGGGTGACCAGGGTGCCCTTGGGCTTACCCGTGGAGCCCGAGGTGTACATGATGTAGGCCAGGTCATCCGGGCCGGCCAATGCTGCGGGGTTGCTCTCAGGCTGAGCGGCCAATAGCGCGGCATCGGCGTCCAGGCGCAGGCGCGGTAAGTCGCCGCCCAACTGTTCAAGCAGGCCCTGCTGGCCGAGGAACAGCGCGGGTTGCGCATCTTCGAGCATGTAGGCCAAGCGTTCGGCCGGGTAGCCAGGGTCCAGCGGCACATAGGCGCCACCGGCCTTCAGGATGCCCAACAGGCCGATCAACAACTCCAGGGAACGCTCCACACACAACGCCACCGGGCAATTGGCGACCACCCCTTGGGCGCGTAGGTAATGTGCGACCTGGTTGGCACGGCGATTCAGTTCGGCGTAGCTCAGGCGCTGGCCTTCAAAGCACAACGCATCGCGCTGCGGCGTGCGTTCGGCCTGCTGTTCAAACAACTGGGCGAACGTCAGGTGCTGCGGCACGTCCATTTCGGTGCGGTTCCACTCGACCACGGTGCGCTGCCATTCAGCCGGCATCAGCAGCGGCAAGGCGGCGACCGGGCGTTGCGGCTCGGCGAGCATCTGTTGCAGCAGGTGTTCCAGGCGCGCGAGCGTCTGGCGGGCGCTGTCCTGGGTGAACAGGTCAAGGGCGAACATCAGCTCCAGCTGAATCGGCGCATTGGCCGGGCACAGCACGTGCAGGTCCAGGTCGCACTCGGAGTGCTTGAGCGGCGTGTCCAGGGCTTCGAAGGCCAGCCCCGGGAATTGCAGGCGGGACTCCATGGCCAATTGCTGCGCGACCATCACTTGATACAGCGGCGCATGGCTGAGGCTGCGCGGCAGTTGCAGGCTGTCGACCAGTTGTTCGAAGGGCAGGTCCTGATGCTGCAGGCCTTCGCGCAGCCGCGTGGCGACCTGGCTGACCACGGCGCTGAAATCCGCCTGGGCGGTGAAGTCGGCACGGATCGCCAGGTTGTTGAGCAAGATCCCCAACAGACCTTCGGTGCCCGGTTGCTCGCGGTGAGTGACCGGTGTACCGATCAACACCGTGGCATCGCCGCTCAAGCGGTGCATCAGCACGGCAAAGCCCGCGAACACCACGCTGAACGGCGTGGTGCCGAGGCGGCTGGCCAGCGCCTGCACGCGGCCACTCAAGTCGGCACTCAGCTCGCGTTGTACCAGGCCGGCGAGATAGCTCTGCACCGAGGGCCGAGGATGGTCGGTGGGCAACGCCAGCAGCGGGCTGGCGTCCTGGTCGCTACGGTCGAGGGTGCGGGTCCAGTAATCCAGTTGGCGCTTGAGTTCGGCGCCTTGCAGATGGTCACGCTGCCACAGGGCGAAATCGGCGTATTGCAGCGGCAACGCCGCTAATTGCGCCGCGCTGCCGTTGCAACGGGCCTCGTAACCCAAGGCCAGCTCACGCAGGGCGATGGTCGCCGACCAGGCGTCGGAGACCAGGTGATGCAGGGCGATGCCCAGCACGTGTTCGCCCGGTGCCACTTTGAGCAGGCGGGCGCGCAGCAGCGGTGGCTCGGTCAGGTCGAAGGGCTGTTCAAAGGTGGCTTGCAGCGCCGTGAATTGCGCGCCTTCACGGGCGGTTGCGCCCAGGCCGGACAGGTCTTCAAACGGCAGTGCAACTTCCAGTGCGTCGCTGATGTGCTGGCTCGGCACGCCATCCACGCTGCGGATACCGGTGCGCAGGATCTCGTGGCGCGCGAGCAAATCATTCAGGCTGGCGTTCAGCGCCGGGACGTTGAGTTCACCCTTGAGGTGCAGGGCAAACGGGATATTGAACAACGTGGTGCCTGGGGTCAGTTGTTCGATAAACCACAGGCGTTGTTGCGAGAACGACAACGGCAGCAGGGCAGGGCGCGCCTTGGCGTGCGGCGTGTCGAGGGCGACGGCTTGCGGTGCAGCCGCTTGCGCTTCGCGTTCGGCGATGGCCACGGCCAGCAGGGCGACGGTCGGCTGTTCGAACAGCACGCGCAACGGCAGGTCGAGTTTGAACTGGCTGCGCAGGCGCGCGACGATCTGGGTGGCCAGCAGCGAGTGGCCGCCGAGGGTGAAGAAATTGTCTTCCACGCCGACACTGTCGCGTCCGAGTACGTCGGCCCACACCTTGGCGATGGTGGCTTCGTGTTCGTTGCGCGGCGCAAGGCTTTCCCGGGTATCGGCCTGCCAGTTCAGTTGCAGCGCGGCCAAGGCTTTGCGGTCGACTTTGCCGTTGTTGTTCAGGGGCAAGCGTTCCAGGCATTCGAACGCGGCCGGGACCATGTAAGGCGGCAGTTGTGCGCGCAGGTGTTCGCTCAGGCCGGTGCTGCCCAGCGTGTCGTCGTGGGCTGACCAATAGGCCACGAGCCAGGCTTCGCCCGCGCTGTTCTCGCGCAGCAATACCGCGGCTTCACGCACGTTCGGGTGCTGGGCCAGTCGGTGTTCGATTTCGGTCAGTTCGATGCGGTGGCCACGCAATTTCACTTGCTGGTCGCGACGGCCGAGGTACTCGATCACGCCGTCGGCGCACCAGCGGCCGAGGTCGCCGGTGCGGTACAGACGACCGTCGATCTGTGGGTGCTGGATGAATGCCTCGGTGGTGCGCTGCGGGTCGTGCAGGTAACCACGGCCGACGCCGACGCCACCGACGCAGATTTCCCCAGCCACGCCGATTGGCACCGGGCGCAGGGCCTCATCGAGCACATAAAGGCGGTTGTTGGCCGTGGGTTGGCCTATGGGCATATGGCTGACGTTGGCGTGCGGCGCCTGGGTAATCGGCTGGAACGCCACGTCGTCGGCGCACTCGGCTGGGCCGTAGGCGTTCATCAGCGCGATGTCCGGGAAGCGTGCGAACCAGTCGCGCGCCACGGTCGGCGGCAGCGCCTCGCCAGTCGGTAGTACCCAGCGCAGGTCAGGCAACTGAAGGTCGCACGGGCACAGCGCAAGCAGCGTGCGCATCAGGCTCGGGACGATTTCCAGTACGTTGAGGCGTTCGCTGGCCAGCACTTGCAGCAGGCGTTGCGGATCGTGGGCCACTTCGTCCGGCAGAATATGCACGGTGGCGCCCAACACCGGCGCCGCGAGAAATTGCCACACGGAAATATCGAAGGCCACCGAGGCGGTCTGCGGAATACGGTCATTGGCGCTCAGCCCCAGGGCCGGGACTTTACCGAAGATGTTATTGAGCATGCCGCGTTGTTCGATCATCACGCCCTTGGGCGTACCGGTCGAGCCCGAAGTGAACAGCACGTAGGCCAGGCTGTCCGGGCCGCCGGCCAGCGTGAATGGCGCGTCGTTGGGCGTGTTCCAGGCGGCTTCGGCGAACAGGGCCGTAGGCGCGTGCTCGAGGCCGCTGAGCAGTGGGTCGAGCAGGCCACGGCACTCTTCACTCGCCACCAGCAGCGGGGCGCGGGACAGGTTGAGGATCTCGCGCAGACGCTCAGGCGGGTGGTTGACCTCCAGCGGCAGCATCGCGGCGCCGGCCTTGAACACGGCAATCATGCTGGTCAATAACGCCAGGCCACGGGGGGCGACCAGCGCGACCAATTGATCGGCACCCGCACCGGCTGTGCGCAGGGCCTGGGCCAGGCGCGTGGCACGCAAGTCGAGCTCGGCATAGGTCAGGGATTCACCGGCGCAGATCGCGGCAATTTGATCGCCACGCTCGGCGACCTGGGCGGCAAACAGCTCGGCGTAGCTTTTATGCAGCGGGAAATCGTGGGGGTTGAGTGCCCACTCGCCAAGCAATTGCTGGCGCTCGTCGGCGGCCAGCAGCTCGAAGCTGCCCAGCGGCGCTTCAGGCGCGGCGAGCATGCCGCGTACCAGGCTGGCCAAGTGGCCGAGCAGGCGCTGCACCGTATCCGCTTCAAAACGCTCGCGGTCGTAGGACACGCGAATGCCGAGTTGCTCGCCGGGCAGGATCACCACGGTCAAGCCATAGTGGGTGTGCACACTGTGGTCCATTCCGTCGAGGCTGAACTCAAAACCGCCGTCCAGAATCTGTTCATCGATCGGCGCGTTTTCAAACACCAGAATGCTGTCGAACAGCGTTTCGCCACGGGGGAAATCGCTCCAGCCCTGGATATCGGTCAGCGGCGTGTGCTCGAAGTCGCGCATCTCGACGTTCAGCCCCTGCAACGCCGTGAGCCAGTCACCCAAGGTCGCCTGCGGGTCGACGCTGACCCGCAGTGGCAGGGTGTTGATGAACAGGCCAATCATCTCGGCGACGCCGGTCAACTCAGCGGGACGCCCCGCCACGGTGACGCCGAAGACCACGTCACGCTGGCCGCTGTAGCGCGACAACAACAGGGACCAGACGCCCTGGAAGAAGGTATTGGGAGTGATCCGGCGGTGACGGCAAAAAGCGGCCAAGGCCTGGGTGTCGTCTTCGCTCAGATGGATCAACTGGTCGGCCACCCGCACCGCGTCGGTGTAGCGGTCGCGGCTTACGCCGTTGTCCACGGTCAGCGGCGTGGGTGCGTTGAGCCCCTGCAATTGGCCGCGCCAGAACTGCTCAGCCTTGCCCGCGTCCTGGCGTTGCAGCCATTGAATGTAGTCCCGAAATGGGCGTGGGCTTTTGATCTGTGGCGTACGGTCGTTGCACAGTGCTTCGTAGACCTTGAGAAAGTCCACGGTCACCAGGGAAATACACCAGGCGTCCATCAGAATGTGATGGAAACTGCGGATGAACTCATAGGACTCATCCGCCAGGCGCACCAGGCGGAAGCGAATCAAGGGTGGCTTGGACAGGTTGAAGCCGATTTTCTGCTCGTTTTCGAGCAGGCTGCGAATCCGCGCCTCCTGCTCATGGGGAGCCAGGCCGCGCAGATCGAGGGTGTCCAGCGGCACCTTGACCTCGCGGTGGATCACCTGCACCGGTTGCTTCTGGGTTTTCCACTGGAAGCTGGCGCGTAGCGACGGGTGCAGCGCCACCACCTGGCGCCAGGACTCAAGGAATGCGCCTTCATCAATGGCCCCACCGATGCGGTAGCGATCCTGCATCAAATACACGCCGGAGTCTTCATGCAGCAGGGAATGGAACAGCATCCCTTGTTGCAGCGGTGACAGCGGGTAAACATCTTCGATCGGATTGCTGGTGGTCTTTTCGGTGGTCATTCAAAACGTCCTGCAGGAAAAGGGGCAACGGCGATGGGCGTGGCGGTTACAGGTCGGCGTCGTTGAGCTCGGCCATCAGCGCGTTCAGTTCATCTTGCGACATGCCCGAGGCACTGAATTCGGTGCTCTCAGTGTCGACATGCCGGGCGTCCAGCGGCTGGGCGACATGGGCCATGGCGGCGATGGTCTGGTGTTCGAACACATGCTTGGCCGACAGCGCAATGCCTTGTTCGTGGGCCTGGGCCACCACTTGCAGGCTAAGGATCGAGTCGCCCCCTATGGCAAAGAAGCTCTCGGTGACGCTGACGCTGTCGAGCCTCAAGACCTTGGTGACTATGGCGTGCAAGGTGGTTTCCATCGGCGTGCGCGGGGCGACATGGGTGCTTTGGTCGAACTGGTCCGGGTCTGGCAGTTGGCGGGTATCGAGTTTGCCGTTGGGGGTGCGTGGGAAGGCTGACAATGTCAGCACCCGCGTTGGCACCATGTACGACGGCAGTCGCTCGCCGAGGTAGCGCTTGAGGGCTTCTGAATCCGGCGCGTAGCCATGGGCGGCGAGCACATAGGCCAGCAGACGCTTGCCGGCGGGTTGCTCCTGCACAATCACGGCTGCTTCGCGCACGTCACTGTGGCTGCACAGTTGTCGCTCGATCTCGCCGAGTTCGATGCGATAGCCGCGCAATTTGACCTGATGGTCCTTGCGCCCCAGGAACGCCAGGCGCCCATCGGCCAGCCAGCAGGCCAGATCACCGGTGCGGTAGGCGCGGGTGCCGTCGGCCAGGGTGACAAAGGCCTTAGCGGTTTCCTCGGGCTTATTGCGATAACCACGGGCCAGGGTTGGGCCGGCCAGCACGATTTCACCGGGTTCACCGATGCCGCTGGTGATGTCGTGTTCATTCAAGACGCGCAGGTCCATGCCGGCAATCGGGCGGCCGATGGTCAAGGCGCGGTCGGGGCTCAGTACATCGTAGGTCGCCCACACGGTGGCTTCAGTAGGACCGTATTCGTTGACCAGCAGCGTGTGGGGCAGGGTGTTGCTGTGCTGGGCGATCAACGACGGCGGGCAGGCTTCCCCGGCAACGATCCAGCATTGCAGGCTGTTGGCGCTGCCGAGTTGATCCAGCAACGCTTGATACAGCGAGGGCAGCGACAGGCCGTGGCTGACCTGGTGTTGGCCGATCAAGTGCGACAGGCGCGCCATGTCCAGCTCTTCGCCGGGTGCCGGCAATACCAGGCGGCCGCCTTGGGCCAGGGTCCAGAAAATCCCGGCCACGGAGCTGTCGAAGGCAAACGAGGACAGCAGCAGGTAAGCGCTCACCGGCGCTTCATACGCCGCCATGCGCACCTGGGTGGAATAGCTCAAGGCAGCGTGGCTGATTTCGACGGCTTTCGGTGCACCGGTGGAACCGGAGGTGTAGATCAGGTACGCGAGGTCGTCGCCACGCGGCAGCGGCAATGGCGGCAGGTTGTTGGGGGCGTGCAAGTCGTCCAGCACAAAGCTCCGCAGGCCGGCCGGCACGCTATCGGCCAGCTCAGGGCTGACGACGATGTGCGCAATGGCGCTGTCGGCGAGCATGTAGGCGCGACGGTCCTGCGGATAAGTCGGGTCCACCGGCACATAGGCACCACCGGCCTTCAACACGGCAAGCAGCGCGACGATCGCGGCGTTGCCACGGGGGAACAGGATACCGACCGGCACACCGGCACGGATGCCGGCGGCCACCAGTTGGTGCGCCAACTGCGTGGCGCTTGCGTCCAGTTGCGCGTAGCTCAGGTCGCCCTGCGGGTCGCTCAGGGCGATGGCGGTTGGCTGTAGTTGCACTTGGCGGCCGATCAGTTCAACAAGCGTCACGGCTTCTATCACCGGCGGTTGTGCCTGGGGGGCGATGATCTGCGCTTGCAGCGGCCCGCCCATGGGCAACTGCGCCCAGGCCTGGTGCGGTGCGGCCAACGCGGAGTGCAGCAACTGCGCCCACTGTTCGGCAAGGCAGGCGGCCGCCTTGTGGCTGAGCAGATGGCGATCGTAGATGATCTGCGCGTTGAGCCGCTCGGGACCTTGATGAACGTGCAGGCACGCCTTGGCCGGGCTCATTACCGCACTGGCGTCGCGTTCGCGCGCATCGCTGGCACGCCAGGCGAAGGCATAACCGCCCTTGAGGTCCTGGGTGTAATAGTCCTGCCAGCCTGTGGCCTGTTCGACCAGGGCGCTGACATGGCGGCTTTGTTCCAGCAAGGTCGCCTGGGCTTGCAGGTCGATCCGCACAGGCAAGGTTTGCTCGAACAGGCCCAAGGCGTTGTCGAGTTCCGGGCCGCGACTGGCATGGATCAGGGTGATCGGCACCTGCTGTTGACCGGACAACCGCCCGAGCAGCACCGCCCAGGCCGCCAGCATCAGCTCAGCGGTCAGTACCGGGTGGTGGGGCAGGTGCACGTCGATGCGCTGCGGGCTGAATCCACCGGGGCGGGGCGTTTCCAGCGACAGTTGCAAGCTGTGCTGTTCGCTGTCGGCTGAGGGTTTCCAGAACATTGCGCCGGGGTGTTCGGGCTCGTCTTCGGCAAGGCTCCAGCGCCACTCGGCGTAATCGGCGTATTGAAGGGTTTCGGACAGGTCCGGCGGGGTGTCTTGCAGCAGGGCAATGGCCAGCAGTTTCAGGCTGGCGAGGTCAAGATGGCTGCTGGCGGCGGCCAGGTGCAGCACGTGCCCCTCGGTCAGTTGCACCAGCGTCACGGCCAGCGGCGCGGTCCCGTCCAAGGTGGCCAAGGCAACCTGCTGATCGGCTGGGCTGAGGTGGCGCAGGTCCTTAACGCCCACGCTCAGCGCGGCCTGGTCGTGAATCACTTGCACCGGATGGCGCAGGCCTGGCACCGGAGTCAGCTGTGTGCGCAGTATTTCGCTGCCGCTGACCAATGCCTGCAGGCGCTGGGATAGGGTGTTGGCGTCTACCGCCTGGGCGATGGTCCATTGCAGTTGGCAACTGAACGTGTGTTCGGTTGCGCCATCGAGGTGCGGGTAAAGCGACGCTTGTTGCGGTGAGATACGAAAGCCTTGAAGTCCGTTCATGTTCAGCTCAACTGCAAAATGGGGTTGATAGCGGTCAGACAGCCACGTCGGCGGACAGCAAGGCCTCGGCCATGCCGGTCATGATTGCGCGTTTGCCGGTAAACGGTTCGCGACCGTGCACCGCAAGCATGTTGTCGATAAACAGCACGTCGCCCTGTTGCCAGGAGAAACGCACCAGCGAATCCAGGTAGGCGGCGCGCAGCGACGCCAGCACCTCCGGTTCGATCGGTGTGCCGTCGCCGTAGAAGGTGTTGGTCGGCAGGTCGAGGTCGTTGAAGTTGCCTTGCAGCGAATCGCGGATGGCCGGCGGCAGGGTGCTGATGTGAAAAAACGTCGCGTGGTTGAACCAGACTTCTTCGCCGGTACGCGGATGGCGTACCACTGCCGGGCCTCGTTGGCGGGTGCGCAGGCGGTTGTTTTCTTTCCATTCCACTTCGATACCGACGCTGGCGCAGTAGGCTTCGACTTCGCTGCGGTCGGCGGACTGGAAGACGCTCTGCCACGGCAGGCCGAAACCGTCGCCGTAATTACGCACGTAGAGCACGCCTTTTTCACGAAAACGCGCCTCGATGTCGGCGCTGATCCGGGCCTTGACTGCGCGGGTTGAACCGATCGGGGTTTCGCCGCCGGTCTCGGACGGCAGTTGGCAATAGAAGAACAGGCGCAGCGGGAAACGCGGCGAATAGGAGTGTTCGTTATGCGGGAAAATCATCTGGTCGGCCGGGTAGTCGGTCGAGGTGTAGATGTTGCCGCCGACCCGGGTGCGCGGGGAGGCGCGGAACATATATTCCAGGGCACCGGGGGACAGGGCAGCGATGACGTGGTCGAATTGTTCCACCGACGCGACGCCGAATCCGCGGAACAGCAGGGCGCCGTATTGCAGCAGCTTCCGTTCCAGGGCTTCGCGTTCACGGGTAGCCCAGGCCACCAGATCGACGCCGCTGACTGCGGGTTCGATCACCAACGGCAAGGCGTGATCGGGGCTGAGCAGGCGTTCGCTGACCAGTTGCTGGGGGGCAACGTTCATGGCTTTGCGGCGCGCACTGCCCAGTGTGCGGGGTGCTGGGGGCACGATAGGCATACAAGCATCCACCTTGATCAAAGGGTCAGTGAGCGACGTTTGGTTTGCAGCAACTGACTGCGACCGGCGAGGGCGTGGGACTGCTGGCTTTCGCGCTGGAAAGCTTGATCCCAATCGTCAAGGCGCTGGGCCAGGGCGGGCAGGGACTCGCCGAGCAGATCACGAACTTCGCCGAGTAGGCGGCTCCACAAATGCTGCAGGCGCAAGGCTCGGGGCTGATCGAAGTACTCGCCACGGTATTTGAGCGTGGCATCAATGCCGTGGCCGGCATGCACCAGGTCGAGCACCAGATGGAAGTCTCCCGGCGCCTGCGCAATGTCCATGCTCGTCAGTTGTGCACCGGCAAGAGTGACCGGCGCAACCCGCGACGGTTGATAGTTGAGCTTGACCTGGAACAGCGGCGAATGGCCGGCGCGCCGGGTTGGGGCCAGCGCCGCGACAACCAGGTCAAACGGCAGGTCCTGGTGGGCATACGCCAGTCGCGCCTCATCACGCACGTGCGCGAAAAAATCCGCCAGCGTCCCTTCCCCGGCTATCTCACAGCGCAGGGTCAGCTGGTTGACAAAGAAGCCGATCACCTCGTTGTGCGCGGCCAGCGGACGGCCGCTCACATCAGTGCCGAGCAGAAAACGTTGCTGGCCGCCCAATTGCTTGAGCGCCAGTTGATAGCTGGCCAACAGCAGCATGAACAGCGTCATGCCGTGTTCACGGGCGACGCAGGCGAGGGTGTCGCAGGTGGCTTGGGGCAGGCTGAAATTCAGGCTGTGTTCGCCGTGGGTAGTGCCGCTGCCGCCCAGGTCCAAGGTTTGCGGCACATCGGCCAGGTGTTCGCGCCAGAAATCCTGGTGCGTGGCGATGCGCTGGTCTGTCCAGTGCGCGGCTTCCCAACGGGCAAAGTCCAGATATTGCACCGGCGTTTCATTGGCGGCCTGGGCCGCCAGTTCAGCCAGCAGCAGTTGTGCGGAGCGGCCGTCGAAGGCGATGTGGTGCAGGGTCAGCAGCAGGTCGTGCTGGTGATCGTGGCTGATCAGGTGGGCGCGTAGCAGTGGGCCTTGCTTGAGGTCGACCGGGGTGGCGTGTTCCTGGGCCAGGCAGTCCGCCAATTGATCATGGAGGGTCAAACGCACGTTGCTGGCCGGCAGCACCTGTTGCTGCGGGCCATCAACGCTATCGTGATAGACCGTGCGCAGCACACTGTGACGCTCGACCAGGGCATTGAGCCGTTGCGACAAGACGTCCCTGTCAACTGGGCCTTGCAGCTTCAGGTGCAATACCAGGTGGTGGTGGGTGTCCTGCGGGTTCAACTGGTGCAGGAACCACAGGCGACGCTGGGCGAAGGATTGGCGGCGAGGGTGGGGGGTAGCGTCTGATTCGAGGCGGGCACCGGGCGCCGGAGTCCCGAGGTACACGAGCAGCGCCTGCGCCCATTCGGCCAGGCGTCGTTCGCCGAACAGACTCTGGGTGTCGAGGTCCCAGCCCAGGTCGCGGTGCAGGCGCGCGGCAAAATCGGCAATGCCGATGGAGTCCAGGCCCAAGCCGATCAGACTGAGCTCGACGTCGACGCTGAGGTACGGATTGACCTCGATCAGCGTCTGTTCCAGCCACTGCTGGCAGGCCGAAAGGCTCGGCTGCCGGCGCAGTTGCTCGATAGCGATGCGTTCAACGGGCGTGCTTGCCTGCCCGCCGCTCTGGGCGATGATGCTCAGGGTGCCGGCCGCCCATTGGTTGCGCGCACCCTGGCGGGCGATCTTGCCGCTGGTGGTCATCGGGATGGTGCCGGCTTCCACCAGCACAATCTGGTCGATGCCGCAGTCGGCCGCTTCACGCACGGCGGTTTGCATCGACGCGAACAGCGCCGGGTGATGTGCCGGGTCGACAAACTTGCGCTGCGGCTCGGCAACGATCACCAGTTTCTCGCGGCCGAGCAGCAGGTCCATCTCCGAGAAAGCCGCGATGCGTCCGGTGCGGATGCCCGGCTCACTGTCGGTGATCGCAAACTCGATATCGTGGGGGTAAAGGTTGCGGCCGTTGAGGATCAGCAGGTCTTTGAGGCGGCCGCAGATGACGATTTGACCTTCATGCATGAAACCCAGGTCACCTGAGCGCAGGTAATAGCCGGGCTCACCGACTATCTGCGCCTCGAACGCGTAGCGGCTGGCATCGGGGTTTTTCCAGTAGGCCTCGGCGTTGCTCGGGCCTTGTAGCCAGACTTCGCCGATGCGGTCGACGGCGCAGCGTTCGTGGGTGTTCGGGTCCGCAATGGCGATGGTGTGAAGCGCTTGCGGGTAGCCACAGGCGACAAACTCAACCGCAGTGGCGTCGCCGGACGCCAGGGCCACGTGGCCGGTCTCCAACACGCTTTTGTCCAGGCGCAACACCACCGGGAGGGCTTCGGCGGGCGTTGCGCTGACGCACAGGGTTGCTTCGGCCTGGCCGTAACCGGGGCTGATGGCCATGGGGTTGAGGCCGCACGCGGCAAAGCGTCGGGCGAAGGCGTCGAGGGTGGCCGGGTGGATCGGCTCGGCGCCGTTGATTGCGTGCTGCCAGGCGCTCAGATCGAGCTGGGCGATAAGGCTGTCGCTGACCACGCGGTTGCACAGGGCATAGGCAAAATTCGGCGCGAAGCTCGCGGTAGCGCGGTAGCGACTCAAGGCCTGCAGCCAGGTGGACGGTGCATTCACGAAGGTCTGCGAGGCCATCAGGTAGCACGGCATGCCGCTATAGAGCGGGGCGAGTACGCCGCCGATCAAGCCCATGTCGTGGTACAGCGGCAGCCAGTTGACCATGGCGCCGTGCTCATCGAAACCGTAGGCCTTGCGCATCAATTCGACGTTGGCGATCAGGTTGCGCTGGCGCACTTCGACGCCTTTGGGCGTGCCGGTGGAGCCCGATGTGTATTGCAGGAACGCCACGCTGGCGCCGTCGATCGCCGGCCGTTGCCACGTGTCAGGCGCCGGGGTGCCGAGGTTGTTGACGGTCAACACATCGACGCGATGTTCAACCAATTCGCGTAGACCTTCGCAATGATCCAAGGGCGCGAGGATCAGCGCTGGCTGCGCATCGATCACGACATTGCGCACGCGATCCAGATGGCGCGGCTTGCGGGAAGGCGGCGGGAACAGCGGCACGGCGATCAGCCCCGCATATAAGCAGGCGCAGAACGCGCGTGCATAGTCGAGGCTGCTCGGCAGCATCAACAACACGCGGTCGCCTGGACTGCAACGCGCCTGCAAGGCGGCCGCCAGGGATTGGGACTGCTCGTGCAATTGGGCAAACGTGAGGGTTTCGCCGATCTCGACGCCGTCCGGCAGGAAATGCAAGGCAGCACGCTGCGGGAAGTGCAGGGCGTTAGCCTCCAGCACTTCGATCCAGTGATTGAATGCAAACATGGTGGGATTTACGCCATGGCCACGATGACTTTACGGTCACCGGTATAAGGATTGCGCCCGTGGGCGACCAGTCGGTTGTCGAGCATCAGAATGTCGCCGGGTTCCCAAGGGAAGCTGACGGCGGTCTGGTCATAGACCGCACGCACCGTATCGAGCATCGCATCGGGAATCGCCGAGCCGTCGCCGAAATACACATGGCGCGGCAGGTTCTCTTCACCGACGGCCGCCAGCAGGCTGGCACGCACGGCGGGTTCAATGGCCGAGACGTGAAACAGGTGCGCCTGGTTGAACCAGACCCACTCGCCGGTCTCGGGGTGCTGCAACACGGCGGCGCAGCGTTGGCGGGTCCGTAGGTCGTCGTCGGCCTTCCATTCCCACTCGATGTCGTTGTCCTGGCAATAGCGTTCGACCTGGGCGCGGTCTTCGGTGTTGAACACTTTTTGCCAGGGCAGGTCGAGGGCGCCGCTGTAGTTGCGCACGTAGAGCAACTCGCGGCTGGCGAATAGCTCACGAATCTCGGCGGGCATGCGCTGATAGATCAGGCGGCTGTCGCAGATTGGCGTTTCGCCACCGGTTTCACTGGCCTTGATGCAGTGGAACCAGATGCGCGAAGGCCAGGGGCGGGTATAGGCCTGCTCATTGTGCAAAGGGATGAATTGGTGGGCCGGGTATTCCGTCGAGCTGTAGACCCCGGCGAACACTTTGCTACGTGGCGTGGAGCCGAATTCGTAGCTGGCCAGCGGCGCGCCGAAACTGGCGGCAAAGCGTTTGAAGTCGATCGGGGTGGGGACGTTGAAGCCGCGAAACAGCACGCCGCCCACCGTACGCAGGCTGTCATCAAGGCTGTCGCGGATCGACGGCTCGAGCGCATGGATCGATTGGCCTGGGGCAGCCTGCACGCACCTTGGCAATACCGCTGCGCCGGGGGCTTGATCCTTGATTGAAACAGGCTCGGAACGTCCGTTCGGGTGTTCGATTGAGGTCATCCTTTGCACATCCTGTTTATTTTTCTTGGCTCTGTAGCAACGTGACAGCAGGCCGTTAAAACTGGGCAGTGGCCTCGGCGAGACTTTGAAACCTAATGTGTATATGTGAATACAGAAAGTATATTAGGTGTGAATGAGAGGGATTATCAATACTATTCCTTTAATATTTTTTTTCGACTAGACTCCGCCCCGCTGGGAAAAAACAGCGATTTGCCAACGGATAAAAATACAAATAACTGCGGTAGGGGAGCGGGGCGTGAATTACAAAATTAATACACTTGCGTTGGCGGTAGGCTCAGCCATGTACCTGTTGAACAGCGCATGGGCGGACGATCAACCCGCCGCACTGGAGATTGCGCCGGTCACCGTCACCGGCGAAAAGATCAACCGCTCGCTTGAGAAGACCCAGTCGAGCGTGGCCGTCGTGACCGAACAGCAACTGCGCGACAAGGCCGATCACAACCTGATCGACGTATTCGCCCGCACCCCTGGCGTGTACAACCAAGCCGGTAACGAAAACTGGGGTATCCGTGGTGTGCCGGTGTCGGGTTTCGATGACCAGGGCCCCGCGACCTTGAACGGCGCGGTGTCGGTGTACGTCGATGGCGCCCAACAACCGAACCGGGCGCTGACGTTGAGCCCGATCGGCCTGTGGGACACGGAGCAGGTTGAAGTCTTCCTCGGCCCGCAGTCCACCACCCAAGGCCGCAATTCCCTGGCCGGCGCGGTGGTGATCCAGACCAAGAACCCAACCTTCGACCCATCCTTCTCCGCCCAGACCAACATCGGCAACTACGGTGAGCGCGGTGTAGCCGTGGCCGGCGGTGGCTCGATCGTCGACGACAAGATCGCCGGCCGCATCGCCATCGATACCCAGGACGGCGACGGTTATATCCGCAACACCACCAATCACGACGATGCCAACCCGCACCGCACGAGCAACTATCGCGGCAAGTTGTTGATCACGCCGAACGACGACACCGATGTGCTGTTGACCTACGCACACAACGAACACCGTCAGGGCGACAACTCGATCACCCGCATCGGCGACAAGGTCCAGTATTACAAGATCGCCTCGAACACCAAGGCCTACGACAACCTTAACCAGGACACCTTGAGCGCGAAGATCGACTGGCGTCTCAACGATGCCTGGACACTGACCAACCTGACCACCTACACCCACTCGGACTACACCGCGCGCAAGGACTTCGACCAGACCGCCACGGCGAACAACGAGATCCTGCGTAACCAGGCTGGCAACATGTTCAGCCAGGAACTGCGCCTGGGTTATGAGTCCGACACAATCCGCAGCTTCGGTGGCGTGTATTTTGGCCGCACCACCAACAGCTTCCACGATCGCTTGCTGTTCAACAATGTGCAACGCGGTGCAGCCAAAGGCGATGTCGCTATCAACAACGCCGCGCTGTTCGGCGAGGTGGACTGGGATTTCGCGCCGAACTGGACTTTGATCACCGGCCTGCGCTACGACTACGAAACCAACGACACCGATATCGAGCAGGATGACTTCTCCAGCCCTGGCAAGGTCAAGAAATCCTTCAGCGCACTCTTGCCGAAACTGGGCGTCGATTATCAGTTCATTCCTGATCAGTACGTCGGTTTCATGGTGCAGAAAGGCTACCGAGGCGGTGGCGTCAACGTGCGTGCCGGTGGCGGCCACGAGGCTTACGATCCGGAGTACACCACCAACTACGAGCTGTCGTATCGGGGTTCGTTCCTCGAGAAGAGCCTGCGTGCGCGCGCCAACCTGTACTACACCGATTGGAAAGACCAGCAGGTCAGCGTGCTCGACCCGTCGGGCAATTTCTTCCTTGTGTACAACGCCGGTCGCAGCGACATCAAGGGCCTGGAAGTCAGCGTCGAAAAAGACTTCGGTGAGCAATTGACCCTCAACATCGGCGGCGCCATCACCGATGCCAAATACAAGGACTTCAACACCGGCGACGGCCTGGATCGTAGCGGCCAGCCATTCCTCTACTCGCCGAAATACAAAATGTCGGTGGGCGGTACCTACCGCTGGAACGACCGCTTGACCCTCAACACCGACCTCACCTACCAGAGCACCGCGCCGTCCGACTTCGAGTTCGACGCCAACGGCAACGTCAGCAAAGTACGCCGCAGTGACAACTACGTGCTGACCAACTTCAGCACCGAATACAAGGTGACCAAGAACGTTGCGGTGTCCGGTTACCTGAAAAACGCTTTCGGCAAGGAATACGTCACGAGCAACCGCATTGGCGACATCATCGATGTGGGCGCCCCGCGCACATTCGGCCTGGTACTGCGTTACGACATGTAAGTCGATGGGCGCAGGGATGCGCATTCCCAGCGTCTGGTTTCAAGCTGTTTGCTGCCTGGGGCGCTCGCGCCCAGGCAGTCCCACTTGCTTCCACACCCAGCCTCCATGGAGGATCTCATGAGCGCTTTTTCGAATGCCACACACGGTGGTGCGCCACAGCTACGCCTGGCGCATACCGGGCTGTCCCAACCTTATTGCCTGGACCTGACGCCGATGCTCGAGCGCCAGCAACAGCAGGAATCAAACGCCCGCAGCTACCCCCGACGTATTCCCTTGGTGCTTGAACGTGCCTATGGGATCTACGTACAGGACAGTCGCGGGCAGGTGTTCGTCGATTGCCTGGCCGGCGCCGGAACCCTCGCGTTGGGCCATAACCACCCCGTGGTCATCGAGGCGATCACGCAAGTGATGGCGGCCGGTGTGCCGATGCATACCCTGGACCTGATGACGCCGGTCAAGGATGCCTTTGTCCAGGAAGTCTTCGGCTGCCTGCCGGCAGACTTCGCACGCAACGCGCGTATCCAGTTTTGCGGCCCCAGCGGTGCGGACGCCGTGGAAGCGGCACTCAAACTGACTCGCACCGCCACCGGTCGTCATTCGGTGCTGGCGTTCGAAGGCGCCTATCACGGCATGACCCTGGGCACCTTGGCCATCAGCGGCAACCTGTCACCGAAAAATGCCCTCGGCGCCCTGATGCCGGGCGTGCAACGCCTGCCGTACCCGCATGATTACCGCTGCCCGTTTGGCGTCGCCGGCGATCAAGGCGTCACCCTCAACGTGCGCTACCTGGAACATCTGCTCAACGACCCGGAAAGCGGTGTGACGTTGCCGGCTGCGATGATCCTGGAGCCGATCCAGGGCGAGGGCGGTGTGATCGCCGCGCCGGACCGCTGGCTGCAGGAACTGCGACGCTTGACCCGTGCCCACGGTATCCCGCTGATCGTCGACGAAATCCAATGCGGCATTGCCCGCAGCGGCCGTATGTTCGGTTTCGAGCAATCGGGCATCACCCCGGACGTCATCACCTTGTCCAAGGCCATCGGTGGCGGCCTGCCGTTGTCGGTCATGGTCTATAACGACGCGCTGGATGTCTGGCAGCCCGGTGCGCATGCCGGCACCTTCCGTGGCAATCAGTTGGCAATGGCGGCGGGTACGGCGACCTTGCGCTTCATCCGCGACAATGACTTGGTGGCCCACGCCGAGACGGTCGGCGCGCACCTGCGCAAGCAGTTGCAGGCGCTGCAAAGTGAATTCACCTGGGTCGGCGACGTGCGCGGCCGCGGCCTGATGCTCGGCATGGAAATCGTCGACCCGTGCGGGGTGCCTGATGTACAAGGGCATCCGCCGGTGGACACTGCGCGGGCCAAGGCTTTCCAGCAGGCGTGCCTCAAACATGGGTTGATCGTCGAGCTGGGTGGGCGTCACGGAGCAACGGTGCGCTTCCTGCCGCCGCTGATCATCACCGAGCAGGAAATTGATTTTGTTGCGCAGATCCTGTTCCAAGCCGCCCACTCGATCACCACGCAGCCCTGATCGAGCGATGCCCGGCGCCTGCCAAAGGCATGGCAGTGCGCATTTTTCAGCGTAAGGACGACACATGCACAAGGCTGTATCGACACTGCTGTTTGCGGCGCTGGCCCTTGGCGGCTGCGACCCTGCGCCGCCGCCCGTTGCGTCCAGGACGCTGCCGGCGCAGGTCAAGACCCTGACCGTACAACCCCGCGCCTTTGCCATGACGGCCGAACTGCCGGGCCGCATCGAACCAGTGCGCGTCGCAGAAGTGCGCGCGCGGGTCGGCGGGGTGGTGCTGGCGCGGCATTTTGTCGAAGGCAGTGACGTCAAGGCCGGCCAGCTGTTATTCAGCATCGACCCGGCACCGCTCAAGGCCAAGTTGATGCGCGTCGAAGGTGACCTGGCCAGGGCCGAGGCGGATGTCTATCGCGCCAATGCGCATGTGCAGCGCTACAAGCAATTGGTCGAGATCAATGCGGTCAGTCCGCAGTTGTTTGATGATGCAATTGCCGACCTCAAACGCGCCAAGGCCGACCGCCTGGCCGCAGAAGCTGACCGGGCGACCGCACAACTCAATCTGGATTACTGCCAGGTGCGTGCGTCGATCAGCGGCCGCATAGGCCGTGCGCTGGTCAGCGAGGGCGCGCTGGTCGGCCAGGACGAAGCCACGCAGATGGCACGGATTCAGCAACTGGACCCGATCTACGCTGACTTCACCCAGCCCGCCGAACAGGTCGTGGCGCTGCGCCAATCCGTGGCCAACGGCCGCCTGGTGTTAACCGGGGAGGGCGCGGCCCAGGTCTCGCTGCAGGTCGGCAACCCGGCGCAGACTCGCGCGGGCAAGCTGCTGTTCTCCGATATTTCCGTAGACCGCAGCACCGGCCAGGTGACCTTGCGCGGTGAGTTTCCCAACCCCGATAACGTGCTGCTGCCCGGCATGTACGTAAGGGTGGTGGCACCGGCGGGGGTCGACCCACAGGCGCTGTTCGTGCCGCAGCAGGCGGTGCAGCGTGGCACCGACGGACAAGCCCGGCTGATGCTGGTCGACGCCCAAGGCGTGGTACAGGAGCGCATCGTCAGCACCGGCGCGATGCTCGGCCCCGACTGGCAGATCATCCAAGGATTGAAGGCGGGTGAGCGGGTGGTGGTGGAACGGGCCGACAAGCTCAGCGCCGGTAGCAAGGTCAATGTCGATACCCTGGCTGCACGACAGGCCGCAGACTGAAATGGTCGACTTTTTCATTGAGCGTCCGAATTTCGCCTGGGTTATCGCGCTGTTTATCGTACTGGCTGGGGCGTTGACGCTCGGCCGTTTGCCGGTCAGCCAGTACCCCGACGTTGCGCCGCCGCAAATCAGCGTGAGTGCCAGCTACCCTGGCGCGTCGGCACAGATCATCAACCTCAACGTCACCAGCCTGCTGGAAGAGGAACTCAACGGCCTGCCGGACTTGCTCTACTACGAGTCCACCAGCGCCAATGGCAGCGCAGACACGACCGTCACCTTCAAACCGGGCACTGACCCGGATCGCGCGCAGATCGACGTGCAAAACCGCCTGCAACGGGTGGTGGGGCGTTTGCCCCAGGCGGTGATCGAGCAAGGATTGAAAGTCGAGCAGGTACGCGCGAACTTCCTGATGATCTACGCCCTGTCGTACACCGACGAGCAGCAGGACTCGGTCGGCCTGGCCGACTTTGCAGCCCGCGCGGTGAACAACGAAATTCGTCGTGTGGCCGGGGTCGGCCGCGTGGAGATGTATACCGCCGAACGCGCCATGCGCATTTGGGTCGACCCGGCGGAGCTGGTGGGTTACGGCCTGTCGATGGCGGACGTGAGCAAAGCCATCGCGGCGCAGAACGTACAGGTACCGGCCGGTAGCATGGGGGAACGTCCGGGCCCGGTGGACCAGCAGATTACCGCGACCGTCATGGTTCAAGGCCAGTTGGAGTCGGTGGAGGCGTTCGGCAATATTGTCCTGCGCGCCAATGATGATGGCGCCAGTGTGCGGATTCACGATGTGGCGCGGGTGGAGCTGGGGCGCCAGGACTACCGCTTCGATGCCCGTCTCAACGGCAAGCCCGTGGCCGCCATGTCGGTGCAACTCGCGCCGGGTGGCAATGCGTTGCAGACCGCACAGGCGGTCAAGGCGCGTCTGGAGCATCTGTCGAGCACCTTGCCGGGCAATATGCGCTTGAGCGTGCCGTACGACACGGCGCCCTTTGTCCAGGCCGCGATCAAGCAGGTCGTCTACACCTTGATCGAAGCCATGGTCCTGGTATTCCTGGTGATGTGGCTGTTCTTGCAGAAGCTGCGCTACACCCTGATCCCGGCAGTGGTCGTGCCGGTGTGCCTGTCGGGCACGCTGGCCGTGATGGGGGTGCTGGGGTTTTCCATCAATATGATGACGCTGTTCGGCATGGTGCTGGCCATCGGCATGCTGGTGGACGATGCCATTGTCGTGGTGGAAAGCGTCGAGCGCTTGATCAGCCAGGAGCGTCTGTCGCCCAAGGACGCGACCCGCAAGGCCATGCGTCAGATCAGCGGAGCCATTGTCGGCATTACCCTGGTGCTGGCAACGGTGTTTTTGCCGCTGGCCTTCATGGGCGGTTCGGTGGGCGTGATCTACCAGCAGTTCGCCCTAGTGTTGTCGGTGTCGATTCTGTTCTCCGGGTTCCTCGCGCTGACCCTGACTCCGGCGCTGTGTGCGGCATTGCTGAAGCCTTTTGATCCGACACGGCGGGTACCTGGGTTCAACCGCCACTTTGATAGGTTGACCGCACACTATGAGCGCGTCGCCGGCACCTGGGTGCGGCGCGGCACTCGCAGCGTCTGTCTGTACCTGCTATTGCTGGCGGTGCTGGTGTTGGCCTATCACCGCCTGCCATCCTCCTTTATTCCCAGTGAGGACCAGGGCTACACCGTCACCGATATCCAACTGCCGCCAGCGGCCTCCGCCGCGCGTACCGAGGTGACGGTGAACGCCTGGGAGCAATACGCCCTGGCACAACCGGCCACCCACCAGGTGCTCAGTATCCTGGGCTTCAGCTTCTCGGGCGAGGGGGCCAATGCCGCCTTGTCGTATATCAGCCTCAAGGACTGGTCGGTTCGCGGATCGGACCAGGCCAGCCGCGCCGTGGCACAGCGCGCGACCCGGGCCTTTGAAGATGTCAGCGACGGCAGCGTGTTCAGCACCGTGCCGCCGGCGGTCGATGGCCTTGGCACGTCCGCCGGCTTCGAACTGCGCCTGCAAGACCTGACCGGCCACCCTCACGCCGAGTTGCTGGGAGCCCGCGCACAACTGCTCGCGGCGGCCAAGGCGTCCCCCGTGATCGGCAGCCTGCGCGATGAAGGCCTGGCGGACGCACCGCAGATCAAAATCGACATCGACCGGGAAAAAGCCGAGGCCCTCGGTGTGAGTTTCGATGTGATCAGCGCCGCGTTATCGGCGGCCTTGGGCTCACAACAAATCAACGAATTCGCCAACCAGGGGCGCATGCAGCGCGTGATCGTCCAGGCCGACGGCAGTAGCCGCCAGACACCTGAAGCGCTGCTGCGCCTGCAAGTGCCCAACCGGCAGAACAAACTGGTACCCCTGGAAGCCTTCAGCCGTTTCGAGTGGCAAGTCGGCCCGCTGCAGATCGTGCGTTACAACGGCTCGCAATCGCTGCGCTTTACCGGTGATGCCGCTGCCGGCTACAGCACCGGCCAGGCGATGCAGGCATTGCAGGACATCGCTGCGCAACTTCCGGCCGGCTTCAGCCTGGAATGGGCCGGGTTGTCTTTGCAGGAGCAACAATCCAGTGCCCAGGTGCCGCTGTTGATGGGTTTATCACTGTTGACGGTCCTGCTGGTGCTCGTGGCCTTGTATGAAAGTTGGGCGATACCGTTTGCCGTGCTGTTGATCGTGCCGGTGGGCGTGTTGGGTTCAGTGGCTGCCGTCACCGTCATGGGCATGCCCAATGACGTCTATTTCAAGGTGGGCTTGGTCACCATCATCGGCCTGTCGGCGAAGAACGCGATCCTGATTGTCGAGTTTGCCAAAGCGCTGCACGCCCAAGGTGCGAGCCTTGCGAATGCGGCGATCCAGGCCGCACGCCTGCGTTTTCGCCCGATCATCATGACGTCACTGGCATTTATCCTGGGCGTGGTGCCCCTGGCGCTCGCCACCGGGCCGGGTGCTGCCAGCCAGCAAGCGATCGGAACCGGGGTTATCGGTGGAATGCTCGCGGCAACAGTGCTGGGCGTGTTGTGGGTGCCCGTGTTATTTGTGAAGGTGATGTCGGTTTCTCAAAGACTTCAGGGTCGCCAATGGGTCGTGGACGCGAACAAAGGGCCTTGAGTCAGTTTTGACATCCAGCGCTGGGTAGGGGCACTCAAGGCAGGGCGTTTATGGCGTGAATGACCGCATCGGCGATGGTCTTTGTAATAAGCCGACGTTGCCCCTTGTCAACCGTCGGGCTCAGCCAGGTGGGTAGGCTGTTCAGCAGGGGCAAAATCGCAGTAAGCGCACCCTCGCGCAACGGCCCGCCGGGCGGATGGCCCAGTTGGCCGACCAATTTCATGAATTCTGACTCATAGGCTAGCCTCAATCGCTCAATGCGTGCCTGCATCGGGGCGCCCAGGCAATTGGCATCCATCACCGCTAACTTGAAGTGCCCGGTCATCTGTTCATGCAATTTAAGATGGCCTTCGATCAGTTTTGTCAGGCGTTGCGCGGGCGTCAATCTTCGGGCCTTGAGCAGGTCGACGTGCGACAACAGAGCCTGATACAGCTCTGTCAGCCATTCAAACAGCATGGCTTCCTTGCTCTCGACATGGTGATAAATCGCCCCCGGGCTGATGCCAACATGCGCCGCCAATTCGCGCATGCTGACCTGGCTGAAACTACGTTCCTTGAACAGCTCCAGGGCTCTGCGCTGAAACTCCGAGCGGCTCAGCGCGGGGGCCATACGCCCGTGAGTCATGTGTCGAGTGCCTGCTGTTTGGCAATTTCCTGGTTGCGCAGAATGAACCGCTGCACCTTGCCACTCGGGGTCTTGGGCAGTTGTTCGACGAACTCGATTTCCCGGGGGTACGCATGCGCAGCCAAGCGCTGTTTGACATGCAGGCGCAAGACTTCCGCCAACTCCGCACTGGGCAGGTACTGACGGTTCAGCACCACAAACGCCTTGATCAACTCGGTGCGTTGCGGGTCGGGCTTGCCGATCACCGCGGCTTCGACGACTGCCGGATGTTCGATCAGCGCACTCTCGACATCGAAAGGCCCCACGCGGTAGCCGGATGTGGTGATCACATCGTCGTTACGGCCTACAAAGCTGATACTGCCGTCCGCATTGAGCTCCACGATATCGCCGCTCAAGTAGTAACGGTCGACAAAAGCCTTGGTGGGCATATGCAAGTAGCCATTGAACCAGCACAGGGGCGAGCGCTCGCGGTCCACCGCCAGTACGCCCGGCTGACCCGTCGGTAATTCCTGATACGCATCATCCAGCACGACAATCCGGTACCCCGGCACCGCGTAACCGGCAGAACCCTCACGTACCGGATGGCGTAGCCCATGGTGATTGCACAGCACCATGCCGATTTCGGTCTGGCCGTAATGGTCGTGAATGACCACGCCGAGCTGTTCGGCGAACCAACGGATGACTTGCGGGTTGAGCGGTTCGCCGGCGCTGCTGACGATACGCAGTTGACCACGCACGGCGTCGGCGAACTCGGCCCCGGCAGCAATCAGCAGGCGATAGGCCGTGGGCGAGCCGGCCAGGTTGCTGATCGCATACTTGGCGATAATCCGGCAGGTGCTTTCCACGGTGAAAGGCCCGTCATGGAACAGCGTGGCCCGGCCGCACGCCAGTGGCCCGGTGACTGCGTAATACAAGCCATAGGCCCAGCCGGGGTCGGCGAGGTTCCAGAAATGGTCGTCTTCGCGCAGGTCGATTGAATCGCGCATATAACTTTTGAAGGCCAGAATGGCGCTCAAAGGCACCTCAAGCGGCTTGGCAGGTCCTGTAGTGCCCGAGGTACACATGAGCAGGAAAGGCGCACTGGCGTCCAGCAGCTCAGGCGTGCAGTCGGCGTGTTGACGGCCGAGGGCGTCCCAGAAACCGTCATCGTTCGGGTGCTGTGGGGGGCCGTCGGCCACAATGACGCGAGGGCAGTCGGGGATGTCATCCAGCTTGGGACGATTGTGGGAATCGGTCACGATCCAGCGTGCCCCGGAGCACGCCAATCGCTGCTCGATCGCCTTGGGCCCGAATGCGGTAAAGAGCGGTTGGTAGACCGCGCCGATGCGCCAGGTCCCGAGGACAGTAATCACCAGTTCAACTGTGCGTGGCAGCAGTCCGGCGACACGATCTCCCGGCTGTACCCCTTGCGCTCGCAGGAAGTTTGCGAAGCGCGCAGCGTGCACCTGCAATTCGCTGAACGTATAGCGCGTGGCGCGGCCATCCCGCGTTTCGCAGTACAACGCCACGGCATTGCCATGAGCGTGCCGGTCGCAGCACTCGATGCAGGCGTTCAAGGCTTCCGGTTCGCCGTGCAAGTCTTGAGCCGCCAGTTGTAGATAGTCGAACGTTGACACCGCTGAGTCGTAATCGCGCATAACGTACCTGATTATTATTGTTGGAATTTGCCCTGTGCCCACGCACGCCGCGCAGGCGCAGGGATGTGGCTAGTTGTCCATCATCTCGGCCGCTTGCTGGGTCGCCTGGCTGGTTCGCGTGGCGAGCTTGCGCACTTCATCGGCGACCACGGCAAACCCGCGACCGGCTTCGCCTGCTCGCGCCGCCTCAATGGCGGCATTCAACGCCAGCAGGTTGGTCTGGCTGGCAATGCCCTGGATGGTGGCAACAATCTGCGTCAGCTTGGTGAGGGTTTCCTGCATCACCCGATGTTGTTGCGCCTGGGCCTCGCGCATCGTGCTTTCTTCATGGTGGGCATGTATGTCGGTGATGGCACCCACCACCCGTTGCGCAGAGCCGTCCTGCGCGCGGCGCGTTTGCCCGCGGCCGCGAAACCAGCGGTAAGTGCCGTTTTTGTGCTTGAGTCGATAATCCACATCGAACGGTGTCTTGCCGCTGCGGTCGTCCACATGGGCGACGAATGCGCCGATGGCCCTTGCGCTATCGTCGGGATGCAAGCGCGAGGTCCAGCTTTCCAGGGTGTTGGGGAACTCCTCAACCGTGTTGCATCCCAGCAGTCGGCGCATTTGCGAAGACCACCAAATGGTATTTTTTGGGTTCGCCGGGTCGCCTGCCACCACCTCGATGTCCCAGAGCCCGTCATGCAGCATCTCCCGGGAAATATCGAAACGTGTGGCCGCCAGTTCGAGCGCCTCGTTGTGCAGGTACTGTGCATGAATGTCACGCACGGTCCCCGCGATGCAGAGCGCTGCGCCTTGCGCATCGCGCCGCGAGGCACCGCTGATGCTGCACCAGCGATAGTCATCGCCGGGTGCAGGCTTCATGCGCACCTCGAGCGCAAATGCCGTCCGCCCGCTACGATCGGCAAGGTGCCTGGCGAGCGCTGCCAGATGCGCTTGCCGGTCATCCGGGTGCAACTGTTCACTCCACGCGCCGAGCTGATCCATCGCCTGGGCCGGATTCGACGCAGGCCCCGTCCACGTCATCGCACATTCCGGCCCAGGTGCAGCGGTTCCATCCAGCTCCAGTTCCCAGAACAGCTCATCTGCGCCCTGTATGATCAGTGCCCAGCGCGCCTCCCATTGCTGCAACAGCTTGTCACGGCCGGCCAGGTGCTCTTCCAGTTGGCTGACGCGAAACGTCAGTGCGCTGGCCTGCTCCTTAACGGCTTGCCGCTCTTGCAGCAGGTGTTCGACGCTTGCCAGGATGCGGTGCACTGACCGGTTGTTCGACGACAATGGCGTGCTCGCCTGCCCAGGCTGGTCCAGCCGGTCGGCGAGCTGCGCCAATACCCGGTGTGTGGTGCGGCGGAAAAAGAGCATAGGGCACCTCTACCTCGGTCAAATGGGAACAGCCTGCAAGGATTGCATTGGGGCCGATAAGGCCTGGGCGTCAAAGACGTTCGCGCCCGGCAGCGTTTGCCAGGCGGATGGGCCGGCGGCGATTTCCTGGGCACTCAGCAAGCAGTCGTCGAGGGCGCGCTGTAACACGTGGGTATCCATATCCTGGCCGATAAAGACCAACTCCTGCCGGCAATCGCCGACAATGCTGTCCCACTTGGTCATGATGCTTCGCAACCGATATTCATCCCGCGGCCATTGCGACGGCTCGATGAAGTTCCACCAGTGCCCGACATAGTCCCACTGGAACTGCCTGCCGCTGTGCACCAGCAGGCCGGTTTCCAGGTGCCTGCTGGCGAGCCAGAAGTAACCCTTGCTGCGCAACAGGCGCCCGTTGCACCAGGGGCGCTGCAGAAAATCGAATAATCGCTGTGGGTGAAAGGGGGCACGCTCGCGGTACACCCATGACGTCACGCCATAGGTGTCCGACTCGGAGGCCGGTGTGTCATCGGCCTGCATTTTTTTCATCCAGCCGGGTGATGCAGCCAGGCTGGGTAAATCAAACAGATGAGTACCGAGAATGCCTGATAGCTCAACGTTGCCGTGTGTCATCGGCATGATCCGCGCGGTCGGGTTAAGGCCGGTGAGGATCGCGTGCACGGCCTGGTAACCGGGCTCGTCGATCAGGTCCAGTTTGTTGACGAGAATGACGTTGGCGTACTCCACCTGCTCAATCAGCAGGTCTGCCAGATGGCGTTTGGGTGCGTCCGCTTGGGCGTCGTCGCGGGCCACGATGTCTGGCGCGTCGAGCAACGCCTGAAAACGACTGCCATCGACCACCGTCACCAAGGTATCGAGCCGCGCCAGTTCGCTGAGGCTGAAGCCTTCTGCGTCAAGGAATGCAAACGTCTCGGCAACCGGCATCGGCTCGGAAATGCCCGTGGACTCGATGAGCAGGTAGTCAAAACGTTGCTGGCGTGCCAGGGCACTGATCTGCTCGAGCAAATCGGCGCGCAGCGTGCAACAGATACAGCCATTGCTCATCTCGATCAATTCATCTCGACCACGGTGCAGCGCCACGTCGCGCTGTACCTCTTCAGCATCGATGTTGACGTCGCTCATGTCGTTGACGATGACTGCCACTTTCAGGCCGTCGCGATTGCGCAAGATATGATTGAGCAGGGTGGTTTTGCCGGCGCCGAGGAAGCCAGAAAGCACGGTCACCGGCAGTCGGCCCGCCTGGGCGCCGTCAATCATAGGTTCACCGCTTGCGCGCTGGAGGCCTTGTCCAAGTAGCTTTCGAACAGGTCGACCACCACAAAGCCGTCGTCGGCTGCATCCCCCCACAGGTCTTTGACGCGAAACTCGACGTGGTAGGTTGGCTGATGCGCAGCGCTCAAGTCGCCATGACCTATGGCGTCCGGGAACGGCCATTTTTCTGAAGTTCGGTGCAGGACCACGCCTTCCTTGCCGCGCACATAGGCCGGCATGCGGACATGCCCGGCCACATACTCGTCACGCACGACAACTCGGTCGCCGACTTCAAAAGGCGGTCGGCCAGTGATCGCCGGGCGACCCTGCGCATGCGCGGGGTTCGCCAGCTTGAAGTGAGCACCCAGGGCCTGATCGAGCTCCGCCTGGGTGATGACGCCGGTTTCGACCAGCAGGGTGGCGGTGGCGATGACATAGCGTTCGTAGTACTGGGTGCCGACATGCTGGCGCACGTCCAGGCGTTCGACGGCGTGGCGCACTTCATCCACGCTGAACTTCTTCAAGTGATCGGCACCGATAAACATCAAGCTGTACGCCAGGTGCTCCCAGTCCTGCTTGAACACAGGTTGGTAGCTCAGGCTGTTGACGGTGTGAGGGACTTTGCCAAAGCCTTGGAAACCGCCGAGATCGTGAAAGCCATCCATCGTGGATACCTCTTAATAGCGAATGAATAGAGAATGAAAATTGAAAGAAACAAAGCACCCTGATTAGGCGACGTACGGTAGCGCCACGCCAATAAGGACATCCTTGGTAATCAATTTTCGAAGTGCCTCTTCATCCATGGATTCGCTCCCCTTTGGCCGCAGAGGCAGCACCAGGTAGCGGCTTTCGGCGCTGGTGTCCCACACTTTGATGGTGACCCCATCCGGCAGCTCCGTGCCCAGTTCACGCAGCACGGTGCGCCCTTCGCGAACCAGTCGAGCGCGGAACTCGAAGCCCTTGTACCACTCCGGCGGCAAGCCCAGGACGGGCCAATTGGTGCAGGAGCACAGGCTGCACACGATCACGTTTTTCACACTGGGCGTGTCTTCCAGCGCAACAATGTATTCACCCTGCGGGCCGGTATAGCCAAATTGGGCGCACGCAGCGGTACCGTCCTTGAGCAGCAGCTCGCGGAACTGCGGGTCCACCCATGCCTTGGCCACCACCCGAGCACCGTTCTGCGGGCTCCATTCGTGTGCCATCAGCTGTGTCATGTGCTCGATGTAACCGTCGGGGATCAGGTCCTTTTGTTTGAGCACGTGCAGTAATGCCTGTGCTCGCTCACCCGGGGTTGATGTTTTATTTTCAGGTGTGGTCATCAGTTGGTTCCTCATCGTTGAGCTTCTAGGCAGCGCACGGCGGCTTATTCTCTTGCGCTGCAAGGGGACGCACCGGCTACTGACTGTTTTTCCAGTCAACCGATGCCTCGAATGCCGCGGCAGCCTGGTAAATCGTGCCTTCGGCATAGTGTTTGCCCACCAGCATCAGCCCGACAGGTAAACCGTCTACCAGGCCACAGGGAATCGACATGGCCGGATGGCCAGTGATGTCCTGTGCGGAGGCATTGCCGATCATTTCCAGCGCTCGGGCCACGTACTCGGTGACCGAGCAACCGGGCTCCGGATGGGGCTGGGCAATGATCGGCACGGTAGGCATCACCAGCAGGTCATAGCGCGCCAATGCGGCGTCATAGCCGGAGCGTGCCAGGCGCCTGAGGTTTTGTGCCTTGGCGTAGAAACGACCGTTGTAGCGCTCCAAACCGTATTGCCCGACGAACATGCACAGCTTGAGAGACGCGGACAGGTCATTCGCCTGGTCGCGCCATCCGGCTTGCTTGTCCAGCAACCCGAGGTCATACAGCCCTTGCCAGTTAAAGCCGGCCCCATTGCCGTGCATCATCTGCATCGTCAGGCCTTCACAGCCGATGGGGTGCCACAGCGCACCGGCAATCTTGTGCTCAGGCACTGACACCTCTTCGACCTGCGCACCCAGCCGTGCAAATGCGTCGATGGCATTGCGCACAGACGAGGCAACACGCGGGTCCTGGTTGGCCAGTTCAAAGCCTTCGCGCAGCACTCCGATCCTCAGCCCGCTCACACCGCGCTCCAGGTAATCGCTGTACGTGTCGACCTGGGGCGCGGCTTGTCGCGGATCGAGCCCATCCGCTCCCGCCATGACCTCCAGCATCAAGGCGTTGTCGCGTACGTTTGCCGTGATGGGGCCGGCATGATCGATAGTCGCCTCGATGGCCATGATCCCGGTGTAAGGCACCAGTCCGTGAGTCGGCTTCATCCCGTAAGTGCCGCAGAATGCGGAAGGAATCCGGATCGACCCTCCTTGGTCACCGCCGACTGCCAGGTCAACCTCGCCCGCGGCAACCAGTGCGGCGCTGCCGGAAGACGACCCACCCGAGGAAAATCCGTGGCGATAGGGGTTGTGCACCGGCGCCGGATCGGAGGTGTGACTCCCCCCGGACAGGCAGTAATGCTCGCAGGTTGCCTTGCCGAGGATGGTTGCGCCGGCATCCAGCAAGCGGGAGACAACGGTGGCATCAAATGATGGAACGAAGCCTTCAAGGGGCTTTGCACCATTCATCATGGGGACGCCCGCGAGTGAAATATTGTCCTTCAGTGCGACGGTTTTATTCGCCAACTTGCCTTCGCGGGCACCGCTGACTTCCGTGCGGAAGTACCAGGCATTGAGCGGGTTGTGTGCAGCCGAGGGGCGATAGCCCGAACTGCGTTCGTAACGCACCGGCGGAATGAGGTCAGGCAGCTCGTCAATCAGGTCATAAGCATCGAAGCTTGACTGCATAAGCGCCAGGTATTCGTGGGCTTGCTCCGCACTGATCTGCATGTGCAGGCGGCTCGATACATCCAATAGCTGTTCAAGGGTGGGGCGCACAATTGGCATGGTTGGGCTGTCCTTATCGTAAGTGGCCGAAGAGCACTGCTGCTCATCAATATCAGTGGGCCTGGCGCTCAAGATAGTCCGCGCCTCAAGTCGCAGGCTTGGTTGAGAAAGACATCGACTTGGCTGAGCCGGACACCGCTGTGCAAAGGCGCAAAGGGCACGCGGTCGAAGACCCTTGCGTTAAAAAATGCGCGCATAACGCAGGTTCATGCGGAAGTCTTCCTTGGTGCCGCTGTCCACCGAGAGGTCCTTGCCCAATTGCAGTTGGATCTGGTCTTGGGGGGTGACGAATTTGGTGGCGGTGAGACGGAAGTTGGTGGTGCCAAGCTCGTTATCCTGATTGACGTGCTCAATGTTCGTCTCACCTCCCCAGGTGCGCCCGAAGCCGATACCAAACGCGGTGCTGGCGTCTGGCATGTAACGCCCCATGATCTGCGCTGCGTAGGAAACGTCCTGCTTCATACGGTCGGCATTGGCACCGTAGTCTGTGTTGTCGCCATACCAGGTGGCACCGCCGACCAGGTCCATCGCCCATTTTTCTGTGAAGTGTTTGACGTACGCAGTCTGCAGTTCGAATTTCCAGCGGTTCTCGCCGAGATTGAGCGCGTCGTCCTTGTCATACGTACCCGTCGGCACATACAGGTAGGGGGCGATACTGAGGGTGTCGCGGGCTTCGTTAAACCGCCATTTGACCGGCGCCGTGAGGATCAAGTCGCCAACGCCGCGAGTGCTGCCCAGGGCTGAGGCGTCACCTGCGCTGGAGACGTGTCCGAAAGGCAAAAGAAATTGCGGGTCGATGGTGACGGTGTCGGAGAGTGCGTAGACATGCAGTAGCCGCAGGATGCCGATGTCAGAGCTCACCTTGAAGTCAGAGCTGACCTTGTGGCCGTTGGCATAAGCCGAGTCCGTGGTGGCGTGCTGGTAATAAATCGCCCCGATCGTAGCGCCGACCGGGTATTGCTCGTAATCGCCGGGCGCTACTTCACCGGCGTTGGCGTGAAGCGCGGGCAACAGCGTAGAGAGCGTCAGCAGGCGGATCTTATTCATCATTTATTCCTCGCACAGGGAGACCGGCCACCCGAGGAGGGTGGCAAGGCGGCAGAAGGGGGGGAGGTAAACGCAGATGGCGCTCAGGTGGTTGGCGGCAGCGCGTCGCGCAACATGCCGGTCTGCGGGTGACAGCTGATGTACTCGAAGACCTGGCTCTTGGCGTCCGACACGGACACTTCGTGGTACAGCCTTAACTTCTTCAAACCCGCGGCCACGCGGAAAAACGTCACGAAAATACGCAGGTGAGTCGGGTGAGATTCAGCCCAGCGTTCGAGTTTCTCCACCGAGCGCCAGTGACCGATGTTGTAGCTCAGGTCGAGAAAGTTGCCGTCCAGGTCGATATTGCGCACGAACCTGTTGCTGTAGCAGCCCAATGGCTGGCCGTTGTCACGCAGGAAGTCCATGCCGTCCTGCAACGTCGGCAAGATTTCGTCGAGGTAGAGCGAGCGCTCCTCTGCCTCGGCATCCGCCCAGTCCTGGCCGGAACGAATCAGTGTGAGGTTGTCATGCCCCAGGACCAGGACCCGTCCGCCCTGGGCCGGGTCACCCGCGATCACTTGCAGCTCGCTCGTGGGCTTCATCCAATCCGTCTGGGAGATCGGGAAACGGTCGCGCATCGAACCCCAGTAACCGTGCTCTTCGATCTCTCCACTGGTCGTATCCATTACTGCGCCGACACCGGGCAGGTTCTCCTGGAAGGCGTACAGCGTCTCGAACTGCTCGGTGCGCGGCGCGGTGATTTCGCGGAAATAACCAAGGCCTTCACCGAGCCGATCCGGCGAACTCCACCAGTCATTCACTTGGGGTGACCGCAACCAGCGACAGTGGGCGGCCGGGTCTTTCCAGTACCCGACCACAATCAAATTATCAAAGCCGCTGCTGTCGGTGTGGTGGGTCAAATCATAAGTCTGCGGGCCATCGGCCAGGCTGAAACTGCCGACGATGTGACGCATCGCCTGCAATGCAGGCTCGCGCTGGGCGTCGCCGCGATATTGCACGCCCAGATAGGCCATCACCACTTGTTCCAGTTGCTCGTCAGCGCGTGCGACCCACATAGGGAACGGCGGTTGATACTCGTCCGGTACACGGCGGGACAGGGTGCGCGGGCATTTGAGATGTGTGTCGATTGCAGATTCCATCTTGAGCTCCTCGTTATTTTCGTTCAGGCCTACGGTTGGGCGTTAGCGCGTCGGTGGCTGGTCGCGCTTGGCGATCTGCCGTCGGTGCAGCAGCTGCATGGCACTCCATTCAATCAACCAATAAGCCGACTCTTCAGGCGCAAGGTCGCGCCGCTGCAGAAGCCAGGAGGAATCAGCCAATCGTTGTGAGTTGTGTCGATGCATGGCGTGCCTCATCAGCGGATGAATGAGCTGCTGTGAGGTGGAAATTAGGCTGGGCGAGGAGGGGGCGCTTTGTTCGGCGAGACAACCATTTGGTTGGAAAAGACAAGGCTGGAGCTGAGGTTTACCCGTGATCCGCGCTGGTGCGCGTGCACCGACCGGGTGACGTGCCATGCCCTTAAAGGGTGATGGCGGCATCGGGCGACAGCCCGCGAAGGCCGCCGACAATCGCGATGGAAACCACGTGGCAGCGCGCTCAAGCAGGCCTGCCACTGCGCTTGGCCTGTTAATTGCTTTTCATGCCTGAAAATTGGCCGCACGTTACACCTTCGCGAGCGCCTCTTGCATCGTTGTCGAGGTCAGTGTCATGAACCCAAGCACTCAGTATTCGACCCTTGCTGTTCCGGCACCCCGTCGGTTTGATTATTGGAAAGAAGTGGTCTGTCGCCATTGCCTGGCCGCCGATAGCAAACCCTTGTCCCAGAGCAGCTTTGATGGCTCGCTCACCGTCAATACCGTCGGCGAGCTGGACATCTGTTCGCTGTCTTCGCCGCTGCACTACTGGGAGCGTTCCGAGCAGCACCTGCGCAGCGGTCCGGCCGAAGATTTATGGTTGGGTTTCGCTCGAAATGGCCATGGGCAAATAGAACAAGGCTCAAGAAAAGCCAGCCTGGCAACCGGCAATTTGTTTCTTTATGACGCAACTCAGGCGTTTCGCTTCAGCCTGGGTGGTACCGAAAACCACTTGATCCGTATTCCGAGAGCGTTGCTCACCGAGCGCCTGCCGCGTATTGCCGAGTACACCGCGATGGTCCTCGACGACCGGCGTCCTGGTGTCGTTCCTTTACGCGAAATGCTGCATCAGGCCGCGAGCGCGCCGGCATCGCTGCAGGACGAGCGCATCTCGAATCGTTACTCAAGTGCTTTGCTTGATCTGCTTGTGATCAGCCTGGAACTCCAGGACCTGAAAACAAGCCATCAGGAGATGGACCTCTACGGCCGCATCATGCAGTACATCCAACGGCACTTGACTGAGCCGGACCTGTCGATTGAAGCCATCGCCAAAGCCCACAATGTGTCCACCCGCACCGTTACGCGGGCCTTCGCACGCTACCAGAAAACCCCCGTTGCAGAGATTTGGAAAGAGCGCCTGAATGCCAGTCGAGAAGCGATTGAACGCGGCCAGGTACGCAGCGTGTCCGAGGCGGCGCTGGACTTCGGGTTTTCTGACTTCTCCCATTTCAGCCATGCGTTTCGCAAGGCATTTGGTGTGGCGCCGAATACGCTGTTACGCCGCAATTGAAATTGCCGGGGTGCCAAATCGATGAGAGAGGGGGCCTCACGCCGATGGGCATGCCGAATTGCCCTGAAGGTCGCTCTGCTTTTTTAATGGCATCGACGCATGTTTTTCGTGAAGGGAAGTGTGGGAGCTTGGACGGGGGGTATCCTTTTTAAACCATCCAAAGCATGCCCTCAGATATGCCCCCACGTTTACCCCCAAGTCGCTCGTGGTACACGAGCGAACGGAAAGGGCGAGTGCTGGCAAAATTTAGCATTTGGCGTGTCCATGGCACCTACCTCAGGAATGCTCTATCACCATCACTGCAGTAGTGTCCGCCTCAAGTGCTTCGAACACGTGAGGCACATTCGCCAGGTAGCTGATGTAGTCGCCGGCATTCAGCAATACAGGCCCAGTCGCCGGGCCAATATGGGCGCTGCCGCTGCACAGCACTACGTGCTCTACGGTTCCCGGTGGGTGAGGCTGAGACAGTCGAACTTCGCCGGGCTGCACCTTGAGCCGGTAGATGTCGCGCTGTACTCCCGCCTGGCAATCGGCAAGCAGTGTCGCTGCGTAATTGGCAGTCTCGGCATAGGTGGTCATGCCCTCGTTGGCGCGAATCACCCGCAACGGCTGCTGGGGTTGTTCGAAGAACCGGGTGACTTGCAAGCCCATTGCCATCGCCAGCGACCATAGGGTTTCGATGCTGGGGTTACCGATTCCCGACTCCAACTGAGACAACGTCGACTTCGCCACACCGGCGCGTTTCGCCAATTCGGTCAAGGAAAGCCCAGCGGCCAAGCGTTCGCGCTTGATTGAAAGCGCCAGCAGATCGATTCGGCTCGGGTTGTTTTTCAATAGAGTGTTCGCTATGTCGGTCATTTGTTTTTTAAATCATCCTTAAAAGGGTTGACGCTCTCAGGCGCCTTGTTCAGTATATCGGTCATTAGTTCATTATAAAGTTTGATTTGCCGAGCCCCCCCGCGAACGACGGCTTAGGTTACGGCAATGTCGACGGCAAGGAAGCAGTGAGTGATGAAGTCGCAAACCCGTGGGACGCTCGAAATGATTTCGGCCATGGTGATCTCCGGCACGGTGGGCTGGTTTGTCATCATGTCGGGGCAGAGCCCGGAGGCCGTGGTGTTTTGGCGTTGCGTATTCGGCGCCATGGCGATGCTGGTCGCATGCCTGGTGCTTGGGGTGCTGCGTCGCTCGCTGATCACCGCCCGGCAGTTCATTCTGGTGTGCCTGGGCGGGGTGGCGCTGATTCTCAACTGGGTGCTGCTGTTCAGTGCCTACAAACATTCCTCTATCGCCATCGCCACGGTGGTCTACCACGTTCAGCCGTTCATGCTAGTCGGTCTGGGTGTGCTGTTTTTCGCTGAGCGCCTCAGCGCCGCCAAGGTTGGCTGGCTGCTGTTGGCCTTCGCCGGGCTGATGCTGATCGTGTCCGCCAAGGGTAGTGGGCAGGCCCCCGGCGCCGACTATGTGCTTGGCGTCTGCCTGGCCCTGGCTTCGGCCTTTTTCTACGCCGTGGCGGCGGCGATCACCAAGCGCCTCAAGGGCCTGCCCGCGCACCTGATCGTGCTGATCCAGATGGTGGTAGGTGTGCTGGTCCTGGCGCCGTTCGTGGATTTCAGCAGCGTCGATACGGTCGAGGGCGCCTGGACATACTTGATCATTATCGGCGTGGTCCATACCGGGCTCATGTCGACCCTGCTGTATAGCGCCATCCAGAAAATCCCCACGGCGCTGGTCGGCGCACTGTCGTTCATCTATCCGATCGTCGCCATCCTGGTCGATTGGATTGCCTTCGCCCATCCGCTCAGTGCCCTGCAAGTGCTTGGCGCGAGCGCGATCCTGCTGGCGGCGGCGGGCATGAATTTTGGTTGGTCGCTGGGCCGTGCCCCGCGTCAGGAAGTGACCTAGGGCTGGGCCCAACACCACACACCATCTGAACCATCGTTAAATCAAGGGAGTTGATCGTGACTGTGATCTTGTGTGGCCTGGGAGGCTGCCTTCCGCCTAAGATAATTGACAATCAGCAAATTTCCAGCGGGCTGGATACCACGCCCGAATGGATAGAATCGCGCACGGGCATTCGTGAGCGTCGAATGGTCAGTGATGGGTTGAGCATGCTTGACCTGGCCATCAAGGCCGGCGCCCGTGCGCTCGCCTCGGCAGAGGGGCGGGCGGTGCAGGCGGTGGTGGTTGCGACCACCTCGCCGGAGCGCATCTGCCCGGCGGTGGCGCCAGAAGTGGCGTCGGTACTGGGCCTGGGCGACATCGCCGCCTATGACATCACCTCTGCCTGCAGCGGCTTCGTGTATGGGCTGGCCACTGCTTCCGGACTGATTGCCGCGGGCATCGCCGACAGTGTCCTGCTGATCGGCGCTGAAGCCTTTACCACCTTCGTCAACCCGCAAGACCGCGCCACCCGACCGATCTTCGGTGACGGTGCCGGTGCCGTGGTGCTGCGCCGTGGCGAGGTGGACGAGGCCGGCGCGCTCGGGTGCTTCGACCTCGGCAGCGACGGTGCCCATTCGGACCTGCTGGCCATCCCAGCCGGCGGCTCGCGACAACGTTCGGCCAGCGCCGGGCTGGGCCATGAAGCGGTAGCGCCGGGTGAGTTCTATCTGCACATGGACGGTCGCGCGGTCTATGAGCAGGCCGTTGCACGCATGTCCACATCGGCCCAGAGCGTGCTGGACCGCTCCCACTGGTCGCTGGACCAGGTCGACTGGTTCGTCGGTCACCAAGCCAATGTGCGCATCCTGCAATCCGTGGCATTCGAGCTTGGCCTTCCCGCAGATAAGGTGGCGGTGAATATCCAGCGGCTGGGCAACACCCTGACAGCCTCCATCCCGCTGCTTCTCAACGACCTGGCCCTGCGCGGCGACCTCAAGGCCGGCCAACGTGTGTTGGTGAGTGCATTCGGCGCGGGCCTCTCGTGGGGCTCGACCGTACTGCGCTGGCCGCAACTGACTACCCGCAACAGCGAGTGGCAGGACTGATTCAGACTTTTCCCAACCTACAGTTCCACACAACAGGAGTCATGTGATGACCGTAAGTAACGAAGCTATCGCCCAAGCCATTGCCGCGCGTTTCAACATCGAAGAAAGCCGTATCGTCCCTGATGCCTCCCTTGAAGACCTGGGTTTCGACTCGCTGTCGCAGGTCGACCTGGCCCAGTTGCTGAGAAAGAAACTGGGTGTGCAGATCAGCGATGCGCAGCTGTCGGAGGTCGCCACTGTCGGTGACGTTCTGGCACTGGCCAACGGTAAAGCGTGATGGTCGCCGAAGCGGTGGTTGTGACCGGTATCGGCCTGGTCACGCCCGCCGGCATCGGTATCGAGGCGAACTGGCGGCGGGTGGTGGCAGGTGAAGCCACGGCCACGCCGGACAAGACCCTCAAAGCGATGCCGGTGGAGATATCGTGCCGTGTACCCGGTTTTGACAGCGCCTTGCTGGGCGTCAAGAGCCCCTGGCAGTGGGACCGTTATGCGCAGTTCGCCTTGCTGGCAGCGCGCCAGGCTCTGGAGGATGCCGGTCTCAAGGCCGGCAGTTGGAAAGATGAGAGCCGTGTGGCGGTGATCATCGGTTCCGGGGCTGGGGGCACCGCCACCCTGGAGCAGCAGCACGCAGTGCTGATTGCTGAGGGGCCTGACGATGTGTCCTCGCTGACCCTGCCCATGGGGCTGTTGAACATGGCCGCCGGGCAGGTTGCCATTGAGCTGGGCGCACGCGGTCCATGCCTGGCCCCCTGTTCGGCCTGTGCGTCAGGGGCCTCCGCACTGGGCATGGCCAAGGACCTGATCAACCGAGGGCTCTGCGATATCGTGGTGGCTGGTGGTGCGGAAGCACCGATCACCCCTTTGTATGTTTCCGCGTTTGCCAAGATGCGGGCGTTGTCGCGCAACACCGATGCCGGCGGCGCATCGCGCCCGTTCGATGTCGCGCGTGACGGCTTCGTCATCGGTGAGGGCGCGGGGATGTTCGTGCTTGAGTCCGAGGCGCATGCCCGCGCCCGAGGTGCACGCAGCCACGGGCGTCTGCTTGGGTATGGCGCATCGGCAGATGCTCACCACGTCACCACGCCCCATCCCCAGGGGCTCGGTGCCCGCCTGGCGATGCAGGCGGCGTTGCGCGATGCCGGTATCGAGGCTGACGCAGTGGATTACGTCAATGCCCACGGCACGTCGACGCCGGGCAACGACGTGATTGAGTCGCGTGCCATCGCCGAGTTGTTTGGTGCACGCATGCCGGTCAGTTCGACCAAAGGCGTCACCGGGCATCTGCTGGGCGCTGCCGGTGCCATCGAGGCGGCCTACACCTTGCTCGCGCTTGAACACGGGCTGCTGCCGCCGACGGCCAACTTGCGCAACCCCGATCCGCAGATAACGGTTGACCTGGTGCACGGCCAGGCGCGTGCGCAGCCGATCAAGGTGGCGCTTTCCAATTCGTTCGGATTTGGCGGCCAGAATGTCTCATTGGTGTTCGCCGCCTGAGACCTCGCTGCTCACTGCACAGGACATGTCATGACTCATCCAAGCAACCCGGGAACTGTCGCCCCCTTGGCGCGCGACGAACTGCGCGACCTGCTGTTCGCCGGCACATTCGAGAGCCATCACCAGAGCATCCGCGAGGTGCTGCTCGACCCGATCTTCGACCCGCAGCCGGGCCTGAACATGGAGCAAGCCGGACGGCTGGCCTATGCCCGCAGCCGCCATGTGCACGCGGCGCTCGAACGCCCGCTGCAGATTCTGGCTAACCCGCGTCGGCTGTTTGCCTTGGCGGAATGGCCAAGCCTGTTGGACGTCGCCAGCTTCTCGCTGCTGATGGTCCACTACAACCTGTGCCTGGGCACGGTATTCGATCATGCCCAGGGCCGTCCGGACATCGCCGGGCTCACCGAGGCGCTGGACGAACTGACCTCGTTCGGCCCCTATATGGCGACTGAACTGGGTTTTGGGAATAACGTCGCGGCGTTGCAGACCGAGGCGGTGTATGACCGCCATAGCCAGACCTTCACGCTCAACACGCCGAGTGCCGGTGCGCAAAAGTACATGTCCTATAGTGGGTTCGGCGATATCCCCAAAGTCGCGACCGTGATGGCGCGCTTGAAAATCGAAGGCAAGGATCACGGCGTATTTCCGTTCCTGATCAGGCTGTCCACTGAGGCAGGCCTATGCCCCGGTATCCGCGCGGCCTTGTGCCCGGAGAAACCGGTGCAAGGGCTGGACAACGGCCTGACCTGGTTCGACAACGTGCGTGTGCCCCGTAGCAGCCTGCTGCACGGCGACATGGGCCATTTCGCTGAAGATGGCAGCTTCGTGCTCGGCGCAGGCAATGCCCGGTCGCGCTTTCTGCGCGCCATGTCGCGGATCGTGCCAGGCCGCCTGTGCGTGGCCAGCGCCGCCCAGGGCGCAAGTCGCGCGAGCCTGTACATCGCGTTGCGCTATGGACAGCAACGGCTGACCAACGCCCCGGGGACCAACGACATGCCGGTCATCGAATACCGCAGCTACCAGCGTGCGATGTTCTCGGCACTGGCCAGCACCTATGCGATGACGCTGCTGCTCAACGAAGCCAAGGCACGTTTCCTGGCTAATACAGCTGAGCCGGCTGCCGATGTCGTCAGCCTGATCAACATCACCAAGGCACTGGCGACTTGGGATGCCTCCGCCGTTATCGCCGAGTGCCGCGAGCGATGTGGAGCACAAGGCATTTTCAGCGTTAACCGCATCGCCGATTACGGTTCCCTGCTGCAAGGTTTGGTAACGGCCGAAGGTGACAACCTGGTACTGCTTGCGACCGTAGCCGGCCAACTGCTCGCCCAGGCCTGGCAAGGTCCGTTGCCGCTGCGGCCAGCACGTGCGCGGCGTCTGGCCGAGCCGGAGTGGTTGATCGCTGCTATCGCCTTTCGCGAGTACCAGCTGTGGCTGACGGTTCGCGAGGAGATGAACGCTGACGAGCGCGGCTATTTCGAGGTGTGGAACGACGCCATGAACCCCGGCCTTGAGCTTGCACGTCTGCGTGGTGAACGTTTGGCCCTGGAGCAACTCTGGAGTGCCGCGCTGCATGCGCAACAGGACGAGGCCAAGGCGGCGCTCAATGGCCTGGCATCGCTTTATGGCCTGAACCTGCTGCAGCGTGACGCAGCGTGGTTTCTGGCTCATGAGCTTATCGACGCCGGCCAGGCCCTGTCGCTGCCAGGGAGGATCGACCAGCAGTGCGTAGCCCTGCGCCCTTGCGTGTCGACCCTGATCGACGGCTTTGCCCTGTCGCCTGAGCTACTGCGTGCGCCCATCGCAGAAGGTGACTATATCCAAGCGTTCTGCAAGCAGGTGCACGCGAATGTCGACTAATACCGCCAGCGCACGCGTTGCCCCTTCGGCCACTGCGGAGACTTCCATGTCCGTACATATTTATCAATGCCCCGTCCGCTGGTCCGATATGGACGTATATGGGGTGGTCAACAATGTTTCGTTCCTGCGCTTGCTCGAAGAAGCGCGGGTGGACTTTATCTGGCGCCTGGGCGCGGAGCAGGGCGATGCCTTCTTCAGCGGCGGCTCCGTGGTGGTCAGGCATGCGATCGAGTACAAGCGCCCGCTGGTCCACCGCCACGAACCCGTGGCCATCCATATGTGGGTCTCGGACGTTCGTGCCGCCGCCGTAACGATCGAGTATGAAGTGCGCGACGGCGACACGTTGTGCGCCCTGGCATCGACCACCATGGCACCCTTCAATTACGAAGGCCGCTATCCGCGCACCATGAGCGATGAGGAAACGGCGTTTTTCGAACGCTTCCTCAACCCACGCAAGGCGCTGTCATGCGCCTGCTGAGGGTCGGTGCACCGGGGTGCGAGCGGCCCTGCGCAGTCGGCGTCGATGGTTCGGTGCGCGACCTCAGTGAGTGGGTCAATGACTGGACTGGGGCAGCGCTGGCCGTAGCGGCAATGGAGACGTTGTCACGGCGCTTCACGCTGGAATGGGCCCAACTGCCCCAGGTTCATATCGAGCACGAGCGTATTGGCCCGGCCTTACGGCCGGGGCAGATCCTGTCGATCGGGCTGAACTACCACCGGCATGCGCGGGAGGCCGGGATGGCTGTGCCGGAAGAGCCGATTGTGTCGAGCAAATCGGTGCATGCGTTGGGAGGCCCGTTTGATGACCTGGTGCTGCCAGTCGACGGCGACAAGACCGACTGGGAAGTGGAGTTGGGCGTGGTCATCGGGCGTCGCGCTCAGTACCTCGCCACGCCCGCTGACGCGGCCGCCTGCATCCTTGGTTACTGCACCGCCAATGACCTGTCCGAACGCAGTTGGTTATTGGAACGGGGCGGGCAATGGATCAAGGGCAAATCATTCGATGGGTTTGCCCCGCTGGGACCGTACCTGGTGACGGCTGATGAGGTGCCGTCGCCCCAGGCGCTGGAACTGATCTGCCGGGTCAATGGCGAGGTCATGCAGCGTGACAGCAGCGAGGACATGATCTTCGACGTACCTCATCTGATTCATTACCTCAGCCGCTTCATGACGCTGCACCCTGGTGACGTGATCCTCACCGGAAGCCCGGGCGGCATGGCCTTGGGACGACCAGACCAGCCGTTTCTACGCGACGGCGATGTGGTCGAGGCCGAAGTGGTTGGCCTGGGCGCGCAGCGTCAAGTATGCCGCGCATTTTATAAGGAAGTGACATGACCCAACTCGCCCAGGCCTTTACCCCTCAGGTACTGCGTGAAGCGCCGGCCGAGCTGATCGAGGCGCTCGCTGCGCGTTTCGATGAGCGCTGTTCGACCGCGACGGCCATACGTGAGCAGCATGGCCGCGACGAGTCGGCCTATGTCGATGCGCCGTTGCCCCAGGCCGTGGTGTTTGCCCGCAGCACCGAGGACATTGTTGACACCGTACGCCTGGTGGCCGCTCACCGCGTGCCGCTGATCGCTTACGGCGCGGGGTCGTCGGTCGAGGGTCATCTCTTGGCAGTGCAGGGCGGTATCAGCCTTGACCTGAGCCAGATGAACCAGATCCTGGCGATCCATACCGAAGACATGAGCGTCACCGTGCAGCCGGGCGTAACCCGCCGCCAGCTTGAAGAAGCCTTGAAAAGTACCGGTCTGTTCTTTCCCATTGATCCTGGGGCTGATGCGTCCATCGGTGGCATGTGCGCCACAAGTGCCAGTGGGACCAATGCCGTACGCTACGGCACGATGAAAGAGAATGTGCTGGCCCTGCAAGTGGTCACCGCCGGCGGCGATGTCATCCGTACCGGCACCCGCGCGAAAAAAAGCAGCGCCGGGTACGACCTTACCCATTTGATGGTTGGCAGCGAAGGCACATTGGGCATCATCAGCGAGATCACCTTGCGCTTGCACCCGGTGCCGGAGTCGATCTGCGCTGCCGTATGTTCGTTCGACAGCATCGACCAGGCGGTCAACGTGGCGATCCAGGTCATTCAATCCGGTATCGCCGTGGCGCGAATCGAGCTGATCGACGCCAACACCGTGCGCATGGTCAATGTGCACAGCAAACTGGAACTGCCCGAGACGCCGATGCTGCTGATGGAGTTCCATGGCAGCGAACTGGGTGTGCGTGAGCAAGCGCAGGCTGTGCAAGAGATTGCTGGCGAGTGGGGCGGCCAAGCGTTTGAATGGGCGACCAGCGTCGAGGCGCGTCGGCGGCTATGGACGGCCCGGCACCATGCCTATTTTGCCGCGATTCAGTCGCAGCCCGGCTGCCGCGCAATCAGCACCGATACGTGCGTGCCGATCAGCCGCCTCGCCGAGTGCCTGCTTGAATCCATCGCTGAAGTCGATGCGACAGGACTGCCGTATTTCCTGGTAGGGCATGTGGGTGACGGGAATTTCCATTTCGGCTACTTGATTGATCCTGACGACCCTCAGCAAAGGGCATTGGCCGAGTCACTGAACGATCGGCTGGTGGCACGGGCTATTCGGCTCGCGGGCACCTGCACCGGCGAACATGGTATCGGGCTGCACAAACAGGGCTACCTGGTCGACCAGGCAGGCGCAGGCGCCGTCGAGATGATGCGCGCGATCAAGCGCACGCTGGATCCGGACAACATTCTCAACCCCGGAAAGATTTTTTCCTTCGATACACCTGCCAGGGAGGCGCGTCCATGACCGATACATCCAACGGCGCTGTTAGCTCAATGCGTACGGTTCTGGTAACCGGCGGTTCACGCGGGCTGGGCGCCGCGGTAGTCGAAGACCTCGTGGCACGGGGCTTGAACGTGTGTTTTACCTACCTCAATAACGCGGAACAGGCCGAAGAACTGGCGGCGTCCCTAGGCACCGACCGGGTGCTGGCGGTGCGTGCCGACGGGCGCGATGCCACTGCCATCGAGCAGGCGGTCAAGCGTTGCGTGGCGCACTTTGGTGCCCTGGAGGGCTTGGTCAATAACGCCGGTATCACCCAGGACCGCAGTGCGTTGGCCATGAGCGCCGAACAGTGGCACAGCGTGATAGGCAGCAACCTCGACAGCGCGTTTCATGCCTGTAAGGCGGTGTTGCCGCTGTTCGTCGAGCAGGGCTTTGGTGCGGTGGTCAACATGGCCTCGATTTCCGGGCTGATCGGCGTCCCTGGGCAGGCCAATTATTGCGCGAGCAAGGCGGGCTTGATCGGTATGACGCGCTCGATGGCAGTTGAATTCGCTGCCCGTGGCGTACGTCTCAATGTCGTCGCCCCTGGGTTTATCGACACCGATATGACCCGCAAGCTTAACGAGCGACGGGTGGCGGAAATGGAAAGCCGGATCCCCATGCGTCGCTTCGGCGCCCCGCAAGAGGTGGCCAAGGTGGTGGCTTTTCTGTTGTCGCAGGACGCGGCCTACGTGACCGGCCAGGTCATGGTGGTGGACGGTGGCCTGGTGACCTGAGCGGTCGGCTGAGCACTCGCCGGAACCGGATGCCGACGCGCTACTTTGAATTTTTCGGAGCCTATCAACATGACAATGGATGCCAGACTTGGTGGGATGCACCTGGGTGCTGCGCTGCAGCTTCCCGTTGACGTCGACCCCGAGGAAACCAGGGAATGGCTGGACGCCTTTGATGGCGTCGTGCGCCACGTTGGAGTGGCGCGCGGGCGCTACTTGTTGCAGCGCCTGATCAAGCAGGCCGGGCGTTGCGGCATTGCAGCGTCTACCACATTGCGCACGGCTTACTGCAATACGCTTCATCACAGTGAGCAAGGGCTCTTTAGTGGTGACCTGGAACTGGAACGCCAGCTGGCGGCGTGGGTCCGCTGGAATGCCATGGCCATGGTGGTCCAGGCCAACCGCCGTGAGGGCGAATTGGGTGGCCACATTGCCAGCTACGCGTCGGCGGCCGACCTGTTCGAGGTAGGCTTCAATCACTTCTTTCGCGCCGGGCCCAGCGGGGAAACCAATGACCTGGTGTTCTTCCAGGCCCATTCAGCGCCGGGTATCTATGCGCGCGCTTACCTCGAAGGTCGCTTGAGCGAGCGCCAACTGGCCAACTACCGGCGCGAAGTCGGCGGGGAGGGCCTGTGTTCCTACCCCCACCCGTGGTCAATGCCTGATTTCTGGCAATTCCCCACCGGTTCCATGGGGTTGGGGCCGATCAGCGCCATCTACCAGGCGCGCTTTATGCGCTACCTGCAACATCGTCACCTGCGTCCATCGTCGACACGCCACGTCTGGGGCTTTTTTGGCGACGGCGAGATGGACGAGCCTGAGTCGCTTGCAGCACTGGGCCTGGCGGCACGTGAAGGGCTCGACAATCTGACGTTCGTGATCAACTGCAATCTGCAGCGTCTGGACGGCCCGGTGCGTGGCAATGGCAAAGTGATTGAAGAGCTTGAGGCCCAGTTTCTGGGGGCCGGCTGGAACGTGATCAAAGTGCTGTGGGGCAGCGAGTGGGATGCACTGCTCGACCAGGACCATGATGGCGTGCTCCAGCATTACCTGGACATTACCGTTGACGGTGAATACCAGTCGCTCTCCACGCTGGACGGCGCGGCCAGGCGCCAACGCTTTTTCGCTCGACACCCACGGTTGCTGGAGAAAGTCGCGCACCTGGAGGACAGCCAGCTCGAGAAAATGCGCCGTGGTGGCCACGACCCGTTGAAGATTCACGCCGCCTACACGGCCGCGCTGGCCTGCAAGGGGCGCCCGACAGTGATCCTGGCCAAGACCGAGAAGGGTCATGGAATGGGGCGCTGGGGGCAGGGCAAGATGATTGCGCACCAGCAGAAACAGCTTGACGATGAGGCGCTACTGGCGTTTCGCGACCGCTTCGCGCTGCCCTTGAGCGACGATGATGTTCGCGCGGCCCGTCTGTTCAAACCTGAAGCCGATAGCCTGGTGATGCGTTACCTGCATAGCCGTCGCCAGGCCCTCCACGGCTACCTACCGAGCCGCAGCAGCGTTGCAGTGCCTTTGGAAACGCCGGCGGCCAGCGCATTTGCGGGCTTTGCGTCAGCCGGGGAAAGCAAACCGATGTCCACCACCCTGGCATTCGTGCGCATGTTGGGCTCATTGCTCAAGGCTCCGGTGTTAGGCGAGCGCATCGTGCCGATCGTGGCCGACGAGGCGCGCACGTTCGGCATGGCCAATCTCTTCCACAAGTACGGTATCTATTCGCCCCAGGGCCAACTTTATACACCCGAGGACAAGGATTCTATCGTGTCGTACCGCGAAGCTCGCGATGGTCAGATCCTTGAGGAAGGCATCACCGAGGCTGGGGCGATGTCTTCGTGGATCGCAGCGGGTACCGCCTACAGCACCCACGGCATGGCGATGCTGCCGGTGTACATTTTCTATTCCATGTTCGGTTTCCAGCGTGTTGCCGATTTGATCTGGGCCGCGGCTGACCAGCGCACCCGCGGCTTTCTGATCGGGGCGACGTCAGGGCGAACGACCCTGGCCGGGGAGGGGCTGCAACATCAAGACGGTTCAAGCCATGTTGTCGCGGCGACCGTGCCCAACTGCCGAGCCTACGACCCGGCCTTTGCCGGTGAATTGGCAGTGATTGTGGACCATGGCCTCAAGTGCATGATGACCGCCCAGGAGGACGTCTTTTACTACCTCACCGTGACCAATGAAAATTACCTGCAGCGGCCGCTGCCGGACGGTGCCGAGGCGGATGTGATCAAGGGCATGTACCTGCTCGACACACTGGACGCCGGGCCGGAAGCGCCTTTGGTACGCCTGCTTGGAAGCGGCGCGCTCCTCAATGAAGTGCTGTCGGCGGCGAACCGACTGCGCGAGCGATGGGGCGTGACGGTGCAGGTCTGGAGTGTCACCAGCTTCAGCGAGCTTGAACGCGATGCCAGGTCTGCCCAACACGCGCGTCTGGCGGGTACGCAGACGACATTGGGGCATGTCGAGCAATGCCTGGGCGGGTCTGCGCCGGTCGTTGCGGCGACGGACTATGTCAGGGCCTATGCGCAACTCATCGCTCCCTATGTGAGTGCGCCGCTCAAGGTGCTGGGCACGGATGGTTTCGGCTGTTCAGACACCCGAGGCGCCCTGCGGCGTTACTTCGAGGTAGACAGCCAGGCGATCTGCCTGACGGCCCTGCAGGCACTGGTGGAGCAAGGGCGCCTGGCCGCAGATACGGTCGCCAAGGCCCGCTGCATCATGGGCGGTGCGGACAATCGCCATGCTTGACCGCCATGGATAGCCAGGATTGACCTGGGGGATGTTCCAACTCAGTTATCTTTGGCTGTGGCTTGTATGGCAGATGCTGTCATATGACCTTGCGGGTTGGCGTACTTTGCTGGTCGCCACCCACCTGGCTCAGCAGCAGTGCCTGCAGCTCTTTTGCGGGCCGTTGTGGGTGCCCGATCCTCCAGCGTTTAAGTGTGCGACGGCTTGAATCAAAGACTCTCAGGATCGCCGAAGAACATTTTGACTGGGCTCTGGAACGGTCTTTTAAGGTCCGAAAAACTTTTCGATGCCCCCATTTTGGCCCCCACGGCGAACATCTTTATTGATCAGCGATGGCTGTTCGCGGGGGCGCTTGGCGGCCTTGAGAATCCGGGTGCCCGAGGTTGACTCGCGCAGGGATAGGGTTGCGCGGTGAATTCGGTCTCTACCGCTTCTTGCGACTTGATATCAACATTTCAACGCTGAAACAAAATCATACATTTAATTGACGCCATCAAATCGCCACTCTAAGATCGCCGAAAAAAATAGTGGCACAAGGCCATTTAGAGGGATCTAGAAATGTGGCGTTCGGTACGTCGGACCAGGCTTTGCCTGCTGTTCGCATTTTTTTGCCTGAGCACGGCCGGGATGGCCCAAGGCGCAACCCCGCAGGACACGCCAGGCGTTACCGACCTGATCCGTGACCGCCAGGATCGCCTGCTCGAAGAGCAACAGCGCCGCCTCGAAGAGCTCAAGGACCTGCCCGGCAAAGCCGCCGCCCCCGCCAAGCCGGCAGCGCCCGCCGACACTCGCTGTTTCGCCATCAACACCATCGAACTCAGCGGCGCCGACGCGCTGTCCGAAGGCGAGCGCGCCAGCCTAATCAAGCCCTACATCGGTCAATGTCTTGGCGTGCCGCAGCTCAATGATTTGCTCAAGGTCATCACCGACCACTACCTGGCCAAAGGCCTGGTCACCAGTCGCGCCTACCTGCCGCAACAAAACCTCGGCAGCGGCAACCTCAAGGTGCAGGTGGTGGAGGGCCGACTGGAAGGCATGAAGGGCGCCGAGGGCAGCGGCATCACTGACCGTCAATTGGCCATGAGCTTTCCAGGTAAACCCGGCGACCTGCTGAACCTGCGCGAAATCGAGCAGATGGTCGACCAACTGAACCGCTTGCCCTCCAACCAGGCCCAGATGGAATTGGCACCGGGCAAAGCAGTCGGCGGCAGCGAAGTGCTGGTCAAGAACACCCCGCAAAAACCCTGGCGCGTCGGCCTTTCCCGTCACAACGGCGGCCAGCGCAGCACCGGCGAACAGCAGTGGGGCGCCAGCCTGGATTGGGACAACCCGCTGGGCCTGGCGGACCAATTGTCGCTACGAGGCGGCCACGATGCGATCAGCGACCACCAGAAAACCTCGCGTAACTCGATGCTCAATTACAACCTGCCGTTCGGCTGGTGGAACCTCAATTACACCTACAGCGAGAGCGACTACCGCTCGCTGGCCCAGGCCAGCGGCTTTAACTTCAAGCAATCGGGCGACAGCCAAAACCACCAACTGCGCCTGGAGCGGGTCATCCACCGCGACGCCCTGAGCAAAACCTCCCTCAGCACCGGCGTGGCCTACCTGCGCACCAACAACTTCATCGAAGACAGCAAACTCGCCCTGAGCAGCAACCGCCTCAGCGAAGCCCAATTCGGCATCAACCATGGCCGGCGTATTGGCGGCTCGTTCCTCAACATCGACCTGGGCATGCAGGACGGCATCGGCGCGTTCGACGCCCAGGCCAATCACAACCCACGCCCCGGCCAGGCCGATGCGCGCTACCGAAAATACACCGCCACAGTGAGCTACCTGTACCCGTTCAAAGCGTGGGGCGAGTCGTTCAGCTTCAGCAGCCTGATGACCGGCCAACGTAGCGAAGACGTGCTATTCAGCCCGCAGCGCATGAGCCTGGGCGGGCAATCTTCGATACGCGGTTACAAGGATCAAAGTCTGTCCGGCTACAGCGGCGGCTACTGGCGCAACGACCTGCGCTGGAGTAGGCCGGTGACCTTCGCGTGGTTGCAGCCAGTGTTCGCCGAGTACGGCACCAGCCTCGGCTATGACCAGGGCGTGATCCGCCGCGACCGCTACAACGCCGAACAGCACGGGCGCATGACCAGCAATTCCGTGGACCTGTTCGCGCGCGGCCAGAACGTCGCGGCCACGGTGACCTTTGCACACTCTTTGGAACGACCGGGGCCGATCACTGAGCGTGAAGCGCCGATCTATTTTCGCCTGGATTTCTTTCTTTAAATTTTTACCGCCCCTCGGGCATCGAGACATGACATGGACGTTCGCCAGCTCGCCTTCCTTGCGCGCCAACCTTCTGCAGCCGTGAAAAGCCGTTCCAACTTCTTGGGCTTGCCCAAGCGCGGGCTTGCGTTGGTCTTGGCCAACGCCATGTTCTGGCAGCCATTGCTGGCCCAGGCGGACGGGATTGTGGTCAGTGCGCCGGGGACGACGCTCGGCCAGGCGGGCAACGGCGTGCCTATCGTCAACATTGCCGCGCCCAATGGCAGTGGGCTGTCGCATAACCAATTCCAGGATTACAACGTCGGTCAGCAGGGCGTGATCCTCAACAACGCGACCGGTCGGACCCAGTCGACCCAGTTGGGGGGGATCATCCTCGGTAACCAGAACCTCAATGGTACGGCTGCCAGCGTGATCCTCAACGAGGTCAACGGCGGCAGCCCCAGCCAGTTGCGCGGTTTCACCGAAGTGGCAGGGCAGTCGGCGCATGTCATCGTGGCCAACCCGTATGGGATTACCTGTAACGGCTGCGGGTTTATCAACACCCCGCAAGCCACGTTGACCACCGGTAAAGCGGTAATCGAAAACGGCCAGATCAGTCGCTACCAAGTCGATCAAGGCAGCGTGTCCATCGAAGGCGCAGGCCTGAACGCCAACAACATCGACCAGTTCGAAATCATCACCCGTTCGGCCAAGCTCAATGCCGAGATTCAAGCCAAGAACCTGACGATCATTGCCGGTGCCAACGACGTCGATGCCAAGACCCTCAAGGCCACCGCACGAGTGGCCGACCCAGCAACAGCCCCGCAACTGGCGATCGACTCTTCAGCCCTGGGCGGCATGTACGCCGGGGCGATCAAGCTGGTCAGCAGCGAAGCCGGTGTCGGGGTAAAACTCGATGGCAAGATGGCTGCCAGCGCAGGCGACATCCAGATCGACGCCAACGGCGACCTGACCGTTACACAAGTCGCCGCCGACGGTGCAGTGAACATAGAGGCCGTCAGCGCCAACATCCAAGGGTCGGCCTACGCCGGCACCACACTGGAGATGAAAACCCGAGGCGACCTGACCAGCCAGAACAACCTTGTCGCCAAGGACCGCATAACCCTCACCAGCGGCGGCCAGTTGGCCAACAATGGCATCATCGAAAGCGGAGTCAATCCCGATAACACCCGCAACACCAACGCCGATATCCGTATCAGCGCGCAGAGCCTCAACAACGCCGGCAGGAACATCATTGCCAGCCGTGACCTCGACATCACCACCACCCAGACCCTGAACAACCAGGGCGGCACCCTCAGCGGGCAGCGGCAGACCACCGTCACCGCCGGCACCTTCGACAACCAAAACAAGGGGCGGTTGCTCAGCACCGACCGTCTGACCTTGACCGCCGACAAGGCCGCGAACGGCCGGGACGGTCTGATCTCCAGCAACGGCGACCTGGTGGTGAACGTCGGTGCATTGGGCAATCGCGGTGGGGAAATCTCCAGCCTGGCCGATGTCACCCTGAATGTCGCCAGCCTCGACAATACGTCCGGCTTGATCGCGGCTGACAGGGGGCTCAGCCTCACTGCCAGCGGCGCGATCAATAACCGTGACGGCACCTTGTCGGGTTCAACCCTGGCGACCTTGGAGGCCGTCAGCCTGGACAATACCCGCGGGCAGATTACCGGCGATCTGGGCTTGAGCATCGACCTCAGCGGTGCCTTGGATAACCATGCTGGGACCCTGGGTTCCGGCAAGGCCTTGACCCTGGCCGCCGCCAGCCTCGACAACCGCGCGGCGGGCACGGTGCTGGCGGCGGACGGCACGCTGAGTGCCACCGTTCACGGCGCGCTGGACAACCGCGAACAGGGCAAGCTGCGCGCCACGGGCAGCATCGAGCTGACCACCGGCAGCCTGGACAACCGCGGCGGCAGCCTGGCGGGCAAGGACCACCTGACCGTACGCGGAGGGTCGGCGGACAATCGTGGCGGCCTGATCCAGGCCGACAAAGACCTCAAGCTGCTGGTCGATCAACTGGACAACCGCGACAAGGGCAACCTTGTCGCCAAGGCGGCCGTCGGCTTCGAAGGCACCCGCCTGGACAATAGCGGTGGCCTGCTCAGCGCAGTCGGCCCGGTCAGTCTCAAGGCCAAGGAGGTTGCCAACACCCAGGGCCGTATTGCCAGCCAGGGTGACCTCGAAGCCAGCATCGACAGCCTCAGCCAGCAGGGCGGGGCGCTGGTGGCCCAGGGTTCCATGCGGCTGACCGGCAAGAGCCTCGACAACCGCAATGGCGGCACGGTCGCCAGCACCCAGGGCCTGACCATCAATGTCGAGCAGATCGACAACCGTACCGGCGAGCTGTCCAGCACCCACAGCAGCGTCAGTGTCAGCGGGCAGCGTTTGGACAACAGCGATGGCGGCAAGCTGCTGACCGAGACTGATCTTGCCGTCGCAGTGGCGCAAGTGATCAACCAGAACCAGGGCCGGCTGTTCGCCAGGGGCAGCGTCAACCTGAACGGCAAGACCCTGGATAACAGTGGCGGCAACATCTCCGCCCTGCAGGGCCTGGATATCCGCCTCGATGGCGCGCTGCTCAACAACACCGGCTCGCTCAGCAGCGAAGGTGCGCTGGGCCTTACGGTCGGCAGCCTGGACAACACGGCCGGCAAGCTCGGCAGTGCCGCCGACCTGTCGATCGACAGTCTCGGCGCGGTGCTCAACCAGGGCGGGTCGATCCTCACGGACCAGGGCCTGGTGCTTGCCAGCGGCAGTCTCGACAACAGCCAGAAAGGCCTGATCAGCGGCGAGGGTGCGACCCGCGTCACCACCGGCACCCTGGATAACCACCAGGGTGGCCGCCTGACCAGTGGCGACCGCCTTGACTTGACGGCAACCCAGGTCAACAACGGCGCTTCCGGGCGTATTGCCAGTGCCAAGGATCTGACGGCCAACGTCACCGGCCTCGACCAACAGGGCGGCGAACTGTTCAGCAAGACCCAACTGAACCTGGACCTGCACAACGGCCGCCTGGACAACAGTGGCGGCCTGATCAACGGCCCGCTGCTGGTGCTGAAGAACCTCGACGTGGTCGTCAACCAGGGCGGTGAAATCTCCAGTGCCCAAGCCTTTGCCCTGGCCGCGAAAAGCCTCGACAACAGCAACGGCAAGCTGCTGAGCAACCAGGGCCTGACCCTGCGTATCGATCAGGCGCTGGGTAACATCAAGGGCCTGGTGGCCGCGGCTTCTCTCGACAGTCGTAGCGCCAGCCTGGACAACAGCCAGGGCCTGATCAGCAGCCGCGGTGCGGTCGACCTCGGCGTAAGCGGGGCGTTCATCAACCAGGGCGGCACCCTGGTGGGCGATGGCGCTATCCTGTTGACGGCCAACAGCCTGGATAACAGCAACGGTGCCGTTTCCGGAAAAGCCGATGTCACAGCGAACATTGCTGCTCTGGATAACCGCAACGGCAAGCTGATCGCCAGCAGCGCGCTAGCCTTGAGCGGCGCCTCCGTGGATAACCGGCTGAACGGCCTGGTAGGGGCGACAAAAGCGCTGACACTCGATGTCGACGTTATCGACAACCGCGGCGGTGAACTCTCCAGCAGTGCCGATATTCGCCTGACCGGCAAGCGCCTGAACAACAGCGACAGCGGCAAGCTCCTTGCCGATACCACGCTGACCCTCGAAATGGCCGAAGTGCTCAACCGCAATCTGGGACTGCTCAAGGGCAAGACCGGCGTCACGCTGGACGGCCAGGCCCTCGACAACACCGGCGGCCAACTATTCAGCGACCAGGACGCACGACTCACCCTCGGCGCTGACCTCGACAACAGCGCTGGCCTGATCGGCAGCGAAGGCCGGCTGGACGTCAGCAGCGTCGGGCTGACCAACACGGCCGGTAGTCTGTCGAGTGGCGGCGCGCTCAACGTCAAGGCCAACAGCACACTGGCCAACCAGGGTGGACGCCTGGTCAGCGACAGCAGCATCAACCTGAACAGTGCCAGTCTCGACAACACCCGGCTGGGAGTGATCAGCGGTAAAGGTGCGGTGACTGTCACTACCGGCGCCTACGACAATCGCACCGGCAGCCTGAGCAGCAGCGACAGCCTCGCCCTGACGGCAGGGCAGGTCAGCAACCAGAGCGGCCGCATCGGCAGCGACAAGGCCCTGGTCGCCAGCGTCACCGGCCTGGACCAGCAGGACGGCAAGCTCTTCAGCAACACGGCACTGACCCTGGACCTGAACAACGGCCAACTGAACAACCAGAGCGGCCTGATCAACGCGCCGTCATTGCGGCTCAACAACCTCAAGGGCGTGAACAACCAGGGCGGTGAAATCTCCAGTGCCCAGGCCTTCGTGCTGGCCGCCGACAGCCTGGACAACAGCAGCGGCAAACTGCTGAGCAACCAGGCCGTGACTCTGCGGATCAACCAGGCACTGAGCAACCTCAAGGGCCAGATCGCGGCCGCCGCGCTCGATATACGCAGCGCCAGCCTCGACAACAGCGGCGGTACCGTGACCAGCCGGGGCGCCCTCGACCTGACCACCAGCGGTCAACTGAGCAACCGCGACCAGGGCCTGATAAACGCCGCCCAAGCCCTGAGCGTCAGCAGCGCCGACCTCGACAACAGGGGCGGTACCCTGCTGGGTGCCAGCGCCGTGACCCTCAACGCCATGGCCCTGAACAACAGCGCCAAGGGCCTGATCAACAGCCAGGCCGGCCTGACGATCAACGCCAGCCGCCTGGACTCCGGCAATGGCGGCGAAGTCTCGGCCAAGGGCGATATCGACCTGAGCCTCGGCGCCCTGGCCCAGAACGGCGGCCGCCTGCTCGGCGACCAAGCCATCCGCCTCGACCTGGCGGGGGGAGATCTCGACAACCGCAACGGCCTGCTCAAGGCCAAGGGCCCCCTGACCCTCAATCATCTGCGTGACCTGAACAACCAGGGCGGCGAGCTGTCCAGCAACCAGAGCTTCAACCTCACCGCACGGACCCTGGACAATAGCGGCGGCAAGCTGATCAGCAGCAACCAGTTGGGCGTGGCCGGCGACAGCCTGTTCAACCAGGGCGGCCTGATTTCCGGTTGGCAGGGGCTGGCCGTCAACGGCGCGAGCCTGGACAACCGCAACAGCGGCACGCTGTCCAGTCGCAGCGGCAATCTTGATGTCAACGTCAGCGGTGCATTGATCAACAGCAATGCCGGTGCGCTGGTCAGCCAGCAAGCCCTGACCGTCAACGCGGCCAGCCTCGACAACAGCGCCGGCATTCTTTCCAGTGGCGCGGCCCAGCGCCTGACCGTCAGCGGTTTGTTGAACAACGCCCAGGGCGGCTCCATCGACAGCGCCGCCACCCTGACACTGCAAGCTATGAGCCTGAACAACAGCGGCAGCATCAGCGCACAACAGGCCCTGGATTTCACCGGCAGTACCCTGGACAACCGTAACGGTACCCTGAGCGGCAAGGCCGCAGTCAGCCTCGACCTGCTCGGCGCCTTGACCAACAGCAACGGCCAGCTCGCCAGCGGCGGACCACTGGTGATCAGCCGCAGCAGCCAGATCGACAACCAGGGCGGCCAACTCGTCAGCCAAGGGGGGCTGAGCCTGCTCACCGGCAGCCTGGATAACCGCAATCGCGGTACCGTCGCGGCCAATGACAACCTGGTGATCAGCAGCAGCGGTGCCGTGCTGAACAACAGTGACGGCCTGATCTACAGCCAGAACGCTGGCGTCCGTGTCGACGCTGCGAGCCTCGCCAACGGCAACGGCTCCCTGCAAGGGCAAGGTGCACTCAACCTGACGGTCAGCGGCGATATCGACAACCAGAGCGGTAAGCTGATTAGCCAGAATGGCGACCTCAGTGTCAGCGCGGCCAGCCTCGACAACCGTGGCGGCACCCTGGCCAGCCTCAAGGGCGCTTTCGAAGCCCATGTCGTCGGCGTGCTGAAAAACGGCTATGACCTGGCCAACAATCGCCAGGGCGGCATCATCCAGGCCCAGCGCCTCAACCTCAGGGCCCTTGGCGGGATCGACAACTACGGTGGGCGGATCGCGGCGCAAAGCGGCGATGCCCTGATCACCACCGCCGACTTCGACAACCGCAACGGCGGCCTGTACGCCCAGGGCCTGGTACAGGTCAGCGGCAACAACTTCGACAACAGCGGCGACAACGACGGACAGATCGCAGGCCAGCGCATCGACCTCAGCCTCAACGGCGCGCTGAACAACCGCCTGGGCGTTATTGAAAGCGACAGCAGTTTGAGCGTGCGTGCGGCCAGCCTCGATAACCAGACCGGCCAGATCCGTGCACTGGGCTCCGGCGGCAAGACCGACTTCCAGATCGGCGGCCTGTTCGATAACCGCAACGGCAAGCTGGAAACCGCCAACAGCGACCTGACCCTCAATGCCAGCAGCTTCCAGAATATGGGCGGCAGTCTGCTGCATGTGGGTAACGGCACCTTTGATATCAGCACCGCCAATATCACCAACGCCGGCGGCAGCCTGTTAACCCGTGGCGGCCTGACCTTGACGGCGGACAACTGGACCAACAGCAGCGTGATCCAGGCCGGGCGCCTGACGGTGAACGTCAACACCCTCAACCAGACGGCGGGCGGACAACTGCTGGCCTCGGACAGCCTGACCGGCAACGGTGGCAATTGGAACAACGATGGGCTGATCGCCAGTGACGGCACGGCCAACCTGACCCTGGCCGGCACCTATGGTGGTAACGGGCGCTACAGCAGCGTCGGCACCCTGGGCTTGAGCGCGGCCCAGGTAACCCTGGGCACTGCCACGAGCATTGCCGGTGGCGGGGATACCACGATCAATGCCGGTGGCCTGAGCAACGCCGGGCGCCTGACGTCCGGCGGTTCCATGACGGTCACCGCCAATAGTATCGGCAACACCGGCACGCTGGGAACGACCCAGGACCTGACGCTGAAGACGCCCACCCTGGTGAACGATCACGGCCTGATCTTCAGCGGCCGAAACATGGGCTTGCTGGTCAATGACTTCACCAACGACAACGGGGATGTCTACAGCATCGGCAACCTGAACATCTCGGGACTCAATGGCGGTCGCGCCAACAGCGTGACCAACCTGGCGTCCTCGATCAATGTCGACGGGGATTTCTCGCTGTCGGCGAACAGCTTCAACAACAAGACCGAAGGGGTTATCGGCAAAGAGCGGCTGGTGTCGGGCGATATCACGTTTAACGGCAGCACGTTCTATATCGCCGAAAACTACACCTCGGAGTCGACCATCAGCGGCACGCGAGCGAGCCTGGCGGTGGCCGGAAACATTGATGGCGATGTCGGCCGCTTTTCCAACACCGCTTCGACGATTTCTGCTGGCAAGAATATTCGCTTGAACGTGGATACCTTCGAGAACCTGGGGTTGGAGGCCGGCAACTTCGCCCGTAACCGGGTCTATACCGGCGTGCGCAATATCTTCACTAACAAAACTTACGCGAACGAAGCGCTGGACGCCTACGCGCGAAGATATTCCCAGTACGTCTACCGATACACCAAGACCGTGCATGAGCCCGACAAAGGCGGGACTCACACCGAACTCAACGATTACGGCAAACAAAAAACCACAACCGTGAACACCAAATTCGGTCAGGGACCGGATGTGGCCATTCCCGCCGGCATCCTGGCCGGCACCCTGAGCAGCGATAACAAAGTGTTTACCGCCGGGGGTGGCAGTGTCGCTTCGGTGGTCCAGGCCGGGCAGGCGATACAGATCAACGCCAAGAACACCATCGACAACAGCAACCTGCACGCCAATACCCAGTTCTCCGGGACGACGAAGACCGGGACCGGTACCCAGGTCGGCAGCGCGGCCAAGCCGACGGTCGTCTACCTGAACCCACAACTGCCGCCGAACCTGTCCCAGCAGCGGGTGGACCCCGTGGCGTCGCGGGGTTTCAGCCTGCCGGACGGACAAAACGGTCTGTTCCGCCTGAGCGGCCAGGGCGGTTCTGCGGCCCAGGCAAGCCAAACCAGTGCCGGGCCACAGAGCTGGAGCATGGGCAGCGCGACAGTCAGCAGTGCCCAGCGCCAACAGGGCGCGGATGACGTCCAGGCGCGCAACCTGCAGTTCAGCGATGCGGCGCGGATCGCCGCGAGCACTCTTCAACTCGAACAAAGTACCCGCCAGGCCACGGGCGCTGGGGTTTCCGGCAGCGTGATCAGTGTCAGTGCGCCCGGCGATTCCGGCAGTGTCCAGTTGCCGGGGCAGGCGGGCGTGGTTTCCACGGTGGGCAGCCAGGTCATCAATCGCGTGCAGGGCCTGCCGGACACTTCGGGCAGGTCCAACCCGCAGAAGTACCTGATCGAAACCAACCCGGTACTGACCGACCTCAAGCAGTTCATGAGTTCGGACTACCTGCTGGCGAACCTCGGTTACAACCCCGATCAAAGCGCCAAACGCCTGGGCGACGGTTTCTATGAGCAGAAGCTGATCCAGCAGGCGGTGGTCGAGCGTACCGGGCAGCGTTTCATCGACGGCCAGACCTCCGACGAAGCGCTTTACAAGTACCTGATGGACAACGCCATCAAGAGCAAGCAGCAGCTTGACCTGTCGGTTGGGGTCAGCCTGACCTCCCAGCAGGTCGCGGCGCTGACCCACGATATCGTCTGGCTCGAAGAGCATGAAGTGAATGGTGAGAAAGTCCTGGTGCCGGTGCTCTACCTGGCCCAGGCGACCAATCGCCTGGCGCCAAACGGGGCGCTGATCCAGGGCGCGGATGTGACGCTGATTGCCGGTCAGGATCTGCAGAATGCCGGGACATTGCGTGCAACGAACAATCTGAGCGCGATGGCGGGTAACAATATCGTCAACAGCGGCCTTATCGAGGCCGGCAATCGTCTGGATCTGCTGGCCAGCAACAATATCGTCAACAAGGCCGGGGGGATCATCTCCGGTCGCGATGTCAGCATGGTCGCGATCGGCGGTGATGTGGTCAGTGAGCGCACTGCCTCGACCACGGGTTACAGCATCAAGGGATATACCCAGACCCAGGACTATGTCGACAGCGCTGCACGCATCGAGGCAGCAAACGACCTGAGCATCAGCGCCGGGCGTGATATCACCAGCGCCGGCAGCGTGATGTACAGCGGCCGTGATACGACCCTTACTGCCGGTCGTGACGTCAACATTGTCTCTGCCGAGCAACACCGTAGCGAAGCCGGCCGGGGACAAAGCAGCGGCGTTAGCCAATATGGCTCCGACCTGATGGTCGGCCGTGACGTATCGGTAAGCGCCGGTCGTGATATCTCGGTGATTGGCAGCGATATCGACGCCATGCGGGATATCAGCATGAAGGCAGCCGAGAACCTGACCTTGAGTTCTGCAGCTGACGAAAGCCATTCCTACTCCAAGTCCAAGAAGCTCAAGACGCAAGAGGATCACGTCAAGCAGATCGCCAGTAACGTGACGGCGGGTGGTGATGTCGTGTTCAGTGCGGGTAAGGACATGACGCTGGTATCCAGCCGGATCAATGCTGGAGATGAGGCGTATCTGGTAGCGGGTGGGCAACTGGATCTGCTCGCAGCACAGGACAGTGACTATTCGCTCTACGACAAGAAAAAGAAGGGCAGTTTCGGCAAATTGCAGACCCGCCACGATGAAGTGACCCAAGTGACAAATGTGGGGAGCGAGATCAAGACCGGGGGAGACCTGACGCTAAAGAGTGGAGATGACCAGCGTTACCAGGTTGCAAAGCTTGAGAGCGGTAAGAATCTCACGCTGGACAGTGGTGGCAGCATTACTTTCGAGGGGGTGAAGGACCTTCATGATGAGAGCCATACCAAAACCAACAACAATGCTTTCTGGAACTCATCCAAAGGTAAGGGCCATACCGACGAAACACTTCGCCAGAGCCAACTGACGGCGGCTGGAGCAATCACCATCAAGGCTGTCGAAGGCCTGAAAATCGATGTCAGGGAGGTCAATCAGCAGACGGTCAGTCAGACCATCGACGCGATGGTCAAGGCTGATCCGAAGTTGGCATGGCTCCAGGAAGCCGAGAAGCGCGGTGACGTGGATTGGCGGCAAGTGAAGGAGATTCACGAATCCTTCAAGTACAACACCTCGGGACTGGGGCCTGCATCGCAGTTGATCATCGCGATTGCGCTGGCTGCGGTGATGGGGCCGATGATGGCCGGCTGGAGCACCATGGCCCAGGCGGGCGCCGTCAGCGTTGCGACCAAGGCGACCGTCAGCACCATCGATAACCGGGGCAACCTCGGTGCGATTTTAAAGGATGTCACGTCCAAGGACAGCCTTAAGGGTTATGGCGTTTCGATCGCGACGGCGGGTGTGGCGCAAGGGCTCAACTACAGCCCCGGCAGCATGGGTTTCGATCTTCAAAGTGCACAGACTGTTGCCTTGAAGGTGACCGCGGATGCGGTGATCAAGACCGCGGTGTATGGCGGTAGCTTCCAGGACAACCTGACCAGCTCGGCGATGGGTACTGCCGCCAGTATTGGTGGGGCAATCGGGGCCGGGAAAATCGGTGATCAGGGACTGCCCGAAGGTGGATTGGAAAAGATCCTGTTGCACGCGGGTCTTGGTGGCCTGCTGTCCAAGGCCATGGGCGGTGATTTCCGCACGGGTGCCATTGCCGGTGGCGCCAACGAGCTTTTAGTCGGGCTGTTGGGCGACCAGCTCCTGCCGGAAAACCTGGTAAAGGGCTCCCCTGAATATATCCGGGCCGAAGCGAACCTGATGGCGCTCTCGCAGATTGCCGGTGTGCTGGGGGCGGTAGCATCCGGTGGTGATTCCGCCATTGCGTCCTCGGTGGCAGCGAATGCCACCCAGTACAATTTCCTGGGAAATCATTCGCAAGCCGTGCGTGATCGAGCGCGTAACGAGTATGAGGAAACTGGAAGCCTCGACGCCGCCAGGAAGTTGTCCACGCTTGAGGGCGCTGATCATCGTAGCGATGATTTGCTGGCCAAGTTCCATAACGACCCCACCTCCCTATCCGCTGCGGAAACAAGTGAGCTGAAGGCCTATCTTCAAGTCTATGCCTACGAGACGCAGCTCAAGTATGGCCCTGAAGTTGCCGCGTCCAGCGTCAAGATGCTGATAGAGAATGGACCGGTTCCTATCCGTGATTATCCGTTTGCGGGCACGACCGAGGCGAAAATCGCCTATGCCGATGCGTTGCGTGCAGTGGACGGTGTCTCTGTACTGAATCCGTTCTGGAGCCGAGAACAAACGGCCAACGAGATGGTGTACAGGGATGCGCAAGGTTATTTGCGCATCAGCAACGAACAGCAGGGCCTGGCAAACATCGGGACGCCGGCGATTTACGCACTGTCAGGTCCGTTGGGTTCGGCTATTCGTATCGCCGCAGCTGCCAATGGAGTATTGCAGGCGGGTTACGGGGGTAAACAGGTCATCGACGGCGATACCTGGAACGGTCTCGGGAACATCGTCGTCGGAGCCCTGGGGGCCGCGAGCGTCAAGTTTCCTGGTGGTGTGACCGGCGTTGCAAGCAACGAGCTCAAGGGCGTTGTGGCGAGCGAGCTGCGCGGTCCTTGCTGTTTCGCGGCAGGCACGATGGTTGCGACCCCGTCAGGGGATCGCGCCATCGATACGCTCAAGGTCGGCGAAATCGTCTGGAGTAAACCTGAACACGGCGGTGAACCGTTTGCCGCGGCCATCCTGGCAACCCATGTGCGCACGGATCAACCGATCTATCGCCTGAAGCTGGAGAGTATTCGTAAAGACGGTGCGGCGGAGGGCGAAACGCTGTTGGTGACCCCGTCGCACCCATTCTACGTTCCAGCCCAACACGATTTTGTCCCAGCCATCAATCTCAAGCCTGGCGACTTGCTGCAGTCGCTGGGAGACGGCGCCAGCGAAAACGTCTCGACTCGGGTCCAGTCCCTGGAGCTGTTCCAGCCGGTGGGTAAAACGTTCAACCTGACAGTTGATATCGGGCATACGTTCTATGTTGGCAAGCTGAAGACCTGGGTCCACAACACTGGGCCATGCAAATTGCCCCAGATTACCCTCAATCGCCAAAATGGCATTGAGTTTGAACGGCAAGTCATCAGTGCCTTTGATGATATGGGCGGGGTGAAAAATACCAGCCTGGTAACTGTCGAGCTGGCTAACGGCGCAAAAGTAACAACGATTCCTGATATGTGGGGGAAGAACGTAGGGGGGATGTTGGAGATCAAGAATGTACTCAATCTTTCAATGTCCAACCAGTTGCGTGCGCAGGTCAAGGTCGCACTCGATACCAGCCAACCCTTGAATATTGTGGTCAGCTCCAGAACAAATGGTATTTCGAGGGAGGTGATGCGCCAGGTGGAGAGCACGGGGGGGGAGGTTTATAGATACAATCCTGTCACGCGTGAATTGACGAGATTTTGAAGACATATGAAGCCTTACGTGCAGATCGCAATCAGGACGAAGTCTGAAACTATTGGATGGGGAGTTGGAGAGGCGTTCATTGCGTCGTTAAGCCGGGATGGGGGCGTACTGGTTCCAGAGCAGGTGTCGCACAACGCGGATAAGTTCGTGGAGTCTTTCATGGGCATGGCCGCGAGTGAGGCGTGCTGGGCGTCCAAGGCGGCCATACGGATTAATGGCGCATTGTCGGACTTCTACCAAGACTTTGCCTGGCGGAGAAAAAAAAAGGTTAAAGGCTCTGGGAGCGTTGTTCATACTGCGCGCAACGCCCGGGGGCAGGTGGTTCCAGGCGCAATCAGCTATCGCTCGGCCAGTAGCGAGAGAGTCGATTGGTATTCACTCTTCAAAACATGGTGTGAAATTTTTCCTCCTCAACTTGGAATGCTGCACCTTTTCAGTGAACCCGAACTCGGCCCTCATGAGAAAAATAATAGTTTTCAGATCGGCTCATTCAAGTCAGCTTTGAACCCGGACGTGCCGAATATAGGTTGGGCCATGTTCTACGGCGATGAGTTCGCTGAAGAGGTCGATTTTGAGCGGATTGCTGCAGCAGGCTTTCCTATTGAAAAGCTTAATAAGGGCTATCTTGTAACGGTCACAGAGAATATCCAGGATGTGGCAAGTAACTTCTCACTGTTCTCAAAACGCCGGGGTGAGCTTAAGCGTCTGTTTCGAGAAGATTTTTTCTTGATAAAAACTGAGCCATCCATTGATTGATCGCTGCGTGTCCGTTACGCAAAGCGGCACAACCAGCTGCTCAGGCTGCAGGTGAATGGGGCTCCATGGTTTGTAGAAAGGCTGATCAGACCAACAGCCTGCCCGACAACGCCTAAAGACTCTCAGGATCGCCAAAAAACATTTTTACTGGGCTCTAGGGCGGTAGTTACAGCCTGAAAAAAACGAATTATGCCCCCAGTTATGCCCCCATTCACACCGGGCGTACGAGCGATCGCGAACGGCGTTTGCCGACACGGACCTGGGTGGCCGTGGCTGGTATTCAGTGCGCCTCCATATACTGGATGAGCAACCCGAATGGGGCAAATCCGTGGTCGCTCGGAAGAGGGTTCTGAGTTGATATCCCTAAGCGGACTTTTCGGGTCTGTCTCTCTGCATCTATCCAGAAATTGGCTCGCGAGATGCTCATGCTCTGCGCGATGTTGCAATACGCGGTTGCCAGGGGGATCGATCCGCGTGTCCATCGCCACCAGGCGCCTAGACACGGAATCAGCATTGAGACGGTGCCGCTGATCTCCGATATTCGGAGGCGCTTTTACAGGCTGCTGTGGAGGGCGCAGGGACCATTCTGACGCCTGATTGGCAGGCCGGGGCGGCGGTGCGCGATGGCACGCTTGTACAAATATTGAGGCAATGGGAAGGCCCGGCACCGGGTGGGATCTATGCCGTGATGCCCCCGGGGCGATTGGTTCCGACGAAGACAAGGGTGTTTGTCGATCAAATTACCCATGCGATTCAGGCGGCCTGGGAGCAGTAAAAAGAGATCCCCAATTAACAAAATAAAATTGTGTTTGTGAAAAATTTATATTGATTTTTTTTAGGTTGGTTCGGCTTTAGCATAAATCCACCTTCAAAAAACGTCGGGCAGCGACCACGGTGTCCGGCACCACAAACCAATAAAAATTGTTATCGGAGTCCTGATGAGTCTTTCTCCTTTCCACCTCGCAATCCCTGTGTATGACCTGGCAGCTACGCGCACCTTTTACGGTGAGGTATTCGGCCTTGCCGAAGGCCGCTCAAGCGAGCAGTGGGTAGATTTCGATTTCTACGGCCACCAGTTGGTCATCCATGAACACCCGAAAACTGCTTCTCAGGAAAGCGTGCACAGCAACCCGGTAGACGGCCACGACGTACCGGTTCCGCACTTCGGCATCATTCTGGAATGGGCTCAATGGGAAGCACTGGCCGAGCGTTTGAAATCCTTCGGTACCAAGTTTGTTATCGAACCTTACATTCGCTTTAAAGGCCAAGTCGGCGAGCAAGCCACCATGTTCCTGTTCGACCCGTGCGGCAACGCGCTTGAGTTCAAAGCGTTCAAGGATATGAGCCAGCTCTTCGCAAAATAATAAAAATCTGGAGCACGTTAAAGCGTGCTCCAGAAAACATAAATGAGCTGGAAGCTCATGAATCTAGCTACTGCCGTCACGCAGTCCTTTCATTCCAACAAAAAGGCTAGACATGAAACGTATCCCCTTAGTTTGGCAAATCGTTGCCGGGCTGTTGCTTGGCGTGCTCGTGGGTTGGTATTTCAATACCCACCCGGAAAATCAAGTGTGGGTCAGTACCGAGATCCTTAAACCGCTCGGTGATATCTTCATCAAGATGATGAAGATGGTCGTCGTGCCGATTGTTTTCTGCTGCATGATCCTCGGCATTGCCGGGGGCGGTGATAACAAATCGTTCGGGCGCATGGGCGCAAAGTCGTTGATCTACTTCTTTGCAATCACCAGCCTCGCCATCGTGCTCGGCTTGTGCTTCGCCAACCTTTTCGAGCCGGGTAAAGGTACCGAAATCGCGGGTATCGCCCACAATGCGGCAGCCGTGCATATGGAGCCGTCGAAAGGCGCGCTGATCATCCTGCAAAACATCGTGCCCGATAACGTGATTGTCGCGATGTCGGAAGCGAAGTTGCTGTCGGTGTTGTTCTTTGCCGTGCTGCTGGGTATGGCCTTGAACACGTTGCCTAAAGAGAAAAGCGCACCGGTCATTGCGGTAGTGCAGGGTTTCTCCGACGCCATGTTCAAAGTCGTGTCGTTTGTCATGGCCTATGCACCGATTGGTGTATTCGGCATGATCGGGGCCACGGTGGCGACCTTCGGATTTGCCTCGTTGCTACCGTTGCTCAAGCTGATCGGCGTGGTGTACCTGGCGCTGATTACCTTTGCGCTGGTGATGCTTGGCGGTATTTGCTACTTGATCGGCGAAAACGTCTTCAAGTTGATCAAGTACTTCCGCGATGAGCTGATCCTGGCCTTCTCCAGTGCAGCCTCTGCGGCGGTCATGCCGCAGTTGATGACCAAACTGGAGGCCTATGGCGTGCCTCGGCGCATCGTCAGCTTCGTGGTGCCGGTGGGTTATGCGTTTAACCTGGACGGTGCTTCGATCTTCCTCGGGGTGGCGACGATCTTCATTGCCCAGCTCTATGGCATCGACCTGTCACTGACTCAGCAGATTTTGCTGGTGGTCACGATGGTGCTGACGTCCAAGGGCGCTGCGGGTGTACCTGGGTTTGCCATCATCATTCTGTCGGCCACCTTGGCATCTGCCGGGCTGCCGCTGGAAGGGGTCGCGTTGATTGCCGGGATCTTCCGGATCATCGACAGCGGCACTACCACCTTGAACGTGCTGGGTAATGCAATTGCACCCCTGGTTATCGCCAAGTGGGAGAAAGCACCCTTGGAGCGAAAAAGCGCTGTAGGGGGCGAACAGAACGCTTAATCAGTGACACACAAGAGCCTTCCACGTTAACCGCGTCGAGGGCTCTTTTTTTGACTGATAAACCAATAAGAAGATGTTGCGCATTCATTCTTTTCAGGCGCTGGGGTGCTCGGTTCAGATAACGAATCGCGCCCTGTTAGTTGCCACTGTGCTGCCATTATTTATAAAAAAAACAGGTGGTCTATGTGCAAGAAATCAGTGTTCTATCGGACGCGTCGCTGCGTCGCACTGTGGATGGTGTTGCTATTTATGGGTATCTATCAACCGGCAATCGCCAGCCCACGCACTGCGTTGACGCACTCTGCGGTGGCCGTACCTGACCAAATCGCTGCGAACACCGCCAACGCAATCTTTGCCAAAGGCGGGAGTGCCGTGGATGCGGCCGTCGCTGTTGCCTTTTCCCTGGCCGTGACCTACCCCGAAGCCGGGAATATCGGCGGCGGCGGTTTCATGACCGTTTATTACAAGGGCAAACCCTACTTTCTCGATTACCGCGAGCGTGCGCCGCTGAAAGCGACGCGAGACATGTTCGTCGACAGCTCGGGTAAAAAAGTGATTGCTGCCGACCAACCGCAAGGCAGTGTGATCGGCCACCGGTCGGTGGGTGTGCCGGGGACGGTCGCCGGTCTGTGGGAGGCGCACAAGCGCTTTGGCAGGCTCAAATGGGCGCAGCTTATCGAGCCGGCCATTGGTTATGCGCACCACGGCTTCGTCGTCGATGACGCACTGGCCAGTATCGCTACGAGCGAAAACGAAAAACGTTTCGCCGGTAAAACCAACTTCGCTGAACATTTCGGCAAGCTGCAGGCCGGTACCACCTTCAAGCAGCCCGAACTTGAGGCGGTACTCCGACGCATCGCCGCGCAAGGTCCTAAAGGATTCTACGCCGGTAAAACCGCTGCGTTGATCGTGACCGATATGAGTGCCAATGGCGGGCTGATCAGCACGCAGGACCTGGCCGACTACAAAGCCGTGTGGCGAGATCCCATACAAGCCAACTGGAATGGCTTCCAGATTGTCACCGCTCCACCGCCCAGCTCCGGCGGGGTCGCGCTGGTGCAACTGTTGAAGATGAAAGAGATGCGCCGCGAGGATTTCCAGGGCGTGCCGCTCAATTCCGCGCGCTATATGCACCTGGTGGCGGAGATCGAGAAGCGGGTGTTTGCCGATCGGGCGCAGTACCTGGGCGATCCGGATTTTTACACGGTGCCGGTGCATGAGTTGATCGACGAGCACTACCTGGCGGGCCGGGCGTCGCAGGTCAATTTGTCGGTCCCTTCGGACACCAATAAGGTTGTCGCCGGCCTGAATATTGAATCGCCGGAAAAACCCCAGACCACGCACTTCTCAATCGTCGATAAATGGGGCAATGCCGTTTCCAACACCTACACGCTCAATGGCTTTTTCGGCTCCGGTGTGGTCGCAGAAAAAACCGGTATTTTGCTCAATGACGAGATGGATGACTTTTCGGCACTGGCTGGGGTGCCCAATCAGATGGGTGTCGTGGGTACTGATACCAATGCTATCGAACCCGGAAAGCGGCCATTGTCTTCGATGACTCCGACGATTTTCCTGAAGGACGGCAAGGTCGCCCTGGTCATTGGTACACCGGGTGGCTCGCGGATTTTTACGTCTATCTTCCAAGTTGTCAGTAACGTGTATGACTTCCACCTAGGGCTAAAAGACGCGGTGGGTGCGATGCGCTTTCACCACCAGTTGCTGCCTGCCAACACGATCTTCTGGGAGCCCTACGCGCCGATTTCCGGGCAACTGGCGGCGGACCTTGACGTCGCTGGCTACTACCTGGCTAACCAGGGCTTCAACGGTGATATTCAGGCAATCCGCGTTGAGCACGGCGTGCCTGAACCCGTATCTGATCCCAGGGGGAGGGGCGTCACGTCCATCGCCAAGTAGCGGGTCAATCCGCTCGTCTGGCTTACGAGCATTTGGCCAGAAGCACTCGGTAAGGGGGTGGTCATCCAGGTGGATCGAGATCCACCAGAGCCCACGCCCCAGTGCTAGTTCCTTATCCTGCGCTGAGGCGTTCGCCTGCCTGACAAGAATCTAAAGTTAGGCGAGCGATTCAAATGAATTTGCATCAATCTCAGCGCGCCTGAATGCCAGGATTGCATGCTCATGCACCGCTCCCCACTCCCGCATCGCGCTGATCAGTGGGGCAAGCGTGTTGCCTAATGCTGTTAGGGAATACTCGACCTTGGGCGGGACCTCTCGATAGATTTCGCGATGGATAACCTTATCTGTCTCCAGCTCTCTGAGTTGTAGTGTGAGCATTCTCTGGGTCACATCTGGCATCAGGCGACGCAATTCGTTGAACCGCTTCGTTCCTGACATCAGATGGAACAGTATGAGCGATTTCCATTTGCCGCCGATGACATCCACCGTAAAGGCGACAGGACAGGCAAACGCTTCAACTTCACTCTGTGGGGTGCATTTCTTCAAAGGGATCTCCTTGGTATAAAAAATGTACCTACAGCACAAAAATGTGCGTACTTACGCGAATCGGATGTGCACATTATCATTATTCCATATCGATCACTATGGAATTAGTTAGATGAGTTTGCTGCTGTCCCCTCATGAAATCAAAGGCCTTAAACTGAAAAACCGCGTGGTCATGTCGCCCATGTGCATGCACATGGCTGCAGATGATGGCTTTGTCACTGACTGGCATCGGGTGCATTACGGTGCTCGCGCCTTGGGCCAGGCGGGGCTGATTTTCCCGGAAACGTTGGCAGTCCACGCCGACGGTCGTATCGGGGCCGGTGACCTCGGTATCTGGAGCGACGCACACATCGTCGGCTTGAAAGCGCTGACCGAACTGCTTCACAGCTTTGGTGCAAAAGCCGGTGCTCAGATCGGCCATGCGGGGCGCAACGCTGACCTGCCCAATCTCATTCACATCGCGCCATCGGCTATCCCGTTCACGGAAACCAGCCCCGTGCCTCGCGCAATCGCGGCTGAGGAAATTCCGGGGTTGGTAAAGCTCTACGGCGATGCCGCACGACGTGCCAGTGAAGCGGGCTTTGATGTGCTTGAGATCCATGCCGCACATGGTTATTTGCTGAGTGAGTTCCTCTCACCACTCGCCAATACCCGCGACGACGAATATGGCGGTGATGCCAAGCGTCGCTATCGCTTCCTGCGCGAAGTGCTGGAGGAAGTCAAAACCCATTGGGGCGATCGCCCTCTGTTTGTTCGTATCTCCAGCTCTGATTACGCCGAAGGCGGGAATACCCCCGAGTCGTTCCTTGAATACGGTCGCTGGATGAAAGAGCAGGGCGTCGATCTGATCGACTGCAGCTCCGGCGGGATCAAGATGATCAAGGTGCAGACCTATCCTGGTTACCAAGTCCCGGCCGCTGAGTTGCTGCGCAAAGAATTGCATATTGCCACGGGTGCGGTGGGTGTCATCCAGAGTGGGCGTCAGGCCGAAGACATCCTGCAAAACGGCCGAGCTGACTTGGTGTTTGTCGGCCGGCAAATGCTGCGTGATCCGTTCTGGGTGCGCACTGCAGCAGATGATTTGAAAGAAATCATTGAGATTCCTGCTGCCTACACGCGTTACGGCTCTGTATGGCTTGATACCAAAGCCTGAACATGTCCACGTCGAACGCGCGCCGCTGCGGCGCGCTAATCCTCAATCCTATGAAGCAGGAGTTAACCATGAGCAAACCTACTTACGTACACGAATACCACGCCATCACCGAGGTGCTGAACCAGTACATCGAGGGCTGCAAGCAAGCAAAAAGCAGCCTCATGAAGCCTGCTTTCAATGAGCAAGCGACCATGTTTAGCGTCGATGGCGACGGTAAGCTGGCCGGTGGCGCAATTCCAATCCTGTTCAAGGGGATTGATGAGGGTTTTCGCCCCTCTCCAGATGCACCGGCAGCTATCGTCCGCATTGAGATTGTCGGTACGGCGGCTAGCGCGCGCATCGACGCCAACGACATGTCAGGCATTTCTTTCACCGACTTTTTCCATCTGCTGAAAGTCGATGGCAAGTGGACGGTCGTCAGCAAGATCTTTCACACCCACGTCGCGGCTTGAACCTCTGTCGTCCTTGAGTCTGCTGTAGCTGATTGCTTCCCGGCACTCAGCCATACAAATGGAACCGTCATGAAAACCCTTACTTCCGCTCTCGCTTTTACGGTCGTTACTCTTGCGCCGGGTAGTGCCTCCGCCACCACATACCCGGGAGTTGAGCACAACACGGCGAAACTCTTGCAATCGCTTGAAGGTGTGCCGACGCTCGATTCCATGAAGCCGGTCGATGCCCGTGCCGCGCTGGCGGGCGCCCAGGCTGCCCCTCAAGCGGCCTTGCCGGCAGCTGATGTCAGTGAGAAGACGATCCGCGTCAACGGCAGCGATCTGAAGTTGACCATCGTGCGCCCGGTCGGTAGCCAACAGAAGACGCTGCCCGCGTTCATGTATTTCCATGGCGGCGGCTGGGTGTTGGGCGACTTCCCGACCCACGAACGACTGGTGCGTGACCTGGTGGTAGGCTCGGGTGCGGTGGCGGTCTTCGTCAACTACAGCCTCTCGCCAGAGGCGGCATATGGCGTCGCCACCGAGCAAGCCTATGCCGCGACAAAATGGGTCGCCGAACATGGCAAAGACATCAAGGTAGACGGCACTCGCCTCGCCGTAGCCGGCAATAGTGCTGGCGGGAACATTGCCGCCGTAGTTGCCCTGATGGCGAACGAGAAGGGTGGACCTGCACTGCGCTCGCAAGTGTTGCTGTGCCCAGTGACAGATTCCAATTTTGACACGCCGTCGTACAAGGAGTTTGCCAACGGCTATTTCCTGACGAAGGACATGATGGCGTGGTTCTGGGACAATTACGCACCCGACGCCGAGACACGCCAACAGATTTACGCTTCTCCACTGCAGGCCACGACCGAGCAGTTGAAGGGCTTGCCGCCGACGCTGATCCAGACAGCCGAATTCGATGTCCTGCGCGATGAAGCTGAAGCTTACGGCCGCAAGCTCGACGCTGCGGGTGTGCCTGTGAAGACGGTTCGCTACAACGGCATGATTCACGATTTCGGTCTATCGAATGGCTCCAGCCATCTGCCGACGCCGCGCAGCGCGATTGCGCAGGCTTCTCAGGAACTCAAGATCAACCTGAGCAAGTAATTTCAAAAACAAAGAACCCGCAGGTCACGGTGAAACTGCGGGCTTCGTCATTGAAAACATATCGTCATCTCATTGCGCGGCTGCCTGCGCACAGCAGATTCCATGAGCGTCTACTGGGGCTTTGCGGTTGAGCATATTTCAATAATTACACTCCTTGTGAAGAGCGACTACATGAAAATTATATCGATTAAACAGTTGTTTTTTGTCGGCTTGATTTCGAGTATTGGCGCGCTGGCTCACGCAGACAACTCACCGAGCAGTCCGCAAGTAGTCAGTAGTAAAACAGTCAGCAAAGCTACATATCTAGAAGACTATCAAGCTATCACTAAGGTGCTTAATACGTATATTGAAGGTTGCAAACAGGCCAAGAGCAGTATCATGAAACCCGCTTTCAATGAACATGCGACGATGTACAGCGTCGGCGCCGATGGCAAGCTGGAAGGCGGGGCGATTCCAATCCTGTTCGAGGGGATTGACAAGGGTTTCCGCCCATCTCCGGATGCGCAAGCTGCTATTACTCGTATTGAAATCGTCGGTAATGCCGCGAGTGCTCGCATTGACGCCACCGGCATGTCCGGCCTCTCTTTCACCGACTTCTTCCATCTGCTGAAAGTAGAGGGCAAGTGGACGGTTGTTAGCAAGGTTTTCCAAACGCATGAGACGCCTTAACGAGTAAGGGCCGTGCTGAAGTACGAGGTTGAAATCAAAGATGAACTTCACGAAGTACGCGTCAGCACTCATCTAGTTCTTTTTCACTGCATGCTCGATAATCAGTTGAGCCAGTAGTTTCACTGGATCAGTTAGGCCGCGGCGTGCGCGGTGCACCAAACCAATATCGCGATGGAATGTACGTTGTTTCAGATCGATTGCACGTATCTGCGGAGGCCATTCTTCATGGGTGGCCGTTTCTGGTACCAGAGCGACTCCGACACCGTTTGCAACCAGTTTGACGATTGCATCCAGCTCATCGAGTTCGCAGACTTCATGTAAAGAAAAATGAGTTTGTCGTAGAAATCGATCGACTTGACGTCCGCCGAAGGATGAACGGTCATAGCGGATAAAGGGTTGGGTTGATACCAACTCAGCCCAATCCTCGCCTGGCATATCAATCGGGACAATCAGCCGATACGGTTCGCGCGCCAGAGTTGTCCAGCGTAGATCGCTGTGAAGAGAGAAGGGTGGACGGATAATCGCCGCCATATCGATTTCACCTGAATCGACCTGGTTTACCAATTCCATTGACAGCCCGGGAAGGACTCTCGTCCTGCACTGTGGGGATCGTTGGTGAAATTCTGCCAAGGCTTCAGGTAAGAAGGAGCGCTGAACCGAGGCAATCGCGCCAATGGTCACCAAAACATTGGCGGGAAGGCCCACTGGTGTCGTGCCCAGATCCTTGAACTGACGTACCAGTTCCTGGCCCTGCAGCAAAACCTGTCGACCCATTTGGTTGAGTTGGGCGGAGCGTCCAATACGGTCGAACAACTCCACACCTAGCTCTGCCTCAAGGCGCTGCATTTGGGCGCTGACGGCGGCTTGGGTTAGGCCGATTTTGCTGCCGGCAGCGGCAAACGTACCTTCTCTCGCCACGGCGATAAGTGTTTTCAGTTCTTTTATCATCCACAAATAATAATTATGTTTCGCGGGTAAATACATTTATATTTTTGTGGCTCAAGCGTTGCGTAAATCTGCTTGCGGCACAGGTGTACAAGCGGCAGGCGCTGCACCAGGCGCCTGCCGCTTGAGCGTTTTTTTTGCTAGCATGCGCCGCATTATGAAGAAACCTGTCCAAGATATGCGCCAGCACATCATCGATGTCGCCAGGTCGCTGATGACCCAAAAAGGTTACACCGCCGTCGGCCTTACCGAGTTGCTCACGGCCGCGGGTGTACCGAAAGGGTCGTTCTACCACTACTTCCGATCCAAGGATGAGTTTGGCCAAGCGCTGCTCGAAGAGTACTTTGAGGAGTACCTCACCAGGGTCGATGTGCAACTGGCCAGTGAGGGCTCCGGCGCTGAACGTCTGCTGATCTATCTACGCTATTGGGCCGAGACTCAGGCGTTTGATCACACCGATCAAAAATGCCTGGTAGTCAAATTGGGTGCGGAAGTGTGCGACCTGTCCGAAAACATGCGCGGTGTGCTTGAGAAGGGTACCGCCCTGATCATCGAGCGGATGAGTCGTTGTGTTGAGCAGGGTAAAGCGGATGGCTCCATAAGAGCATCCGTTGATTCAGCAATACTGGCTGAAGCGCTTTACCAGATGTGGTTGGGCGCCTCGTTGCTGGTCAAAGTCAACAAAACACGTGAGCCTTTTGACGCTGCGCTTGATATGAGCCGACGCTTGTTGGCTTAGTGTCGATCGGCAGGCTTGGTCATGCTGCTCGATGGCACCACATGAATGCCAGGCTCCTGACTGATCGCGGCTTCAAGCAATGCCCGCGCAATCAGCGCCGGGGGATTGAGACGCCAGCGTTCAGGTAACAGCGGCGATGCAAGTTTGAGCATCCGGATCAGTGCACGCTCGGCATGGCGCACCTCCTCACGCTTGCCTCCGATGACACCCGGCCGCACATACGTCAGCGATTCAAACCCCACCCTCGCCAGATCCTGTTCCAGGCGGCCTTTGACCTGGTTATAGAAAAACGAAGATCCCGCATCTGCGCCGATAGCCGAATTGAGCACGTAGGTCGGCGTTCCATGCGCGCGTGCGAGCCTGGCCACTGCCAATGGATAGGTGTGGTCGACTCGCTCGAAGGCTGCCCTGGAGCCAGCTGTTTTAAGCGTGGTACCCAGCGTGCAGATCACAGCATCTGCTTGCCAGCGATCAGCCTGTTCGTCCAAGTGATCAAAATCGATGGGCGTGGCGATGAGTTTAGGGTGCGCCGCCAAAGTCTTGCGTGTTGGCGCGTAGACCTTGCCGACGCGCGGATCCGACAGGGCCAGATCCAGTACATGGCTGCCAACCAGCCCGCTTGCGCCGACCAGTAGCAGCTTGAATGTTGTGGGTTCGTTCATGCTTGAGTGCTATTCGGCACAAAACTCTGGATAGCCTCGTTGACCGGTGTGCTGCCTTGGGTCAGTTCGATAATGACGCGACTGACGCCGGGCTGTTCGATGATCTGCAACAAGGCTGCGGCGACATCGTCGCGCGGCACGTCGCCATAGGGGATAGCCAGGCCAGCGTGGACCTTGCCACTGCCGGGTGAGTCCAGCAAGGTGCCGGGGCGCAGAATGACCCAATCTAGATCGCTTGCGGCCAAGTGCACATCGGCGCGTTTTTTCACGGCCATGTAGTTTTCGAAGGTCTCGGAAACCGATTTGCCACGCGATGCCTCTGGAAACGCCGACACAAGAATAAAGCGCTGAATGCCCGCCAACTCAGCCGCGGCTACGGACAGCTCAAGGCCGTGACCGTCGATGGCATCCGTCATCTGCTCGCCGCCTTTGCCGCCGGCACCCGCCGCGAATACCACGGTATCACTGCCCGCCATCAGCTTGGCCAGAGCCTCTGTGTCGAGGTCAAGCAAGTTACCCGCCACGGGGATGGCGCCGAGTGCTTCGAGTCCCTCGGCCTGTTCCGCATGACGGTATAACGAATGTGGTTGATGGCCTCGGTCTGCCAGTTGTCGAGCAAGGCTTCGGGCCACTTTACCCGAACCACCGACGATAAAAACTGAGTGCATAGTTCCTCCAGATCAGGCGATGTTTCAAAAATGTCCCCCTCAAGCGAACCTGCAAACGCGCTCGGCGAATGCACGCTGAGGGTTATTCTATATTGGTCACTACAGAAACTGTCAAGCGCCTGGGAGATTTGGCCCCGGGCACGTGCCTTGTCTTCAATCGGCGCAAGAGGCCAAAAAAATCAGCCCGGAATAAACAAATAAAATTGATTTTTTGCATCCATATATATTGTTTTAATTGTCTGCTGGAGGCCGCTAGCATTGATGCACTATCAACAAAAGCTCAAAGAGTGGCCCCATGCAATTGCTCGGAAATTTGCTGAAAGCGGTTAAACCCTCGCCAACGCTGGTAATCACGCGCAAGGCGGCAGAGTTACGCCGCAATGGGGCCGATATCATCAGCCTGTCAACCGGCGAGCCGGACTTTCCAACCCCCGATCACATCAATGCGGCTGCCAAGGCGGCGATTGATGCAGGCCAGACCCGCTACACCGATGTAGACGGCACTCCAGAACTCAAAGCGGCGATCGTTCGAAAGTTTCAGCGTGAAAACGGCATCACCTACGCGAAAGACGAAATCAGCGTCGGCACCGGCGGGAAGCAAGTGCTGATCAATGCGCTGCAGGCCACCCTTAACCCCGGGGATGAAGTCATCATTCCTGCGCCTTACTGGGTGTCCTATCCGGACATGGTGCGCCTGGCGGGGGGCACGCCCGTGGAAATCCGCTGCGCGGCCCATCAGCATTTCAAGATCACCGCTGAGCAACTCCAGCAAGCCATCACGCCGCGTACCAAGTGGCTGATTTTGAATTCGCCAAGCAACCCGACGGGTGCGGGTTATAGCGCGGCAGAGCTTGATCGGTTGGGCGCCGTATTGTTGGAGCATCCGCAGGTCTACGTGCTGACGGATGATATGTACGAGCACCTGAGTTACGACGGTTGGGTGTTTTCCACGCTGGCTTCGCAGGTGCCGGCGTTACATGGTCGCGTGCTGACCGTGAATGGCGTTTCAAAGGCCTATTCTATGACGGGCTGGCGCATTGGTTATGCGGGCGGTCCTAAACCTTTAATTGCTGCCATGGCCACCATTCAATCGCAGACCACGAGCAACCCCTGCGCAATATCCCAGGCGGCTGCCGTGGCAGCGCTGGACGGGCCTATCGATTTTCTGGCTGAGCGCAATGAAGTGTTTCGTCAGCGCAGGGATCTTTGTCTGGACGCTTTTAACACCACTCCCGGCCTGGTATGTCGCCGTCCGGAGGGCGCTTTTTATCTCTTCCCTTCATGCTCGGGGCTGTACGGGCGCAAAACGCCTGCAGGAGCGGTGCTGACTAATGACGTGGATGTCTGCCAGTACCTGCTCGAAGCCGCACAGGTGGCGGTGGTACCGGGGAGTGCGTTTGGGTTGGAGGGTTATTTCCGCATCTCCTTTGCGACCTCCACGGTGCTGCTGGAGCAGGCATGCGCGCGCATCAAGGCTGCGTGTAAACAGCTTGCTTGAATGCAGCGCGTGGTTTGGCGGAGTTGGTTCCAGTCAAGCTGACAGGGAAGGGCTCAGCATCGCTACGGCTGTTGCGCCGATGCCTTGCAGATCTTCCCTGCTGGCAGCGTCATGTGCCTGCAGGGACATGCCTTCGAGCAATGTATTCAAGGCAGCGGCGAGCAGGCGAGTGTTGGTTTCCGGCTTGAGCTGACCTTGTTCCACTGCGCGATCCAAGCGCTGCTGTAAGTAGTCACGGCCTTCCTGGCGCAAGGCCTTTAGGGTCGCGGTGACTTCACCGGCATCGTCGGAGACATTGACTGCCGCGAGGACGACCATACAGCCGCAGGGCGCCTCGGGTTCGGTCAAGATCGACGCGGAGGTGTGGAAGAACTCGCTGATGGCAAGCACTATGTCGGGCTCGGTGTCCATGCGCTCCCACGTGGCATCCCAGAACGTCGCTTCGTAGTAGGCAACCGCTTCGAGAAACAACTTGGCTTTGTTGCCGAACGCCGCATACAGGCTGGGAGGGCTGACGCCCATGGCTGAACACAATTCCGCCACAGAGGCCGGCTCGTAGCCACGCCTCCAAAACACTGCCAGCGCCTGCAGCAGAGCCTGGTCTCGATCAAACGCGCGCGGGCGTCCTTTTGCGCGTGGAACAGAGATTGGGGTGGAGTTGGTCATTGAGTGCAGCACCTTGGGGGCGTATCGCCAGACGAGCATGCCTGGAAGAAAGTTCTGCCCAATGATACACAAAATGAAATTTTCGGTTGCGTAGCGTAATTCTGAGCTTTCAGTTCGGCCGTGACGGGTGCCCAAGGGCCGGTACGTCGTATCGCTCAAGCACGTGGCCAATACCGCTCAATAGCGGTATCACATGCTTCGCAATATCATCGGCGACTGGGGTGGGCACCATCTCTGCGTTTCGGCGAAAAAACAGTGGGTCCTGAAAAACCAGCCTGAGTTTGGACAGGCTGTTGCTGACCGCAGGTTGCCCAATGTTCAACCGCTCGGACGCCCTGGTGACACTTTTTTCCTGATACAGCGCAGCGAAGATCACCAGGCAATTGAGGTTGAATTGCGCAAGGCACTCGGTGTTGAACGTTGACGTGGGGGGAGGGGTGTTCATGAGCTTTACCCTGTCATTTGTCTTCGTTCGCCGTTGGTCGTAGAACATGAGCCTATTCTAAAATTTACTAGACGACCGGTCTAGTTTTAATTAGGGTGGCTGCATTATGAAAAAGCATCACTCTGAAACACGCCAACACATCCTGGATGTCGCCAGGACGTTGATGACTCACAAAGGCTACACCAGCGTAGGGTTAGCTGAGGTGGTAGCGGCTGCGAGCGTGCCTAAAGGTTCGTTCTACCACTACTTCAAATCCAAGGAAGAATTTGGTCAGGCATTGCTTGAGCAGTATTTTTCCGACTACCTCGCAACAGTCGACACGCTGTTGATGGGTTCTGCACCCGCCGCGCAAAGGCTGCTGAGTTACTTCCAGTATTGGGCGCAAACCCAGTGCTCTGATTTGCCTACCGACAAGTGCCTGGTGGTCAAGTTAGGCGCCGAGGTCTGTGACCTCTCGGAGGGCATGCGCCTGGTGCTCGACCGAGGCACGCAGGCTATCCACGCAAAGCTTGAGCGCTGTATTGAGCAGGGGCTTGTCGATGGCTCGATCACGTCCACAGCGCCAAGCGCGACGCTTGCGCAATCGCTCTATCAGGTTTGGCTCGGCGCTTCGTTGATGATGAAGATCGGCAAGCGCGACGACGCCTTTGAAACATCCCTGACTCTGGCAAAGCGACTTTTGTCGTAGTTATTTTTTACCAACTTACTAGACGACCGGTCTATTTAATTGAGGTCTATCATGACAGACAACGCCACTCGTACCGACTTATTCACCCCCATCAACCTGGGCGCGATGAAACTCGCCAACCGTATTTTGATGGCGCCTGTCACCCGTAGCCGCTATGCCGAAGATGGCGTCCCCAACGAGCTGCACGCTGAGTATTACGCTCAACGCGCCACCGCGGGCTTGATCGTCGCCGAGGCCACCAATATTTCCGCGCAAGGTCGCGGTTACGCGGCCACCCCCGGCATCTGGAGCGAGGAGCAGGTTGCGGGCTGGAAGAAAGTCACGGACGCCGTGCATGCCGCCGGCGGGAAGATCGTCAGCCAGCTATGGCATGTGGGACGGTTCTCCAGTGTCGAGTTGCAACCTGACGGTGCCGCACCGGTCGCACCTTCCGCGATCAAGGCTGAAGGCGACACCTATACCACCAACGGCTTCGTCCCGGTGTCGATGCCACGGGCGCTTGAAACCGATGAGATCCCGGGGATCATCGAGCAGTACAAACGTGCTGCCGAGAATGCCAAGCGTGCTGGTTTTGACGGGGTAGAGGTTCACTCGGCCAACAGCTACCTGCTGGACCAGTTTCTACGGGACTCGACCAACCATCGCACCGACCAGTACGGCGGCTCCATCGAGAACCGTGCGCGCCTGACCCTGGAAGTGACCGAAGCAATCGTCAAGATCTGGGGCAACGACCGTGTTGGCATTCGTTTGTCGCCGGTGACGCCTGACGCCGGCAACACGCCGCCTGACAGCAACGTGATGGCGATGTACGGCTACCTGATCCAGCAGTTGAACGCCTTCGCCCTGGCGTACCTGCACTTCGTTGAAGGCGCTACCGCCACCTCGCGTGATGTACCGGAAGGCGTGGACATGGACGCATTGAGCGCGCAGTTCAACGGGCCCTTCATCGGCAACAACAACTACGACCTGGACATGGCTATTGAGCGCCGCGCCCAAGGCAAGATCGACGCCGTAGCGTTTGGCCGCCTGTTTATCTCCAACCCGGACTTGGTTGAGCGCTTGCGTCGTGGGGCCGAACTGACCATCGCACCGCGCGAGTCGTATTACGGCGGCGGCGCGAAGGGCTACACCGACTGGCCTGTCGGCAACTACTGATCCCCTTATATCCGCGATAACCCAAAAACTGCCCGCACAGACGGGCAGTCACCAACGAGAGGAACGCCATGAACTATCTGCAGAATAAAACCGCGATCATCACTGGCGCATCGTCCGGCCTGGGTGCTGCATCGGCACGTGCCTTGTCCGAGAAAGGCGTTCGAATTGTCGCAGCAGCCCTGGACCAGCAAGGCCTGGACGCCATCGTCAGCGAACTGAAAGGCAAGGGCGGTGAAGCGGTAGGTCGCGTCAGCGACGTTACCAACCCTGAGGATATGAAAGCGCTCGCGCAATTCGCCCAAGACTCTTTCGGTTCGGTGGATATCCTGATCAACAACGCAGGCTTGATGCTGTTTTCCAACTGGGTCGACCTGGCCACCGATGATTGGGAAAAGATGATCAACGTGAACATCAAAGGCTACCTGCATGGTATCGCGGCGGTGTTGCCGTTCATGCTGAAACAGAAGTCGGGCCAGATCCTGAATATGGATTCGGTCGCCGGTCACCAGGTTGGGCCTGCTGCGGGTATCTACAGCGCCACCAAATTCTTCGTGCAGGCCATGACTGAGTCGATGCGCAAAGAGCTGGGTGTGCAGCACGGCATCCGTGTCAACACGGTCAGCCCGGGTGTGATCAACACCGGTTGGGCCGATAAAGTCACCGACCCGGCAGGCCGTAAAGCGGCTCAAGAGCTGAATAAAATTGCTATCTCGCCGGACGATATTGGTCGCGCAGTGGTGTATGCACTGAATCAGCCTGAAAACGTCACCGTCAACGACCTGATCATTTCGCCGACCCGTCAGGATTGGTAGGTCATAAGCGTTGAAATCACCCAGCCCAGGCACCGGCGCAACGCCGTGTGCCTGGGCGCTATAGGATCCGTCCTGTGCTCCCGAGTAAAAGCACTGAGACCCTTCAATGTTCAATGACATTCGTATTTTGATTGTCGACGGTGGCGCTGGCGAAGAGCCTGCGTGACGCTGGAAGGATGGTTGGCGCGGGCGTTCTATGCATCGCTGTACCGCATACCGCAGTCGCGCGCTATGGCCTGGTACCCTATGCATTACTGATGTCGGGTAACCATCTGGGGCCAGGCACCGAGCCTCGGTTGACACTGCATTAGATCACTGATGGAGTTAGCGCTTCTCCGATCGCATAAAAGTGGCCGCCTGCGATGTAGTGCAGGCTACGAAAGTCCGGGTGCGCGCGCTCAAAGTGCCAATGGCCGTCGCTGAATACCCGTGTGTCGGCCCAGGCAGCGACGACTTCACCGATAAACAGGTCGTAGGTCGACTGGTTGTGAGGTTCGGGCAATAGTTTGCACGCAAGCCAGGCCGAGCAGCCGGCCACGAATGGCACGTCATGGCCGCTGATACTGAATAGCTCGACGCCGCTATGAGCCAGCTTCTGTGGATCTTCCTGGAGGCTGACGCTGCCGACAGCGCGGGTCAATTGCAACTGTGCCGCCGTCGGAACCTGAATCACAAACACGCCGCTAAGCTCTACGAGTTCGCGGGTTTTGGCGATCTTGTCCAGCACCACAGTGACTTTGGGCGGTGAGAAATCCAATGCACAGGCCCATGCCGCGGCCATCACATTTCGAGTCTCCTCGTGTTGAGCAGAAACCAGCACGGTGGGGCCGTGGTTGATCAGCCGATAGGCTTTTTCAAGCGGCACTTCGGCAATGTGGTCGTGCATCGTAACTCCAGAAAAATTGAACCCCGCATCCATTGCTGGAGCGGGGTAGGGCACATTCACGCGGTGGCGGTTTGGTTCAGGTAAACCTGGAGGCTTTCATGCCCTCCGACAATGAGCGACTCGATGGTCGAGGTCCATTGCCCCGCTGGGTCAGGCTCGCGCGTATCGAAGGTCGCAGACCACAGAATCACGGTTTCGTCCTTGCCAGTCAACGGGATCAGGCGCACGGTCAACACGTAGTTGTCGACGGGCAATGGCGCTTCAACGAAACGGTAGGAGAACTGCAGATTTACCGCGTCTATCGACAACAACTGCTCGCGCAGAATGGCGCCATCCTGCAACGTCAGCCTACGGATGCAACCGACCAGACCGTCCGGCTGACCGTCTTCGATGACGCTCTGCGGGATCGCCGGGTGCCACTGGCTGATTTTCCCGAAGCGCTTGAGTACATCCCAAACGCGCTCGGCGCCGCCGTCTACAACGGCGCTGTATTCAACTTTTGCCATGATTTATCACCTTAAGAAACAGCATTACGTTCAGGCTGCTCGGGTCAGCCTTCAAACTGGTGATAAACCTTAGCGATCACCTTCCAGGTGCCGTCGATTTTGATCAGTGTCAGGTAATCGTTGTAGTCGGCACCGATCGCGTCCTTTTCCATATCCACCCGTACCACGGCGGTGGTTGGGGTGATCGCCAGCACGTCCAGGCGGGTACTGATATCCGGGGCCGTGCCATTGGTACGGACGAAGTCGAACAGGTTGCTGATCGGGCCGCCCAACAGTTTGCCGTTGGTGAAGCCGTACATCACTGCTTCCTTGTGGAAGGCCTGCTCCAGCACTTCCGGGCTGCCGGCACGCAGGCCGTCAGCGTATTGCTGGGCCACGGCGACAACGGCGTTGTAGTCCAGGGTGGGTACAGCTTTGATGTTTTTGCTCATGGTCAAACCCCTTTGCATGGTTTTGGCGCCAACAGGGCGCGGTTCAAACGGCTGGGTTAAGGAGCAACGTGGGTGTGGTAGATCTTGCTGATGACGGTCCACTTTCCGTCAACCTTCAGCAAGTTGAAGAAATCGGTGAAGCAGAAGCCGGAGATGTCGTTGGTATCGATACGTGCGCTGGCAGCGGTGCCTACGATATCGACGTTGACGATGGCGCCTTTGGCTTCCGGTGAGGGACGGAAGGCGCTGTCGATGATGTCGAACAGACCCTGGATCGGGCCTCCGGTCAGCTTGCCTTCGCCATCTACACCAAAGATGGTGGCCTGCTCGCTGAAGGCAGGTTTCATGAGGCTGCTTTTGGCTTGCTTGCCACCTTCGTTGTAGTGGTTCAGCACCGTGACGATGGCGTTGTAGTCTTCGACGTAAGTTGGGTTGCTCATGGTGTAACTCCTAGTTTGAAGAAGGTTGAAGAAGGGCTTGGTTGATCGCTTTGCGTGCATATCTGGCGACGGTCAGTAAGGCTATCAATGCAACGACCAGACCCGTCCAAGTCATCATTTGAGTCGATCGATTGGTCGTTACCTCGCCACTGATTATCTGTGCGACATCAGCCGCCAGAGAGCCCAAGTACGCATACAGAAATGTTCCAGGAAGCAGGCCGATCCAAGTCGCCAGGAGGAAATCTCGACGGGCGATTCGGCTGGCTCCGAGTCCATAGCTCAGCGGAGCGAACGGCACGATGGAGGCTAGGCGCAAGAGAAAAACAATTCGAAAACCTCCTGACTCGATTGCGTGGTCGACCGCCGCTGATGTGGGGCTGTTCGCCAGGCGTCGTTTGACCCAAGGGCGCAGAAGCGATCTGCCCAAGGCAAACGCGACCGCTGCAGCCAGCAAGCCAGCGGGCGAGATGAGTAGCGTTCCCCACATCGGGCCGTACAAAAAACCTGCGAGCGCCGTGAGCATCGAGGCGGGTACGAAGGCGACAGTGCCCACCACAAATATCGCGGCATACAGCGCAATCCCGACGACGTTGAGCGAGCGAATAATCTCGAGCCACTGCGCGATGTTGTGTACGGCCAGGTCTATCACTTTGCCTATTCCATTCTCTCGGTCGGAGATGATTACCGTCCAATACATCACTGAATGCTAATTAAATAGCGGTCGCTACATATTGTCAGATATTCTATAGTGGTCACTACATTTTGTGTCAAGAAATTTGCGGTCGGTGTTGGCGAAGTACGGAGCGGAGGCTCGACGGTGCCGCCAATATTCGATGGCCGCAGGAGCGAACCATGACGTTAGAGTTTTACGCACAGGGCACCTGGTTCTGCAGCTCTACGAGGACCTACAGCTTTTTGGATAGGTGCGAGATCACCAAGGCGGTTGGTTATGGAGCCCATCTACCTTTCAATCTGGGATGGACGTAACTGGGCAGCTATCGAGTCGTTGAGCACCGTCAGGGGGCGCTACGACCTTGAGGTAGCGGGCAGCTATGTAGTGCTCAACCTGCGCCTTGGCGCAGAGGCGGAGCAGAACGCGGGCATCTATCGGATGCTGAAAGTGGCGCCGCCAGGTTCCATCGTTGAACTGGCGATTAAAACGGCAGGAGACTTTGCGCATTCAGACCCGAGGGGCGATGAGCCTGTGGTGTGCTGAATGGCGGAAGCCTTGTCTATCGCGCAACAGCGAAATACTTGCATCTTGATCAACTCGCATTTGCTGCAATGGAGCGAAAAGCATGACGACGCTCTGCGCATTTGTGCGCGACTCAATCACCCCAACCGGGGCCGCTGATTCACGCCAGTGTCAATGTGATCACCTTCGGCCGCGCGGAGTTTGCCCAGGTAGTCCTGGAGGTGTTTGCCCTTTTGCAAGGCCGGGCTTCGCTGCGCGGCCTCAACCGCAAGAAACTCATCGTGCACTTCGTCCCTGGGCTGATACTTAAAGGGCGTCAACGCACGCAGCACCGGGATAATCATCTCACTGGAGCCGGTCTACGCCATGGCCTACGCGTGGTGGTTGTTCCTGGAGCGCCGTCATATCGGATGTTGACAGGAGCGGTGTTGATGGTGCTGGCTACTGTGTTGTCGGCACAGAGTGCGGGGGGGATTCGCGCAGGACCAATAGCGGAGCGGCTACTTGACTCACCTATGGTGATCTCGCCACGTCCTGTGATAATCAGGGTAGGGCAGATCACAGGTGCTCCCTGTTTTTTAAAAGCTCTCAGGATTCCCACTGATATGTTGAAAGCCTCAGGCCGGTCTATCGATTTGCAGAGACTCCGATCGGAACTGCCCTTATCAATAGCCTGTTTGGCCTTAGGCTGGGGGCATCCTTTTCGAAGCATCCAATGCATGCCCTCAAATGTGCCCCCAATGTAGCAATCCACTGGAAGTGAACGGAGCTCCATGGTTTGTGGAAAGGCAGAAATGATCAGCTAAACAGCCTGTCCGACGACGCCTAAAGACTCTCAGGGTCGCCAAAAAACATCTGAATCCGCGACCGCAACCACCGCTCTCCCGGATCATTATCCTGCGAACCACGCCACGCCATGTGCAGCTCAAAGCTGCGTACCGGTAACGGCGGATCTTCCGCCCGCAACCCGCCCGCCGAGGTCAATGCTTCGGCCGCGTAGTCCGGCACTGTCGCCAGGATGTCCGTGCCCGCCAGCAACGTGCCGAGGCCGTTGAACTGTGGCACGGCCAAGACCACATGGCGTTTACGGTCGAGTTTTTCCAGCTCCTCATCAATGAAGCCGCTCAGGTCGCCGGCAAAGGACACGAGCGCGTGAGGGCGAGCGCAGAAGTCGTCCAGGCTCAGAGGGCCCGGCACGCTGTCGGCGCGCAGCAGTTTCGGCAGGCTGCGACGCAGGACTTTGCGTTTGGCGTTGGCCGGCAGGTCGGCGGTGTAGCTGACGCCGATGGAGATTTCGCCGGAGGCCAGCAGGCCGGGCATCAGGATGTAGTTCACGCGGCGTACCACCAACACGATGCCGGGTGCCTCGGCGCGGAGGCGCTTGAGCAGTTGCGGCAGCAGGGCGAATTCGACGTCGTCGGACAGGCCGATGCGGAATACCGCGGTGCTGGTGGCGGGGTCGAATTCGGCGGCGCGACTCACGGCGGTGGAAATTGAGTCCAGGGCCGGGGAGAGCAGGGCGAAGATTTCTACCGCTCGGGCTGAAGGCTCCATGCTGCGCCCCGTGCGCACGAACAGGGGGTCATCAAACAGCCCGCGCAGGCGTGACAAGGCCGCGCTGATCGCCGGCTGGCCGAGGAACAACTTCTCGGCAGCACGGGTCACACTGCGCTCGTGCATCAAGGTTTCGAATACGATCAAGAGGTTAAGGTCGACACGACGCAGGTCGTTACGGTTCATCTTGTGTCCTGGAAGAGTCAGCAAACTTGACGAGAGCGGCCGTATAGGAAGAATGACCGGCATGAATCTTACGGGCAAAGGCTGTTACTCTGCACAAGAAAATTGAGTTTTCTTACAAGAGCTGAGGTCTATTCCTCAGTTGCGGAATCAATGACAAGCATGTCGACTATTAATGGCGACCGGTGGTCTTACCCGGAAAGCCCAGATAGAGTTCATGGCATTAGAGGTTACTTTGACGAGGTTTGCGATGTCCCGCACGATCCGTTTTCACAAGTTTGGTCCGGCCGAGGTGCTCAAATGCGAAGAGCATGCAGCCGCGCAGCCCGCACCGGGCGAAGTGCAGGTGCGTGTCGAAGCGATTGGCATTAGCTGGTATGACATTCTGTGGCGCCAGAACCTGGCGTCTTCCCATGCACGCTTGCCGTCCGGCCTTGGCCATGAGATGGCCGGGGTTGTGGTCGCTTTAGGCGATGGCGTGGATGACTTGGCGGTGGGCGATAAGGTGGCCAGTTTTCCGGCCGAGAGCCCTAATGATTATCCTGTTTATGGCGAACAAATCGTCCTGCCCCGTTCGGCCCTGACCCGTTATCCGGATGTCCTGAGCCCTATCGAAGCCAGCGTGCATTACACGCCGCTGTTGATCGCCTACTTTGCCTATGTGGACCTGGCACGCGTCAAACCGGGGCAATTTGCGCTGGTAACTGACGCCAGCCACTGCGCCGGCCCGTCCTTTGTGCAACTGGGCAAAGCCTTGGGGGTACGGGTGATTGCCGCCACCAAGGACAGCGCGGAGCGTGAGTACCTGCTGTCCCTCGGTGCCGAAAAAGTCATTGTTACCGAAGAGCAGGACCTGCTGATGCAAATCAACAAGTTCACCGATAACCGTGGCGTAGACGTGGTGTTCGATGGTTTGGGCGGCCCACAAATGTCGTTGCTCGGCGACGTATTGGCACCCCGTGGCAGCCTGGTACTTTATGGCCTGCAGGGCGGTAACCAGACACCGTTCCCGGCGTGTGCGGCGTTCCAGAAGAACATTCAGTTCTTTGTGCACTGCATCGGTAACTTCACCGGCAAACCTGAACTGGGCATTATCCAGGACCAGGTGGCCTTGCAGCGAGCCCTGCGGGATATCAATCAACTGACCGCCGACCGCGTGCTGGTGCCACTGAAAACCACGGTGTTTCCTTTCAATCAGTTCGTCGAAGCGCACCGTTACATGGATGAATGCCCGTGCCGCGAACGTGTCGCGTTGCAGGTCGAAGCTGTTTAGTGTGTAGGAATGTTCTCTAACAAACACTGCTTGCCCCTGGCAGATGGGGCAAATGCGCCATTTGGCAGGGCTGAACCTGCATAGCCCATCAGGTGCCTGCCCGGCACGCTAACCCCTGAATCGTGACTTTTTAGCTGACGCCGCCCTGAATTCCAGCGCGGCGTCTTCGTGTGCGCGTAGTTAATGTGTGGCCCGTTATTCATCTGCACTGCTTTTCGCCCAACTTCTGTATCTATTAATCATTATTCCAACACTGATAATTGCGCCTTCACTTTCATCTCAAGGACTGAGCAATGATTGATTATCTGACACTACTGTCGCGAGTACCTTTAACTAATTGCGCGTCAGGCGCGCGACCACAAGGAAACAGGTGGGCGCCTAAAAAGTATCAATCCAATAAGTGGGAAAGTTGGTTGAGTTACAGGTCGGACGTTTCTTTTAATAATTGGTTAACGGTGTGTAAGCGCTTGTCGGAAAGCTCCTAGGAGTGCAAGCGAATCCATTTGACCCCAGTAAATCCGGTGGCTTACGCGCTTGCAGGCCTTGGGTGCTGCCCGAGGATACCTGTGTCGCTTTGTTGCGCAGTGCTAGTGTCTAGTCATCGGCGTACAAGGTTGTGCGCAAATTTCTTACACACGCAATAGGTCGAGCAAACACGTTCAGCGGTTGCTTGAAACCAATATTTCAACTCAGGTAGTCAGCAATGAGCACTATTCACGAGCAGGCCATGAATTATGTTTACCAACAAGTTCTGCAGCGTTTGATCGGGCACTTCGCTCGCGTAGAACGAACGGCACTCCAGTTGTTGGTCCAACGTATCGTTGTGGCAGCGGGAGGCATGGAGCAAGTGGGGGACTACAAGGTGTTGATTGCCCATGGTGGCGGCGCCGTCAGCAGCTATACGTTGGCGCTGTTACGTGCTGCACAGTTGACCATTGCTGGCCGAGCACCCCGGACCTTTCAGTTGCGCGTTGCAACATTGCGACACGCAGGCATGACCGAGGGGACGCTCAACGGCCTCAATCAGGGCTATGGCCGCCTGTTTCTCCACGATGATCCAAGGGTTGAGCTACTCATGGTGGAAAACCAGGAGGTATTGCCCTTCAACCCTCTGCGACCCGCGTCTACGGTTGGGCGCGAAACCAGCCAACGCAATAGGCTGATGGTCGGCCACATGAGCTCAGGTGACTGTCGCACGACCCTGTGCAGTGATACTTACCTTGCCCTGGGGGATTTCTACCAGCGCGTCACCACGTGGAGCGGCGGCGTGCACGCGGTGGTCAGCGGTGACTCGCCGCGCAAGCAAGGTCAGTATCTTGCCTGGCTCAAGGGCATGGCAGCCGGCGCGGGTGTCGCCATGCCGGAGACCTGGCCATCGTCGCTCACAGGTTTGTTTGCACGCATGGACGAGTTGAGCGTCGGTTACTACCGCGATGTGTATGGCGAGCACTATGCGGCAAGTGACAACCCCAGCAAGTCCGGTCACCGTCACTTGGCCTATATTGGCATTGCGGATTTGCTCAGCGACGCAGACCTCTCATCCTCGTCCATGCTCTCCGAGTTCATGGCCTTTACCCCTGATCCGCTGGGGTTTCATTTCAGCCATCCGAACTATTCCAACCCCCTGTTGATGGCCCATTTGCGTGGGTTGCAGGCCCAATCCCTGCGAGACCTGGATTATGAGGCCGGCGTTCAGGGCTTTATCCAGCAGGCGACCCACTACCTGCGCCGCATGCACGTGCCCGAAACGTTGCTCATCGAAGCGGGCAGCCGTGAAGGGCGCACCCTAGCGAGCACGTACGCCCAGCAGTTCTTTGGCCTGGACGAAACTCAATTGATTTGCCTGCTGTTCTCGCCGTTTATTCATCATGGAGAGCGGCTGGAAGGCTACTTGCGCCAATGCCATCCGGGCATGCTGGTGGCCCTGCCTGAACTGCACAAGGTCCTGCAGGGCAAGCCATCCGCCGATATGCTGCAACAGTGGGTCACCGACACCAGCGGCTTACCAATGCCATTGCTGCAGCAGCTTTACCGCAAGCGTCCATCGGTTACCGCGAGTGGCAAACTGCACGATGCTGGCGCTCTGTCCGGCGACAGCGCGCAGGCCTGTCAATTGTCCGGGCGATGACACTGCACGGCGAACGGCAGGCGGATTTCGCGTATCAGGCGGTTTACCGCTACCTGATCACGTTGATCAACGAAGTCAGCACCGATACTCGGGTAAAACTGCCATCCCTGCGGCAATTGGCCGGGCGCCTGAACGTATCGATCTCCACTATCCAGTACGCCTACGCATTGCTGGAGAAGGAGGGTAGGGTGTATTCGGTAGCCAAGTCGGGTTACTACGCCTGGCCTCTCTCGGCAAACTCGCTGACGTGGGCCGGTGGCGATCTGCTTGACCGACTCTATGCTGCGGCGCGGCGGCCGGGCATGGCGGTGCTCAGCGGGGATGAGCCCGCGCTGCTGGCCTCTTTGGATGGAACCCTGTTGCGCCTGGAGCGGGAGTTGGTGCGCCACTACCCGGCCCAGGCGCAACCCTGGTCCCAGCCGTGTGGCGTATGGGAGCTGCGTGCGGCACTGGCGGCACGCTACACCTCGTCACCCACGCGCTGCTGGCATGCCGATGACGTCTACCTGGGGGCCGATCTGCGCGGTGTCCTGGACATCCTTATCGACGTACTGGGCCTGAGGGGGACTGCGGTGATTGTGGAATCCCCCTGCGACTGGCTGATCCTGCGCCTGCTCCAGGATGCCGGGGTGCGCATTATCGAATTGCCCTGGACGCCGGAAGGGTGCCTGGATCTGGCGACCCTTGAGCAACAGCTGTGCGATGAGTCGGTGCATCTGGTATTGCTATCGTCTGTGGTCAGCCTGCCCTCTGGGGTCGCCCTCTCTGACCGCGACCGCGTGGCCGTCGCGCAACTGCTCGATCAGTACGGTTGCTGGCTACTGGAAAACGATACCTTTGGCGAGCTGGGTTTCAAGGAGCCGCAGGCGACGTTACGCGAGCTGGTGAACCCTGAACGACTGGTGGTGTTTTCCTCTTTCGAGAAAATACTCGGCGCGGAAGCCCCCTATGGCTACCTGCTGTCCCGGCGCATGAGCAGCGAACTGCAGCGCCAGTTCCTGTTGCGTTCCTTTCGCTTATCGTCGATCCGCCAGCGCGCGATTGCGCGCCTTTATCAAAGCGGACGAGTCGACCAGCACCTGCGCGAACTGCGCTTGCAATTACGCGAGCAGGCGGAGGAAATGAGCCAGCGCCTCGACCGGCACCTGGGGGATCAAGTGGCGTACCGCGTGCCGGCCGCCGGGGCGGTGTTCTGGCTGGCTTCCACACGGACGGTAGACATGCGCCATGTGTTCCAACAATTGCTTGCCCAGCAGGTGGTGATTGCCCCCGGCGAGCTGTTCAGCGTCAGCGGCCTGCACCAGCAGAATTTGCGCTTGAGCAACACCTTTCATGGGCAACCCAACTTGGATATCGCTCTGACCGCCATCAGTGAGGCACTGCGTCAGGCCCAGATTGGATGATTGTGCGAAGTTTCTCTGCCTGCTATAGGATCGATACCGTCGCGCAGCAGTCCAACTCTCAGTAAACTGCCATTTTTTTCCGAATCCTTCTTTCCGAGGTTTATGCATGACAATCAGTCCTTTTGCGGGCAAACCGGCGCCAGCCCAGTTGCTGGTGGATATCCCGCGACTGGTTACGGCCTACTACACCGGCCAGCCTGATGCAGCAATCTCCACCCAGCGCGTGGCGTTCGGTACGTCCGGCCACCGTGGCAGCTCGTTCGAGCTGAGCTTCAACGAGTGGCACGTGCTGGCTATCAGCCAAGCCATCTGCCTGTATCGCGAAGCCCAGGGCATCAACGGCCCGCTGTTTGTTGGCCTGGACACTCACGCACTGTCGACGCCTGCCGGCGCCAGCGCCCTGGAAGTGTTGGCCGCCAATGGCGTGCACGTGATGCTGGCGGAGGGCGATGAGTACACGCCGACCCCGGCGATTTCCCACGCCATCATCTGTTACAACCGTGGCCGCACCAGCGGCCTGGCCGACGGCATCGTCATCACGCCGTCGCACAACCCGCCGCAGAGTGGCGGCTACAAGTACAACCCGCCCAATGGCGGCCCGGCCGACACCCACGTCACTAAGTGGATCGAAGCCAAGGCCAATGAGCTGCTGGCCAACAAACTGGCCGGGGTCAAACGCATGACCCACGCCCAGGCACTCAAGGCCGACACCACCCATCGCCATGACTACCTCAACAGCTATGTGGCTGACTTGGTCAATGTGATCGACATGGACGCCATCCGCAGCGCAGACCTGCGCCTGGGCGTGGATCCGCTGGGCGGAGCAGGGGTGCGCTACTGGTCGGCGATTGCCGAGCACTACCGCCTGAACCTGGAGGTCGTGAACACCGAAGTCGACGCCACGTTCCGCTTCATGAGCGTCGACTGGGACGGCCAGATCCGCATGGACCCGTCTTCCAGCTACGCCATGCAAGGTCTGATCGGCCTCAAGGAACGTTTCGACGTGGCATTCGCCTGCGACCCGGACCACGATCGTCACGGCATCGTTACCCCGTCCGGCGGCCTGTTGGCACCGAACAACTACCTGGCCGTGTCCATCGACTACCTGTTCCAGAACCGTCCTGACTGGCGCGCTGACGCAGCCGTGGGCAAGACCGTGGTCAGCAGTGGCCTGATCGATCGGGTGGCGGCGCGTATTGGCCGTCGCCTGTACGAAGTGCCGGTCGGCTTCAAGTGGTTTGCCGATGGCCTGTTTGAAGGTTCACTGGGCTTTGGCGGCGAAGAAAGCGCCGGCGCGTCGTTCCTGCGCAAGGACGGCACGGTCTGGAGCACTGACAAGGACGGCCTGATCCCGGCGCTGCTGGCCGCGGAAATGACCTCGCGCAAAGGCCAGGACCCCAGCCAGATCTACCGTGGCCTCACCGATGCCCTGGGCGAACCGTTCGCGATCCGTGTCGACGCCAAGGCCACCCCGGCGCAGAAAGCTTTGCTGGGCAAGCTGTCACCGGACCAAGTGACCTCCACCCAGTTGGCCGGGGAAAGCATCCAGCAGATCCTCAGCCACGCGCCGGGCAACAACCAGGCAATCGGCGGGTTGAAGGTGATGACCGAAAACGGCTGGTTTGCCGCACGGCCGTCGGGGACCGAGGATATCTACAAGATCTACGCCGAGAGCTTCATTGGCGAAGATCACCTCAAGCAGTTGGTGGAAGAGGCGCAGGTGCTGGTAGACGGCGCTATCAGCGCTAACTGAAACCCGCTGTATACAATAGGGGGGGGCGGTTTTTTGTGGCGAGGGAGCTTGCTCCCGCTCGACAGCGCAGCTGGAGTCGGCTTTTGGGGGCGCTTCGCACCCCAGCGGGAGCAAGCTCCCTCGCCACAAAAGCCGGCCCCTATAAGGTCAGGCCAAGTCGACTAGGACAATCTCGCTGTCTTCAATCGCCGTCACCCGCAACACCTGCTCATCCTCCACCGCAACACCGTCTCGAGCTTGTGCACGCAAGCCATTGACTTCAATCACACCGGTCGCCGGCACCAGGTACGCACGGCGCCCGCTGTCCAGCCGGTATTCGGCACTTTCCCCTGCTTTCAGGTTCGCTGCCACCAAGCGTGCATCCGCACGAATGCGCAGGCTCTCGCTGTCCCCGGTCTTGCCGCTGGCCAGGGTCACAAAACCTTCGCGATCGCCTTTCGGAAACGGCTTGGCGCCCCAGGCAGGTGGGAGCCCGGCTTCGTTTGGAATGATCCAGATCTGGAAGATCTTGGTCGGCGCCGCTTCCAGGTTGTACTCGCTGTGGGCGATCCCCGTGCCTGCGCTCATCACCTGCACATCACCGGCCTCGGTGCGGCCTTTATTGCCGAGGTTGTCGGCGTGGCTGATAGCACCTTCACGTACGTAGGTGATGATCTCCATATCGCGGTGAGCGTGCTGCGGGAAACCGGTGCCGGGGGCGATGATGTCGTCGTTCCAGACCCGCAGGTTGCCCCAGTGCATGCGCTTGGGGTCGTGGTATTCGGCGAATGAGAAATGGTGATGGGCGTCAAGCCAGCCATGATGGGCGCCGCCCAAGGATGTGAAAGGTCGAAGTTCAAGCATGATCGTCTCCTGTTGATGGCGCCTATGATCCGGCAGGTCATGATCGATAAAAAGCGTAAAAAATGCCTAATTCCTATCAGTGGATTAGATTGGTTGATGGCGTTTTGACTTTCAGTTCATCGTCTAACTGCATGACAGCAAAGCAATTGGCTGGAACTGAGCGTCGATTCCGGCGACCATGGCGCACTTGCAAAAACCCAACTCATCGCAGGAGTCCGTGTGTCGCAACAAAAGCCTGATCTTCCTCCCGAACTGCGCCCCCTGGCCGAGATGCCTCTGTTCAAACGCCTGGCCGCGCGCCTGTTCGGCCATGGCCTGACCCGTTTGCGCGCCCAGCACCGGTTTTCCTGGTTGCACGGGCAGGCTGACGGTTTTCGCAGCGGGCACGAGGCGGGCGTAGAGTACGGCTATCGCGAAGGTAAGGCCGACGGTCTCGAGGAGGGCCGGCAGGTTCTGCTGATCCGTGACTTCCGCCCGGAGGAGCACCGTGCGCCGGGGGTGGATGACAGCCTGTTCGATGATTGGCGCCTGCCCCTCACCGCCGAGCTGAAAAAGCGCATCAAGGCTGACGTCGCGCGATTGCTACCGGCCCACGCCCAGCCGAGCACGGCGCAATGGAAGATGATTTTCAGCGATACGCCCTCTACATCCGTGATTGCCGGAGCCGGTGCGGGTAAATCAACGTCGTTGGTGCTGCGTATTTTGCTGCTGACCCATTACCTGGGCTTTGAGCTGAGCTCGATGACGGTGGTGACCTTTACCCGTGAGTCACGCAAAGACTTCATCAGCAAGCTCATGCAGATTTTCAGTGTGTGGGGCCAACCCATTGATATGAAAGAAGCGCAGGGCGTGGTGCGTACCTTTCACTCGCGCATCCTGCCCATGGTGCGTAGCCTGCCGGGCTTTGAGCGTCTGCAAGCGTTCGAGAACCTGAACACCGGTTTTGAAGACGCTGACAGCAACCCGTTCGACCTGCGCATCAACGAAGCCCAGCGCCAACAAATGAATGCCTGCTATCACCGGCTGCACGGGCAGCACACGCGCTTTCGTGAACTGATTGCGCCGCTGGCGCGCCATGGCCTGCAGCTCAAGGAGCTGGAGCGCGATCACCCCGATGTGCAAAAACGGGTGGCGGTGACCGAGCTGGCGGCCAAGCGCGACGAAGAGCTCTGCGATGTGATCGAAGACTTGTGGTTTCGTGCGGGCGCCTGGCCGATCAAGGGCATTGAGCCCAACCGCCGGACTCTGGAGATCAATGGCGCGCAGTTTCACTGCCATGGCTATATTCCCGAACTGGACGCCTGGGTAGTGCTGGGCTTCGATTCACGGGAAAACGCCCAGATCAACCGGCCCAACTCAAAACTGTCCGTACGGGCAGAATGGGCAGTTAAGCGCACATTGTTTCAAGCTTTCTGTCGTAAGCCATTGATATGGCTGGATAGTTACGAGTCTTCGAAGCGACTTTTGAGCAGCTTGGCTGGGGATGCGACTGCCGGGCCAGGCTTTGATTACAAGGTCAAAGGCGAGTTGGCCTCAGCGCCGTTGCTGGACAGTTTTGTAATGGCCGCCGGGTTTATCGAAAACCTGGGGCTGGATGTACCCACGGCAGTTGGGCAGATGAGCTTCGCCAAGGATGATCCGGACCGCTATTTCTTCGAAGCCCTGAGCATCTTCTGGAAAGCCTTGGAAGATCACCTGCTCGACCAATCGCCGCCGATCATGACGTATAACCGCATGTTTTCACTGTTCGGCGAAAATACCCCGGAAAATCTCAAGCTGCTCAGCGATCCACTGTTGCGGCCGCTGTCGCACCTGATGATCGATGAATTCCAGGACGTTTCGCCGCAGATCGTCTCATGGCTACGCGCCAGCCTGCGTGAGATCCGCAGCCGTGGCCCGGCCATGCACGTCGGTCGCGGCGCCCAGCGGTCATCGCTGCTGTGCGTGGGGGATGACTGGCAGTCGATATACGGTTGGCGCGGGAGTTCGCCCAAATACTTCATGGCGTTCAATCAGGAATTTCCGTCACCCGCCACCACCCGCGTGATGCTGGGTGAGAACTACCGCAGCCATCAGCACATCATCGATGCCGCCGAGCATATCGTGCGGGCCGCACCGGCTATTCCTGGCAAGAAGGCCAAGGCCAGCGGGGCGCCCAAGGCACTGGTGCCGGTCAAGGTACTGGAGCGGGACGATGCGGCATTGGGACGGCAGTTGGCGGAGCATTACCAGCGCGGCGAATCGGTATTAATGCTTTATCGAAGAAGCAGCGATAAGCTATTGATTCAAGAGCATATTCAGTCTGTAGTTAATCTGGATTCTAGCTTGCCGCCACCGGCGCGCAGGCTCAAGCAACTGACCTATCACAGTGCCAAGGGCCTGCAGGCTGACGCGGTGTTTTTGCTTGGGGATTGCCAGCACGTGACCAGCTCGCCCTACAAGAACCAGGTGTACCGCATGGCTGGCCTGGGCAAGGACGGCGACAGCGAGCCGTATGACACGGCGCAAAAAGACGAAGTGCTGCGCCTGGCCTACGTGGGCATTACCCGCGCGGTGAGCCATTGCTATTGGTATGTGGAGAAGCCCGAAGGCCAGGCGGTGAACGTGCCCAAGGCGTCGGAGCGGGTGGATGGCAGGAAAGCGTTCTTTGATGATCAACGCGGCTAGCGAGTGAATGGCATTCAACGGTGGGAGGGGGCTGGCCCCCTCCCAGAGCAGATATGTGTTGTTTGAACGATTGAATTCAGGCCCGCAATGACAGCGGCGGTACAAACGACTCCAACTCATCCTCCACCGCTTCGATAATCCGCTCTACGTCAGCCGCGTTCATCACCGTGGCGCAGGGGATGCCCGCGATGGCAATCAGTGTCTCGCCACTGGCGCGGTCGAACAGGCGGGCGATCATACTGCCGGGCGCGTCCATGCTGGCTTCAAAACCCATCGGATGAAAATGCCAGCGCATCAGCTGGCAGGCGTTGGGGAACGTCACTTTGTTCATGTTGCCCACCTTGTTCATTGAGCGCTTCCTTTAGCTCGCGGCAGGGGGCCATGACCTTCACTGGTCGTGGCATCGAAGAACTTAAAAATAGCATTCGTTCGAGACCGGAACGTGAATTTTTTGACCCCGTTCAGCGGTTGTTTCCACTTGGGTTGATGTGGGTCATGACCTGCGTACATTTTAGCAAAAGGCCATCATCCTTGAGGGGCCAATAAGCCGTTGAAGGCTCCGGCAAAATTCGGCAATCTCCACGGTTGTTTAACCGCCTTCGAGCCTTCCATGCCACACATCGCCCCAGACGATGACTCCCAGCAATCCCAAGCCACGCGTGAGTTGGTGCTGCGCCACCACCTGTGTTGGCGCCATCGGGACTTGGAAGGCGTGATGTCCTACTACCACCCGGACATCCAGTACCACGACTTTTTCCAGAACCGTGTCGTCGGTTCCGCCGAATTGCGCGACTACCTGCAAGCCAGCATGCCCCGCGAGGCCGATGAGGCGATCGAGCACACCGACCGCATCCGCGCCGACGGCGATACCGCGTTCATCCAGTACCGCATTACCTTGCGCGGCGGCCAGGGCCTGGTGTCGTTCCGTACCAGCGAGGCCATCACCGTGCGCGACGGGTTGATCTGGCGGGTCAACGAATACGCCTCCCTGGTGCATGAGCAGCCGGCCCAGGCTGCGCGGCCTTCGGTCAGCCGCCTGGGCCTGTCGCCCCAGCAATTGGGGCATATGGCCAATGACCTGCAGCAGTATTTCGAACACAAGCAACCCTACCTGGACCCTGAATTGGATCTGCAGCGGGTTGCCAAGGAGTGTGGCTACAGCCGCAATCAGATTTCCTACCTGCTGAACCAAGTGCTGGGACAAAGCTTCTATCGCTATGTGAACCAGGCGAGGCTCCAGCATTTGCTGGCCGCATTGGACAGGGCCACTGCGCCGATAATGGTTGACGACCTGGCGTTTGCCGCCGGCTTCAACTCGCTGTCGGCGTTCTACAGCGCCTTCCGCCAGCACACAGGCCAATCGCCCAAGGCCTACGTCAAACAAATTTCCCTGCGTGCACGCGCGCAAGACAGTCCTTAACGCCGCGCTCTAGGATCGCCCCTATCGAAACGAGGTAGGGGAACCTGGCATGCCGGCATGGCGCACTATCAGTTTATGGATGGACCAACTGGACGACCCGCTGCACGCGCGGCCCGCCCTGGAGCATGACCTGGACGTCGACGTGGCCATTATCGGCGCCGGTTACACCGGGCTGTGGACCGCTTACTACCTGAAACGCCAGGCCCCTGAGCTGAAAATCGCCATCGTCGAAGCGCAGACTGCCGGTTTCGGCGCCTCCGGCCGCAACGGTGGCTGGCTGATGGGCAACCTGCTGGGTGAGGACCGCTTGCTCGCCGGCTTGAACCCTGAACAACGGCGCGCCTCGTTTGACCTGTTGCACGCCATCCCTGACGAAGTCGCCCAAGTGCTGGCGCGTGAAGGCATCGACTGCGATTACCGCAAGGGCGGCGCCCTATACTGCGCGGCGCGTTACCCCGAGCAGGAAGGCAGCCTGCGCCGCTATCTGGACACACTCTACGCTCAGGGCCTGACCGAAGCCGACTACCGCTGGCTCGGCCCGCAGCAACTGGCCGAACAGGTCCGCATCGCCAAGCCCTACGGCGGCATTTATGCGCCCCACGTCGCGACCATCAACCCGGCCAAGCTGGTGCGCGGCCTGGCGCGGGTGGTTGAGCGCCTGGGCGTGACCCTTTACGAAAACAGCCCGGTCACCCACTGGCAGTCCGGCAGCCTGCGCACCGCCAAGGCCAGTGTCCGGGCCGCCTGGGTGGTGCCGGCGGTGGAGGGCTACGCCAACACCTTGCCACTGCTGGGTCGCTACCAACTGCCGGTGCAAAGCCTGATCGTCGCCACGGAGCCCTTGCCGGCCAGTACCTGGGATGAGATCGGCCTGAGCCACGGCCAGGCCTTTGGCGAAAGCAGTCGCCAGGTCACCTACGGCCAGCGCACGGCGGACAACCGCCTGGTGTTCGGTGCGCGCGGCGGCTACCAGTTCGCCGGGAAACTGCGCCACAACTTCGACTTGACCGACAGCGAGGTGGAACTGCGTCGCTACCTGTTCGGTGAGCTTTTCCCCCAGCTCAAGAACGTGCGGATTACCCATTCCTGGGGCGGCAACCTCGGCATGTCGCGCCAGTTCCGCCCGCACATGCTTTGCGATCACAAGACCGGCATTGCGCTGTCCGGGGGGTATGGCGGGGAGGGCGTCGGCGCCTCCCACCTGGGCGGCCGCACCCTGGCCGACCTGATCCTGGGCCACGACACCCCGCGGGTTCACCAGCCCTGGGTGATTCGCGAACGCGGCCTGGAAGCGCTCAAACCCTGGGAGCCCGAGCCCTGCCGCTGGCTGGGCTACAACGCGATCATTCGCAGTTTTGTCCACGAAGACCAGGTGTTGGCTGACCCCACTACCGCCCCTTGGCGCCGCAAGCTGGCGACCGGCGTGGCCGGGTTCATGGAAGGCTTCATGCACTAAGACGTTTCACTCACACGGGAAAACCCATGAGCATCACTCAATTCAAAGACACGCTGAACGCCCACCTGCCGGACTCGTCGCCCGTCGCGGTGCCCCTGGGTGAGCCCATCGCCGTGGCCTCGACCCTGAGTGTCGAGCGCAGCGACGGCGTCGAGACCGGCATCTGGGAATGCACCCCAGGGCGCTGGCGTCGGCAGATCAAATCCCAGGAGTTTTGCCACTTTATCCAGGGCCGCTGCACCTTCACCCCGGACAACGGTGAAATTGTCCACATACAAGCCGGCGATGCACTGATGTTGCCGGCCAACAGCACCGGCATCTGGGACATCCAGGAGACCGTGCGCAAGACCTACGTATTGATTCTGTAACGCTTTGATCCTTGATCGCCTGCCATAAAAACAGCCCTAAAACCGCCAGGAAATCGAACCATGAAAGCCATTGCCCTGTTGCCCTTGATGTTGGTGGCCTCTGTCAGCCAGGCCGCCGAAACGGTGAAAATCTACAACTGGTCGGACTACATTGCACCGAACACCACCCAGAACTTCCAGAAAGAAACCGGCATCGGTTTCACCTACGACGTGTACGACAGCAATGAAACCCTCGACGGCAAGTTGATGACCGGTAAATCCGGCTACGACGTGGTCTTCCCGTCGAACCATTTCATGGCCCGGCAGATCCAGGGCGGCGCATTGAAGAAGCTCGACAAGCGCCAGTTGCCCAACTGGAAGAACCTCAACCCGGTGCTGCTCAACGCCCTGGAGAACAATGATCCTGGCAATGCCCATGGCTTCCCGTACCTGTGGGGCAGCACCGGCATTGGCTACAACATCGACAAGGTCAAGGCGGTACTGGGCGACAACGCGCCTGTCGATTCCTGGGACTTAATCTTCAAGCCCGAGAACATGGCCAAGCTGCAGAAGTGCGGGGTGGCGATTCTGGATAACGGCCCCGAACTGTTACCGGCCGCACTCAACTACCTGGGTTTGCCGCACCACAGCAAAAAGGCTGAGGATTATAAGAAGGCGCAAGACCTGTTGATGAACGTGCGACCCTACGTGGCGTACTTCCACTCCTCGAAATACACCGCAGACCTGGCCAACGGCGACATCTGCGTGGCGGTCGGCTTCTCCGGCGACATCCTGCAGGCTGAAAGCCGTGCCAAGGAAGCCAAGAATGGCGTGAACATCGGCTACAACATTCCCAAGGAAGGCGCCGCCATCTGGTTCGACATGGTGGCCATGCCTGCCGACGCGCCTAATGAGAAAGCCGGCTATGCGTTCATGAACTACCTGCTGCGCCCGGAAGTGATGGCCGACATCACCAACTACGTGCACTACGCCAACGGCAACCAGGCCGCCGACAGCCTGGTAGACCCGGCGATCAAGGCCGACACCAAGATCTACCCAAGCCCCGAGATGATGGGCAAGCTTTTCGCACTGGAAGCCATGCCACTGAATATCGACCGCGTGCGCACGCGGGTGTGGAACACCATTCGCACCGGCCGCTGAGGCCTGATGTAAACGGACCGCTGTTGGGGTGAGCCCGCTTGTTGTGGTGAACCGGCTTGTTGTGGTGAGCGGGCTTGCCCCGCGCTGGGGCGCGAAGCGGCCCCAATAAGGTCACCGCGGTTATCCAGATAAACCGCGGTGCTTGGCCTTGGGGCTGCTTCGCAGCCCAGCGCGGGGCAAGCCCGCTCACCACACGAAGCCCATTCACCACACCAAGCCGGATCACTACACCAAGCCCGCTCACCACACCAAGCCCACTCACCACACCAACCCCGTTCGACCTACCGGCCCACAAACGGGTCAGGGATTCTCCAGATCATGCCCCAACGACTGGATAAACAACGAAAACAGCTCCGGCTGTGACGAGATATCCAGCTTCGCGTACAAGTGCCGACGGTGCACTTTCACGGTGTCCGGCGAGATATTCAGGCGTTCGGCCATGGCCTTGGACGAGAACCCGCGCAGCACCAGGCGGGCGATTTCCAGTTCGCGGTCCGAGAGCACGCCACAGCCGAACTGGCTCAATGCATCCCTGATCTGGCTGTCCATCGCCGGCGCTCGCTGGGTGCTTTGCTGCCAGTGCTGCTGCATCAGCGGTAATACCCAGGCGGCCATGGTTGTCATCAGCCCGGTCTCTTCAACACTGAAGCGCCGCTGCCTGCCCAATGACAGCGACAACGTCCCCGCGCCGGGCAATTGCAGAATCAATTGCACCTCGTCCTCCAGCACGTTGTCGTGGAAGTAATTGAGGAAGTACTCACTCTGGCGGAAATGATCCGGCGCCACTTCCTCCAGGCGGTACACGCCGCTGGCGTAACCCTCGCGACACGCCTGGAAAAACGGGTCGAGCAAATACAAGCCATTGAGGTACACCAGCATCGACGCCGGTTTGCTGCTGGGTTGGGCGTCGTATTCTTCCAGGGCCTGGGGCGGTCCTTCCAGGGGGTAGAAGATCGCCAGGGCGTTATCGAAAGGCAGGCACTGGTGCAACAGCAGCACCAGCTGTTTCCAGAAACGCTCGGTGCCGATGTGTGCGACGGTGCGGCCCAGGCCGGCGTGCATCCCAACCTCCCGAAACAGGCTCATGTGACAGGCTCCCGCCAGCAAAAGATCGGGCAAGGGTTCGGCTTTTGCCGGGTCGCGTCAAGGGGAGTACGCCAATAGGGGAATTGGCGGGCATAGGCCCAATGTTTATCTTCGCCATCATTGAGCGGGAAACATATCCCGTGACTCTCAGACTTTTCGTATCTGCCTCACACCAAGAACAACGAAAGAGGATAACGATATGAGCACTTCCCCCACGCCCAACAGCGTGCTGAAACCCACCTTGAGTGTCTTCGATGTAGTGGCCATCACCGTGTCGGCGGTGACGCCGGCCAGTTCCGTATTCGTGATCGCGCCCTTTGCCATCCAGCAGGCCGGCAGCGGCGTGTTCCTGGCGTTTGTGATGGCCGGGTTGCTCGCACTGATGTTTGCCTTTTGTTACGCCGAACTCGGCCGCGCCCACAACAGCGCAGGGGGTGAGTATGTGTACGCCAAGCGCGTGTTCGGTGGCATGGCGGGCTATGCGACGTTTCTGACGGTGCTGGTGATGTTGCTGTTTATCCCACCGGTACTGGCCACCGGCGCGGCGACCTACCTGAATAACGCCCTCGGCACCCGGTTCGACTCGCAGACCGTCGCCTTGGTGATCGTCGTGTGCAGTTACGCCCTGGGCATCCTCAATATCAAACTCAATGCCTGGATCACCGGTACCTGCCTGTTGCTGGAAATCGCCGCGTTGCTGGTGATCGTGGTGATCGGCTTCGGCAACCCGGTGCAACCGGCCAGCGTGCTGTTCCAACCGCAGATCGTCGAAAACGGCGTGCTGCACCTGGCGCCGTGGGCCCTGGTGATCGGCGCGGTGGGTATCGGCCTGTTTTCCTATAACGGCTATGGCCCGGCGGTGTTGCTGGCCGAAGACATGAAATGCGGCGGCAAAGGCGTGCACAAGGCGGTGCTGTGGTCACTGGGGTTGGTGGTGATCATCGAGCTGGTGCCAATCACCGCACTGTTGATCGGCGCACCGTCCCTGAGCGCGATGATCAGCAGCCCGGACCCCATCGGCTACCTGTTGAGCAGCCATGGCAATGAAACCTTATCACGGCTAGTCAGCGCCGGAATCTTCCTGTCGGTGTTCAACGCGATTGTGGCGATCGTGATCCAGATCGGCCGCGTGGTGTTCAGCAGCGGGCGCGATGCGCTGTGGACGCCGAGCATCAACACGCTGTTCACACGCATTCACCCACGCTGGGATTCGCCCTGGTTGGCTACGCTGTTCCTGGCGATTCCTTCGGCGCTGCTGAGTTTCAGCTCCAACCTCGCCGACCTGACCTCATTCAGCGTGCTGCTGATCATGCTGGTGTACCTGATGGTGGCGTTGAGCGCCTTGATGAGCCGGGTATTGCTGCGTGATCGCGAGCATCCCTATCGCATGCCGCTGTGGCCGTTGCCGGCGGTGCTCGCGGTACTCGGCGCCGGTTACCTGTTGGTCACCCTGGTGGCCGCCGCTTCGGTGCGGGACATCATGATCATCATCGGCCTGCTGGCGCTGTCGGTGATCCTGTATTGCATCAGTGGCCGGTCGAGTCCGGTCTTCCAGAAATTGTAAGGAGTGGTTATGCGCGCACGTCAATTGGGGGTTACGTTAGGGCTGGGCACGCCTGGAGAATGGAACGCCATCACCGATGTGCCCGGTGTGCGGGTTGGCCACAGCACGCTGAACACACGTATCGATGGCAAGCACGTGCGCACCGGCGTCAGCGTGATCCAGCCGCGTGCAGGGGAGGCACGCCAACAACCGTGCTTTGCCGGGTACCACGTGCTCAATGGCAACGGTGATGCCACCGGCCTTGAATGGGTCAGCGAGGCGGGGTTGCTGACCACGCCGCTGGCCATCACCAATACCCACAGCATCGGCATGGTGCGCGACAGCCTGATCGCCCTGGAGCGCGAGCGCCTGGCGGACCCGGCGGTGTACTGGTGCATGCCGGTGGTGATGGAGACCTATGACGGCCTGCTCAACGATATCTGGGGCCAGCACGTGGGCCCCGAGCATGTGCGCGAAGCGGTGGACAACGCCGCCACCGGTCCGGTGCAGGAAGGCGCGGTCGGTGGCGGCACCGGCATGATCTGCCATGAGTTCAAGGGCGGCATCGGCACCGCATCGCGGCGCTTGTCGGCGGAGCAGGGCGGTTGGACTGTCGGCGTGCTGGTGCAGGCCAACCATGGCAAGCGCCAGGAACTGCGGGTGGATGGCTACCCGGTGGGGCGTCGGTTGATGGACATTCCGTCGCCCTTCGCCGAGCAAGGCACGCCGGGCATGGGCTCGATCGTGGTGATCCTCGCCACTGATGCGCCGCTGTTGCCGCACCAATGCCAGCGCCTGGCGCAACGCGCGTCGATCGGTATTGCGCGTACCGGCGGCGGTACCGAGGATTCCAGCGGTGACCTGTTCCTGGCCTTTGCCACCGGCAACCAGGATTTGCCACCGGCGGATTACGGACGTAAGGGCCGGCCTTTCAGCAGCGCGTTGCAGATGGTCAACAACGACCATATTTCGCCGCTGTTCAGCGCCGCGGCCGAGGCTGTGGAAGAGGCAATCATCAATGCGATCCTGGCCGGAGAGGACATGCTCACCGATCAAGGTGTGCTGGTCCCCGGCCTGAGCGGTGACACGCTGTTGTCGGTATTACACACAACAGGCTGGAGGGTGTCCCGTTAATAGGGGGCACGCGAAGTTATTAATACAAGTAATGGCCGTTTAATGTTGCTAATGACACCCTGGCAATATAATGGATCCAATTATTAACAGCGCCAGACAACTTAGGCCGCGTTAGCGCTATTTAATATTTAAATAACCCAAGGTTGTTTTTGTCGGACAAAGTCAACCCCGCCCAACAAACACGGCGCGCAAATTACTTAAGTTGTTTGCGCGCCCGAATCTAATGCTGGAAAAGATGTAGACGAAAGATTTCAAGTTGTGTCAGTTTTCTTACGCCTTCAAAAGAGGCGAGTGATAGGACGATCTCGCCCGCGGGGTGCCTATCGATCAAAGACTGAAGCACTTGCAAACAAGGAAGTACGTTTATGTCAAAAGTAAAAGACAAGGCTATCGTGTCGGCGGCGCAAGCCAGCACCGCTTACTCGCAAATCGATAGCTTCAGCCATCTGTATGACCGTGGCGGCAACCTCACGATCAATGGCAAACCCTCCTACACCGTTGACCAGGCAGCCACCCAGCTGCTGCGCGACGGCGCCACGTACCGGGACTTTGACGGCAACGGCAAGATCGACCTGACCTACACGTTCCTGACATCGGCCTCTTCGAGCACCATGAACAAACATGGCATCTCGGGTTTCAGCCAGTTCAACGCACAGCAGAAAGCACAGGCCGTACTGGCCATGCAGTCCTGGGCGGACGTGGCCAACATCACCTTCACCGAGAAAGCCAGTGGCGGTGACGCCCACATGACGTTCGGCAACTACAGCGGCGGCCAGGACGGCGCGGCGGCCTTCGCCTACCTGCCCGGCACCGGTGCAGGCTACGACGGCACGTCGTGGTACCTGACCAACAACAGCTACACGCCGAACAAAACCCCGGACCTGAACAACTACGGCCGGCAGACCCTGACCCACGAAATCGGTCATACCTTGGGCCTGGCCCACCCGGGCGACTACAACGCCGGAGAAGGCGCCCCAACCTACAACGACGCGACCTATGGACAGGACACGCGCGGCTACAGCCTCATGAGTTACTGGAGCGAAAGCAACACCAACCAGAACTTCAGCAAAGGCGGGGTCGAGGCCTACGCGTCCGGCCCGCTGATCGACGACATCGCGGCGATCCAGAAGCTCTACGGCGCCAACTACAACACCCGCGCCGGTGACACCACCTACGGCTTCAACTCCAACACCGGGCGTGATTTCCTCAGCGCCACGTCGAATGCCGACAAGCTGGTGTTCTCGGTGTGGGACGGTGGTGGCAACGACACCCTGGACTTCTCCGGCTTCACCCAGAACCAGAAAATCAACCTCAATGAAGCCTCATTCTCCGACGTTGGCGGCCTGGTGGGCAACGTGTCCATCGCCAAGGGCGTGACCATCGAGAACGCCTTCGGTGGTGCGGGCAATGACCTGATCATCGGGAACAACGCGGCCAACATCATCAAAGGTGGCGCCGGCAACGACCTCATCTACGGCGGTGGCGGTGCGGACCAACTGTGGGGCGGCGCGGGCAACGACACCTTTGTGTTCGGTGCCAGTTCCGACTCCAAGCCTGGGGCGTCTGACAAGATCTTTGACTTTACCTCGGGTTCGGACAAGATCGACCTGTCCGGCATCACCAAGGGTGCAGGCCTGACCTTCGTCAATGCCTTCACCGGGCATGCCGGCGATGCGGTACTGACCTACGCCGCAGGCACCAACCTGGGCACCTTGGCAGTGGACTTCTCCGGTCACGGCGTGGCGGACTTCCTCGTCACCACCGTTGGCCAGGCTGCTGTCAGCGACATCGTGGCGTGATGCACGGGCGCGGCGCTTCGGCGCCGCGCTTTACGGATGGAGCATGAAGATGCAGCGTTTTTTCAATAGGATCGCCTGCGTATTGCAGGTGATGTTCGTGTCGGCAGGAGCCCACGCAATGGCGAGCAGTCTTGTATTACCCACCACCGCCCAGTTGGCCGGGCATTGGCAGTTGCACCAGCAGGACCAGGTGTGCGCGCTGGACCTGCTGGAGCAGGCCAACGCGTTGGGCGGCGACGTGGCGTGTGTCGAACAATGGTTGGGCGCCAAGCCCCTGACCTGGACGCCAACGCCGGACGGCATCTGGCTGATGAACGCCGAAGGCAGTGGCATTACCCACCTTAACCGGCAAAAAGAAGGCGAATATAAAGGACGCACGCCCACCGGCCTTGAAGTGGTATTGCAACGTACACCTTAGTTGCCGTTTTAAACCGATCACTTGATTTTATTAGTTGACCGCTCCGTCATTCGGGGTCGGGGCAACTATTGCGCGCAATTTGCTTCAAGGAAGATTAGAAACCATGGCGAAGTCCCATGCCGTCGCGCCGTTATTCAAGGCGCTGGGTGAATACAAGAGCATTTTGATCAGCGTCGGTTGTTTTACCGCCTTGATTAACCTGCTGATGCTGGTGCCGTCGATTTACATGCTGCAAGTGTATGACCGCGTGCTGTCCTCCCAGAATGAAACCACCCTGGTGATGTTGACGCTGATGGTCGTGGGCTTCTTTGCCTTTATTGGCCTGCTGGAGGTGATCCGCAGTTTTATCGTGATCCGTATTGGCAGCCAGTTGGAGCGGCGCTTCAACTTGCGCGTGTACAAGGCCGCGTTTGAACGCAACCTGCAACGTGGCCAGGGGCATGCCGGGCAATCCCTGGGCGATTTGACGCATATCCGCCAATTCATCACGGGGCCTGCGCTGTTCGCATTTTTCGATGCGCCGTGGTTCCCCCTCTACCTGTTTGTGATCTTCCTGTTCAACGTGTGGCTGGGCGTGTTGGCCACGGCCGGTGCCGTGCTGCTGATCGGCCTGGCGTGCCTGAATGAATACCTGACGAAGAAGCCATTGGGCGAGGCCAGTGGCTTCTCCCAGCAGTCCACGCAACTGGCCACCAGCCACTTGCACAACGCCGAGACCATCCAGGCCATGGGCATGCTCGGCGCACTGCGCTCGCGCTGGTTTGCCGTGCATTCGCAGTTCCTCGGCTTGCAGAACACCGCCAGCGATACCGGCTCGGTGATCACCTCCCTGAGCAAATCCCTGCGCCTGTGCCTGCAATCGTTGGTGCTGGGCCTGGGGGCGCTGTTGGTGATCAAGGGTGATATGACCGCCGGGATGATGATCGCCGGCTCCATCCTGATGGGCCGGGTGCTGAGCCCCATCGACCAGTTGATTGCGGTATGGAAGCAATGGAGTTCGGCCAAATTGGCCTACCAGCGGCTGGATGACTTACTGCGCGAGTTTCCACCGGACGTGGAGCAGATGAAGCTGCCGGCGCCCAAAGGGCAGGTGAGTTTCGAACAGGTCAGTGCCGGCCCGCCGGGGCGGCGCGTGGCGACCCTGCATCAAGTCAGCTTCAATCTGGGGGCTGGTGAAGTGCTCGGTGTGCTGGGTGCGTCGGGCTCCGGCAAATCCACCCTGGCGCGTGTGCTGGTGGGGGTGTGGCCGACGCTGGCCGGCACCGTACGCCTGGATGGCGCGGACATTCACCGCTGGGACCGCGACGACCTCGGCCCGCACATCGGTTACCTGCCCCAGGACATCGAGCTATTCAGCGGCAGCATTGCCGACAACATCGCGCGCTTTCGCGAAGCCGACCCCGATCAGGTGGTGCGCGCCGCGCAGCAGGCCGGCGTGCATGAACTGATCCTGCGCTTGCCGCAGGGCTACGACACGGTACTGGGCGACAACGGCGGCGGCCTGTCCGGCGGCCAGAAACAACGGGTAGCTCTGGCACGCGCGCTGTATGGCGGGCCACGCCTGATCGTGCTGGATGAGCCCAATTCCAACCTCGATACGGTCGGTGAAGCCGCCTTGGCCAGCGCCATCGTGCAGATGAAAGCCCAGGGCAGCAGCGTGGTGCTGGTGACCCACCGTTCTTCGGCGTTGGCCCAAGCCGACAAGCTGTTGGTCCTCAACGACGGGCATTTGCAAGCCTTCGGGCCCAGCCAAGACGTGCTGCGCGCGTTGTCCGGCCAGCAGGAAGCGCCGAAGGAGAAACCCGGCGTGAGTTTCAGTCGTCAGTACCAAGCCGGAAGGAATCCAGGCGCATGAGCAGCATCACTGTTGAACCCCGCTTCAAAGAGCGCGACGCCACGTTTTTTACGCGCATGGGCTGGCTGCTGACGCTGGTCGGTGCCGGCGGATTTTTCCTGTGGGCCAGCCTGGCGCCGCTGGACCAGGGCATTCCGGTACAAGGCACGGTCGTGGTGTCGGGCAAGCGCAAGGCGGTGCAAACCTTAAGCCCCGGCGTGGTCAGCCGGATTCTGGTGAAGGAGGGCGAGCATGTGAAACAGGGCCAGCCGCTGTTTCGTCTCGACCAGACCCAGCACCAGGCCGACGTGCAGTCCCTGCAAGCCCAGTACCGCATGGCCTGGGCCAGCGTGGCGCGCTGGCAGAGCGAGCGTGACAACCACGCCAGCATCCGCTTTCCCGCCGAGCTGAGCGCCAACCCCGATCCAGCCCTGGCGCTGGTGCTGGAAGGCCAGCGCCAACTGTTCAGCAGCCGTCGCGAAGCCTTTGCCCGTGAGCAAGCCGGCATCCGTGCCAACATCGACGGTGCCTCCGCGCAATTGGGCGGCATGCGACGTGCGCGCAGCGATCTGACCGCCCAGGCCCAATCCCTGCGCGACCAACTGAGCAACCTGCAACCCTTGGCCGACAACGGCTACATCCCGCGCAACCGGTTGATGGAGTACCAGCGGCAGTTGTCCCAGGTGCAACAGGATCTGGCGCAGAACAGCGGTGAAAGTGGCCGCGTCGAGCAGGGCATTCTTGAGTCGCGGCTGAAATTGCAGCAGCACAGTGAGGAGTACCAGAAGGAAGTGCGCAGCCAGTTGGCCGACGCGCAACTGCGCAGCCTGACCCTGGAGCAGCAACTCACCTCGGCCGGGTTTGACCTGCAACACAGCGAAATCAACGCCCCGGCGGATGGCATCGCGGTCAATCTCAGCGTGCACACCGAGGGCGCGGTGGTGCGCGCCGGTGAAACCCTGCTGGAAATCGTGCCCCAGGGCACGCGCCTGGAAGTCGAAGGGCATTTGCCGGTGCACCTGGTGGACAAGGTCGGCACGCACTTGCCAGTCGATATCCTCTTCACCGCCTTCAACCAGAGCCGCACACCCCGCGTGCCGGGGGAGGTCAGTCTGATTTCCGCCGACCAGATGCTCGATGAAAAAACCGGCGCGCCCTATTACGTGCTGCGCACGACAGTCAGCGACGCCGCGCTGGAAAAACTCCACGGCCTGGTGATCAAGCCGGGCATGCCCGCCGAGATGTTCGTGCGCACCGGCGAGCGCTCCTTGCTCAATTACCTGTTCAAGCCGCTGCTCGACCGCGCCGGCTCGGCGTTGACCGAGGAATGAACATGAAGCACGTGTTTATCGCCTTGCTGTTGACCTGCGCCAATGCCCAGGCCGCCATGGGCCCGTTCGATGTGTACGAACAGGCCTTGCGTAACGACCCGGTATTCCTCGGCGCCCTCAAGGAACGCGACGCCGGCCTGGAAAACCGCGCCATCGGCCGCGCCGGCCTGCTGCCCAAGCTGTCCTACACCTACAACAAGGGCCGCAACAACTCCCAGGCCACCTTGCCCGACGGGCGCGGCGGTAACTATCACGACGACCGCAACTACAACAGCTACGGCTCGACCTTCAGCCTGCAACAGCCGTTGTTTGACTACGAGGCTTACGCCAACTACCGCAAAGGTGTGGCCCAGGCGCTGTTCGCCGATGAAAGCTTTCGCGACAAGAGCCAGGCGCTGCTGGTGCGGGTGCTGAGCTATTACACCCAGGCGCTGTTTGCCCAGGACCAGATCGACATCGCCCGCGCCAAGAAGAAGGCGTTCGAACAGCAATTCCAGCAGAACCGGCATTTGTTCCAGCAAGGCGAGGGCACCCGCACGGACATTCTGGAAGCCGAATCGCGCTACGAACTGGCCACCGCCGAAGAAATCCAGGCGCTGGATGAGCAGGACGCGTCCTTGCGGGAGCTGGGCGCCTTGATTGGCGTACAGAGCGTCAACATCGACGACCTTGCGCCGCTGAACCAGGGTTTTGCCGCGTTCGCCCTGACCCCGGCCAACTACGACACCTGGCATGAACTGGCGATCAGCAACAACCCCACGCTGGCCTCCCAGCGCCAGGCCCTGGAAGTCGCGCGTTATGAAGTAGAGCGCAACCGCGCCGGGCATTTACCCAAGGTCACCGCCTATGCCAGCTCGCGCCAGCAAGAGTCCGACAGCGGCAACACTTACAACCAGCGCTACGACACCAACACCATCGGCGTCGAAGTGAGCGTGCCGCTGTATGCCGGTGGCGGCATCTCGGCGTCCACCCGCCAGGCCAGCCGCGCCATGGAGCAGGCCGAGTACGAGCTGGAGGGCAAGACCCGCGAAACCCTGATCGAACTGCGTCGGCAGTTCAGTGCCTGCCTGTCGGGGGTGAGCAAATTGCGCGCTTATCAAAAGGCCTTGGCGTCGGCGGAAGCGCTGGTGGTGTCGACCAAGCAGAGCATTCTGGGCGGTGAGCGGGTCAACCTTGATGCACTGAACGCCGAGCAGCAGCTCTACAGCACCCGGCGCGACCTGGCCCAGGCGCGCTACGACTACCTGATGGCCTGGACCAAATTGCATTACTACGCCGGTAACCTGCGCGACACCGACCTGGCCAAGGTGGATGAGGCGTTTGGACGTTGATTTTTGGGTGTTAAACAACAATAAGAGAGGACTGGCATGGGTATATTTGACTATAAAAACCTCGGCACCGAGGGCTCCAAGGCGTTGTTCGCGGATGCGATGGCGATCACGTTGTACACCTATCACAACCTGGATAACGGCTTTGCCGTGGGTTACCAACACAATGGCCTGGGGTTGGGCCTACCGGCCACGCTGGTCGGTGCATTGCTCGGCAGCACTGATTCCCAGGGCGTTATCCCCGGCTTACCGTGGAACCCGGATTCAGAGAAAGCCGCCCTGGACGCGGTGCAAAAGGCCGGCTGGACGCCGATCAGCGCCAGCACCCTGGGCTACGGCGGTAAGGTCGATGCACGAGGCACGTTCTTCGGCGAGAAGGCAGGCTACACCACGGCCCAGGTCGAGGTGCTGGGCAAGTACGATGACGCCGGCAAGCTGCTGGAAATCGGCATCGGCTTTCGCGGCACCTCGGGGCCCCGGGAAACCCTGATCAGCGACTCCATCGGCGACTTGGTCAGCGATCTGCTGGCGGCGTTGGGGCCAAAGGATTACGCGAAGAATTACGCCGGCGAAGCCTTTGGCGGCTTGCTCAAAAACGTCGCCGACTACGCCAGCGCCCATGGCCTGAGTGGCAAGGATGTGCTGGTCAGCGGGCATAGCCTGGGGGGCCTCGCGGTCAACAGCCTGGCGGACCTGAGCGTTAACAAGTGGGGCGGCTTCTACAAGGACGCCCACTACGTGGCCTACGCATCGCCGACCCAGAGTGCCGGCGACAAGGTGCTCAATATCGGCTACGAGAACGACCCGGTATTCCGTGCGCTGGATGGCTCATCCTTCAACCTGTCGTCACTGGGCGTGCACGACAAACCCCATGAGTCGACCACCGATAACATCGTCAGCTTCAACGACCACTACGCCTCGACGCTGTGGAACGTGCTGCCGTTTTCCATCGCCAACCTGCCGACCTGGCTCTCGCACCTGCCCACCGGGTATGGCGATGGCATGACACGGATTGTCGAGTCAGGGTTCTACGAGCAGATGAGCCGCGACGCCACCGTGATTGTCGCCAACCTGTCCGACCCGGCGCGGGCCAACACCTGGGTGCAAGATCTCAACCGCAATGCCGAGCCGCACAAAGGCAATACCTTCATCATCGGCAGTGACGGCGATGACCTGATCCAAGGAGGGAAGGGCGTGGATTTTATCGAGGGCGGGAAGGGCAACGACACCCTCCGTGATAACAGCGGGCATAACACCTTTTTATTCAGTGGGCATTTTGGCCAGGACCGGGTGATCGGCTACCAACTGACCGACAAGCTGGTGTTCAAGGATGTGCAGGGAAGTGTGGATTACCGGGAGCACGGAGGCGATACGGTGATCAGTGTGGGGGGCGATTCGGTGACGTTGGTCGGGGTGAGTGGAGGGTTGGGCGAGGTGGTGATCGGCTAGGAGTGGAATGCAGTTGAAAAAGGGGGCTTGCTCCCGATTGCGGTGGAGCAGCCAACGCATTTATCGACCGGTACACCGCCATCGGGGGCAAGCCCCCTCCCACATTTGATAGGTTCCGGCTTTGGGAATCAGTCTTCCTTGCGCACGGTGGCCACGTCGTCGGCCTTGACCCGTACACGCTTGCCGGCGATATCGGTGAATTCATAAAAACCGTCGGCGGTCTTGGTTCTTGGGGTGTCCTTGGTCAAATACTGCGTGCCATTTTGCATCGTCACTACGGTTTGCGTCGCGCAACCGGCCAATACCAGAAAAGTGAGTGCAACCAGCGGCAGACCCAAATTCTTCATGTTCATAACCCTTACCTTAACCGTGAAAGTCCCACGCCAGAGGCCGTGGGCGACAAATGTTACGCCATCGACTTCAGCATCTGATCACTTTTATGTAAAAAGTTGCAGGCGCCATTTATCTATTACCGATTGCAACCGGGCCTTTGCGACGGCACTCTGTATGCATAACCAGTATTTGATCGCTGCGCGCCATGGCCAATCCCCTCGAAGAACCGCTCTATTACCTGCATAACTTCCGCCAAGTCCTGCATTGGCTGGGGCAACGCTATGCGGATCTGCTCGACCCGGACGAAGAGCATTTCATTCAGCAATTTGACAGGTTGCCGCAAGCGTCCCAGGCCTTATTGGTGCGCATGGTGATGCGCAAGGGCGTGCATTTTCGTGCGGGCAAGCTCAACTATGTGGAGATCGGTTGCACCCAGGCCGCTGCCGGGCCATTGCTGGAGCTGGGCTGGGTTGACGACGAATGCCTGCTGGCCTTTGACGCGTTGTTCGCCTTGCTGCAAAAAGGCGAGATTCTCGCTGCATTCAAGCCTTGGATCGAACAACCCAAAGCCAAGAAAACCGATTGGCTGGAAGGGTTGTCGGCGCATTTCACCGACAATCGCTGCTTTGCCCACTGGTGCCCCGACCTTGCCGACACGTTGTACAGCCTCACCGTGATGGACCTGTGCGATCGTCTGCGCCTGATGTTCTTCGGCAACTTGCATCAGGACTGGTCCGAGTTCGTGCTGGCTGACCTGGGCATCTACACCTACGAAAAAGTCGAGTTCTGCGCCGAATCCCGTGGCTTGCGCAGCCGTGATGACGTGCAGGGTTTTCTGTTCCTGCACCAGTGCCAGCAGGCTTTTGAAACCGGTGCGGCGCTGGAGGAGGTACTGGCCCAGGTCGCCACATTGAACACCGACAATCCCTGGCTGGAAAAACGGCGGGCCAAGCTGTTGTTCCAAGTGGGTCAATATTGCGAGCGCACTGCCGAATTGGCGCTGGCGGAACAGATTTATCGCGCCTGCGCCTACCCCGGCGCCCGCTCACGCTTGATCCGTGTGCTGGAGCGCCAGGAGCACTACGTGCAAGCCATGGCCCTGGCGAACGCCGCCCAACAGGCCCCGGAAAGCGCCGCCGAGCAGCAGCACTTGCTGCGTGTGGTGCCACGCCTGCGGCGCAAACTGGGCGAGCCGGCCTTGCCCAAGGTCAAGCCACGGCCGGTCACGCGCCTGGACTTGGCACTCGCGCTACCGGACCCGCTGATGTCGGTGGAGTATTGCGTGCAGGCTCACCTCAGCGAGCCTGATGGGCCGGTGCACTATGTTGAAAACGGCCTGATCAACTCGCTGTTCGGCCTGTTGTGCTGGGACGTGATCTTTGCGCCGCTGCCGGGTTCGTTTTTCCACCCGTTCCAGCGTGGGCCGGCGGATCTGCACAGTGAAGACTTTCACCTGCGCCGCGCGCCGCTGTTCGCCGCGTGTTTCGAACAATTGCAGGACGAGCGCTACAAAACCACCATCCGCCAACGCTACAGCGAAAAATGGGGGATCCAGTCGCCCTTCGTGTTCTGGAACCTGCTCAGCGCAGAACTGCTGGAGCAGGCCCTGGCCTGCCTGCCCGCCGAACACCTGCGCTACTGGTTTGAACGGCTGCTGCTGGATATCCGCGCCAACCGCGCCGGCATGCCGGACCTGATCCAGTTCTGGCCCGCGCAGAAGACCTACCGCATGATCGAGGTCAAGGGCCCCGGCGATCGCCTGCAAGACAACCAGCTGCGCTGGCTGGAGTTCTGCGGTGAATACCAGATGCCGGTGACGGTCTGCTATGTGCGCTGGGCAGCGTCCGCTTGAGTTACAACGTTGCCGTGCGTGCACTGTGTGAGTTCACGGCCAAGGTCGGTGACCTGGACCTGCGCTTCACGCCGTCGCCCAGCGCCCAGGAAGGCATTGTCGGCCACCGCACCGTCGCCTCGCGGCGCAGCCCGCACTACCAGAATGAAGTGGCGCTCGAAGGTGAGTACCAGCAACTCAAGGTGCGGGGCAGGGCGGACGGCTACGACCCGGACGCCAACCGCCTGGAAGAAGTGAAAACCTATCGCGGCGACCTCGACGCCCAACCCGCCAACCACCGGCAACTGCATTGGGCCCAGGTCAAAGTGTACGGCTGGTTGATGTGCCAGAAACTCGGCCTCTCGCAGATCGACCTGGCGCTGGTGTACTTCGACATCGTCGGCGAGGGCGAGACGGTGCTCAACCAACACTTCCACGCCAGCGAACTGGAGCCGTTCTTCAACCAGCAATGCGCGCTGTTCCTCGGTTGGGCCCAGCAGGAAATGGCGCACCGCGAAGCGCGCAACAGGGCCGCGCAGGCCCTGGCGTTTCCCCATGCCGGTTTTCGTCCTGGCCAGCGCTCGCTTGCTGAATCGGTGTACAAGGCCGTCAGTACCGGCCGCTGCCTGATGGCCCAGGCGCCTACCGGCATCGGCAAGACCATCGGCACGATTTTCCCGTTGCTCAAGGCCCTGGCGCCCCAGCAACTGGACACGCTGTTCTTCCTCACCGCCAAAACCCCCGGCCGCAAGCTCGCCCTGGACGCCGCCCACGTGCTGCACACCAGCAGCCCCGAGCTGCAATTGCGCGTCCTGGAGCTGGTGGCGCGGGACAAAGCCTGCGAGCACCTGGACAACGCCTGTCACGGCGACGCCTGTCCCTTGGCCAAGGGTTTCTACGATCGCTTGCCCGCCGCGCGCATCGCCGCGTCCAAGGTGCGCCTGCTGGACCAGCGCAACCTGCGCGACGTGGCCCTGGCCCATGACGTCTGTCCCTATTACCTGAGCCAGGAAATGGCGCGCTGGGCCGACCTGGTGGTCGCCGACTACAACTACTATTTCGATTTTGGCGCCATGCTGTTCGGCCTGGCCCAGCTCAACCAGTGGCGCGCGGCAGTGCTGGTGGACGAGGCGCACAACCTGGTCGAACGGGCCCGCTCGATGTACAGCGCGAGCCTCGACCAATACCACCTCAAGACCCTGCGCGACGTCGCGCCCGAGCCCTTGAAAAAACCCTTGCAGCGCCTCAACCGTGAGTGGAACGCACTGCACAAGGACCAGATCGCGCCCTACCAGGCTTATGCCGCCCGCCCGGAAAAACTGTTGCAGGCCCTGAGCCTGTGCGCCAGCAGCATGGGCGAGTATTTCAATGAGCATCCCGAATCGCTCAGCGGCGACCTGCAAGCCTTCTATTTCGAGGTGCTGCAATTTGCCAAAGTCGCCGAGCTGTTCAACGAACACTTCATTTTCGACATCAGCAAACGCCAGCTCAGCGGCAAACGCAGCAGCTCAACCCTGTGCCTGCGCAACGTGGTGCCCGCCGAATTCATCCGCCCACGCTTGACCGCGGCCCGCAGCAGCGTGCTGTTTTCCGCGACCCTGAGCCCCCGTCATTACTACGCGGATTTGCTCGGTTTGCCGGCGGACACGGCCTGGATCGATGTGGAGTCGCCGTTCAAGGCCGAGCAATTGCAGGTGCGCATCGTCGATGCGGTCTCCACGCGTTTCGTGCATCGCCACGCCTCTTTGGAACCTATCGTTGAGCTGATCGCCCGCCAATACACCGGGCAGCCTGGCAACTACCTGGCGTTCTTCTCAAGCTTCGATTACCTGCAGCAGGTGGCGCAGTTGCTGGCCGAGCGACACCCGCAGATCACACTCTGGCAACAGTCACGCGGCATGGCCGAGGCCGAGCGCCAGGCGTTCCTCGACCAATTCACCGAACACAGCCAGGGTGTCGGCTTTGCCGTGCTCGGCGGCGCCTTTGGTGAAGGCATCGACCTGCCCGGCGCCCGTTTGATCGGCGCCTTCATCGCCACCCTCGGGTTGCCCCAACTCAACCCGGTCAATGAACAGATGAAACTGCGCATGGGCGCGATCTTCGGTTCAGGCTACGACTACACCTACCTGTACCCCGGCATTCAGAAAGTGGTGCAGGCAGCGGGCAGGGTCATCCGCAGCCAGCAGGACCGTGGCGTGGTGATGTTGATCGATGACCGCTTCGGCGAAGCGCGGGTACGGCAGTTGTTGCCGCGTTGGTGGGCGGTTGCATGAGGCATTCCCGCGATCAATGATGCTGGTGGCGTTGAAAACAATGCCGCACGCTGGGAAAAACCTCGAAAAGGCCATGCCAATGAGCGAGCAACTCATCTGCGTCAACGGTATTGAGTTAAGCGTCCACATCGCCGGTCCCGAAGACGGCAGGCCGATCTGGCTGCTTCACGGCTTCCCGGAGTGCTGGCACTCCTGGCGCGAGCAGATTCCCGCGCTGGCGGCCGCGGGCTATCGGGTGTTTGCCCCTGAGATGCGCGGCTACGGCCAGTCAGGTTCGCCGGCCGAGATCGCCGATTATGATCTGCTGACGCTGTGTGGCGATATCCAGCAGGCCATGGACCATTTTGGCCATGCGCAGGTGGTCATGGTCGGCCATGACTGGGGCGCGGTCGTGGCCTGGCACCTGGCGTTGCTCGAACCTGAACGGATCACGCGCTTGATCACGCTGTCGGTGCCGTTTGCCGGGCGCGCACGGCGGCCGGTGATTCAAATCATGCGCGAGCTGTACGCCGACCGCTTCAACTACATCCTGTATTTCCAGGAACCGGGCGTCGCCGAGCAGGAGTTGAACGCCGATATTGAGCGTACCTTGCGCCTGTTCATGCAGGATCAGGATGTGTTTCTGCAAAGCAAACCTGCGAATGCCAGGTTGCTTGAGGGGGTTCCGGCACCCGGCGCCTTGCCGCACTGGTGCTCCCAGGCGGATCTGGACGTCTACGTGCACACCTTCGCCGAGCATGGGTTTCGCGGCCCGTTGAACTGGTACCGCAACTTCGAACGCAACTGGCAACTCACCGAAAGCCTGGCCGGCAAGCAGGTGCTGCAACCCACGCTGTTCCTGATCGGCGACCGCGACCCGGTCGGGGTCTTCGAGGCCCACACGCTCAAGCGCATGCCTGAGTCGGTGCCTCACCTTGAGCAGCATGTGCTGCTCAACTGTGGCCACTGGATCCAGAACGAGCAAGGGCAGCAGGTCAACGCGCTGATGCTCGGGTTTCTAGGGAAAGCGGGGGCTGCTTAGACCACTTCCAGGTATGAGCTGTGTATCGCCCGCGCCAGCTCGCGCACCGTGTCGATGAATTCCGTGAGACGGCTATGCAAACCATCCTCCAGAATCTCATCAATCCCGGTATACCTGAGCCGCGCCTCGAACTCCGCCGCCAACCGCTGCGCCGTGCGCCCATAACTGCCGGGCAGATCCGCCAGGATATGGCTCAATTCTTCGATACACGCATGCAACGAACGCGGCACATCGCTGCGCAGCAACAGCAGCTCCGACACCGACCGCGCATTCAATGCATTCGGGTACAGCTCGGTATACGCCTCAAACGACGACAACGCGCGGAGCAGGGCGCTCCACTGGTAATAACCGCGTGCCGACAAGTCGCTGACTTCTTCCGACTCTTCGCCAAACATCTCGTAACGCGCATCCAGCAGACGCAGGGTGTTGTCCGCGCGCTCGACAAAAGTGCCCAAGCGGATAAACCGATAGGCGTCGTTGCGCATGATTGTCCCGGAGGTCGCCCCACGGAACAGGTGTGAACGCTGCTTGACCCAGTCACAAAAGTGGCTGATGCCATGCCGCGCCAGGCCGCCGGCGGCGATGCTGCGCATTTCCAGCCAGGTAGCGTTGAGGTTTTCCCACATGTCGGCGGTGATGCGCCCGCGTACCGCGTGGGCATTGCCACGTGCAGCGCGCAGGCAGTTGTAGATGCTGGCGGGGTTTTCTTCGTCGAGGGCGAAAAAATGCAGCATGCGTTCGGCGTCCAGCTGTTTATGACGCTCAAGGTAGCTGTCCAGGGTGCCGCTGCTGAGCAACGACATGGCCAGCTCATCCAGGCCATCGCTGCGCCCGGCCTGGGGCATCAACGACAGCGAGTAACTGACTTCCAGCATGCGCGCCAGGTTCTCGGCACGCTCCAGGTAACGGGACATCCAGTACAAATCTGCGGCGGTTCTACTCAACATACTCAGCCCTCCACCACCCAGGTGTCCTTGGTTCCGCCGCCTTGCGACGAGTTGACGATCAACGAGCCTTCCTTCAGCGCCACGCGGGTGAGACCGCCGGGCACCAGGCGGGTTTCCTTGCCCGAGAGCACAAACGGCCGCAGGTCGATATGCCGTGGGGCGATGCCATTTTCGACAAAGGTCGGGCAGGTGGACAGGCTCAAGGTCGGTTGGGCGATGTAGGCGTGAGGACGGGCCTTGATGCGCTGGCGGAAGTCCTCGATCTCGGCGGCGGTGGAGGCCGGGCCGACCAGCATGCCGTAGCCGCCGGACCCCTGGGTTTCCTTGACCACCAGCTCCGGCAGGTGGGCCAAGACATGAGACAGCTCATCGGGTTTGCGGCACTGGAAAGTGGGTACGTTCTGTAGCACCGGTTCTTCATCCAGGTAGAAACGGATCATTTCCGGCACATAGGGGTAGATCGACTTGTCGTCGGCCACGCCGGTGCCGATGGCATTGGCCAGCACCACATTGCCGGCGCAATAGGCGGCGACCAGGCCGGGCACGCCGAGCATCGATTCGGGGTTGAAGGCCTTGGGGTCGAGGAAGGCGTCGTCGATACGTCGGTAAATCACGTCCACCGGCTTGGGGCCATCGGTGGTGCGCATGAACACCTTGAGGTCGTGCACGAACAGGTCGGCGCCTTCCACCAGCTCCACGCCCATTTCCCGTGCCAGGAACGCATGCTCGAAGAACGCGCTGTTGAAGCGCCCCGGCGTCAGCACCACCACATTGGGGTTGTCCAGGCGGCTTGAGCTTTTAAGGGTCTTGAGCAGCAGGTTGGGGTAGTGGTCCACCGGCGCAATGCGCTGTTTGGCAAACACCTCGGGGAACAGGCGCATCATCATTTTACGGTCTTCGAGCATGTAGCTCACGCCGCTGGGGGTGCGCAGGTTGTCTTCCAGCACGTAGTAGGTGCCGTCGCCGTCGCGCACCAGGTCCACCCCGGAGATATGCGAGTAGATGTCGCGGTGCAGGTCCAGGCCGACCATCGCCTTCTGGTAGCCCTCGTTGCCCAGCACCTGCTCCGCCGGAATGATCCCGGCCTTGATGATGCGCTGGTCGTGGTAGATGTCGGCGAGGAACATGTTCAGCGCGTTGACGCGCTGGATGCAGCCGCGTTCGATCACGCTCCATTCACTGGCGGGGATGCTGCGCGGGATGATGTCGAAGGGGATCAGGCGCTCGGTGTCTTGTTCGTCGCCATACAGGGTGAAGGTGATCCCGGCGCGGTGAAACAGCAAATCGGCTTCACGGCGACGCTGGGCCAGCAGTTCCTGCGGCGTATTCGCCAGCCAGCGGGAGAAATCCTGATAGTGCGCGCGGCACGCGCCGTTCGCGTCATTCATTTCATCGAAGAAAGATAGAGCCATTCCAGTACCTTGTCAGTGCCGAGGAGAGCTTGGGTGGCACTGCCGCTTAAAAAACCGCATATTTTTATGAGCCCGTGGCCGATGGTGCCAATGGGCCTGGTCCTTACTTTCTTGTGGGGTCGGCTCTGGGTCGGGGGGTAACGAATGCTCCTTTATTCGGGCAGATGAATGGTTTAAGCAATGCCTGTGCCGAAACGCCCAAATTCTGTGTAGTGAGCGGGCTTGCCCCGCGCTGGAGTGCGTAGCGCTCCTGTTTGTTGGGGGCCGCTACGCTGCCCAGCGCGGGGCAAGCCCGCTCACTACAAGAGCCCTGTCTTCCATGGGGCACGCAGTGCGCCGGGATGGTGCGCGAACAAACTTGAACTTCACCCACCCCCGATTCTTCTAATAGGACTCGAACCTGTGTGGAGCACTGTCGTGCCCAGAATCATTCCTTCTCCCAATACGCCGGAAGCGGCGCTGGCCGACCACAGCGAACACACCGCGAAAATCTTCGGCTCACCCAAGGACCGCCTCGATTTCTACCGGCGCGAAATCCAGTACGAAACCACCATTTTGGCCAACCGCACCGACGCCTACCTCACCGCGCAGTCGTTCCTGGTCATCGCCTTTGTGTCCGGCATGGGCAACCTCAACCCGGAGTGGGGCAAGCTGTTCACCCTGGTGGTGCCGGTGTTCCTGGTCTCGCTGGGCATTCTCAGCTCCCTTAACGCCTGGCCAGGCATTCGGGCCGCGTACGAGATCATCGACCACTGGCACTACAAGCAAAGCGAACTGCTGCGCAGCGAGCCGGTGATGGGCTTGGCCTACGATGAGTCGCCGCTGTTTTCCGAAATGGAGTCGTCCCACAAGGGCTATCGCAAGTCGTTGCTGTTCTCCATGCGTGCGCCCTGGCTGTTCATGGTGTTCTGGCTGGTGCTGGGGATTTATGCGTTCTATATCCAGGTCGACAATCCGATCCGGTGAGCAATCGGACGGAACTTCGCCGGTCGGCGCAGCGCCTTACCTTCAGGCCCTGCTGATTTCCCTCCGGCCTACCAAGAGGTGACCCATGAGCACGAATAAAGACCCCCAACTCGATAACCGTAATGATCCGGCCATCGACGGCGGCGAACCGGCGCCGGGGACCGCTGCCGACGCGCCCAAGGACCCGGCTCCAGCCAAAGACCCCAAAGCCAAGGAAAACGACTACAGTCCAGACTTCAAGCCCGAGCGCGAGCCCAAGCCTGAAACCGATGCTGATATCGACACCCAAGGCGGTTAGAGGAGACGGTCATGTCAAAAGAACTCGACGAAGAACTCAACGATCCGGGCAATGAAGACCCGGGTTCGTTGATGGACGATGCAGAAGTGCCGCTCAACGATCTGGATGAAGCGGCAGATGTGGGCAATAGCGAGGATCAAGACTGAGCTTTCACCTGGGCACGTCGTTCATACCACGCCAGCATCGGCTGGGTACTCAGGCCATGAACGACGATGCTCAAGGCTATGACGGACAGGGTCAGGTTCACGGCCACCGCGCTGCTGGTGCCGATCAACCCATGATTGAGCGCGTAGAACAGGTAGTAAATGCTGCCGATCCCACGAATCCCGAACCAGCCCATCAGGCCGCGCTGCCTGAGGTCGACCAGACGCCCCCAGGGCATCGCCAGCACGCCCATCGGGCGAATCACACAGAATAACAATGCCGCCACCGGCAACGCGCGCCAATCCCAATGGCTCACCAGCACGATCCCCAGCACCGTCACAAGGAACACCTCCATCGAACGCTCCACCAGGCTGCCGAATGAGAGCATGTCGCCCATCATCACGCCGGCGGCGATCTGGGTCTCTTTCAATTCGCTGACGTCGCCCTGCAGCGCGTGCTCGGGCTCGACTTCCAAGTGACCCACCACCGGCAGCGCAAGGTGCTCGGAGGGTGTCTGCGAACTGCCGGTTGAGCGAAATTCCGCCTGGCGCAGACCAAGCCCTGCCGCGAACACCGACAGGAAGCCATAACCGCCCACCGCTTCGGCCACTACGTAGGCCAGCGCGATCAAGGCGAGCGTCAGGTAGTCATTGGGCGAGAGCGTGCTGTCACTGTGGGTGATGCGCAACCACAGCGTCACCCGGCCAATGCCGCGGCCCATCCAATAGCCGATCAACAACCCGACCGGTACCGCCCAGACCAGGTTCTTCAGCACCCAACCGCCCAGCCAATCACCGTCAAACCCGCCGTGCTGCATGAACAGCAGGGCGAAGATCACAAACGGGAAGGCGGTGCCGTCGTTCAAGCCTGCTTCACCGGACAGCCCGAAGCGCAGCGCGTCATAATCCTGGGCGTTATTGACCTGCACCAGTCCCGCCAGCACCGGATCGGTCGGTGCCAGGATCGCCCCCACCAGCAGCGACACGCCCCACGACATTGCAAACAGGTAGTGCAGCGCCAGGCAGAGGCCAAGGATGGTCAGCAGCATCACCGGCCCGGCCATGCCAAATGCGATGCGCCAGAGCCGGTGTTTGAGCGGCAGACGCAGCTTTAAACCGCTGACGAACAGCGAAAACAGCACCGCGACTTCGGTCAGGTGCTCCATCCAGCGCGCGGAATGCTTGATATCCAGGTGCAACAGGTCGACGCCCAGCGGGCCGATCCCTACGCCCAGGAGCAGGCATACCGCCGAGGTCGTGACCGGCATCCAGCGCAGGTAAGAGGAGGTGAGGGCAAGTGTGAGCAATACGGCGCCCAGTACGGCCATCCATAGAATAAAAGTCATCGGACATCTACCGGGCCGTGGTCTGTCCTGGTTTGAGAGCAAGCGTCGCGTGCAGGTTCAATGTGATTGCGCCCACGCCGATTTCACGGCCCCTCTAAGCGCTCCAGCAACAGGCGCTCCAAGGTTTCCACCGGCAACGGCCGGCTGAACAGGTACCCCTGGATCTGATCGCAGCCGGCCTCTTTCAAAAACGCCAACTGCGCCTGGGTTTCCACGCCTTCGGCCACCACCCGCAGGTTGAGACTGTGGGCCAGTTCAATGATGGTGCGGGTGATCGCCGCATCCTGCGGGTTGCTGGTGACTTCGCGGATAAACGCGATGTCGATCTTCAGCGTGTCGATGGGAAACCGCCGCAGGTACGCCAGGCTCGAGTAGCCGGTGCCGAAGTCGTCAATGGAGATTTTCACGCCCATGGTGTGCAAGCGTTGCAGGCTGGCGATGGTGTGCTGGGTGTTTTCCATCAACGAGCCTTCCGTCAGTTCCACTTCCAACCAGTGCGGCTCGACCTGGTTTTGCTTGAGCAGGCGCGCGATATCGGCAATCAGGTCGCCTTCGATCAACTGATGACCGGAGACGTTGACCGACACCTCCACCGGGCCAATCGGCCCTTGTTGCCACTCGGCGATCTGTCGGCACACCTGTTCGATCACCCAGCGCCCCACGGGCACGATCAAGCCCAGGCTTTCCAGGATGGGCACGAACACGGCCGGCGACACGGCGCCATAGTCCGGCCGTTCCCAGCGCAGCAACGCCTCCAGGGCGCACAAGCGGCCGCTGGCGACTTCGACCTTGGGCTGGTAATGCAGGGTGAATTCATGGTGTTCGACGGCCTGGCGCAAGGCATTTTCCAAGTCTTGCCGGGCCAGGTCATGCACGTTCATGCCGGTAGGGCGTTGCGCCAGCTCGCGTGAATGGCTCACCCAGTCGCCGCGCGTCTTGAGCCGTAGCAGGTTACGTACCCGCAACCAGAGCTCGACACGCTCCACGGGTTTGCTGATGAATTCCTCGGCGCCGGCCTCCAGTCCGTTGACCCGTGCACTCGGTTCGCTGAGGGCCGACAACATGATGATCGGAATGCCTGCCGTGGTTTCATCACCTTTCAACTGGCTGGCGACTTCGTAGCCGTCCATGCCTGGCATCATGATGTCCAGCAGGATCAGGTCCGGTGGCTGTTGCGCCACCAATTGCAGGGCTTCTTCGCCGCTGCCCGCCGTGAGGGTCTGGTAGCCCTCGTGTTGCAGCAAGGTTTCCAGGAGCTTGCGAACCTGAGGTTCATCATCAACGATCAACAGCGTCGCGGGTTGGCTGGCCATGGAGAGGACTCATATGAGGGGTTTGGTGTGCTGTTGCAGCAAGGTGTCAATCACCTGGTACAGCTCTTTGTAACGCAGCGGCTTGATGATGTAGGCGTCACAGCCGGCCAGCCGGGTTTTTTCACGGTCTTCTTTCATCGCCATGGCCGTCAGGGCGATCACCGGGATGTGTGCGGTAAGCGGGTCACGCTTGAGCAGCGCGGTGGCGGCCAGGCCGTCCATGCCCGGCAACTGGATGTCCATCAGGATCAGCGCCGGTTGCTGTTCGCGGGCCAGGGTCAGGCCGGTTTCGGCATCGGGCGCCCACAGCACGGTGTGACCTGCATTCACGAGCAATAAGCGCGCCAGGCGCATATTGGCCTCATTGTCCTCAACGATCAGGATGTTGGCCATGCCGCCTCCGGGGCGCGGTGCAGCGGCAGCCAGGCCACAAAGCGTGCGCCACAGCCTTCGCGGCTGGCCACGGCGACGCTGCCGCCATGCAGGTCCGTCAATTGCTTGACCATCGCCAGCCCCAGGCCGGTGCCTTCGAATTTGCGCGCCAGGCTACTGTCGATCTGGCTGAATGCCTTGAACAGCTTGCCCATGTCGTCCTCGGCAATCCCGATGCCCGTGTCGCTGACGCTCAACTCGAGGAACTGTTGGTGGGGGCTATCGGGCAAGGCAAAGTTGTACACCGGCCATTCGCCTGGAATCTGCCCGACCTGTTCGCGGGGCACCTGGCGCACCGTCAGCGTCACTGAGCTGCCGTGCTCGCTGAACTTTACGGCGTTGGCCAGCAGGTTGTAGACGATCTGTTTGGTCTTGCGCAGGTCCAGCGCCAGGCAACCGAGGTCTTCGGGGCTTTCGAGTTTCAACTGGATGCGGTGCAGCGCGGCTTTTTCCCGCACGATCAGCAGGCTGTTGGCCAATAACCCCGCCAGCTCGACGGCTTCCAGTTCCAGCTCCATCATGCCGGCCTCCACCTTGGACAGGTCGAGGATGTCATTGATCAGCGACAGCAGGTGCTGGCCGCTGGTGAAAATGTCGCCGATGTACTCGCGTTGGGTGTCGCTCATTTCGCCGACCAGGCCATCCTTGAGCGCTTCGGAAAAACCGATCACCGCATTCAACGGCGTGCGCAGTTCATGGGACATGGTGGCGAGGAACTCGGACTTCATGTGGCTGGCGTGTTCCAGCTCCAGGTTCTTCTCTTCCAGCGCCCGCTCGAAGCCTTTGCGCTCGGCTTCTTCCTGCTTGCGCGCGGTGTTGTCGGTGCCGATCAACAGGTAGCCGATGATGGTGTCGTAGCGGTTGCGCAGGGCGGTCACCGAGACCATGGCCGACAGGCGACTGCCGTCCTTGCGGATATAGGTCAGCTCATAGATGTCTTCGATGCCACGCGAGGCCTTGAACACCAACGCTTCGAAACCCGGCGTGATCGGCGTGTCCAGCTCAAGGCTGAGGGCGGCGGCGCGGGTGATCAGTTCGACGGGGTCGGAGATGTCGGCAGGGGTGATGCGGTTGACCACATCGGCGGCGGCATAGCCGAGCATGCGTTCGGCGCCCACGTTGAAGATCTGGATGACGCCTTTCTCGTCGGTGGCGATGCTGGAAAAGTACGCGCTGTTGAAGATCGCGTCCTGCAGGGCGCCGGTCTTGAGCAGGGTTTTCTGCCGTTTGAACTCGACGATTTTTTCGGCCCGCGATTGGGGTTCGGGGGAGGTGCCAACAGCTGGTTTGTCCACTGCGTTGTTGTCCGTGCAGATAAGGCCCGGACGCGTCGTTGACACGGCCGCAGAGCATACTCACAGAAAATCGCAGCAACGCGATGAGGAGGAGATGAGGTCCTTGGACGATAGCAGATACCGCACCCCGCGCGGTACGAATACGCTCAAACGAATGTATGCCGACAACGGGCTCGGGGCGCCCGTTCAGTGCTGTTCACCACGTCACACTACTGTCGACCTGGGTACTTTTACCCAGATAAATGGCGCTGTGTAACCCTGAGGCACGGTTCAGCTCGCGGAGCGGGGCATTGGCTGTCGCGTCGACGACATGCATTCGTTTGAATGCATTGGCGCGCGCTGTCGTCCTCAAGTGACGCATCAACGTGCCCCCCACAGTCGGTCATGACTGCGGGATTTCCAGCGTTGCTCTCAGCCCTCCGGCCGCCAGGTTTTCCAGGCGTACCTGGCCGCCGAGGCGCTGGGCGATGGTGTGTACGATGGTCAGGCCCAGGCCGGCGCCTTCGGCGTTGCCCCGGCTGTAGAACAGCTCGAAGAGGCGGTCACGCTCACTTTCTTCAATGCCGGGCCCTTGGTCATCCACGGTCAGCACGAAACGCTTGGGGACCTGGCACAACCTCACCGTAATGACCCCGTATTCCGGAGAGAAATTCGCGGCATTGGTCACCAGGTTGGTCAGGGCGATGTTGATTGCGCCGGCATCGGTCGTCACGCGGTACGGCGCATCGTCCACGTCGAACACCAGCTCAAGGCCTTTGCTCAGCAGCCAGGGTGTCAGCTGGATCAGCGTTTCACGCACTGTCGTTGCCAGGTCGATGGTTTGTACGGATGGCTGTGTGGCGCTGGGTTCAAGGCGCGCCATGGTCAGCAATTGGTTGACCAGGCGGGTGGTGCGGTCGACGCCGGTGATCAGAAAAGCCAGGGACTCGCGGCGTTCGGTGTCTGTGCCGGCTTCCAGTAGGTTTTGCGCGTGCACCCGCAATACCGCCAGGGGCGTACGCATTTCGTGGGCGGCGTCGGCGATAAAGCGGCGCTCACGGCCGAGCATCTCCTGGATCTGCGCCAGCATGCGGTTCAATGCCGCCTGCATGGGCTCCAGCTCCGTGGGCAAGGGGGTCAGTTGCATCGGTTCCAGTGAGCCAGAGTGCCGCGCACGCAACGTGGCAGCCATATCGGCCAGCGGCTTGAGCCCCCAACCGATGGCCAGCCAGACCATCGCGGCCAGGATCAGACTACCCAGCACATTGGGCCACAGGGTATGCCGCACGATGCGTTGCACCAGGTCGGACCGTACATCGTCGCGTTCGCCCACCCAGATGCGCAGGCCATTGTCCTTGTCCTTGAGCACGAAGCCGCGCCATTGCCGACCATTGAGGTCGTTGATGTTGCTGTACCCCGGCTGTGCAGGCGGCTTCGAGAAGGAAGGGGCGCTGGCGGTAAACACCAGCAGCTCACCCTGCGGGTTCCACACCTGAAAGGCGATTTTACTTTCATAAGGGTGCCCATCCACCTTGGGCATGGCTTCGCCCAAGGCTTTATTGAAGGCGCGATACAGGTCTGCCTGGTCTTTGCTGGCCAGCGGCATGCTCATGACGCCTTGGAGCAGCCGCGCGTTTTGCGCCAGTTGTGCGTCGTAGACTTCGGCAATTTCGTGATTGCTGTCATGCAGGTTCAGCACGCTGATCACCAGCAGCCCGGTGAGCAGCAGGCCAATAATAAGGGTCAGGGTTCGTCGCCGGATCGAAGTCATCGGCGCTCCTCGACCAGGTAGCCCACACCTCGGACGGTGCGAATCAGTTCGCTGGAGAACTTCTTGCGCAGGTGATGGATGTGCACCTCCAGGGTGTTGCTTTCGGCTTCTTCGTTCCAGCCGTAGAGCAATTGCATCAACTGGTCACGGGTCATGACGCGGCCGGGCGGCGATAGCAGCTCGTGCAGCAGTTGATATTCCTTGGGGGTGAGAAGCACGGGGACACCGTGATAACTGACCTGCTGCGTGCTCGGGTCCAGGCAGATACCCGCGTGCTCGATTACCACCCGGGCACGCCCGGCGCTGCGGCGCAACAAGGCGCGCAGACGCGCCTTGAGTTCAGCCAGGTCGAACGGTTTGACCAAGTAGTCATCGGCGCCGGCATCTAGCCCGGCGATGCGGTCTTCGGTGGCGTCGCGCGCCGTGAGGATCAGCACCGGCACGGTCGCGCCACTGTCGCGCAGGCGACGCAGCACTTCCAGTCCGTCCATGCGTGGCAGGCCAAGGTCAAGCACCACGGCGTCAAAAGTTTCGCTGAGCAGGGCATGCAAGGCACTGTTGCCGTCTTGCAGCCAGTCGACGGTATACCCCTCACGCGCCAGTGCCTGGTGAATGCCTCCCCCCAATGCGTCGTCATCCTCGATCAGTAATAGGCGCACGCGGACTCCTGGTCAGTTGAGTTTTTTATGGATGTCGGCCAGTAGGCTTTCGATCTCTTTGCGCCGCCCGGCATCGGCGGTTTCCCGACCGGGTCGTGGCGCGGCCAGCAGGGCTTTTTGCAAAGCCTCACGCGCTTCGCCATAACGCTTTTGCCGGTACAGGTGGTCTCCCCAAAAGTACAGACTATCAATGCCCGCCGGGTTGAGTTGCAAGGCCTGTTTCAGTAACTGTTGCGCCTTGTCGGCATCGCCGAAGCCGATTGGCCAGCCGGGTACGCGGTCGTACAACGCCGCCAGGCTGGTGTAGGCGGAGCCTTGCAGTGCCTTCGGGTCCAGGGCGAGGGCTGTTTCCAGATCGACCTTGGCCCGCTTGACCTTGCTCAACGCACCGAGCCCGCCTTGGGCACCGGCCCAACTGCTGGTGACAATCCCCGACCAGATCCACGCCTCGGCGGTCTGTGGGCGGGCCTGGGTGAAAGCCGTCGTCTGGGCGGCCAGTTGTTCGAACGCTTGGGTACGTTGTTCCTCCGGCAGGTTGTATTGGATCTGTGCCCAGCGTGCCTGGATATCGTTCAGGCGCTGCTGGTCGGCGGTGTCCAGCGCCCAGGTGAAGGGGCTCAAGGCACAGAGCAGCAGCGCGGCAAGCAGTCGTTTCATGGTTTCAGGTCCTTTTTCACGGGTTTATCGATCAAGCGACGTACCAGCGGCAGCTGTTTACGTAACCCTCGGTCGACCAGGTTCGGCCACAGGCTGTTGAGGCGCACAAAGAAGCGCTCCGGCCAGCCCAGGTACAGGTCGCGACGTTCGTTGGCAATCGCCTGGATGACCGCGTGCGCCACCGTGTTCGGGTCGTCGACATTGGCCTTGAGCGCATCGTTCAAGGCCTGTGCCGCCGGGCTGTTCATCGTGGTGCGGGTCGCACGTGGCGCCACGTACAGCACGCCGACACGGGTGTCGGCCAGTTCCCGGCGCAAGGCTTCGGAAAAACCGCGCAAGGCGAACTTGGTGGCGCAGTAGGTGGCGTAGCCGGGGTAACCGATGGAGCCATAGGTCGAGCCGACATTCACGACCATGGCGCTCGGCGCTTGCTTGAGCAGCGGCAGCAGCAGCTTGGTCAGGCAGATGGGCGCGGTAATGTTGAGTGCCAGCATGCCGTTGATTTCGTTGTCGTCCAGCTGTTCCAGCATGGCAAAGTGGTTGATACCGGCGGCGTTGATCAGCAGGTTCACCCCCCCGATGGCTTCGGCGGCGGCCAGCACCTTACGGCGGTCAGCGAGGAAGGTCAGGTCGGCACCGACCCAGCACAGCTGCTGGGGGTAGCGCTCAAGCAAGCCCTCCAGCGGCACCCGATGACGGGCCACGGCCAGCACCCGCGCGCCGCTGGCGCACAGGGCGGTGGCAATTGCCAGGCCGATGCCACCGCTGGCGCCGGTCAACACCACGCGCGCATCAGACAGGCGCATCGGAAGCCTCCCCGAGGCGCGGCAGACTACGGAACATGTCGGTGTACAGGGCGTAGACCACCTTGGATGCGCGGATCACCGCGGCCTGGTCGTCGGGGTCTTCCAGGCTGTTCATCAAGCGTCGGTAGGTTTCCATGTGGCCGATGTCCAGGGCTCCGTGGGAGTTCAGGTAACTGAACGCCGTGTCAGGCAGATGCAAACGCTCACGGATACTGCCGGCCGCATGGGTGGCCAGGGCGATGCTGGTGCCTTCCAGCACATTGACCATGCCGAACAGGCCGACCGGGTTGTCACGGGCGATCAGGTCATAGAGGTAACTGACCATCAGCTCGATGGGCAAGCCAGGGCGCCCGTCACGCACGGCGTCCTGGTCACCGCCACAGGCGGCGATGTCATTGAGCACCCATTGTTCATGGCCATATTCATCCTCGATGTACTCACAGACGGCCTTGCGCAACCACTCCAGGCGCGACGGCAGGCGCGCACCGCAGGCCATCATCAACGGCACGGTATGCCGGACGTGGTAGTAAGCCTGAGTCAGGAACGCGCGATAGCTTTCCAGGCTGACCTTGCCCTCCAGGGCCTCCCGAATAATCGGCAAATTGAACAGTGCCTGGCGTTCCTGCTGGGTGGCTTCTTGAAGCGTGTCGAAAAAATTCACGATGAGGTTTCCTCGTTGAGTCGCGGGGCAAGTTGGGCTTGATACCAGGCGACGATAGCGTCGCGTCGTGGTCGACCATTGGCGGTGAGCAGGCCATTGGTTGCGGTAAAGGGTTCTGCCAGGCGCGTCCAGCGATGTACCTGGGCATAGTCGGGCAGGCCGACGTTGGCCTGCGCCACGGCGGCGGCCAGTTGGCTGTCGCTGCAGTCGGCGCGATGAGGCCAGAGCAAGGCGTGGTTCTCCGGCAGCGCTTCGCCATAGACGAACGCCTGGGCGATGACGCCGTCCTGCGTCAACTCGGCCTCGACCCAATCGGGGTTGACGTTGCGTCCGTAGCTGGTGACGAATTGATGCTTCTTGCGGCCCTTGAGGTAAAGAAACCCGTCCGCGTCAAAGTCACCGAGATCGCCGGTGGGCCACCATTGTTCGGGCTGATCGGGCTGGCCCAGGTAGCCGAGCAGTGTCGACCCCTTGATCAGCACCTCATCGTCTTCGGCCAAGCGGAGTTCAACATGGGGCAACGGCCGCCCGACACTGCCTGGACGCTGCGCCCCGGGGGCGTTCAGGCATACCACAGAGGCACATTCCGAGAGCCCGTAACCTTCGTAGACCGGCATGCCCAGCCGGTGTGCGCGTTGCAGCAAGGCCTTGGACACACGGGCACCGCCGACGGCGGCAAATCGCAGGCCCTGGGGGCTGAATGCCTTTTGCTCGGCGGCGATCACCAGCATCAACAGCAATTGCGGAACCAGGATCAGGCTGTGGGGCTGGCGCGTCGCCAGGCACCCGAGCAACTGTGCGGCGTCTACCGCGCTGGCGCCCTGGATGCCCAGGCTCTTCTGGCTGGGTACGCTCAGCGTGGCGCCGGCATACAGCGCCGCGTAGCAGCCGAGGTTTTCCAGCAAAATCGCAATGGGCAACAGCGCCAAGTGATGGCGCGGATCGGTGATGTGGCTCGCCTGGTGCAACTCGCGGGCGACCCGAAGCAGGCTGTCGGCGCTCAGGCAGACCCCCTTGGGCGTTCCGGTGGTACCGGACGTGAACGTCACCTTGGCGGTGCCCGAAGGCATGGAAGGTCGGCCTTCGAAGCCGCGGCACCAGAAGTCGCCGGATTGACGGTAACCGCCGGCCAGCAATTCTGCCTCCAGGTAAGGCTCGGCGATCACCCGTTCGGCGTGACTCTGTTCAAGGCAGTGGATGCGCTGGGCCGGACTGAAGAACGGCGGGAGAGTCAGGCAAGTTAACCCTTCGAACAACACCGCCAGGTCCCACAGCATCGCGTCCACGCCGTTGTCCAGGGCCAGGGCCACGACCTTGACGCCCTCATCGCGCAGGCGCTCCTGTCGATACGCGACTTCGGCGAACAATGAGGTGTAGTCCATTTTCATTGCGTCACCCCACAGAGCGATGGCGCCATCGTTGCGTTCGGCATGGCCGCGCAGTACGGCGTGGAAGCGACAGGTTTCAGGCGACATGGCTGGTGTCCTCGATCGTGGTAGGCAACCCCAGGCGCGCGAACAGGCCCATGTTGCGCAAATGGACGAATCCGGCGCGGATATTGCCGACATGCACCCAGGGTTGGCTTTCGTAGTAACTGCCCCAGTGGTGGCGATCATCGCCCAGGCGCTGCGGGTCGGCCGCGCAGAGGGTGACGGGCTTTAAGCCGAGGCGGTGGAAGCTGTTGACCAGGCCGATATTGCCGGTGAACGCCACCCACTCCAGGCCCCCCATGGCGAGCAGCCAGGTAATGGCGATGATGCTCAGGCGCGCACTGCCGGTATCGCTGGCCGCGAGGTTGCCGACTTCGGCAATGGCGCTGCGCTCTACCGGGTGTTCGGCGGCGGCGCTGATCAGCGGCTCGACCGCATGGTCCAGATAACGCTCCAGGAACAACGGCTCAGCGCTCGCCAGGCGTACGCCGGCGACGGCACACAGGTCACCGCTGGCCTGGCTGACGCCGAATAGCTGCGGCATGAAATGGCGGATATCGGCCCCGTGGGCGATGCGAAAACGCTGTTGGATAAACGCTTCGAAGTCAGGGCGCTGAGGGTCTTGGGGCAGGGCGCGAGCCAGGCGCAACGGTGCACTGTCGGCCTGGCCAAACAGCAGCGGTAATGGCGTGTTCCAATCGATATCGGGCATTGGCGTTACGCCTCCCCAGTGAAGTTGGGAGGAGTATCAAAGGCATTTCTTAACGAAGTCTGAAGGTGGCGAAAATGTGGCGAAAATGACCGTTCTATCGATCTTCAGATTGCCTTAAGACTTGTCGGGCAGGGTGGCGCCGACTCTTCCCTGCCACGTAAGGCCGCCCTCCTGCACAAGGTGTGTTTCCCATGAGCGACCCCCTGATCACGCAACGCTACGCAAGGCTATCGATGACGCTGCACTGGTTGATGCTGGCGCTGTTCGTCGGCGTCTATGGCTGCATTGAAATCAAAGGCCTACTGCCTCGCGGCCATGCGCTCAAGGGCGTGCTCCTGGGCGGGCACGCACTGTTCGGCATCGGAATTTTCCTGCTGGTCTGGCTGCGCCTGTGGGCGCGCCTGGCGCCGCGGCCACCGATTGTGCCGCGCCCACCTGCCTGGCAGACGGGCGTATCGCACTTGATGCACATGGCGTTGTACGGCCTGATGATCGTTACGCCGCTACTGGCCTGGTTGATGCTCAACGCCGCCGGCAAACCGCTGCCTTATCTGGAGTTCCCATTGCCCTCGCTGGTGGCGCCTGACCCGGATCTGGCCAAGCAGTTCAAACACTGGCATGAGTGGCTGGGCAGTGCCGGTTACTGGTTGATCGGCCTGCACGCGGTAGCGGGGCTGTTCCACCATTACTGGGTACGGGACAACACCTTGCTGCGCATGTTGCCAAAACGTTAGAAATGCCGAAATAGCTAAAAAAGCGCTTGATGAAACGTTTCATCTTGCGACAAACGGCGCAAGCAAGCGCTTGCGTAAGCAAATGTATCTGATTAGAGTCGGTGGCAATCGGCTCTGATCCAAGGAGCGCGAATACAAAAATAATAAAATCCAGGAGCTCATAGATGAGCCTTGAACCCTTGCTTGAGATGCAGGGCATCAGCAAAACCTTCAACGGTTTGCGCGTGCTCAAGAATGTCGGCCTGAAGGTCTACCCCGGCGAAATCCACGCCTTGATGGGGGAGAACGGCGCCGGCAAGTCCACCCTGATGAAAATCCTCTCCGGCGCCTACCAAGCCGACCCTGGCGGTGAAATCCGCATTGGCGGTCAAACCATTCCCACCTTCGACCCTGCCACCGCCAAAGCCCTCGGCATCGCCGTGATCTACCAGGAACTGAGCCTGTGCCCCAACCTGAGCGTGGCCGAGAACATCTACCTGGGCCGCGAACTGCGGCGCGGTTGGACCATCGACCGCAAGGGCATGGAAGCCGGTTGCATCGAAGTGCTGCAACGCCTGGGCGCGGAGTTCACCCCGGCAACGCGGGTCAGCAGCCTGTCGATCGCCGAACGCCAACTGGTGGAAATCGCCCGCGCCTTGCACGCTCACGCCAAGATCCTGGTCATGGACGAACCGACCACGCCGTTGTCTTCCCGTGAGACCGACCGCCTGTTCGCGCTGATCAAACAGCTGCGCAGCCAGGGGTTGGCGATCATCTACATCAGCCACCGCATGGCCGAGATCTATGAGTTGTCGGACCGTGTGTCGGTGCTGCGCGACGGCCAATACATCGGCGAACTGACCCGCGAGGCGCTGTCGGCCGAAGTGCTGGTGAAAATGATGGTGGGTCGCGACCTGTCCGGCTTCTACAAGAAGGAACACGCGGCGTACAACCCCGGCAACGTGGTGATGCGTGTGCGCGACATGGCCGACGGCAAGCGTGTGCGCAACTGCAGTTTCGACCTGCATGCCGGGGAAGTGCTGGGCATTGCCGGCCTGGTCGGGGCAGGGCGCACCGAGCTGGCGCGCCTGATCTTCGCCGCCGACCCGCGCACCTCCGGCACGCTGGAAGTGGTCGGCAAGACCGTCACGCAACTGCGCACCCCGGCGGATGCCATTCGCGCAGGCGTCGTTTACCTCACCGAAGACCGCAAGGCCCAAGGCCTGTTCCTGGACATGAGCGTGGCCGACAACATTAACGTCTGCGCCTGCGTGCCGGATGCCCATGCCGGCGTACTGGATCGCGGGCATGCCGCGCAGCGCGCCACGGACGCGATCAAGTCGCTGTCGATCCGCGTGGCGTCGGGCAAGGTCAATGTCGGCGCCTTGTCCGGCGGCAATCAACAAAAGGTGCTGCTGGCGCGACTGCTGGAGGTCAAGCCGCATGTGCTGATCCTCGACGAGCCCACGCGCGGCGTGGACATCGGCTCCAAGTCCGAAATCTACCGCATCATCAATCAACTGGCCCAGGCCGGCGTTGGCATCGTGGTGATCTCCAGCGAACTGCCGGAAATCATCGGCACCTGCGACCGCGTGCTGATCATGCGCGAAGGCCAGTTGGTGGCTGAAGTCGGCGGCGCGTCAGGCCAGGTTATTTCCCAGGAACGTATTATTGACCTCGCCACCGGTGGCGATCAGGTGGTAGCCAATGGCTGAATTGAATGTTGCAACAATCGGTAAAGCTGAGCGCGCACGCGAACTGATGCGCACAGTGGGTATGTTGCCGGTGCTGATCCTGTTGCTGGTGGGCTTTGCCTTGGCCAGTGAGAACTTCCTGACGGTGCAGAACCTGTCGATCATTACCCAGCAGGCCTCGGTGAACGTGGTGCTGGCGGCGGGCATGACCTTTGTGATCCTCACGGCGGGGATCGATCTGTCGGTGGGCGCGATCCTGGCGGCGTCGGCTGTGGTGGCGTTGCAAGCGTCAATGTCGCCGCAGTTCGGCATGTTCGGGATCGCCGCCGGTATCGGCTTCGGGCTGCTACTCGGGTTGGTCAACGGCGGGTTGATCGCCTTCATGCGCTTGCCGCCGTTTATCGTCACCCTCGGTGCGTTGACCGCCATGCGCGGCCTGGCTCGCCTGCTAGCGGACGACAAGACCGTCTTCAACCCGGACCTGCCGTTTGCCTTTATCGGCAATGATTCGATCCTCGGTGTGCCCTGGCTGGTGGTGATCGCCGTGGCGGTGGTGGCGCTGTCGTGGTTCATCCTGCGCCGCACGGTGATGGGCGTGCAGATCTATTCGGTGGGCGGCAACCCTGAAGCGGCGCGGTTGTCGGGGATCAAGGTGTGGAAGGTGCTGCTGTTTGTCTACGCCATGTCCGGCGCCTTGGCCGGGCTGGGCGCGGTGATGAGCGCGTCGCGCCTGTTCGCCGCCAACGGCCTGCAACTGGGGCAATCCTATGAGCTGGATGCGATCGCCGCGGTGATCCTCGGCGGCACCAGCTTTACCGGCGGCGTCGGCACCATCGGCGGCACGCTGATCGGTGCGCTGATCATCGCGGTACTCACCAACGGTTTGGTGTTGCTGGGCGTCTCGGACATCTGGCAGTACATCATCAAGGGCATCGTGATCATTGGCGCCGTGGCGCTGGATCGTTATCGCCAGTCCGGTGCGCGGACCTGATTTCACTCATACAACAATCACAAGAGAGACCCGCATGAACCTTAAACGCATGTTTCCCGTCATTGCCTTGGCTGCCCTGATGTCCCACGTCGTCGAGGCCCGAGAGTTGAAAGCGCTCGGCATCAGCATGGGCTCACTGGGCAACCCGTATTTCGTGACCCTGGCCGACGGCGCGACCGCCAGGGCCAAGGAATTGAACCCCAACGTCAAGGTCACCTCGGTGTCCGCCGACTATGACCTGAGCAAACAGTTTTCGCAGATCGATAACTTCATCTCCTCCAAGGTCGACCTGATCCTGATCAACGCCGTCGACCCGTCCGCCATGGCCTCGGCGATCAAGAAAGCCCGCGACGCCGGCATCGTCGTGGTCGCCGTGGACGTGGACGCCAAGGGCGTGAACGCCACCGTGCAGACCGACAACGTCGAAGCCGGCAAGCTGGCCTGCCAGTACCTGGTGGACAAGCTGGCCGGCAAGGGCAATGTGATTATCCAGAACGGCCCGCAAGTCACCGCCGTGACTGACCGAGTCAAAGGCTGCAAGTCCGCACTCGCGGCCGCGCCGGAGATCAAGGTGCTGTCCGATGACCAGGACGGCAAGGGTTCCCGCGAAGGCGGCCTGAACGTGATGCAGGGCTATCTCACGCGCTTCCCGAAAATCGACGGACTGTTCGCGATCAACGACCCGCAAGCCATCGGCAGCGACCTGGCGGCCAAGCAGCTCAAGCGCAGCGGCATCATCATCACCTCGGTGGACGGTGCGCCGGATATCGAGAACGCGCTGAAGACCGACACGCAGATCCAGGCATCGGCCAGCCAGGACCCCTGGGCCATGGCGCAAACGGCAGTGAACGTGGGCAATGACATTCTCAACGACAAAGCCCCTGCCGAAGCGATTACTCTGCTCACGCCAAAACTGATTACCCGCGACAACGTCGCTACCTACAGTGGTTGGTCGAGCAAACATTGATCCAGTGAGAGGAACTGCACCGTGGTGACCATGGATGACGTGGCAAGCCGGGCAGGGGTGTCGACGTCGACCGTGTCACACGTGTTGAACGGCACCCGCAAAGTCAGCCCGGCCACGGTGCAGGCGGTGCAGCACGCGATCCAGGCGTTGGGGTACATCCCCAACACCCTGGCGCGCTCGCTGGCCCGCTCCAGTACCAACACCATCGGCGTGGCGATTTCTGCGCTGTCCAACCATTACTTCAGCGAAACCGTGCACGCGATTGAAACCGAGTGCGCCAAGCACGGCTTCATGATGCTGTTTGTCGATACCCACGACGACCCGGAGCAGGAATTGCGGGTGGTCACGGCGCTGCATCATCGGCGGGTCGACGGGATTGTGCTGGCGCCGTCAAACGGCTCCAAGGCCCTGGCGTACCTGCGGGCCAACGAAATTCCCGCTGTGCTGGTGGACCGCATGATGAGCGAGCACTTCGACCAGGTCGGGGTGGAGAATGCCCAGCCGACCCAGGCCCTGGTTGAGCACCTGATTGCCCATGGTCACCGTCGGATCGGCTTTATCGCCGGGCGCGAGGGGTTCAGCACCACCGACGAGCGCGTTGCCGGGTATCGGGCTGCGCTGCAGGCGGCGGGGCTGGCGTTTGATCCGCAACTGCTCGTCAACGGCGGCTCCAATACTGAGCCCGCCCGCCAAGCCACGGTGCAGCTGCTCGCCTTGGCGCCACCGCCCACGGCGATCATGGCCGGTAACAACCTGATGACGCTCGGCGCCATGCAGGCCCTGCGTGACGCGCAGATCGACGTGCCGTCACAGATGGCCCTGGTGGGCTTTGATGATTTCGACTGGGCGGATTTTTTCGTGCCGCGCCTGACCTTGATCGCTCAGCCGGTCCAGGCACTCGGCGCCCAGGCGGTAAACCTGCTGTTGCACCGCATGGCGTGTCCCACCGCACCGCCCCACAGCGTGCGCCTGGCGCCGACCTTGCAATGGCGTAATTCATGTGGCTGCGATTGATTGGAAGACCTGCATATGAGCCGTCCTGTTTCCCTCGGCATCGACCTCGGCACCTCGGAACTCAAGGCCATCCTGATGGACCTCGACGGGCAGGTGCTGGCCCACGCCGGCGTGCGCCTGAGTGTGTCGCGGCGCCACAGCGGCTGGTCCGAGCAGGCGCCGGAAGACTGGTGGCAGGCGTGTTTACAGGCGCTGACCCAGTTGCGCGGGCATGCGGCGTTCGCCCACGTGGCCTGTATCGGCCTCTCCGGGCAGATGCACGGCGCGGTATTGCTGGGGGCTGACAACCGCGTGTTGTACCCGGCGATCCTGTGGGATGACTCCCGCGCCATCGCCGAGGCCGAGCAACTGGGCGCGACGTTCGCGGACGTGACCGGCAGCTTGCCGATGGCCGGGCTGACCGCGCCGAAACTGCTGTGGCTGCAACAGCATGAGCCAGCGGTGTTCAAGGCCATCGACTGCGTGTTGTCACCCAAGGATTACCTGCGTTTGCGCTTGAGTGGCGAGCGTATCAGCGAAATGTCCGACGCTGCGGGTACGTTGTGGCTGGATGTGGCACGGCGTGAGTGGTTCGTCCCGATGCTGCGAGCAACAGGCCTCACGCTTGAGCAGATGCCCAGGTTGGTGGAAGGCGGTGCCGCCAGCGCTGGGTTAACCGTGGACGGACTGGGCTTGCCTGCTTCGGTCGTTATCGCTGGCGGCGGTGGCGATAACCCGGTGGCGGCGGTGGGTATCGGTGCAATCAATGCAGGGGACGGGTTTATAACCCTGGGCACCAGCGCGGCCATCGTCGCCATCACCGACCACGCCGCCGGCAACCCGGCCAGCGCGGTACACAGCTTCTGCCATGCACTGCCGGACCGTTGGTACACCATGGGCGCGATGCTCGCCGGCGCCAGTTGCTTGCGCTGGGTGACGCGCCTGACGGGCATGCCGGATGAGCAAACACTGTTGGATCAGGTGCAGGCGCAATTGCCGATGGGGCAACCGGTGCCCCTGGACACGCCGTTGTTCCTGCCTTACCTCGCCGGTGAACGCACGCCGCATAACGACCCGTTATTGCGCGGTGGCTTTATGAGCCTTGGCCATGACTGCACGCCAGCCCTGCTGGGTTATGCGGTGATGGAGGGGGTGGGGTTTGGTTTGCTGGATGCGTTGCACGCGGTGGAGTCCGCCGGGGCCAACCTCGGCGCCTGCGCTCTGGTTGGCGGCGGCGCGCGGAGTGAATATTGGGCGCAGTTGCTGGCCAATATCCTGCAGCGGGAGGTCTTCACCTTGCACGGCAGTGAGTTGAGTGCCTGCATTGGTGCGGCCAAGTTGGGGTTTATGGCGATTGGGCAGGGTGAGCCATTATTAGCGGCAGGGATGTCTGTCAAGGCGCGCTATAAGCCGGACAGCGCGCTAGAAGTGAATCTGCACGCCCGTTATAGCATGTTCCAAGGCTTACTTCCGGCAGCTCAGGGATTGAGCCCCGCGAGCATGGAGGCTACAGGGGCTTCGTCAAGCCAATATTAATCATGGCCAAAACGACGATACAGGTCGCACTGGTGCCCAAGAGGATGAAGTAATGCTTGAAGAACTTTCGGTTGCTACCTATAAGCGGCGCGAATGCCCAGAATGCCGCCATGAATAGCATTTCTGTGGTTGATAGCGTTTGTTGGCTGTTGTTTAGGTAGAACGGGGCAATCAGGAGTACACAGGCGGTGAATGCTATCGCGGCCCTCGTCCCTGCTGCTTCTGCCTTGTTTGTCCAGTCCGTTCCGGCAATCATCGATCTGAACCAACAAGCCAATATAATCAGCATCGACAGTAAAAAGTCCATGGAGCTTTTTGTGAGATGAATATCTGCCAGTGAGAACAGCTCCGTCACCGGATCCCTGATCCACAATTGGTAGACGCTCAGCGTGTCTCTGAATATCCCCCTCCACTTGACGATGCCATCCGACAACGATGCCAGTGAGTTGACCATCGCAATAATCGGAATGACTGAGTAAACCTTAAAAAGTGAATTGCCTGTCTTCATATGACTGAGCATTTCGTCCCAATCTTCTTTTAAACTCATACTACGTCCCTAGAATACCTGTCTCGAAAAGATAGCAAATAGCCACAACTGGATCTATCTGACTGAACCCGCAACGGATCACATCAGGCCCATATGTCGCGATGCTGCGCACTTCAGCGACTAGTCACACAGCGGCGGCAAGCGCCGTTTCACCGGGGTTTTCTTGACGATCGCCGTGTTGGTTTCGGCATACGCGTTGATCCGGTCGAGCAAACTGTCGAGATGGTCCATGGTGCGCACGTGCAACCGTGCGATGAAGCAGTCTTCGCCCGTGACCTTGTCGCACTCGGTGAATTCGGGGATGGCCTGGATCTGGCGCTCCACCTCCTGCAATTTGCCCGGCAACGGGCGGATGCGCACGATGGCTTGCAGCAGGTAGCCAAAGTGCTTGGGGTCGATGTCGACGGTGTAGTGGGTGAGCACGCCGCGCTCTTCCAGGCGGCGCAGGCGTTCGCCAACGCTGGGTGACGACAGCCCGGTGATGCCCGCCAGGGCCTTGAGGGACAGGCGCGAGTCGTCCATCAAGGCGGCGATCAGTTGCTGGTCGATGGTGTCGATCATGGTATTTGCCTAATAAGAAAAGGTGATCTGGCGGTTTTGCCTTTTTTAGTCGCTGGAGCCACTGACCCGCAGATTGCCATACTTGAGCCTCACTTGAGGAGCCTCAATCATGGATACATCCATCCGTCGCGGGTCGTGGGAAATGGTCGCCGCCATGCTGATCTCGGGCACCATTGGCTGGTTTGTCTTGGTCTCCGACGTGTCGGTGATCGAAGTGGTGTTCTGGCGCTGTGTCATCGGCGGCCTGACACTGTTGCTGGTGTGCGCACTGCTGGGCTACTTGCGCCTGGACCTGCTGAGTTGGGCCACGTTGGGCCTGGCGATGCTCAGCGGCGTGGCGATAGTCGGCAACTGGCTGCTGTTGTTCGAATCCTATTCCCGCGCGTCGATTGCCATCAGCACGGCGGTGTACAACGTGCAGCCGTTCTTGTTGGTGATGCTGGCAGCGCTGTTCCTGGGTGAAAAGATCACCGTGCAGAAATTGGCGTGGCTGAGCGTGGCGTTCCTGGGGATGCTGGCGATTGTCACCGCTCATGGCGATCAACAGACCGGCGACGATTACCTGGCAGGCATCGCATTGGCATTGGGCGCGGCCTTCCTGTACGCCATAGCGGCGCTGATCATCAAACGTCTAAAAGAAGTGCCGCCGCATTTGATGGCGTTGATCCAGGTGACCACCGGCGCGCTGTTACTCGCGCCGAGGGTGCCTTGGCATAGCCTGCCGGACTCGACCAACGCCTGGACGGCAGTGGTGACGCTCGGCGTGGTGCACACCGGTTTGATGTATGTATTGCTGTACGGGGCGATCCAGAAGCTGCCCACGGCCATTACCGGCGCACTGTCATTTATCTACCCGATTGCGGCGATCTTCGTTGATTGGATCGCCTTCGGGCATCGCCTGGGCTGGCTGCAATGGCTGGGGGTGGCGGCCATTCTATTGGCGGCTGCAGGGTTGCAGCGGGGCTGGTGGTGGCCCCGCTCCCGCAGGGTTAGTGCGTGCCCTGAAAGATGATATTTTCCGGATTGAAATGCTCCACCACGCTGCCCGGCTGCGGTAGCCCGAGGATGTGCCCCTTGATCTTGCCCACCACGTGCATCTCGCAGGGTTTGCAGTCGAACTTCAGGGTCAGCACTTCGTCGCCGTGGATCAACTGCATCGGCGCGACCTTGGTCTTCACGCCCGTCACGCCCTTGGCCTGTTTAGGGCACAGGTTGAACGAGAAGCGCAGGCAGTGCTTGGTGATCATCACCGGGACTTCGCCGGTTTCTTCGTGGGCTTCGAAGGCGGCGTCGATCAGCTTCACACCGTGCCGGTGGTAGAAATCACGGGCTTTCTGGTTGTAGACGTTAGCCAGGAACGACAGGTGCGCATCCGGGTAGACCGGCGGCGGCGAGGTTTCTGCCTTGCGGCCACCGCGTGGGTGAGCGGCGATGCGAGCGGTGGTCAGCGCCTCGATCACTTCGCGGCGCAAGGCCTTGAGCTGCGAATTGGGGATGAAGAACGCCTGCGGCGCATCCAGCTGAATGTTCGTCGCGTGGTACTCGGTAGTGCCCAGTTGGCCGAGCAGGTCACGCAGGGTGTCCAGCGCCTGTTCCGGCTTGTTGGCCACACCAAACGGGCCGCGCAGGGTGACGCTGGCGCTGATGCCTTCTTCACTGGTGGCGACGACTTCAAGCTGCTCTTCACGCAAACGAGCAACCCAGGACAGGCCGATACGGCGCTCGGACGAGGTCTTCAACAGCGCCTGTTGCCAGTTGTGATCGAGGTTGCGGTTCAGCGGGTGGTTCGGGCGCAGTTGATGCAGGCCGGCCGGCATTTCATTCGGCTCGACGCGGTAGCGGTAGCGCTTCTCGCCGTCTTCCTCGAACTCACCTTTAGGCTCGGCGATGTTGGCGCGGAAACCCACCACTTCGCGTTTGACCAGCACATTCAGGCCGTCGCCATTGGACAGCGGCTCATGGGTGACCACTTGCAGGTCGCGCTTGCCGGCTTTTTCCACCACGCCCACCGGCAGGCCGGTGAAGGTCGGGGTGTCGAAGGCGCCGATGTCGATCTTACGGTCACTGACGAAATAGTCGGTGCTGCCACGGTGGAAGGTTTTTTCCGGGTCGGGCAGGAAGAAGTGCGCGGTGCGGCCGCTGGAAGCACGGGCCAGGTCCGGGCGGTCTTCGAGAATCTCGTCGAGGCGCTGACGGTAATAGGCGGTGATGTTCTTCACATAGCCCATGTCCTTGTAGCGGCCTTCGATCTTGAACGAACGCACGCCGGCTTCGACCAGGGCGCGCAGGTTGGCGCTCTGGTTGTTGTCTTTCATCGACAGCAGGTGCTTTTCAAAGGCCACGACGCGGCCCTGGTCATCTTTCAAGGTGTACGGCAGGCGGCAGGCCTGGGAGCAATCGCCACGGTTGGCGCTGCGGCCGTTCTGCGCGTGCGAGATGTTGCACTGGCCGGAGAATGCCACGCACAGGGCGCCGTGGATGAAGAACTCAACGGCGGCCTCGGTTTCGTCGGCAATGGCGCGGATCTCTTGCAGGTTAAGCTCACGGGCCAATACCAACTGCGAGAAACCGGCCTGGTCGAGAAACTTGGCGCGGGCGAGGGTGCGAATGTCGGTCTGGGTGCTGGCGTGCAGCTCGATGGGCGGAATATCCAGCTCCATCACGCCCAGGTCTTGCACGATCAACGCGTCGACACCGGCGTCGTAGAGCTGATGAATCAACTTGCGCGCGGGTTCCAGTTCGTTGTCGTGCAGGATGGTGTTGATGGTGGTGAAGACGCGGGCGTGGTAACGGCGGGCGAATTCCACCAGGGAAGCGATATCGCTCACGTCGTTACAGGCGTTATGGCGGGCGCCGAAGCTAGGCCCGCCAATGTAGATGGCGTCGGCGCCGTGCAAAATGGCCTCGCGTGCGATGGCGACATCGCGGGCAGGGCTGAGCAATTCCAGGTGGTGCTTGGGCAAGGACATAGTTTTTTTAGTCAGGCTTGTCACGGTCGAGGCGGGCATTGTAGCGATGAAAACCCCTACAAGCATCCGCGCATTGTCCGATTGTGACCGCTGGTGGAGCCTGACTCAGGCTTTGGCAGCCATCGCGGTGACTTCCACGCGCATACCCTCTACCGCCAACGCGGCCACGCCAACTGCCGCACGCACCGGCCAGGGCTTGGCGAAGAAGCGTTTGTAGACCTCGTTGAAAGCGGCGCGGTCGGCCATGTCCGTCAGATAAATGGTCAGGTGCATCACCCGGTCCATGCCGCTGCCGGCCTTTTCCAGGGCGACTTTCAGGGCTTGAAGGGTGCATTCGCTCTGCTGGGTGATGTCGCCCAGTTCCAGGCTGCCGTCGGCGCGGGTCGGGATCTGGGTGGACACCAGGATGCCGTTGAAGCCGATCACGTCGGAAGAAATCGAATCGGCATCCGGGTCCGGGGTGTAGTGCAGGTCGTGGTTGGCCATGGGCGCCTCTCGTTGGCAGGTTCAGAAAGGCGCCATGGTCCCCGAAAATGACGGAGGGGGCAAACTACGCCCAGCGGCGGAACAGTACGCTCGCATTCACACCGCCAAAGCCGAAGCCATTGGACAGCGCGTACTCAATCGGCATTGGCCGGGCTTGACCACGCAGCAGGTCCAGACCGTCAGCAAGGGCGTCGGGGTTTTCCAGGTTGAGCGTCACCGGAGCCACTTGGTCGCGCAGGGCGAGTACGGTGAAGATGGCTTCGATCCCGCCCGCCGCTCCGAGCAGGTGGCCGGTGGCGGATTTGGTCGAACTGATCGCCAGGCTGCCGCCCGTACCGAAGACCGTTCTGATTGCGGCCAACTCACCTTTGTCACCCACCGGGGTCGAGGTGGCGTGGGCGTTCAAGTACTGCACCTGATCCGCATTGATACCGGCCTGACGCAAGGCCTGCACCATCGCGCGTTGCGCACCGTCGCCGTCTTCCGGGCCCGCGGTCATGTGATAGGCATCGGCGCTGGTGCCGTATCCGACCAACTCTGCAATGGGTTGCGCGCCCCGCGCCAGGGCGTGCTCCAGCGCTTCGATGACGAGAATACCGGCGCCTTCACCCATGACGAAACCGTCGCGTGCCTGGTCGAAAGGGCGGGAGGCGCGTTCGGGCGTGTCATTGAAGTCGCTGGACAATGCCCGCGCCGCCGCAAAACCGGCGAGGCTGACCCGATGGATCGCCGCTTCGGCACCGCCACACACCGCCACATCGACTTCACCGGCGCGAATCATGCGCGCGGCGTCGCCGATGGCCTGTACACCGGCAGCACAGGCGGTGACCGGTGCACCCAACGGGCCTTTCAACCCGTAGTTGATCGACACATGCCCGGCGGCCATGTTGCTCAGGAAGGAGGGGATGGTAAACGGTGACAAACGCCGTGGGCCTTTGCTGTCGGTGGTACGCACCGCATCGGCGATCGCTGGGAAACCGCCCACGCCTGAGGCAATGATGGTGGCCGTGCGCGCCTGCTGTTCGGGCGTCTCAGGCGTCCAGCCTGCTTGCTTCAAGGCTTCATCCGCCGCCGCCAGGGCGAACAGGATAAAGCGGTCCATTTTGCGCTGTTCCTTGGCCGCCAGCAGCCGATCGGGGTCAAACCCGGCTTCGGGGTCCTGCTGCACGCTCTGGACCTGGCCACCGATGCTCACGGCCAGGTCTCCGATCAACGCCTGCGGCAAGCGACGAATGCCCGACTGCCCGGCCAACAGGCGTCGCCAGGTTGTCTCCACGTCAGCGCCCAATGGCGTCAGAGCGCCCATGCCTGTCACAACGATGCGTTTACTCATGATCAATCGACTCCGGTTGCGTTGAGGGTACAGACTTTATGGACGTCACTATCATAATGAAAGTAACATGGCATCACACACCTTTGCACCGACCGATAGGAACTTCCATGCAACGCAAATCCCTGACTCGCGACGAATGCCCCATCGCCCGTAGCCTTGAGCGGGTAGGGGAGTGGTGGAGCATCTTGATCATGCGCGACGCGCTGCAGGGCTTACGCCGTTTCGATGAGTTCTCACGCAGCCTGGGCATCGCGCCCAATATGTTGACGCGCCGCCTTAATGCGCTGGTGGAGGCCGGCATGCTGGAGCGTCGGCCTTACAGCGAGCGGCCGCCGCGCGACGAGTATGTGCCGACGGCCAAGGGTGAGGACTTTCGTATGGTGCTGATGTCGCTGGTGGCCTGGGGTAATCGGCACTACGCCGAGGAAGGCACCAGTGTCGAGTTGGTGGAGCGGGGCACCGGGCGTCCGCTGCAGCCGATATTGGCGAGCGAGCAGGGGGAGATCGTGTCGTTGGAGAACTGCGTTTTGCAGGCCGGCCCGGCCGCCAGCGACGGCATGCGCGAGCGTTTGGCGTCGCTCGCCGCAAAGCCTTGAATCACGCGGCTCCAGCAATAATTTGGCGCCAGAAAATAAACATTTTTGCCGCATAAAGTCGTGTATTTCTCAGCCGATAGCCCATCAAGAAACCAGTTTTTCCGCACGGCTGAGGGCACGTCATGTTCAACACAACACTCAAGACAGAACTGGCGGCCAGGACGGCCGAAGCCACTGAATACAAAGGACTGATTGCTGCACTGGAACGCTCCATGGCCGTGGTCGAATTCGACCTCAACGGCAAGGTGCTGCGGGCCAACGACAACTTCCTCAAGACCCTCGGTTATCGCGCCGATCAATTGGCCGGCAAGTCCCACCGTGACTTCTGCCTGCCAGAGCTGACCAGCAGCCCGGCCTACAGCCAGTTCTGGACTGACCTGAAGGCTGGCAGGTTTGTGTCAGGCACCTTCAAACGGGTGGACGCCAACGGCAAGACCGTCTGGCTGGAGGCCAGTTACAACCCGGTGCTGGATGAGCGTGGCCAGGTACTGAAAGTGGTCAAGTACGCCTTGGACGTCACCGCCAAAGTCGAGCAAGAGGCGGCGACCCGCAGCAAACTGGCCGCGCTGGACCGAGCAATGGCAGTGATCGAATTTGATTTGAGCGGCCAGGTGCTGGACGCCAATGCAAACTTCTTGAACGTCATGGGTTATGGGTTGGCAGAAATAAAAGGCAAGCACCATCGCCTGTTTTGCGAACCGGCGCTGATCAACAGCAACGAATACACAGACTTCTGGCGCCGCTTGAACAACGGCGAGTTCTTCACCGGGCAATTCAAGCGCCTGGGCAAGCATGGCCGGGTGGTGTGGCTGGAGGCGAGCTATAACCCGGTCTACGACGGCGACGGCAAGCTGGTCAAGATCGTCAAGTTTGCCAGCGACATCACCGAACGCGTGGAAAAGTTCGAGGAAGACTCTCGTGGTGCTTCCCGGGCCTACCATATCTCGTCCGAGACCGAGCGGTTTGCCGAACATGGCACCCAGGTGATCCAGGAGACCGCCACTGAAATGCGCCGCATCGCCGACAACATCGGCGCGTCTGCACGGCTGGTGGGACAATTGGGCGACCGATCCGAGCAGATCACCGCCATCGTCAACACCATTCGCGGCATCGCCGACCAGACCAACCTGTTGGCACTCAACGCAGCCATCGAGGCCGCGCGGGCAGGTGACCAGGGGCGCGGCTTTGCGGTGGTGGCCGACGAAGTGCGGCAACTGGCCGGGCGGACCAGCCGCTCAACGGCGGAAATTGCCGAGATGATCGGGATGATTCTCTCGGAAACCCGCGATGCGGTGAGCAGCATGAGCTCGACCCAGGAAGGCGCACAACGCGGCGTCAACCTGGCCGACCAGGCGGGCTCGGTGATCCTGCAGATTCGCACCAGCACCCGTGATGCGGTGGAGGCGGTCAGCATGTTTGCATCGAAGTTGGATGAGTCAGACGTGATTCCCAAAACCGCAGTCGGTTGGGTGGGCTGATGTAGCGAGGGAGCTAGCTATAAGGGCGCAGCTGTCTTGCTATGAGGTGGCTTTCTGTGGCGAGGGAGCTTGCTCCCGCTGGGGCGCGAAGCGGCCCCGCTCTAAAGGGACTGCTGCGCAGTCCAACGGGAGCAAGCTCCCTCACCACACGGATAGTCGACGATCAGCCGCAGCTCATTCAAATCGCCGAGGAGGGCAGTGATGGCTTCAACGTCATGTTCCCGAGGTTACCGGGTGGGCTGGATGACGTTTTCGATGAAGGCACTATCGGAAAAGGAGGGGCATTGCACCCCTCGTTCCGGTTTGGGTCTTACTCTTTGACGTCCATGAACTCTTCAGCCCAAGCCACGTAGTTTTCCGGCAAGGTGTACGTGTGGGTCAGCTCGGTAGCGCTCAGGTTATCGGTGCTATGGGTCAACTGGCGCTGAGCACGCAGGCTGTCGTAGGTCGCCTTGATCGCGGCAAAGTAGGCGCCGTGACCAGCAACCACTACACGCACACCGAGGCTGGCCAGACGTTTGGCGTCATTCAGTTTAGGGTTGCCATACGTCACCAGCATCAGCGGCACCGTCAGGTTCTCCGCGATCTGCTCGAGGTGCTCAAAATCAGCCACACCCACCATACAAATCCCATCGGCACCAGCTTTCTGATAAGCCAGGGTACGCTCGATAACCGCTTCAGTCGGCAACACGCCAGCATTGGTGCGGGCAATGATCGACAGTTCTGGATCAACACGCGCTTCCAGCGCGGCGCGGACCTTGCCGATGCCTTCTTCAATGGAGATCAGGTCAGTGGATTTACGCCCGAACTGCGCAGGCAGCAGCGTGTCCTCAATGGTCAAGGCGGCCACACCGGCACGCTCAAGCTCCTCAACGGTGCGCATCACGTTAAGGGCATTGCCGTAGCCGTGGTCGGCGTCGGCAATGAACGGCAGTTGGGCAACACGACCTATACGGGTGGCTTGTTCGACGAACTCACTCAGCGTGATCAGCGCGAAATCGGGTGCGGCCAATACCTGCAACGAGGCAACGGAGCCACCGAGGATGCCGACTTCGAAACCCAGGTCAGCGGCGATACGCGCCGACATCGGGTCAAAGACGGAAGCGGTTTCAACGCAGGTTGGGGTGGCAAGCAATTCACGGAATGTGCGGCGCAGGGCTGAGTGAGAAATCTTTGGCATGGGCTTTCCTGGTTCTGGTCATCGTCTTGTGACGATCAATGTCTATTCGTGGTGGTGCGAGATTAACATGCGGGCGAATAGGAGATGATGACGTTTCAGCATTAGGCGGGGGCTGAGGTATGGCGTGTGGGTTTACGGTTGGAGGGCGGACAGGATTGGCGGGCAGGGCCCGCCAGTTGATCGGCGCCCGGGTTGGGCGCCTTTCTCTCATTCATGCCTGCTCTTGATACCCTTTGCGAAGTTTCTCCGCGATCAGCTTTTCTGCTTCACGCAAAGCACGTTCAGGGCTGTCTAGGGACTTGATCAGGGTCTGCCCCTTGGTGCCGATACGGCCAAAATTCACCGTCACCTCGGCCTCCGCCACGCCAATACGCCAGAACTTGTTGGCGTTGCCGTCTCCAAAGGTGAACGCGCGCATCAAGGGAAGCGCTTCAGGGGTGATTGGCGCTTCGACCTCGATCTCGACAGTTTCCTCTGCCTGTTCCGGTTCTGGCAGCGCAGGGGCTTCCTCACCCCGTAGGAGCGTTTCGATGCGATTGAGCACGTCTTCCGGATCGCGCAGCCAGTCATGGCTGGGCACGTCGATGATCTTCCAACCGAAACTGCGCAGTACCGTCGGGCGGAAGATGTAACGCTCACGCACGTCAGCGGCAGCCGCGGTGTCGCCGTCCAGCAGCACGCCGAGGCTGAAGTGTTCGCCGCTGGCGTCACTGATCGCCAAGTCACAGCGGAACTGTGAACGCCCAACATATTCCTGGACCGAATGCCCGCGTTTGCGCAACGCGGCGGCGAGGGCACTGCGCAGGTGGTCCTTGGGCAGGCTGACGGCAAAGGACTGCTTGGCGCCGGGATTGAGGTTGGCGAGGATACCTTGGGAGCGCGGCGCATCCCCAGTGGCACTGGCCTGGGCAAACTGCAGGAACGCACGCAGTGCAGCGGCGCCGTCGTTGTGGGTGTTGGTGATGGCCTCGGATTCGATGCTGGAGACGATCGCCATGCGCTTACGGGCGCGACTGAAGATCACGTTAAGGCGTTTTTCCCCACCTCGCTGGTTGATCGGGCCGAAATTCATCAGCATCTTGCCGTTTGGTCCTGGCGCGTAGCAGATGCTCAGAATAATCACATCACGCTCGTCCCCCTGGACGTTCTCCAGGTTCTTGACGAACAGGCCATTGAATTGCCCGGCATCTTCACGCACGTACTCGCGCTCAAGACGTGTGGCAAAGGCCGAGTCGCTGCTGGCCAAGTCTTCCAGGGCCTGCTCAATGGCACCTTGCTGGGCCTCGGAAAACGCCACGATGCCCAGGCTCAGGCCGGTCTCGCGTTGCAGCAGCTCACGCACCAGATTGGCGATATAGCGTGCTTCGGCCAGATTGCTGCGGCTGAGGTAGACACCGTCGCTCATCTTCAAGAAGCTGATCGGGCTTTCCAGCAGCGTGTCGGCGCCCTGGACCACCGCCTGGGCGTCCGTGGAGTCAAGGGCCGCGTGAGCCGGGGCAGGGCGCTCGATACGACGGTCAGGAATGGTGATCAGCCGCCCTTCGTAGAACGCTGCATTGGAGAAACTGATCAAGGCTTCGTGGCGACTGCGGTAGTGCCAAGCCAGGAGGGTCGCCGGCAAGTTACGTGCGGCTTGGCTCAGCAGGCTGTCGGCATCAAGGTTGATTGCGATCTGTTCTCCATCCTCCATGGCAATCAGTTCGTTATCGTCCTGGTCGCCGGCGCTGGAGAAGAAGTTGGTCGGTGGCAACTGCATCTCGTCACCCACCACAATCACCTGCTGCGCACGGCTCAGGGCCGGCACGGCTTCTTCGCTAGGGATCTGGCTGGCTTCGTCGAAAATCACCACGTCAAACAGGTCCGGCGTCAATGGCAGGGTGTCGGACACCGACAGCGGGCTCATCAACCAGATGGGCTTGAGGTCGTTGATCACCCGGCCACTGTCGCCACTCGCCATTTCACGAATAGAGCGATAGCGCATGGTCTTGCCCAACTCATGCTCCAGTTCACGACGGCCCTTGGCGTAGGCTTTCTTGAACTCACGGGCTTGGGCGTCCAGTTGAGTCACCGACATCGCCGATTGCTTCACATGCTCCAGAAAACGCTGGTGCAACGTAGCGCTGAGCACGTGAGCATTACTTTTGAGCAGGCTGCTTTCAGCCTGGCTGACCTGACGCGCAGCCACACTCAAGGCCGGGCCATCGAAGCGCGCCAGCTGCGGGTTGGCGCGGTACAGGCGAGTCAGGTTTTCCTGGGCAATCAAACCGTCCAGTGCGCGGTGCGCCAAGGCGTACTGTTGCACGACCGCCAAGCAGACAGGATCGGCCTGGTGCAACTCAATGAGCAGGGGCAGGGTGTCGGGCAGTTCGTCGAGTTCTTCGCGCAGATCGCGCAGGTATTCCGCCAACTCGCTCAAGCTCGGCGCCGGGTCGAACACACAATGTTGCGCGACCAGTTCGGCCAAGCGGGCCACCGGCTGGCGCAGGTTGGCTGCCTGGCGCACACCAGGCAGGGAATCCGGATTACCCCGCAGGCCTTCGACCCACTGACGCAACAGCGGTGATGTGCTCAGTTGCTGGAGCAGGGCTTGCAGGTTGCTCACGAACAGGTCGATATCCGGGATGCCATAGCGACCTTGCAGGCGTTGCTGCTCGACGTGCAGTTCGGCAGTGGCGCGGTGCTCGCCGGCCAGGCCGTCGAGCACACTGCGGAAACTGGGGCGAATCGCGTGTTGACTGAAGTCGTAGCGTCGTTGCACTTCACTGCGCAGCCGCCACCAGGCGGGTTGCAGCCAACGCAGCAGCGAGCCTTCTAACCGCTGTGCTAGGTCGAGGGCAGCCTGGGTATCCTGGGGCGCGAGTTTTTCACGCCAGTAGTGGGTCGATTCACGGGCGTTGTGTTGCTGTACGGTCAATGCCTGCAACGCCAGCTGTTCGGCGTGCAACGCTTGGGAGCCCGGCGAGCCTGGCTCCAGCAGGTCGAGGTGCGTTGCCAGGTTGGCGCTGGTCAGTTGTTCCGCGGCCTGGGTCAGTAAGCACGCATCCGCCAGGCGGGTGTCCCCAGACAGCAGGCCCGACGATGACTCCAGGAACGGCTCGACACTGTCCATCAGCCCACTGGCTTCATCCAGGAACGCCTTGAGTTGACCATATGCATGTTCGTGGGTAATCAGGCTTGAGGCCAAGTGGCTGAAAGGATGCCGTGCAAAACTGTCGAGGCCGAAACGTTCTTTGATCGTTTGATACACACGGCCGGTCAGCTCGCTTTGGGCCTGCCAATGACGCCATTCGGGCAAGCGCTCCAAGGCTTCGGGTGGCAGCTTTGCAGCAACGGGCGGCAGTTCAATCAGATGACGTACCAACTCGCGTACCGAGCATGCCAAGGACTCCGGCACCCCAGCCATTGCCTGTTCAAAACACTCTATCAAGCCCAGTTGTTGGCTCAGGCCAGCCAGCAGGGTGTCGCGCCGGGCTTGCAACTGCGGCGACTGCGCATCGCCGGCGATCCAACGCTCATAGCACTCGCGCAGGTTGCCCACGAAGGCTTTCTTATCAGTCTGTGAATCGTGGATCAGGCAGCACAACTCACCCAGTTCACTTTGTTGCAGGCGATGGAACACCACGTCCAGCGCCGCACGTTTTTCACAGACAAACAGCACCCGCAGGCCGCGACCTGCGTAGTCGGCGATCAGGTTGGTGATGGTCTGGGACTTGCCGGTGCCCGGCGGCCCCTGAATGATGAAGTTACGCCCGGTACGGGCCAGGCTGACGGCGGCATTCTGCGTAGCGTCGCCGGCGACCACGTTCCACTGTTCGGGCAACGGGATGGGGTCAGGGGACTGGACCTCGACGTCCCGAGGTTCGATGGAAAACATCCGGTCAAACGCTTCGTTCTGCGCCGGTTCGTCGATCAGCTGCGCATAGTCCCGCACCAGCGACATCTTGCGATAGTTGAAGTTGGCCAGGGTCACCTGCGTCAGGTCGATGTCCCAGGCGTAGCGATGCCCCTGGTTCTCGGGCAGGGCGAAGGTACTGTTTTCGGCGCTGCTGGCGACCATCTGAGGGTGTTGATTGCGCAGCACGGGTTTGGCGCCTACGGCCAGGCGCAGCGGCAACTCACTGGGCAGTACCTTCTGCTGGAACAGTTGCAGGCCCAGCGGACGGAAATCTTCGCGGTCGTAGCTGAAATCCGGCTTGACCAAAGGCATCGCTGAACGCTGGCGAGCACGACGGCGCTGGAAGTGGTGCAGATGCTGCACGGCCTTCTGGTGGATCAGCTCGATTTGCGGTTTGCTTTGCAGGCGTAACTCGACGCCGGGCTCGGTCAGTTTGATCTGGCGCGCAATATCAGCATGGATGTCTTCCAGAGACGTCTTTTGCAGGTCGACGGTTTCCGGCAACTGGATATCGTAGAGCTGACGCAACTGATGACGCAGTACCGGGTTGAATTGCGCCTCGGTTTCGTCGCATTGCAACACGAACTGGTCACGCACACCTTTTTTGCGACTCAACTCCACTGGAAGCCAGAGCAGCGGGGTAACAATACGTTCTTCCGGCGTGTCCTTGAGGTTGTGCCAGCGCATGAAGGCCACCACCAGGCGCAAGTTGCTGAAGCCGAACTCGGCACGATCACGTCGAGTTTCTTGGATGATGCGCTCCAGCGACGCCTGCAACCAGGTCTGGTCTTCAAACCGCAGCCATTGCTGCAGTCCAACAGGCTTGCCGCTCAGCACTTGTTCGGAGAACCCGCCGAAGGTGGGTTGCCAGGTGCACAGCGCTTCGGGCCGGATACTTTCAATGCGCATCACCAACGGAACGCTGGCCACGGTCAAGTTGACGTTGGCCTGGGTTGGCCGGAAGTACAGCAGGCGATTGCGGCGCGAAAGGTCAAACAACCGGTTGCGCAGATGTTCCAGCACCACCGTGCGCCGCGACGCCGGGCCTTCGGCCTGGGCCAACACACGCTCGACATCCAGGCTGGCTGGCTGTTCGCGCCAAGACTCCAGGCGCCGCGCCAGCGAGCCCACATCCGTGGCGCGCTCATGGCGGTTCAGCTCAGTCATCTCAACGATCAGATTGGCCAACACCGGGTTGAGCCGGCCATTAAGCTGGAACAGGTTGCGGCGGTGCCGGGCAAACGTCTTGAGGTCATTGATATCGGCGAAATCCAATCCGCATGCCAGGCACGCCAGCAATTGACCGAGCTGGAATATGTCGGTGATCTCATCGTGGTGCCCGAGGCGATGCTCCCAACTGTGCAGGTCCGGGAGGAATACCGGGTGGTCGATGGCTTGATGCAGGTCCTCCTGGACTTGCAGGTCGGTAATGGCCACGCCGCTTTCCGAGTCCCGGGTCAGGCGGACTTTGCCGACGACATTCAGCGCCGATTCCGGATTGGGCTGCACCTGCTTGATCGCTTCCAGCGCCAGCCGCGGCGGGACACCTTCAGGATTACGCAGTTGCAACGCGCGTTCCGGCCCTTGCAGCACATCGAGATAGCTGAGCTGGGCGACACGTCCCAGTTCATGCAGCTGTGCCACCTGACGCAGCAGTGGCAGCGCCAGGAACAACACATCGTCGATGGGTACGGCGGCGCCATCGTGGCTCTGCAGCAATTGAGTGAACGTGACGACTTGGCTTACTGGGTCCATGTGTCGACCTCCGCTTTGAGCGCGCGAACGATCGGGTCGAGCTCACGTTTGGGTAGTTTGATATCGCGCTTGAGCACGTTGATAAAGTCATCGGCGCTGCCGAGTTTCTTGGCGGTGCGCGCGGCGTGCAGCAGGGCTTCATCCCGCAAGTCGCGGTCCACCAGACTCAGGTCGAGCATGATGAAGTGCAGGTATTCATGGATACTGGTGTCGATACGCTCGGCATTCAACGTCGTTAGGTCGAGTGGCGTTTCGTTGTCCTTCCAATCGGGAAAGAAACCGCGCACCTGATTGAGCACAACCTCTGATTGCAACACGGGGGAGCCGGTGAAATGGGCAATAAAGCTGCGGGTGAGGGCGGTCAACTCGACCTGGTCGATCACGTCCAGACGATTGAGCGACAACGGCCCGCGCAACCGCCGATCCAGCCAGCTATCCATATCCGGGAGTTGCCGCCACCAGCTGTCCACCGCCTGGGAGCGCAAAAACGTCTCCGGATGGGAAATGCCCTGGGACAGCTGCGCGTCCTTGCCATCCAGCTCTCGGGCCTGCTTCAAGTAGCTGGCGGCATCCACGCTGACAATCCCGGTGTGAATCTTGACCAGCGAGGTAATCGACGCTTCTGGCCCATTAGCCACGAGTGCCGCTCCGCGGTCGGCATAGATTTCGGTGTGCAAGCTATATAGACGTGCCGTCTGTTCCAGGCTGGACGGCGTATTCACATCGGCCATGGCGTGATTGAGAATTCGCTCTGCGGTGAGAAAGTCGCCACCGTGCTCCGACCATAACCGGTAATGAGCCAGCTCATGTCCCAGCAGCGCCAGCAACTCCTGGGCGTCCAGCCGCTCAAGAATCGGGCCGTAGAACACCACATGCACTTCACCGGCCAGGTAATACAGGCTCGCATTCATCGCGCCGTCGCCAGCCTGGTAAAGGGTGGCGGGTGCCTTGATCTGCAAACACTGTAATGCCGTTTCACAGGCCTGATAGGCCTGCGGATGGGTCTCGGGACTTAAGCGATAGGTGTCACGCAGCAATTGCGCACGTACATCCTGGGCGTGTTCCTGCTGAACGCCCAAGGACGAGGCCCAATCCCACACGACAGGTTCATGGGCTTTCAGGTAGTCGACCACGCGCTGGTGGTAAGGCAATGGCGTCAGGCTGCTGATATCCAGCGCGGGGGTACTCATCGTTCAAACGTCCTTGAGAGGATACGGCTCCATGCACCGCGTGGGCAGCAGAGACTGGGCTGGCATCCCGGTATCAGTGATCGGCAATAAACGCGGAGCATATCCGTTTCGCATGACTGCTGCACGGCGCAAGGGATTAATCCCATTCTGCAGGGTGTCTATAGTTGATGCACCCGCGCAGCGTCCCTTGGAGCCGTGCGCAACCCAGCCGAAGATTGAGGTGACCCGAATGAACAGCGAATCCACACCGCACAGGATCCGTACCGACCCAATCGACGCCGAGTACTTTGAATACAGCAAAGCGGCCAATCCGATCAGCGCGAACTTGATCTCACGGATTCCCTATCAGAGCTTCCCAGCCTCGCTGTATGACAGCGGCCCCTCCAGGGTGGTGCCACTGGACCTCAGCGAAGCCTTGGGCTGCGAAGGCCCGGCGACTGGCCCTGGGCTGTGCGCGAACTTCATTCGGCTCAACGCCGGCGATACCCTCTACCTGCAGCCCAACGCGACGTCACAAGTGTTCTATGTGATCGCAGGGGAGGGCCGCGTGGTTCAGGGCGAGCATGCCATTCAATGGTCTAAAGGCTGCTTTATTGCGCTGCCGGGCCTGCAGGAGGCATGTCTCAGTGCGACGCAGGATGCTCGGTTTTACTATGTGCACGATGAGCCGCTATTGCGCTACCTGGGTGTGACGCGCAGCAGTGATCGCTTTGCGCCGACGCTCTACCCCGCAGACGTGGCGAACGCGAAACTGCGTGAAGCAGCCGACGACCCGCGTGCGCAGGACCGCAGTCGCATCAGTATCCTGCTGGGCAATCGCAACTTTCCACAGACACGCACGGTGACGCATGTGCTGTGGGCGATGTATGGGATTCTGCCAGCGGGTTCGGTGCAAAAGCCCCATCGGCATCAATCGATTGCCTTGGATTTCATTATCGATTGCCCGGCAGGGTGTTACTCGTTGGTGGGTACTGAGCTGGATGTGGATGGGCAGATCCACAACCCGGTACGAGTTGACTGGTCACCTGGCCTGGCGTTTGTGACCCCGCCCGGTTACTGGCATGCGCACTTCAATGAGGCAGACACGGAGGCATTCCTGATCCCGATTCAAGATGCGGGGCTGCAAACGTACCTGCGGTCGTTGGATATTCGGTTCAGTTGAGTGGCTTAGGGTCAACGCGAATGAAACACTGCGCCGCTATCGAGAGGTTCAGGGTTTCCCAGGTCAGTGACTGGCTCCCGAGATTAAACAGCGCGCGGGGCTAGCTGCCTGCCGGGTGGTTCTTTTTGGTCTCCTGAATAAACTGCCCCAACTCCTTGCTAGAGTGGCTGAATGAAAAATACCGCGACAGACAATGCCGACTGGGAACTGCTGAACCTTGAATGGCATCAAGGCTTCGCGTTTATGGACGGCACGTTACTGGGTGATGGGCAGGTACCCGATGTGTACATCATGCTCACTCCTCAAGGCCTGCCGCCCGGCGAGACGGTGCAACGCGCCCTTGCCGGGCACTACCCGCCGTCCCCATTGCTTGCCGAACAGCCGGTGTGGCGGCATCGCAAAAACCCTGCGCTCCTGCGCGATGCGCGGCGCGATTACTATCTGCTTCCAGGCTACCAGGCGCGCTATGGCTACCATGCGCTTCATCGCCTGGCGTTTCGTTTCAACCACGGGCTGGAAAACCTGGGCCACCAATACTGGCGGGATGAAACCCGCGCCTATTGGTTTGACCATTACACGGTCGTGACAATTGCTGATGCGCGACACAAGCACCTTGCGCTACTGGAGCCGTCACCCGCATCGGTGTCCGCTGCCTCGGCGCTTTTCAGCGATGGGGTGACCGTCTTTCTGCAGGGGCAATTCATCGCCAACGCCACTGCCCAGGTGAGTTACTGCAATCATCCTGATTATCGAGTGATCGACAACAACGTGTATCGGGGTTTCAAGCCCTTGCACCAAAAGGACGGCACGCCGCTGCCAATTGCCAATCCAGGCAACTTCCAAATGCTCGCGCGTCGATGGGGCTCGGATGGCCAATCGATCATTGTGCAAGCGCAGCAAGGCTCAAGCATTGCCTACGAATACTTCTACCGTATCGACAATGCCGACCTTGCAACCTTCACCGTGCTCAACGAGCGTTATGCAAAAGACCGCCACCGCGCCTATTACCTGACCGGAAAAAACCTGCGTTATGTGGGTGAGTTCAATCTGCTCAGGTGCTGGCAACCGGCGTTTGATGAGTGCGGCCGCGTAGTCAGCGCCAGCGAACACGAAGACGAGTATTTCGCTGTGGACGACCAATTCGTCTACGCCGCCGGTACCCGCCTGCGCGGCGCTCACGGCCCGAGCTTTCGGCATTTGGGGTTGGGTTACTACCGCGATCAGCAGCACGCTTATTTGCGCAACAAACGCCTGGAGGTAGACGTAGAGAGTTTCGTGGTGGCACAGCTCTATAAAGGGCCGCAGGATTACTCGCCTGTATTGGTAGGCGACAAGCATGGCCCACTGGGCTCCGGCGGCGTCGTCGATGCGGCCATGCGACAAGCATGGGCTGTGTTCTTCATCGCGCATCCGCACCTGCAAGACTATTGGTGGCACCGCCTGCAAGACAAAGCACAGTCCCAGGAAGAAACCGCGCCCTTGCATGCCATCGGCCTCAATTTCGAGCTGGGCCGGCACGTGTATTTTCACGGGAGGCCAATCAGCGGGCTGGACGCGGCGAGTTTCAAGTTGCTCGATCGTCACCTGTGCGGCGATGCAAATGGCTTGTACCTGATCCCGTTTCATAACGCCGACACTCAAGTGCCCGAACGCTTCTCAATGGAGCCCGCTGAGCATTTTCGCGCATTGGGTTCGCCATACCTGACTGATGGTAAAACAGTGTTCTGCCAGCGGGTTTTCTATCATCCCCCCGAGCCCATTCGTAAGGCCGATGCGGCGACGTTCGAGTCCTGCGGTCATGGCTGGGCCAAGGATAAACACGCGGTTTATTACTACGGCCAGGCCAAAAAACACCTGAGCCCTGCGGATACGCAAGTCATGGGTACTTATGCCTTCAGCCCTACGGCGATACTGTCGGAGGGCAAGTTGCTGGATGTGACGTTCACCCCTGACGAAGTGCGCGTGCCGCATCCCGACTTTTTACAACTGGGCACGCGCAAACTGTTCTGCCACCGACGCCCCCTCAGCGCGAAGCGCATAGACCTGGCCACGCTGGAGTTTCTGAGTGACCGCCATGCCCGCGACAAGCATCGGTTCTACCACTACGACGGTTATGCAACGCTGAGTGAAGTTGATGAGGCGCACTATCAGAAAGCGGGCAGCGGGGACTGACAAAGAGGATGGATGAACGGCAAGTAATCTTTAAAAGACCTGAAGTACGAAAAGCTTTTTTTGATATTAACCACGCATGCAGGAGCAAGACGTGACTGACCTCAGCACATCCCTGGGCTGGAGGTCCGGGAACCTGCTGCCTGCACTGGGCCACGACGGCGTGGATTTCTCGTTTGGGCGCCAACTGGTCACGGTGGATGGCTTCCTGATTACCGACGACGGATTCAACCCGGGGAACGCGTTCAGCCCCATCGAGGGCGTGCGCGATGGTCGGTTCGACCGTGGGGGAGCCTTCTACCTTGGGCAGCGCCTGGCGTTTGGCAATACGGCGATGCTGAAACTGGGCGGCAAGGAGGGGTTGCACGGCAGCCTGATATGGCTGAAATCCGAGAATCCCGGCCAGTCCAAGACCGAACTGGCGGTGGGCACTCTCGATTACACCACCCCCATTGGCTCGATCGGTTCGACCTACATCCACGGCCTGGATGTGGATGAGAAATATGCCTTTGCGGATAGGCTTGAACGCAAGGGCATGAACGTCTACAGCATTCGTGGGCAGGGCAACGCCGGGATTGAAAACGCCGACTTCGCATTCGAGGTGGCGCGCCAGGAAAACGTTCCGGCTCACAGCGGGCAATGTTCTTCGACGCCGGCTACACCTTCACCGATGTGCAATGGCAGCCGACGGTCAGTTATCGCTATTCGCGCTATTCCGAAGGCTGGGATTTCCTGTTCCAGGGCGGTTTTCGCAAACGCTTCCAGGGTGAAATCGCAGCCAACTACGCTGGTTCGGTGACCTCGAATATGCAGATCAACGACGTGCTGCTCTCGGTTCGGCCAACCGAGAAATTGACCCTGAACGCGATGGCCTTTGACTACCATCCACTGTCCCGTCGCAATGAACGGGATTTCGCGGCGCGGGAGGTGGACCTGTTCCTGGATTGGATGGTCACGGATAACGTCACACTCTCGCCGTTGATCGGCCTCTATAAACCCGAGAAATGGTTTGGCAACGGGGGCGGGCAGAGCGGAAGTGCGTCTACCAATGCCTATATGCAGTTCATTGTGTGGGTGACGTTCTGAGTCGTCATTGAGGTTTGTTGCGGGTTCAGGCAGGCGTTGACGTGTTGCGTCAACGCCTTATCGCGTCAGAGCATGCGGCGCAACACGTTGTTGCGCGGGTCGCGGTCGTAGAAGCGGTGCTTGAGGGCGCCAGCGACATGCAGCACGATCAGGACCAGCAACGTATAGGCGAGGACTTTGTGCAGCCATTGGAACACCGCGAACCAATCGTCATTCTTCGGCAACAACTCCGGCAGGTTAACCCCAAAAAAGAACACCCCGTCGCTCATCGTGTAAGTGCTCGACATGGAGTAGCCCATCAACGGCACGATCACCAGGAGCACATACATCACGCGCTGCGTCAGGCGTGACAGGAACCTTTCATACCCCGCCAAGGTTTCCAGCGGCTGCGGCAAATTGGGCGTGCGAAAACGCACGGCGAGCTGAGTCATCACCACCAGGAACGTCAACACCCCGAAGGACTTGTGCCATGGGTAATAGAGCTCGAATTTGCTCGCCACTTCATCATTCATGCCGGTCATGTGCCAGCCGACCCACAGCAGGCCCAGGACGAGCACGGCACGCACCCAGTGCAACATGCGCAAGGAGGTCGGGTACCGATCGATTGTCGGTTGATCTATTGGGTTCATATCAGGCTCTCCACGGAGCGATGCACGGTTCAATGGCCACCCTCAACGTTGGCGGGTGGCTCGGTCAGGACAGGGCGTGCGCTCAGGCTGGCAGCAGCACGGTGATGACTTTCTCCTCGGTGTAGGCCAGCGCGCCGCTGAACCCGCCTTCACGCCCGATACCGCTGGTCTTGACGCCGCCCCAAGGCAGGTTGGCGTCCAATGGGCTCCAGCAGTTGATACCCACGGCGCCGGCTTTGACCGCCGCCGCGACACGGTGCGCCCTGACCAGATCGCCGGTCCAGACTGTGGCCGCGAGGCCGTAGCTGCTGTCGTTGGCCAAGGCGATCGCTTCGTCTTCGGTCTCGAACGTAATGAGTGTGCCGACGGGACCGAAGATCTCGTCCCGGGCGATTTCCATGTCGTTACGAGCGTTGGCGAAGATCGTCGGACGCACGAACCAGCCCTGCTTAGGGGCCGAGACGCCGCCGGCCAGCAGTGTTGCGCCTTGGTCGATACCCAGTTGGATGTACCGGTTGACGCGATCGAATTGCGCCTTCTTGGCCACCGGGCCCATCTGTACGCCGGGCTCGCGAGGGTCGCCCACGCTTACCGCCTCTGCGGCCTCGGCCAGCGCGGCGCCGAAACGTTCGGCGAGACTGCGCTGCACCAGGATCCGCGAACCGGCCGCACACACCTGGCCCTGGTTGGCGAAAAGACCGAGGGTACAGCCGCGCAGGGCGTCGTCGAAGGAGGCATCGTCGAACACAATCTGCGGGCTCTTGCCGCCCAATTCCAAAGCCACGCGCTTGAACAGCACACCGGCGGTGCGCTGGATTTCACGCCCGGCCTCGGGACTGCCGGTGAAGCTGATCTTGGCGACGTCCGGGTGTTCGCACAGGGCGCGACCGACTTCGTTGCCGTAGCCGGTGACCACGTTGATCACGCCGTCCGGAAAGCCCGCTTCTTGTGCCAGCAGCGCCAGGTGCAGGGCCGACTGCGGGGTTTCTTCCGATGGTTTGATCACGACGGTGCAGCCAGCCGCCAGCAATGCAGCGAGCTTCCACACGGTGATCATCAGCGGCGAGTTCCAGGGCACGATCGCACCGACTACGCCGACAGGCTCGCGTACCGTGTACGACAAGGTCTTGGTGCCAAAGTAGCCACCGGTGGGAATGGTGCGGCCTTCAAGCTGGTTGGCCCAGCCAGAGGCTGCGCGCAGGTTGGCAATCGCGTTGGGCAGGTCCATGCGGCGCGGTTCGATAGGGGAGCGACCGATGGCGTTGGCGTCCAGATCGGCCAGCCGTTCCGTGTCGCGCTCAACCAGGTCAGCCAGCTTCGACAGCAGTCGGCCACGCTGGGCGCCGTCGAGCTGGCTCCACTCGCCGCCGTCGAGTTGCCGGCGCGCAGCCGCCACGGCACGGTCCACGTCCTCGCGTGTGCCGCGCGCGGAGCTGCCATACACCTGTTCGGTCACGGGGCTGACCAGGTCGATACGACGTCGGTCGAATGCTTCGCAGGACGTACCTTCGATGAAGTGATTCAAGTGCTCAGTCATTTTGCGGTCCTCGAATAGTGGGCAGGTTTACGCCTTGAGGGACGCTAGGGCGTCGCCGAAGATGTCCAGCGCCTTGAAGAACAGTTCGCGGGAGATCGTCAGCGACGGCATCACACGCATCACGTTGCTGTAGCGGCCACAGGGAATCATCAGCACGCCGTGGTTGAGCAGATAGCCCATCAGTTGGCCGATCTTCTCGCCCGCCAGGGGCGCCTTGGTGAGCGGGTCTTCGATCAGTTCGATGCCGATCATCAGGCCGCGCCCGCGCACTTCACCGACCAACGGGCTGTTGAAGCCACGAATATGCGCGTGTGCCTCCAGCCCCAGCGTGTGGGCGCGGTTGAGCAGGTCGAGTTCAGGATCCTGCAGGATACTGATGTTGGTCAGAGCCACTGCGGCCGACAACGAGTTGGCGGCAAACGTGTTGGGCATGGAACCGTCGGGGATTTTCGCCGCCAGGTCCGAGCGCATGATCAGGCCGGCCATGGGCAGGTCGCTGCCGATGCCTTTGCCGAAGGTGAGCATGTCGGGCTTCACGCCGGAGTGTTCGACCGCCCACATTTTGCCGGTGCGGCCGGCGCCGGACTGCACTTCATCGACAATCAGCAATGTGCCGCTGCGGTCGCAGGCCTTGCGCAGCAATTGCAGGAATTCCGGCGATGGGGGCACGTAGCCGCCTTCGCCCTGTACCGGTTCCACGATCACGGCTGCCACGTCATCGGCGGCGGTGTAGGGCGTGTTCAACAGGTAGTCGATGTACTCGCCGGCGATCTGCTCGGCGCTTTTGTGGGTGGTGTCGAAAGGGAAACGGTAGGCGTAAGGGTAGGGGGCGTGAATCACGCCACCCATTTGCGCGCCAAAACCTTTGCGGTAGGCCGTGCCGGTGGTCAGCGAACCCGAAGCGTTCCACACGCCATGGTAGCCGCCGTGAAAGGCGATGATCTGGTGCCGCCCGGTGATGCGCTTGGCGAACTTGATCGCCGCTTCCAGTGCATCACTGCCGCTTTGCGTGAAGAAGGTGATGCAGTCGCCACGCAAACCCTCGGGCGCGATTTCGGACAATTTGGCAGCCAACTCGGTACGCCGGGTACTGTTGATTTCCAGGGCGTGCATCAACACTTCGGACTGTTCACGAATTGCCTGCACCACTTTGGGGTGGCAACGGCCTACGCTGCTGACACCGACGCCCGCTGACAGGTCGATGTAGGTGTTGCCGTCGGGGTCTTTGAAGGTTGCACCGAAGGCCCGGTCCATGGCCACCGGCATACGTCCGCCGCCGCGTGCCATGGACTCGGTACGCGCCGAAAGCGCCAGGGCTTCGCGGGTCTTGGGGCCTGGCAGTTCGCCGGAGATAATCTGCGGGGCATCCGCGAAGTGCAGGGATTGCAGTTTGGCTTCACTCATGACGGTCTCTCTGGAATGTCTATTTACGTGTCCTGATCATCTCCGGCGCGAGTTCCAGACGGGTAGCCCGAATCGGCACATGAAGTGCATGCATTCCAGCGCATAAACACACTTGCAGGATTTATGCTATGTGCGACTATCAAACCTACCCGGCGATCTAAAAATAAGAATATTGGCAGAGGCATGCGACCCAATGAAAAACCAGACGATCAGCCATTTTCGAGATGTCCACGTCCATGCGGCCACCATCCAGCAGTGGAATCAGGACTACAGCCAGTTAACCGCCGGCTGCGCCGAGAGTTCGCTGATGCAACTGACGACGACCGGTTGTCACTTGTTTCTCGAACAGATCAACCAGCGCGTGGTGCAGAACGGCGTGGCGCCTCGCGGCAAGATGTGCTTTGCCGTGCCGATCAACGTCCCCGGTTCGATTCGCATGCAGGGCCGCGAGGTGGATGACAGCAGCCTGTTCTTTCTCCACGGCGGCGAAGAGTTCATGTTCCATATGCCGATGGGCATGGAGCTGCTGTCCATCACCTTCGAGCGTGAGTTGTTCGAACAGGCACTGGAGCAAACGGCGTCGGCGAAGGAACTCAACCGCTTGCTGCGCCAGCCGGTGATCAGGGTTTCCCCCCAGCGATTTGCACGGGCTCGGCAGCGATTGCTGGCGCTTTTCTCCCAGGCACTGATGTATGAAGATCTCGACAGCACGCCGGATCGTGAGGTGGCGCTGGAGCAGGCGATGCTCGGCGAGCTGTTGCAACTGATGACCGACCCGGCCTGTGACAAACACCAGCGAAGCCCCAGCTCCACGCGCAGTTTCATTGTCGAGAAATGCCACCGCCTGACCACCGCAGAAATGATCAACGTGCCCAGCGTGATCGAGCTGTGCGAGCGCCTTCAGGTGAGTCGACGGACGCTGCAGAACAGCTTCCGCTCGGTCGCCGAGACTACTCCGCTGAATTACCTGCGCTCCGTAAGGCTCAACGGCGTACGCCGCCTCTTGATGTCCACCCGTGCCTGCGAGCTGTCGATTGGTGATGCCGCTGCCCAGTGGGGCTTCTATCACCTGAGCCATTTTGCGGCGGAGTACCAAGAGCTGTTCGCAGAGCTGCCGTCCCATACCGCTCGCGCAACCATCGCCGGTTACTCGCGCGCCTGAACGAAAAAATCTGCCAAGACCGGATACAGCCTGCCTGGGAGACGCGGGTGTTTCGCCGTGGGTGCTTGCGTTACCGATTTGGGATACCGGCGCGTTGCGGGGCAGGCATAGGATCAGCCCCAGCGTGCAACAAGAACGACAAGCTATTCGGTGCCGGTGAACTGCCGGCTAAACCGATCCTGCAGCGACTGCCTCATACAATAAGGTCAATAACATGAGTGTATCCAACTCGATCAACAGCTCGACGCAGCTCAAGCGTGGCGCCCTGGGTGTGGGCTTTATCATCTTCTTCGTGGTGTCGGCGGCAAGCCCGCTGAGTGTGATCGCTGGCGGCGTCCCCATTGGCATCATGCTGGGCAACGGTGCCGGCACCCCGGCCTTGCTGATCCTCGCCTTGCTGGTCCTGCTGGCGTTCTCGGTAGGTTACACAACCATGGCCCGCCACCTGACCAATGCGGGCGGTTTCTACGCATTCACCGCCCGTGGGCTGGGCGGCCTGGCGGGTGGTGCCGCCGGGGTGCTGGCAATGTTTGCCTATAACATCCTGCAGGTCGGGTTGTACGGGATGTTCGGCGGTGTGGTCAGTGGCACCATGGAAGCCACCCTCGGGCTGGTGCTGCCGTGGTGGTCCTACTCGCTGATGGCGATGGCCAGCATCGCGATCCTGGGCTATCGCAAGATCGACCTGTCGGCGCGGGTGCTGTCGGTGATGGTGATCGCCGAGTACCTGGCGATCCTGGTCCTGGACTTCGCCATCCTCAAGTCCGGCGGCGACAGCGGCATCAACCTTGACTCGTTCAGCCGCAGCCATGTGTTCAGCGGCACACCGTCAATCGGCTTGCTGTTTTGCTTCGCCGCCTTTATCGGCTTTGAAGCCACGACCATCTACGGTGAGGAGGCAAAGGACCCAAAACGCACCATCCCGATTGCGACGTACTGCTCGGTGTTGCTGATCGGTGGTTTCTACGCGTTGTCGGTGTGGTCGATGGTGGTGGGCGTGGGGGCGGACAAGATCGTGCCGATGTTGCAGGCCTTGCAGGATCCGACCACGTTTATCTACGGCATGTCCGACCATTTTGTCGGCCCGCAACTGACCCAGGTTATCCGTGTGCTGTTCATGGTCAGCATCTATGCCGGGCTGCTGGCCTTCCATAACGCCGCTGCGCGCTACTTCTATGCCATCGGCCGTGACGGTTTGCTGCACAGCCAGTTGGGTACCACCCACCGCGTACACCAGAGCCCGCATATGGGGTCGGCCTTGCAGAGCCTGATCTCGGCCGTGGTGGTGCTGATATTCGCCGCACTGGATGCCGATCCGATCCTGCAACTGTTTGCCTGGTTGTCCAACCTGGCCACGCTGTGCGTGATCTTGCTGATGGCGCTGACTTCGGCGGCGGTCCTGGTGTTCTTCCGACGCCACCCGCAGCTCCAGGTCGGTGTCTTGCGCGGGCAGATCTTCCCGGCTTTCTCGTGCCTGGCGCTATTGGCGGTGCTGGTCCTGGCGGTGGTGCATTTCGACGTGCTGACCGGTGCCAGCCAACTGCTGTCCTACAGCCTCTGCGCGATTATTCCACTGGCCTTGCTGGGCGGTGTATTTCTCGCGGCGCGGCTGCGCAAGGCATCGCCCCAGCGGTTCCTGGCGTTGGGCAGCCACAAGCTTTAAGGCGTGGCCGGCGGTGTTTGCCTGCTCAACTTGACCAGCAGCGCTGCGATCAAAAGCAGTGCTGCCGACGCCGCCAGCACAGCGACAAAGCCCGTATCAAACGCCGAGCGGGCAAATGCGCGCAGCATGGCGGCGCCTTCGGGCGACAACGTTTCGGCGACGACAAGCGCGTCGTCAAGACTGTCGAATGTCGCAGGGTTGCGGGTCAGCCAGGATGGAATCACCACGCCCGCCGAATACGCATAAATCGCCGATAACAGGCTGCCTGCCAGGGTTACACCCACCGCACCGCCCAGTTCAAACGACACTTCCTCGATGGAGGCGGCCATGCCAGCCTGGTTGGCGGGTACGCTGAGCATGATGGTGCTGGACGACGCTGTCAGTGCTGCACCAATGGTAAATCCCAGCAGCGCAAGGACGATCAGTTGCAGGTACACCGCAGCGTCATACAGCAGCAGGTAGGCCAGCATTGACGCAGCAGATAGCAGCAGGGTCCAGAACAGCATCCGCTGGTTCCCCAGGCGAGGCAGGTAGTAGCCGGCAAGTGGCCCTGAGATAAACGAGCCCAGCGGCAGCGGCAGGATAAACAGTGCAGCTTCCAGTGGTGACAGGCCCAGCACCAGTTGCAGGCGTTGGCTGAATACCAGCTCCATGCCGATCAACGCAGCGGCGGACACCACGGCCGAGATCACCGCATTTCTGAACCCCGTTACCTTGAACAGCGCCACGTCGAGCATCGGCTGAGTGGCGCGACGTTGGCGGCGAACAAACAGCGTCAGGAACAGCGCACCCAACACCAATGCGATCAACATGCCTTCGAAGGAGGGCGCACGCTTGCCGAGTTCCTTGACCGCATACGCGACGCTGATCAAACCGATCATCACCTGCAGCGAGCCCAGCCAGTCCCAGCGTTTGCTCATATCCCCCGGATGATTCGGGATCAAGAGGGCGCCGACGACCAACGCCACCAGCACGATCGGCACGTTGATCAAAAATACCGAGCCCCACCAGAAATGCTCCAGCAACAAGCCGCCCACCACTGGACCGAACGCCGCGCCTCCTGAAGCCACCGAGGCCCATATACCGAACGCCATGGCCTGCTCGCGCGGATCGATGAAGGTCACCCGCACGATGGCCAGCGTGGCGGGCATCATCATCGCCGCACCGACCGCCAGGAAACCCCGTGCCCCAATCAATACGGCGGCGGAGGGTGAGAACGCCGCAATCAGCGAGAACAGGCCAAACACACTGAGCCCGCCGATGAACAGGTGTTTGTGCCCGAGACGGTCACCGAGGGTACCCATGCCCAGCAGCAGGCCCGCGGCGATCAGTGCATAGATGTTAACGATCCAGAGTTTTTCCGAGGCCGAGGCATTCAGCTCTCGGGTCAGGGTGGGCAGGGCGGTGTACAGCACCGTCATGTCGATGACGATGAGCAGCAGGGCGCTGGAAATGATCGCGAGGATCAGCCAGCGGCGTGGAACAGTCATGGGTGGTGCTCAATGTAGGAGAGTTTTAAGGCGGCCACTGTACCTGAGTCAAGACGGCCTACGTTTTACACGCGGAAATGCCCGACCAGTTGCTGTTGGTGATTGGACATTTGATGCAATGCGTCACTGGCCTTTGACGCTTCGTTCATGCGCCCGGCGAGTGTTTCGCTGATGCCGCGGATGTCGCTGACCCGATGGCTGATATCGTCCACCACGCTACTCTGCTCAAGGGCCGCGCTGGCAATCTGCTGATTCATTTGTTCGATGACATCCACGGCCTTGGAAATATTCTCCAGGGCCACCCGGGTTTGTTGCACCTGAATCACGCTACCGCTGGCTTGCTCGCGGCTAAGTTGGGTGCTGTGCACCACCGACTGGCTCAGCTGTTGCAGCGTTTCGATCACCGTGCGTACCTGTTCGACCGAATGCTGGGTGTTGCTCGCCAAGTGCCTCACTTCGTCGGCCACTACCGCGAAACCACGGCCCTGTTCGCCGGCCCTGGCCGCTTCGATGGCTGCATTCAACGCCAGTAGATTGGTCTGTTGCGCGATGGTGCTGATGACGTCCAGCACCTGGCCGATCTGGGCGCTGCTATTGGCGAGCGCGTTGACTTGTTCGAGGGTGGTTTCCAAGTGCTGATCAAGGGATTCAATGCTGCGCTCGGCGGTTGAGAAAACCACCTGGCCTGATCGGCTCGCATTTTCTGCGGTGGTTGCTGCGTCAGCGGCGCTGTGGGAGTGACGCGCCACTTCCTGGGCGCTGGCGCTCATTTCGTGCAACGCGGTCGCCGCCAGCTCCACTTCGTGGTACTGACGCTGCATGCCGGCACTGACTTCGCGGGCAATGCCCGATGAGGTGTCGGCACTGTTGCGGGTGTCCAGGGACGCAGCCTGGATGGCGCGAATAATTGGCTGCAACTTGTCGAGGAAACGGTTGAATCCATCGGCCAAGTGGCCCAACTCGTCGCGCCGCCCGGCGGGCAGGCGTTGGGTGAGGTCACCGTCGCCTTCGACAATCGCATCAAGCAACTCGGCCATCTTCAGCAATGGGCGCGTCACGCCGTAAGCGGCCAGCCAGATCAGCAGCATTCCCAGACTGCTGGCAAGGATGCCCAAGCCCAGGTTGAGCCAGTTGGACTCACGACTTTTGTCGTCCAGTTCGCTCTGCATCTGCCGGGCAGACGCCTGCACCCGGGCCTGCGGAACCTTGATTTCCAGTTGCCAGGCCGGCGTGCCCGCCGCCGTCTGTAAGGGCTGGCGTATATCCAGCGTGTCCCCCGAGACGGCGCCGCTGCGTCCCGCTACTTGGCCCGTGGCGGACAGGATGGTGACCTGGCTGTCACCCCGGTACAAGTCCTGGCCGAGGTTGGCCGCCAGCTTCTGCAAGGTGTCGAGGCTGATGTCCATGCCCACCACGCCGAGCACTTTGCCGTTGACGATCAGGGGGATGGATACACTGCTCATCAGAGCTTTCTGGCCTTCGACTTCGATGGTGTAGGGTTCGACCACACACACACGCTGTTGCGCTTGAGGGCAGGAGTACCAGGCGTTCCCAGGCTCACTGCCCGGGGGCGCGGTGTTCGCGGCGATTTGTGACTCACTCAGTACCTCCTGCACCAGTTGCCCCGGTTGACTCTGTGACCAATACAGCGCGAAGCGCCCGGTTTCATTGCCCGCCACGGCGCGTTGGTCGCGCCAGTCGGCGTCGGTGCCGGCCAGCGCATCCGGCAGCATGATGACGTACAGGCCGAGCACTTTTTCGCGCTGTTTCAGGGTTTCACGTGCGGTGCTGATCAGGGCTTCGCGCAATTGGCCGACGGTCAGGCGCCCCTTGAGCGTTTGCTCGCGCAGCTGCAGAACCTGTTGCGCAAAGCCTTCGCCATACAGTGCCGTCTCATTGAAAAAACGCTCCACCTGTTGGCCACGCGCCACGGCCTGGGCCTGCAAGCGTTCCAGCGCAGCCTGTCCGAGCAACTCGCTGCTCTGCTCTTTAAGCAGCCTTGCACTGGTGTGATTCTGATATGCGCTGGCGCCAATCAGGGCCGCCACCACTGCCAGTAGGCAAAGTCCGCTCAGCAGGGTGATACGCCATTGAATGGTGAGGTGGGCTAGCTGCATGGTTGAGGCTTCCTACAAGTGGGCTTCGCGATGAGGGGCTGGGGGTAGGGCGAGCCCTCATTCTTATTCTGGTTGCCGGCACCCGGACAGAGCACCGGTGAGGCTAGGTTGCGGGGATGACAGGTCAGGCAGCTATCCCAAATCGGCAACAGCGATGGGGTTGATGGTGCAGACCTGACCTGTTTTGGGGCGAGGCTTCGGACGCTACCGATTTGGGATAGCGAGCGGTTCAGGTGCGGGCATAGGATCAAATTCAGCGCGCAACTAAAACAAAACGCTAACCGGTGCCGATGCGGTGTGGTCGGACCAACCCAAAAGCGACTGCCTCATACAATAAGGTCAACAACATGAGTGTATCTATCCCGGTCAACAGCTCCACGGAGCTCAAGCGTGGAGCCCTCGGTGTGGGCTTCATTATCTTCTTCGTGATATCGGCGGCGAGCCCACTGAGTGTGATCGCCGGCGGCTTCCCCATCGGCATCATGCTGGGCAACGGTGCCGGCACCCCGGCGTTGCTGATCCTCGCCTTGCTGGTGCTGCTGGCGTTTTCGGTGGGTTACACCACCATGTCGCGCCACGTGACCAATGCCGGTGGCTTTTACGCATTCACTTCCCGTGGCCTGGGTGGACTGGCGGGTGGTGCCGCTGGGGTGCTGGCGATGTTTGCCTATAACATCCTTCAGGTCGGGTTGTACGGGATGTTCGGCGGTGTGGTCAGTGGCACCATGGAAGCCGCCTTCGGCCTGGTGCTGCCGTGGTGGTCCTACTCGTTAATGGCGATGGCGAGCATCGCGATCCTGGGCTATCGCAAGATTGACCTGTCGGCTCGGGTGCTGTCGGTGGTGGTGATTGCCGAGTACCTGGCGATCCTGGTCCTGGATTTTGCCATTCTCAAGTCCGGCGGCGACAGCGGCATCAACCTTGACTCGTTCAGCAGCAGCCATGTGTTCAGTGGCACGCCGTCAATCGGCTTGCTGTTCTGTTTTGCCGCCTTTATCGGCTTCGAGGCTACGACCATCTACGGTGAAGAAGCCAAGAATCCCAAGCGCAGTATCCCGATTGCCACCTACTGTTCGGTGTTGCTGATCGGTGGTTTCTACGCGCTGTCGGTGTGGTCGATGGTGGTGGGGGTGGGGGCGGACAAAATCGTGCCGCTGCTGCAGTCCTTGCAGGACCCAACCACCTTTATCTACGGCATGTCCGACCACTTTGTCGGCCCGCAACTGACCCAGATTATCCGCGTGCTGTTCATGGTCAGTATCTATGCCGGGCTGTTGGCCTTTCACAACGCAGCAGCGCGTTACTTCTACGCCATCGGGCGCGACGGCCTGTTGCACAGCCTGTTGGGTACCACCCACCGCGTGCACCAGAGCCCGCATATGGGCTCGGCATTGCAGAGTTTGATCGCTGCAGTCGTGGTGCTGATATTTGCCGCGATGGATGCCGATCCGATCCTGCAACTGTTTGCCTGGCTGTCCAACCTGGCCACGCTGTGCGTCATCCTGTTGATGGCGCTGACCTCGGTGGCGGTATGCGCCTACTTCCATCGCCATCCCGAGCTTAAGGTCGGGATGCTGCGTGGCCGGATCCTGCCCGGTATTTCGTGCCTGGCGTTGGTGATGGTGCTGGTGTTGGCGGTGGTGCATTTCGACGTGCTGACCGGTGCCAGCCAACTGCTGTCCTACAGCCTCTGCGCGATTATTCCGGCCGCCCTGATCATCGGCATCGTGCTCGCCGCGCGACTGCGCAAGAGCTCGCCGCAACGGTTCCTGGCCTTGGGCAGCCACAAGCTTTAAGGCTCCAGCGATTTTATAGCTCGACTAACCAGACAATCGCAGCCTGCCGTTGCTCGGCATGGCGCGTGCGCGTGTGAAAGGAAGGTTTCAAATGCATAACTACAAGATGCTTATCGATGGGGTTCAGGTGGCGGGCGACGAAGGCCAGTTTGATGTGATCAATCCGGCCACCGGTAAGGCGTTCGCCCAATGCCCGGCCGGTTCACTGGAGCAACTCGACCAAGCAGTGAGCGTCGCGCAGGCGGCTTTCAAAACCTGGCGCAACAGTAGCCATCCGGACCGCTGTGAGCGTTTGATGGCGATTGCGGCAGATATCGAGCAAGAGGCCGAGTCACTGGCGCGCCTGATTGTGCTTGAGCAAGGCAAGCCACTGGCGCTGGCGTTTTCCGAGGTCATGGGCGCCGCCGCCTGGACGCGCTACGCGGCCGGGCAGGAGATTGCGGTGGAGTTGGTGGAAGAAACAGCCACCCAGCGCATTGAGCTACACCGCAAACCCTTGGGCGTCGTGGCGTCGATCACCCCCTGGAACTGGCCGTTCATGATTGCCGTCTGGCACATCATACCGGCGCTGCGTGCGGGCAACTGTGTGATCAGCAAACCGTCAAGCCTGACGCCGCTGAGTACCTTGGGCCTGGTGGCAATCATTGCCCATCATGTACCCCACGGCGTGATCAATTGCGTGACCGGCGAGCGGGGCTTCGGCAGTGCGATGACCTCGCACCCAGGGATCCAGAAGATCGTCTTCACCGGCTCCACCGCCACAGGGCAAAGCGTAATGCGCGGTGCCGCCAGCAACCTCAAGCGCCTGACCCTGGAGCTCGGTGGTAACGACGCCGCCATTGTATTGCCGGGAACACCCGTGGAGGCCGTGGCCGAGGAGATCTTCCAGGCGGCCTTTCTGAACATGGGCCAGACCTGTGCTGCGCTCAAACGCCTGTATATCCACGAATCGCAGTACCAGGCTTTTGCTGACGCGCTGACGCACATTGCTGCGCGCCAGGTGGTGGGTGATGGCTTGGACGCCGGCGTGACCTTCGGGCCAGTGCAGAACCTTGAGCAACTGGAACTGGTGGAGGCATTGGTCGACGACGCACGGGCACAGGGTGCACGTGTGTTATGTGGCGGTGCACGCCTGGACCACCCAGGTTTTTTCTATCCGCCGACGCTGGTGGCGGACGTGACCGACGGCCATCGCCTGGTCGACGAAGAACAGTTCGGCCCTGTGTTGCCGTTGATTGCCTACCGGGATGTCGAGGAGGTGCTGCAGCGCGCCAATGCCGGTGACATGGGGCTCGGCGGCTCGGTCTGGGGGCCGGATGTCGAGCAGGCACAGGCCTTGGCCAGCCGCCTGGAGAGTGGCGTCGCCTGGGTCAACTGCCACGCGCAGATCCAGCCGAACACGCCGTTTGGCGGCAGCAAGATGTCGGGGTTTGGTGTCGAGTTCGGCCTTGAGGGGCTGTTGGAGTTCACAGGTCAGCAACTGCTGTTTGTACGCAAGCAGGCTGTCGAAGAAGGAGTTTGAGCCATGCGTTATCTATCACATCATCCCGTATTCGGTTGCACGCTTGTGTGCACCTTGGCGCTCGGCGCTATCAGCAAGGTGCACGCTTATGAGCTGTACAGTGATGAGAGTCGTCATCTCAACGCAGACATGACGGCTGTGTTCGGCCAGTTCAACAGCCGCAAGAATTACGATGGCACGCCGGGCGGCTCCAGTTGGCGTGAAGGCTTTATCAAATACGGCGTGAGTGGCGACCAGACGCTGGGGGGCAATGGCAGCGCATACGGGGCATTTGCCCTGGTCAGCTCCGCCACCTGGGGGGACGGTGACGCAGGTGGCAACTCGCTGGGCACTGAGCGTACGACAAAGATCGAAGACGCCTACCTGGGCTGGCGTTCCGGCGACCTGTTCCCGTTGCTCGGCAAGGATGGCGTGGATATTTCCGGCGGTCGACAGGTGGTCAAGGTCGGCCGAGGGTTCCTGATCAACGATGACGGACTGAACCCAGGCAAGGGCCCGGCCGACGGCACTTTGAACCGAGGAGGCGCTTACTACCTGGCTGCCCGGCACGCGTTCGATCAAACCGCCGTGGTGCGCCTGGGTGGCCAGGATGGCCTGCATGGCAGCGTGTTGTGGCTCAAGTCGGACAACCGTATCCAGGCCGACACCGAGTTGGCCGCCGCTACCCTGGATTACACCGCCCAACCAGGAACGCTCGGCTTGACCTGGGTCCATGGCCTGGACGTGAACGATCAATGGGCCAGCGATTTTCAACGCCAACGCAAGGGCATGAACGTCTATAGCGTGCGCGGTGAAGGCGATGCGGGGATCAAGAACGTCAGCCTGGCGTTCGAGTACGCCTGGCAGGACAAGGATGCGGGGCCTGAAAAAGCCTGGTACGGCGAGGCGGGCTATACCTTCGCCGATACCGCTTGGGCACCTAAGGTGACGTATCGCTACACCCGCTATTCGCAGAACTGGGACGCGCTGTTCACCGGTTTGAGCACCGGCTACGGCACCTGGTTCCAGGGCGAAGTGGCCGGCAACTACGCCGGGCCGTTCAACACCAATACACGCATCCACCATGTCGGGCTGAAGGCAACCCCACTGGAAAACCTGACCCTGGGGGCGCTGTATTTCGATTACGCCACCGTGCGTAAAAGCAATGCGTTGAACCTAGATGGCCGCGAGCTGGATGTGTATGCCGAATGGGCGGTCAACCCGCACTTGATAATCACGCCGTTGGTGGGGCTCTACAAACCTCGGCAGGACTCGACCACCGGCGGCAATCAAGTGGGTGGCAATGGCACCAACCTGTACAGCCAATTGTCGGTGGCCGTGCCGTTCTGAGCGCGACGGGCTAGGGCGTGATGCTGCTCGGCGGGTTACGCATGTTTTCGGCAATGCGCCGGGTGGTATCCATGACCATTTCGATCACTGTTTCCTGGCGCAGCAACTTGAAGCTTTGGCTGCTGCCGACGGCGGACAGGCTGCCAACCACCTCGTCGAGGTCTGCCTGGATGATCGGTGCAGCGATACCGGCCAGGCCCAGGTTGAGTTCGTCGTGTGTCAGGCAGTAACCGTCCTTGCGGATTTTTTTCGCGGCCTTGGAGAAACCGGCCCAGTCATACGGGCTGTCCGGGTCGTTCGCCATGTGCTCGTCGAACAAGCGTTGCAGGCGGCGACCTTTCTGAAAGGCGATCAGGACCTTCGATTGTGCCCCGCGAAAAAACGGCAACGGCTGCCCGCGCCCGAACGCAAAGTGATAGGTGTCGGTGGGTTCGGCGATGTAGGTGTTAATGATGCGTCCGTCGTAAAACACGCTGGCAAACACCGCCAGGCCCGTTTGCGAGGACAGCTCGTGCATCAGCTCGCGCCCGGCGATGAGGATCGGGTCGTACTGACGCATCATCCAGTCCAGCTCGATCACACGCGGCCCCAGGCTGTAACTGCCGGCGTCCACGCGGGTGAGCATACCGGCGTCACACAAGTCCTTGACGTAGCGGTACACGGTCGCCCGTGACAGGCCCATGCGCTCGGCAATGGTGTCGGGTTCGATCTTCAGCGTCTGTGGACCGAACAGGTCCAGGATGCTCAGCAATTTGCTCAGGCTGCTCATTGTGTTCCTAAAAGAGAGGGAAGGGCGTTTGGTGCGTACCCGCAAGGATCAGGTCACCCAAGCGCTGGCGCAACACTACCGCAGTGAGAGAAAAACGCAATCTCAAGATAGGTTTTCAGCCCAATAAACCACCTTCAATCTCATTAAATGAGAAAAACATAGATAAAGTGCTTGTTGGCTATGGATTTGTATGTGATAAATCTCATCACTGTAAATGCTCAAGCAAGAGGGCTGAAAATGAATGGTGCGCAACTGATAGTGAATGCGGCAGCGGCAAGCGGTATCGAGTACTGCTTCGCCAACCCCGGGACCACCGAGATTCCTCTGGTGGCCGCCATGGCCAGCGCACCTGCTCTCAAGCCGGTGTTGTCGCTGTTCGAAGGGGTCTGCACCGGCGCTGCTGACGGCTATGGCCGGATCGCCGGCAAGCCGGCAATGACGCTGACCCACTTGGGCCCGGGCTTTGCCAATGGCATCGCTAACCTGCATAACGCGCGTCGGGCCAATACACCGATCGTCAACGTCATCGGCGATCACGCCTCTTGGCATGTCAACTACGATCCGCCCTTGGCCAGCGACATCCAGGCCTTGGCCGGTGCTGTCTCCGGCTGGGTGCGCACCTCGCGCATCGCGTCGGGAATCGGTGAGGATTTACAGGAAGCGGTGCGTGCGGCGTGGCAAGCCAAAGGCCAAATCGCCAGTTTGATTCTGCCCATGGACCTGCAAGCCCACGCGGTGACGCACAACGGTGTGTTCGCACCTCTGCGCGCACCGGTTCGCCGGTTTGCCGGTGACCGGATCGAAACCGTGGCGCAGGCATTGCGTGACGGCAAGCGCCTGGTGTTCATCGTCGGCGATGAGGGCTTGTCGGTCGCGGGACTGGAAGCGGCGGGGCGCCTGGCGCAACTGCACGGCGTGCGCCTGTTTGCCGAGACCTTTCCGCGCCTGAGTTACCGTGGCGGTGGCTTGCCGGACCTGGATCGCCTGCCGTATTTCCCGGAAGTGGCAATTGAAATTCTTGAGCAGTACGACCTGGTCATTTGTGCAGGCGTACCCGAGCCCATCAGTTACTTTGGCTACGAAGGCATCCCGTCGCGCCTCGCTGAACGTGAACGCCTGCTGACGCTGGCCGAAGTCGGTGACGATGTTTCCGCCGCGCTGACGGCGTTGGCCGATGCCCTGAATGCACCGGCCTATGTGCCGACCCCGGAGGGTATCGAACTGCCGCCCGGCCACGCCGAGCTGACGCCACAATCCATCGGCCAAGTGCTGGCCGCGTCACTGCCCGACGACAGCATCGTCTCGGTTGAGGGCGGCACCTGCGGCTATCCCTTTTTTACCGCCTCCGCCCGCGCCGCGCGGCATCGGGTATTGACCAATACCGGTGGCGCGATTGGCCAGGGGATTCCGGTGGGGTTCGGTGCCGCCTTGGCGGAACGCGGCAATAGCGTGTTCTGCCTGCAATCGGACGGCAGTGCCCAATACACCATCCAAACCCTGTGGAGCATCGCCCGCGAGCAGTTGCCGGTGGTGATCCTGATTGCCGCCAACCATCGCTACGCGATTTTGCAGAACGAGCTGCGCCGTTTCGGCATGACCGAAATGGACCCGCAAGCCCTGCGCCTGACCGTGCTCGACAGCCCGCGTATTGACTGGAAGGCCCTGGCCAAAGGCTACGGGGTGCCGGCCTGCACGGTACAGACCAATGCCGAACTGCAACGCGCGCTGGCCAATGCCAAGGCCGACCGTGGTCCTTGCCTGATCGAAATGGCGCTGTGAAGGAGTCGACTATGCATTCGCTCGAATTATTACCTGCCGTCCAGGCGTTCCTGGCGCAGCCCGGTCGCCTGTTCATCGGCGGTACCTGGCAGGACGCCGCCAGCGGTCGCCGCTTTGCCGTGGAAAATCCGGCCACTGAACAGACCCTGACCGAAGTCGCCCAAGGCGATGAGCGCGATGTGAATGCGGCCGTTGCGGCCGCGCGCGCAGCCTTTACCGGCACGTGGGCCTTGCAGTCACCGGCGCAGCGCGGCCTGTTGCTGTTTCGCCTGGCCGATCTGTTGGACCAGCACCGCGAGGAATTGGCGCAACTGATCACCCTGGAGAACGGCAAACCTATCGCCAACGCGCGCGGTGAAGCGGCCAGCGCGGCGAATATCATTCGCTACTTTGCCGGCTGGCCCACCAAGATCGAAGGCAGCACGCTGCCCGTATCACCGGCCAGCGGCGCGCCGATGCTCAACTACACGTTGCGCGAACCGGTGGGGGTCTGCGCGCTGATCGTGCCGTGGAACTTCCCGCTGACCATGTGTGTGTGGAAGCTCGGTCCGGCGCTGGCCACCGGTTGCGTGGCGGTGCTCAAGCCCGCCGAGCAAACGCCGCTGATCGCGATCCGCCTGGTGCAACTGATCGAGGCCGCAGGCTTCCCCGCCGGCGTGGTCAACCTGATCACCGGCCTGGGCGCCGACACTGGCGCACCGTTGGCACAGCACCCCGATGTGGACAAGATCGCGTTTACCGGCTCGACCCAAGTCGGGCGGCTGATCGCCCAGGCGGCCACCAGCAACATGAAAAAGGTCTCGCTGGAGCTGGGCGGCAAGTCGCCGAACATCATCCTGCCCGACGCCGACATTGCGCGCGCCGCCAAGGGGGCTGCCGATGGGATTTTCTACAACCAGGGCCAGGTATGCACGGCTGGCTCGCGCCTGTATGTCCACGCCAGTGTGCTCGACCAGGTGCTCGAAGAGTTGCAGCGCCATGCCGCCGCCTATGTCCTGGGCAATGGCCTGGACCCGGCCAACAGCATGGGGCCGTTGGTGTCCGCGCGGCAGCTGAACACCGTCAAGGGTTACCTGCAGCGGGGCCAGGAGGAGGGCGCCGAACTGATCTGCGGCGGCGGCCGTCCCGAACACCTGGAGCATGGGCATTTCATTCAACCGAGCGTTTTCCTCGACCGTGCCGAGCGCGCCTGCGTGGCCCGCGAAGAAATCTTCGGCCCGGTACTGACCGTCATGAGCTGGACCGAAATCGATGAGCTGGTGCTGCGCGCCAACGATTCGCCGTATGGCCTCGCCGCTGGCCTGTGGACCCGCGACTTGCGCTCGGCGCACCGCGTGGCTGCACAGCTCAAGGCCGGCTCGGTCTGGATCAACTGCTGGAACGTGGTCGATCCCTCTTCACCGTTCGGTGGCTACAAACAATCCGGCTGGGGCCGGGAGATGGGTAAAAACGTGATCGATGCCTACACCGAGACCAAAAGCGTGTTTGTCGATCTGGCCTGAACTGAATAATCACACGAGGTAATTGCTATGGATCTGGAATTGAAAGGCCGCGTGGCCATTGTCACCGGTGGCGGTATGGGCATCGGCAAGGAAGTCGCGCGTTTTCTGTCCGAGGAAGGCTGCAAGGTGGTGATCTGCGCGCGGCGCATGGCGTTCCTGCAGCTGGCGGCCGAAGAGATCAGCGCACAGACCGGCAATGAAGTATTGCCGCTGTTCTGTGACACCAATGACATGAAGGCCGTGTTGGAGATGGTCGAGGCGGCGCACAAGCACTTCGGCCGTATCGACATCTTGGTCAACGGTGCCGCAGCGCCGTCGGGTGTGGTGCGCAATGACATCGAACACGCCGGCGACGATGAACTGCTCTCCGACCTCAACACTAAGGTGATCGGCTACTTCCGGTGCGCCAAGGCCGTGACCCCGCACATGAAGGCGGGCGGCTTCGGTCGCATCATCAACATCGGCGGCCTCACCGGGCGCAGCAGCAAAGTGCTCTCGGGCATGCGCAACCTGGCGATCGCCCACATGACCAAGACCCTGTCCGACCAGCTCGGCCCCTCGGGCATCACGGTCAACCTGATTCACCCTGGCGTGGTGGACACCCCGCATATCCAGGAGCTGTACGAGCGCGAAGCGGTCAAGCAAGGCAAAACGTCGGAACAGGTTGAGCAGGCCTACATCGATGCGACCCCGATTCGCCGCACCCTCGCCCCCATTGAAATGGGCTGGTTGATCGGTTTCCTGGCGTCGCCAAAAGCGGCTGCGGTAACGGGCGAATCCATCGGCATCGACGGTGGCTTGACCCGTGGTATCTACATCTGAGGAGCATCTGTGATGAGTAACGGAACCCTTTTAGTCGCCACCGTGGGTCAAGCAGTGATCCGCAGTGCCGACGATGGCCGTACCTGGCATCGCCTGGGCCTGGGACAAGACCTTGAGTTCGATGCAATCACCCGATCCCTGAGCGTGCATCCCGACGCACCCGAAGTGATCTACGCCGGCACGGACGTGGGCTTGTGCATCAGCCGCGACACCGGTGGCCATTGGCAGCGCGTCGATTCGCCATTCAACGGCGAGACGGTGTGGAAAGTCGCCGTCGACCCGCAGGACGCCAAACGGATTTTTGTTGGCACCGGTGCGCCATCGCGCGCCGTGTTATGGCGGACCCTCGACGCCGGCCTGAGCTGGGACCGCGCGCCGGTTGAGATTCCGGAGTTCTGCGACGGTGTCAGCCGCCCACGCCTGCTGGCCTTCGCCTATGACCCCACCGACCGCAACCAGTTGTGGTTCGGCCTGGAAGAGGGCGGACTGTTCCATTCGCGCGATGGCGGCGACAGCTGGACCCGCGTCGACGACCGGCTGCTGTGGGACTACAACTCGGACGTCCACAACATCCTGGTACTGCCCAATCACGGCGAGAAAGTCATCGTGGTGGTCTGCGTCAACGCGGTGTACCGCAGTCTGGACGAGGGACTGACCTGGACCGGCATCATTGGTCGCGAAGCCTTCGGCCTGTACTACATCCGCGCAATGAACGCGCCGTTGGGCACGCAAAACGAGCTGTACCTGAGTATTTCCGATGGTACGCCCGGCACCACCAGCAAGATCCTGGTGTCCCGCGATGCCGCGCTCAGTTGGAACGTGCTGCCGCTGCCACAGCAGCCCAACTCCTGCGTCTGGGCGATTGCCTTCAACCCGGCCAACCCGCGACAGATCGTGGCGGGCACCAAGTACGGGCATTTGTTCACCTCCGACAACGGCGGTGACGGCTGGCAGAAGCATTGGCGGGAATTCAGCGAGATCGCTGATGTGCTTTGGACGCCTGCGGTTGCGCAGATCAAGTCCGGGCATCAATCCATCGTCAAAAAGCACTGAGGTATACCGCCATGAAGATCGAGATCCTGCGGACTCACCTGTCGCTCTGGGTCAGTGACCCTGACGTGTCGGCGCGCTGGTACGCCGACATCCTGGGCATGCACGAAAGTGCCCGAGGCGAGAGCTGGGTCATGATGGCGTTTGGCGGCAAGCACCACGACATCGCCTTGATTCGTGCCGATCCCGGCGCCCATCAAGGTGGCCTGGGGCTGCAACATTACGGCCTGGAAATCGCCGGGGACATGACCACCTTGCGCCAGCTTTACGGCATGTTGCTGGGCAAGGGCGTCGAGGTGGTGAAGATCACCGATCATGAGATCGGTCATGGCGTGTACTTCAACGACCCTGACGGCAATCGCATGGAATTCTTTCTCGAAACCGAACACGACGATGCGCGCGGCAAGGCCCGTTTCAAGGCTGCCGGCGCGCCGAGCCGACATTTCAACCTCGATCCACTCGACCCACTTTGAGGCAATGCTGATGAAAACCGCGAATTTTGCTACGTATCACATTCGCAAATGGTACAGCTTCGTCGAAGAAACCCTGGCCAACGAAACCGGCCAACTGGCCGATGGCGAGCCGCTGTTCAAGTACGCGATTGCCGCCGTGATCGCCAACCCCTATGCCGGTCGCTACAGCGAGTCGCTTGCCGAGCTGGTCGATCCATCGCCGCTGTTGGGCGAAGAGTTCGGCCGGCGCATACAGGCACTGGCCGGTGCCCATGAGATCGTCAGCTATGGTAAGGCGATCCTGGTCGGCAGCGCGGGCGAATACGAGCACGGCAACGCGTTCCTGACCAACCCGGCCGCCGATCCGATTCGCGTCGCGCTGGGGGGTGGCAAGTCGTGGGTGCCGTCCACCGGCAAGCGCGGCGGACCCGGTTCGACCATCGACGTACCGCTGGCACACAAGGATGCGCTCTACGTGCGTTCCCACTACGACAGCATGTCGCTGATGTTCGGCGATGGCCCCGCGCCGGATGAAGTCATCGTGATCTGGGCCTTCGCCACTCGTGGCCGCTTGCATGCCCGGCTGGGTGGCCTGCTGGCCGAAGACATCAAAGGTATTGATGGGCTGCACTGATTGCAGGCGTGCGGCCTTGGCAACGCCAGTTTAAAACCACAACAAGAAAGCGGTGAATAGCGATGAAGCAGGAGAAGACCCAGGTTGTGATTGTCGGGGGCGGGCCCAATGGGATCACGGCCGCGCACTATATGGGGATGTACGGTATCGACTGCGTCGTCCTTGAACTCGCCGACTGCATACTGCCTTACCCGCGTGCGGTGGGCATGGACGATGAAGCGTTGCGCGTGCTTCAGGCTATCGGCATCGCCGAATTGGCCGTGCGCGACATGATCTGCGACGTGCCGCTGCGCTATTACAACGCCCGTGGTGTGTGTTTTGCCGAGGTCAAGCCCAGTACCGCGCATTACGGCTGGCCCATGCGCAACATCTTCATGCAGCAACTGCTCGAAGGCACGCTGCGCGAAACCCTGGGGCAGCGCAGCAGTGTGGTGTTGCGCCAGGGCCATGAAATGCTGGAGCTGGAGCAGGATGGGGAGGGCGTGACCCTGCAGGTGCGCGATGCCGAGGGCGAGGTCTATCAGCTGCGCGCCGATTACGTGATCGGCGCCGATGGCGGGCGCTCCACGGTACGCAAAAAGCTGGGCGTCGAACTGCTGGGGCTGACCCATGCGCGCAAATGGGTGGTGGTGGATGTCGCCAATGACACCCTCGATGCGCCTTATACCGCACTGCATGCCGACCCGCAGCGACCCTTCGTGTGCATCTACTTGCCCTACCAGCAGCGGCGCTGGGAGTTCATGCTGATGGAGGGCGAAGATGAGGCGAAGATGTGCGAAGAAAGCACCATCCGCGACCTCATCCGTGGGCATATCGGCGATGCGGTGGACGCGTTGAATATCATCCGTATACGCGCCTACACCCACCATTCACGGGTGGCGGCGCGGTTTGTCCAGGGGCGTGTGGCACTGGTCGGCGATGCTGCGCATATATCGCCACCCTGGGCCGGGCAGGGCCTTAATTCGGGACTGCGCGACGTGGCCAACGTGGCCTGGAAACTGGCAGCGATCATCCAGGGGCGCGCGTCCCATGGGATCCTCGCCAGCTACGACCAGGAACGTCGCGGACACGCCACCGAACTGGTGGCACTGGCCGACAATATGGGCACGGTACTGGGGCTGACCAACCCCTTGATGGCTGGCGTGCGTGACTGGTTGTTCCAGGCGGTGAACAGCGTCGATAACCTGCGCTCGCACCTGCTGGAGTTCAAGTTCAAACCCAAGGCCACCCTCACCAAAGGGCTGGTCTATCACGAGCGCGCCGAATTGCGCGAAGACGACCTGGTCGGCCAGCTGTTTGTGCAGCCGTATATCGAAGACGCCCAGGGGCAACGCCGACGTCTGGATGATGTGCTGGGCAATTCCTACGCGGTGCTGGGTTACCGGGTCAATCCACGTGAGCAACTGAGCGCAGAAATGGAAACGTTCTGGGCTCGCTGGGACACGCGTTTTATCCAGGTCAATCGTTCGCGCAGCGGTCCGGGCCGGCGCCAGCCCTTGACGGCCACGGACGCCATCAGCGTGGAAGATGTGGATAACCGCCTCGGCGAATGGTTCTCCAGGGTGCGCGATTGCATCGTCGTGGTGCGTCCAGACCGGTTTGTTGCCGCTATCACCACGCCAGAGCGGCTCGACGCGGTATTACGCAAATTAGCGGGGCAACTGTCATGAGCATCGATACTGCCGTATTGAGTCAGTTAGACCACGCCACGCGTACAGTGCAAGCAATTGCGCCACTGGTTCCGGAGGCGCTCGACCTGCGCGGCGGGTACGCACTGCAACGCCGGGCGTTGGATGTGCGCCTGGCTGCGGGCGAACAGTTGAGCGGTTGGAAGATCGCCTTCGCTGGCAGCGCCGCGCAACGGCGCTTCGGCATTGACGAACCCGTGTATGGCGGCCTGACCGATCAAATGTGTGTGCCGTCGAACACGGCGGTGGCACTGTCGCGCTTGATCCAGCCCAAACTGGAAGTCGAAGTGGCGATTGTGCTGGGTCGCAGCCTGCCGCCGGGTAATTACAGCGATGCTGAGATCCTGGCCGCAATTGCCGAGGTAGCACCCGCGTTCGAGATTGCCGACTGCCGTTGGCAGGGGTGGTCGTTCGGGGTGGGGGCCTTTCTGGCCGACAACGCGGCGGCGGGCCTGTATTGCCTGGGGCCCAGAACCGTATTCGACCCTGTTGAGCATGCCAACGTGGCGTTCCGCCTGGAATGCGCAGGCGCGATCTGCGGCGAAGGGGAGACCCAGGGCCGGGAAGATCCACCACTGGCCAATCTGTGTTGGCTGATACGCCGGCTGCTGGCCGACGGTCAACCGGTGGAGGCCAGGCAGGTGGTGCTCTCCGGGGCGTTGTTGACGCCGATGGAGATCCAGCCCACCACGTACCGCCTGCAGATGTTTGGCACGGAACTGGCTTTGCTTTTCACCACGGACACCGCCGCAGTGTGAACCCTAGCCGCCGTCAAGGATGACTTCAGTCCCCTTCAGGCCGATTACGACAACGGGGCCCCCGAGGAACGACGACCATGCTTGCTGAAGTTCGAACCTTCAATGACCCTCAATTGCATGCCGGCTCTATCCAGGGCTGGCGGCAAGTGTACGACCAATTGGGGCGAGGTTGCCTGACCAGCGGGCTGCGCCAATTGTCGGCCGAGCGTTTTCAGATCTTCCAGGAAGTGCTGGACAAGCGTGTGGTGCAGCGCGGCTTTGCGCCTAAAGGACGACTGTGTGTGGCCATGTCGTTGGGCAGTGCACCGGTGGTACAGGGGCAGCAGGTGGGCGCGCACAACGTGGTGCTGTTGCGCGATGGCGAGGAGTTTGTGCTGCATGCGCCCGAAGGCACGCATTTCTTCGCGCTTAACGTCGACACCGTACGTTTTGCCAAACTCGCCGCCTTCGAATTGTCCAGCGACCAACTCAAGCGCGTCACCACCCGTTCCCAGATTTGCGTGGATGACGCGTTACTGTTGCGGATACGCCAGCGTATCTACCCGCTGTTTCGTCACCTATTGCAACAAACGGACCCTATCAGTGCCTGCGCCGAAAAGATGCTCGAAGACGAGCTGCTCGGCGCCTTTCTCGATCTGTTCAGCAACGCCACCGACGAAGTGCGGTGCCGGCGTGGCAACTTCGCCGTGAGTGCCTACCTGGTCAAGCGTTGCCAGGAGTTGATCGACGCCAGCGGCGACACGCCACTGAGCATTCTCGACCTGTGCGAACACCTGCGGGTCAGCCGAAGGACCCTGCAGAACAGTTTCCAGGCGGTGACCGGCCTGCGCCCGGTCGAATACCTGCGCAACCTGCGCCTTAACGCGGTACGCCGGCAGCTGATCGCCACCCCGGGCGGCAGCCAGAACGTCGGCGATGTGGCGGTGGCAATGGGCTTCTTCCATCTGAGCCACTTCGCCGCGCATTACCGCGAGTTGTTTGGCGAGTCTCCGTCGGAAACCCAGCGGGCGATCCTCTGAATAGGCGAAAGATCAGGCCGCCTCGTTCAAACCCGGATCCACGCGTTTGCCGATGTCCTTAAGCCGAGCCAATTGGTCGACCACATTGGGGGCTTCATCCAGGCAACTGACAAACGTCCACAGGTAAGTCATCACCGCATAGATATGGCCGGCTTTCACTGCAGGCGCCAATGCCAGTTGGCTGATGGCGACCACAAAGAGCAAGGCCGCCAGAACACCGATGGTGAGAAAGGCGATAGCCTCGCGGTCTGATAGCCAGATACGCAAGCGCGACAGTACCTGATAGTGACGACGCAAGGTGTGCGCACCGACGCTTTCCACCAGGCTGATTTCCTTTTCCAGACGGTTGTTCAAGCGCTCATGCAAGCGCTGGTTGCGGCGCGCAAAGCCAGGCACCACTGCGAGACAGAGCCCCAGCGCCACCAGGCACGCCAGGCCGACCCAGGGTTCAATTGCCAGCAACATGGCAGCGGCGCCGATGATCGAGACCAGCGCCGTGGCAATCGTGGGCACGTGCTTTTCAAAAAAATCGACGAATTCCCGTGCCAATACCACCCGAGCGGCGGCCTTGGAGGTGCTGTGTCGTTGCAGGCGCTGGTTAAGAATCACCGGTACTGCAAGGTCAGCGTAGATACGCGTAAAGGTGCGGGTGTCCAAGGCGCGCCGGGCGGCGCCCACCACCCAGAAACCCAGGACAACGGCGGCGTAGAGCAGGGCGTTGCCGGCGTCGCCGCGGAGCATGGCGTCTACGGCAAACCCCGCAAACAACGGGTAGGCCAGCAGCAACGCGTTCTCCAACGCGACCAGCGACAAGGTGCCAAACAACTTGCCCGGATAGGCCTTGGCGATCGCCTTGAGCGTCTGGCTGGCGGACTGTTGACCGATCTTGCGGCTGTGCTCGATCAGGAGTGGAGGTGTGACGGAGGGCATGGGCCACCTGGCTTACGCAGAGTACGGGGGTGGGAACTCAGGGTCCCGGTATAAAGACCGTGGGTGACGTCGAGCAGATAGCGCGTCTCCTCGGTCACCAATAACAAGTCGATCTGGACTTCGTCGATGACGATTTCGAGAATGATCAGCATGCAAATGGCCGGCGCGGTAAATAACCAGTGGTAATAGGACTGGCTGAACAGCGAGGCGATCACCCCCAGGACCCACAGTGACAGCACCAGGCGGGGCGCCTGTTTTTGCAGGGGAATCCAGAACCGCTGCAGTTTTCTGAGCTTGGCGCTGTAGAGCCGTACCGAGTCTTCAAGCAGTGTCACGTCAATTCGGTTTCGATCGCGATCGTTAATAGACATACAAGCAATCCCAGGCTGACCTACAAGGGGCGGGTGTTTGACTTGGCCATGGCGCGCGCAGGCAGCGCACGGTTCAACCAGGCCAGGTTGACTTCGTTGACTTGAACCCATTTGCCGTTCTCTGGAATCCCTTCGCAGCTCTTGAAAGCGATACAACGTCCCTGTGTGTCGAGCAAGGCAAAGTGGCGGTACCGATTGACCCTGAAAATAGAGAGGCGCATGCCTTCACCTGGGGCGGTTGGAGTTAGATGGCGACCAAGTGGTCGGGCCAGCTCAGTTCGAATAGGGTGCCGCCGTTGTCCAGGTTCCGGCAGGTCACGCTGCCTTGGTGGGACAGGGCAATTGCGCGCACCACCGCCAGCCCCAGGCCGCTGCCACCCTGGGCGCGGGAGCGCGAACTTTCCCCGCGCTGAAACGGTTCGAAGATGTGCGTTGCGAAGGCTTCTTCGATGCCCGGGCCCTCGTCCGCGACACTCAAGGTATTCAGGCCATCCTGGCTGCTCAGACGCACCGTGACATTGCCAGGGGTTGCATGCCGTCTCAGATTGTCCAGCATGGCCAGCAATGCTTGGCGGATCCTGGCGGGATCACACTGCACAGGCCGTTCAAGCAGATCCAGATGCAGCACGAACCCGGATGCAAGCAGGCCCGGTTCGAACAGGCGAGCGTCTGCCTCGATTTCCTCGGCCAGGTCGGCGCTTTGGATATGGACTTCGAGGTAACCGTTGTCCGCCAGGCCCACTACCCGCAGGTCTTCGATCAGGCGCGTCAGGCCTTCCACCTGGTTCAGCAGACTGTAGAACTGCGCCTGGTCCGGGGTGAACACGCCTTCCGCCAACCCTTGCAGGCGGCCACGCAGGATGGTCAGCGGGGTGCGCAGTTCATGTGCAATGGCGGCGTTCCAGAAGGATTGCTCCTCCGCCATGCGTTTCAATCTATCGGCCATGCTGTTGAAGTCATCCACTAACAAGGTGGCCTCCGCCAATGAGCGGTTGGAGGCGGTTGCCCGGGCATCGAGGTCGCCGTCGGCGAGGCGGCGCAGGCTGGTTGCGACCGAGTTCAAGGGCATCAGAATGCGTCGGGACAGTTTGATCGCGACCACGGCGCCCACCGCCAGGCTGATGCAGGTGATCAGTGCCATCCATGCCCACTCCACGCCGGTGGGCAGCCATTCGTCCACGTCCAGATCCGACGGCGGCCAGAACATCCAGAGCAACGCGTAAAACACATAGGAACCGACCACCGCCAGTGCGATCACGCAGAGCACCACGGCGGACATCGACAAAATGATCTGCCGGCTCAAACTGTTGGCGATCCTCATGGGGTGCTCCCGAATCGGTAGCCGACCCCACGGATACTGACCGGTACGCCCTGGAGACCCAGGTCTTCGATTTTGCGCCGCAGCTTGCTGATATGGCTGTCGACCGTGCGCTCCAGGCTGTCACTCTCGGGCGAACACAGCGCCAGCAACTCGGCGCGACTGAATACGCGCTTGGGGGCCTTGGCCAATTGGGCCAACAACCTGAACTCGGTCACCGTCAGGTTGAGCGGGTGCTTCTGTGCCCCGATCTGCACACTGACTTCATGGCTGTCGATGTCGATTTCAAAGGCGTTCACCCGCAGTACGCTGGGGCGGGTGGCATAGCCATGATCGAGCGAGCGCCGCAGTACCGCCTGGGTCCTGGCGACGACTTCAGCCGGGTTGAACGGTTTGACGATGTAGTCGTCGGCACCGATACGCAGGCCCATGAGTTTGTCCATGTCCTGGTCCTGGGCGGTCAGCATGATCACGGGTGTGGTGCCCCGGTGCCGGATCTCGGCCAGTACCATCCAGCCGTCCAGGTTCGGCATCAGCACGTCCAGCAGTACCAGGTCAGGCTTGAGCGATTGATGCAGTTCAAGGGCGCGGCGGCCATCCAGGGCTTGGGCGGTCTGGAAGCCACTGCGCTTGAGATAGGCGCTGAGGATGTCCGCGATTTCAGGTTCGTCTTCGGCGATCAATATCAACGCCTGGCGTTTGTCCGCGAGGTCCGTGGGTGTCGATGCAAGGTGTGATTCGGTCATGGTCCGCTCGGTCGTGCTGTTCGGTCGTCGCAGTATGGCGAATTAGCCTGTTGCGACGAAGCCTACTGTGCACCACGAGCATGCGCTTTCATGGGAGGTTTTATGGAGAAACGATGGAGACGCGGATTTATTTGCGCAGCGTGTGATCAGGCGTAGCTGATCCTGTCGGTGTAGGCGTTTTGGGTCATTGTACGTTGGTAGTCGCAGGGGGTGGTGCTGACCAGTTTCTTGAAGTCGCGCAGGAAGTGCGATTGATCGGAAAAGCCCAGGTCGAGGGCCAACTGCGAAAACGATACATCGTGCTGGGTGTTGAGGGTGTCCAGGGCCGCCTGGCAGCGGATGATTCGGCAAAATGTCTTGGGTGACATGCCGGTGTCCTGGTTGAACTGGCGGTGCAGGGTGCGGCTGGTGTAGCCGCTGAGGTCTTCGAGTTGCTGGATGCGAATATCGCCGCGATGGTGCAACGCCTGCTGGATGATCATGGCGGTGAGTTTCGATGTTTTGCCCATCAGGCGTGGGGTCAGGTAGTCGTTGAACAGCCGCATCTGATCGCTCAGCAGCGGTGCCTGGACGATGCTTTCGAAGAGGCGTTGGGCAAACTCTGAGACCTCCAGCAGGTCGAGTTCGCGTTCAGTCAATTCCTCTGCGAGCACATTGACGAAGCCGGGAATGACCCCGGGTGAAAAGCGTACGCCGAAGTAGTGGTGGTGCTGGTGCAACTCGACGGCCTGAGCAACCAGCGGAGTGCCGCAGATTCGCGCCGTGGGCCGTGTCGCATCGCAGTCGAACAAAATATCCACACAGCCGTCCGGCACGGCCAGCAGGTTGGCCGATTGCGCCACATCGAACGCATAGAAATGCGAGATCGCCGGGTGCGCGCAAGGCATCACCGAATAGCGTGAAGAGTTGAGCACGAACCAGGGCTGTTCGTTCGCTGTGTGGTGCCGGGGCGTCGGCACGCTCGGTTTGATCATGGTTGTACCTAGGGAAGGCAGCGCTACGGGAAATTTAACGCATTAATCGCGCCAACTATTCGCATGTCGGCGTGAGCGGCATGTCCGAAATTTACAATACCGCCAATACCCGCCGGCTGATACTCGGTCTCGACAGCGTGGAGCTGCGCCTACCGCAGTGATATCACCTTCAGCCCGAGAATAACTATGTCCACAACCACAAAAATCGACTTTATCTACCTCTCCGAGCAAGACATGATCCGCGCGGGTGTGACCGACATGCTGGCCTGCGTGAATACCATGGAGGAGATGTTCGGCTTGCTGTATGCCGGTGACTATCGCATGGCCGGCCCGAACAATGATTCCCATGGTGCGATGGTGATTTTTCCGCAGGAATCGCCGTTCCCGAATATGCCCAAGCCCACGGCTGATCGGCGCATGATGGCTATGCCAGCGTACCTGGGCGGCAGTTTTTGCACCGCTGGGGTGAAATGGTACGGCTCCAATATCGCCAACCGCGAAAAAGGCCTGCCGCGCTCCATCCTGATGTTCACCCTGAACGACCCCGACACCGGCGCGCCGTTGGCCCATATGTCAGCCAACCTGCTGTCCGCTTATCGCACCGGTGCAATTCCCGGCGTGGGCGCACGTCACCTGGCGCGCAAGGACTCGAAAGTCGTCGGCCTGCTGGGGCCTGGCGTCATGGGCAAGACCACCTTGGCGGCTTTCATCGCTGTGTGCCCGCATATCGACACATTGAAGATCAAGGGCCGTGGCCAGAAGAGCCTCGACGACTTTATCGCGTGGGTCAAACACACTTATCCGCAGATCACCACGATAGAAGTGGTCGACACCCTCGAAGCGGTGGTCCGCGACTCGGACCTTGTTACTTATTGTAGCTCTGGTGCCACCGGCGACCCCTCGCTCTACCCAATTGTGCGGCGTGAGTGGGTCAAGCCAGGCGCCTTTCTCGCGATGCCGGCGTCGTGCTCGCTCGACGCTGGCATGGAGCAGGCTGACGTACGCAAGGTGCTCGACAACACCGGTCTCTACCAGGCCTGGTTCGAAGAATTGCCCAAGCCCGCGCATCACAATGTGCCGGTGATTGGCGTGCGCTTCATGGACATGATTGCCGAAGGCAAGATGCAGCTCGACGACGTCGAAGACATCGGCAAGATCATCGCCGGGGCCGCGCCTGGCCGCAGGAACGATGAGGAAATCATCATCATGTCGGTGGGCGGCATGCCCGTCGAAGACGTGGCCTGGGGCACGGTGGTGTACCGCAACGCCGTCAAGCAAGGCATCGGCGTGACCTTGAACCTGTGGGAAACCCCGGAGCTGCGCTGAGCCACACCTTCATTCAATCTGACGAGGTATTCGACATGACAAAAATCATCAAGCTCAAGACCGGTTCGCCGTTCGAAGACCAGGCCAGCTATTCGCGCCTGGTGGTGGTGGACAACTGGATCTACGTGTCCAACACCGCTGGCCGCAACCCGCAGACCAAGCTGATTCCGGAAGATGTCCTGGAGCAGACACACCAGGTGTTTGCCAATATCGAGTCAGCCCTGAAAGTCGTCGATGCGAGCCTGGCCGATGTGGTGTGTTCTCGGGTGTTTATCCAGGACCCCAAGGATGTGCCGGCCGTGATGGGCCTGATCGGCGAAAAGTTTCGCGGCGTCGATCCAGCCAGCACCGTCACGTGTCCACCCCTGGGCTCGACAGTCTACAAAGTAGAGTTGGAAGTGACCGCGTATCGCAACGCGTCGAAGGCGCAGGTCGAGGTCATTCGCCTGTCGCAATAATCGTCACGCGGCCGTGCGCAGGCGTGGCCGTTTTATTCGCTTACCGAGTCTTGACCATGGCCCCGACAATTGCGCCCGTGACAACGTCCACTGTGTTTCCCCCCGCGGCCTCCGTCGTCATTATCGGCGGAGGGATCATCGGCCTGACGGCTGCGCTGACCCTGGCAGAGCGCAATATCTCGGTGGTGGTCCTGGAGAAAGGCCGGATCGCCGCCGAGCAGTCATCCCGCAACCTGGGCTGGGTGCGAAAGACCAGCAGGCACGCGGCTGACATCCCGCTGGCCCTCGCCGCTGACCGCTTGTGGGCGCAGATGCCTGAGCGGGTAGGGGCGGATGTGGGGTATCGCCAGGAAGGCATCATGTTTGTCGGGCGTACCTCGGCGCAAATGGCCATGCACGAAAGCTGGCTCAAGTCGGTGGAGCACTTGTCGCTGGATTCGCGCCTGCTCAGCAAGCGTGAGATTGACGCGCGGGTGCCAGGCGGCGTGGGTGACTGGGCCGGCGGCATATTTACGCCCTCCGATGCGCGCGCCGAACCGACGCTGGCCAGCAGCGCGATTGCCAAGGCCGCCATGGCCATGGGCGTGGTGATCATCGAGCAGTGCGCGGTGCGTACACTGCAGATGTCCGCAGGTGCGGTCAGTGGCGTGGTCACGGAAAAAGGTGAAATTCGCTGTGATCACGTCTTGCTCGCGGGGGGCATGTGGTCACGGCGCTTTCTGGGCAACCTCGGCGTCTCGTTGCCGACCTTGCCGTTGACCTGCTCGGTACTGCGTACCCACCCCATGGACGGGCCGACAGAGATTGCTGTTGGCGCGCCGGACTTTTCGTTTCGCAAGCACAAGGACGGCGGTTTCATCATCACGCAGCGCGGCAAGCTGGATGCGTTCCTGACCCTCGATCACCTCTTGCTCGCCAAGCAGTATATGCCGCAGTTCCGTGCGCAACGCAGTGTGCTGAACGTGTCGCTGGGCAAGCCGTTTATCAATGACTTGGCGCTGGCGCGGCGTTGGCGGGCAGACAGCGTGAGCCCGTTCGAGCGCGTCAGGGTGCAGGACCCGGAGGCCAACCCACGGCTCAACAACGACGCGATGAACAACCTGATTGCCGCCTGGCCGGTGTTCCAACAGGCGCGGATCGCGCATGCCTGGGCGGGCACTATCGACGTGACACCGGATTCCAACCCGGTCATCGGCCCGGTTGCGCAGATCCCGGGGCTGACCGTGGCCACCGGCTTCTCGGGGCACGGGTTCGGTACGTCGCCGGCGGCGGGCCATCTCGCGGCGGACCTGGTCAGTGGGCATACGCCGATCATTGACCCAAGCCCTTACCGCTTCGACCGTTTCTAAAGGAGCAAGGCCATGCCTGCTGACAGCTGTTTCTTCACCAATCGTTCGGGCTTGCGCCTGCACTATTTGCGCTGGGGCGCGCCGACCGGCGTGCCGTTGGTGCTATTGCATGGCTTGCGCGCCTATGCGCAGACCTGGGAGTCGCTGGTGCAGGCCCTGGGGGAGGGCTACTGCATCTTTGCCCTGGACCAGCGCGGCCGTGGGTTGAGCGACTGGGCTGAACCTTCCAGTTATCACACTCAATCCTATGTCGAGGACCTTGAGGATTTGATCGCCCATGTCGGCCTGCGGCGTTTTGTCTTGCTCGGGCACTCATTGGGTGGCGCCAACGCGCTCGAGTATGCACGGCAACATCCGGGACGCTTGATGGGCTTGCTGATCGAGGATATCGGCCCCGGGTCTTCAACCCAAGGCGATGGCGCGGCGCGTATTCGTCGCGAGATGGGCCAGACGCCGTTGCAGTTCGAAAGCTGGGACGCAGCCCGCGCGTTCTGGAAAGCCTCACGCCCAGGTTTATCGGAGCAGGGCCTGGCATCCAGGCTGGCGCATTCGATGCAAGAGCGCGACGGCGTGATTGGCTGGCGTCATGATCAACAGGGGATTGCCGAGGCACGGCTGAGTATCGAACCTACCGATTTGTGGCCTGCGGTGCGCTCCCTGGACTGCCCAAGCCTGTTCATTCGCGGCGGCCGCTCGGACTTTCTACCACCTGCCATGCTGCAGGCCATGTGCGCCAGCAACCCGAAGGTCCAAGCCGTGGAAGTGGCAGATGCCAGTCACTATGTTCATGATGATCAAGGCGAAGTATTCAATCGCTTGGTCGCAGACTTTTTAAGCAGTCTGACGCACGCAGCTCAGTGACAATCAAGGCGCTTGAGCACTGAATGGATTTAAAACGACTGTTGATTGAGTCGATATAAAAAACAGATCAGATCTGTGTCTTAGAGGCGCGACCGAATTTCTTCCTACCGACCGGCTGACAGCGTTGCAGGTACTGCAACGCTCACACTGGACAGGCGAGGCGCTGGGCGCTGAATTCCTGAAGGTGTTGTGGCCCGCCATTTATTACTTCTCAAACACGACGAGGCTCGCCCTCGGCCATTTCGCGCATCAGACTCAAGTAACGACGCGCTCCCAGCCCCAGCGGTCGATTCTTTACCCAGATGATATCGACCCATAACCGCATCTGACTCGGCATGTTGTCAAACACAACCTCCGTCAATGCGCCCGAAGTGATTAGAGGTTGTACCAGCGGTTGTGGAAGATAAGCCCAGCCCAATCCTTGCTGCACCAGATCGAGAGTTGCCAGATAATTGTCGCTGTGCCAAATCCGCCGTGAGAGTACAACACGCGGGTCAGAGTCTGTAGGTCCGCCAGTAGCAACGATGATCTGTCGAACGTTGACCAGTTGCTCTTCACCTAAGGGGCTTTTCTTGCCGGCGGCCGCAGGATGATCTGGAGAGGCAACTGCTACTAACAATTGGCTCCCCGCTTCAAGAAACGTCTCCCGCTCGTCAAGCCCTGGTCGTTCAAATCCAAGTGCCAATTGCACACGCCCCTCATGGAGCATGCGCATCGCCTCCGGATGGGACGCGGAGCGAATCTCGATTTCAAGCGTGGGAAACTCCCTGGCGATAATGGACAGCGGACGATTCCATATGCCTGTCTGCAACTCCGGCGCCATTGCAAGGACCAAGCGTCCCTCCAACCCCTGATGAAGCTGGAGCGCATGGGCGTCCAGCAGGTTTAACTGGCTGGCGACTTGTCGTGCCTGGGGTTCCAGTGCTTTGGCGGCTGCCGTAGGAATAGCTTTGCGGGTTGATCGGTCAAAAAGCAATAAATCCAGCTCTGCTTCAAGCTGCGACACGGCCATGTTGATTGCCGAGGGTACCCGGCCTAATTTTCGAGCAGCGGCAGAAAAGGACCCGCTGTCGACGACCGAGAGGAAAACTTTAAGTGACTCACTGGTAAACGCCATAGTGATTGTCAAATTTTCTGATGATGATCGTCTTTGTTTATCAGGTTTATTGGCCTAATTTCTACTCTCTTTCAAATTAAATACGTGGGGCACACCATGTTGGGTGCGGAATTGAGAGGGCATGTGGCACTTGTCAGTGGTGCCGGGAGCGAATCTGGGATTGGTATGGCTATTGCTCGCAGGCTAGGTACATCCGGGGCGAAATTGATTATCACTGCCAGCAGTAACCGCATCGCCGATCGTATTGAAGAGCTACGCCTTGAAGGGTTTGAAGTTGAAGGCCGGCCAACTGACCTCACTGATGAAAGTCAGGTACGTGAATTCAGCCTATGGGCAGAATCAGTCTGGGGACGGGTCGATATTCTGGTGAATAATGCCGGCATGGCCATGCAAGGAAGCCCTGAGATTTTCTCGGAGTTGGCAACGATGGAACTGCATGACTGGAATCTTTCACTGGCCAGAAACTTAACGACCGCTTTTCTCCTGACTCGGGCCGTTTTGCCCGGTATGAGGACGCGAAGTTACGGGCGCATTGTCAATGTTAGTTCCACCACGGGCACTAGGGGGGGCAATCCGGGCGAAGCCGCTTATGGCGCCGCCAAGGCCGCGATGGTTGGCATGAACATGGGACTTTCACTTGAAGTCGCCAAGCAGGGCATTACCGTAAACAGCGTGGCTCCTGGATGGATCTCCACTGGGTCAACCACGCCCGTTGAAGCAGAGGCGGGGCGCTTTACCCCGATCGGGCGGGCAGGCACCCCTCGCGAAGTGGCAGCAGCGGTTGCATTTCTGGCATCGCCCGACGCCAGTTACATCACAGGGGAAGTACTCGTGGTGGATGGCGGGAACTGTCTGATCGAGAACAAAGCACCTCACGGCTGATGCCAGGACGCAGATGATTTATTTTCTTTTGACCGGAAGTAAAAAAGAGCCTTTTAAGTAATCCAGCCGCTATTAAGTTTGAATACTCTCCAGAGTGATCAACGATTGATCCTGTGGGTGGGGGCTATAACCGCGTTTTATAAAAGCACGACATATCAAAGAATAGGAGATTTCTTTGAGCCGTATTCGGCTGTCATTAAGAAACGGACTTTTAATTAATTTGATAATTAACACAGGGTTTTGATTATGTCGAAAAGTGGAATTAGTGAATCAGCGATTGCTGCTTTTACCGCCTCCGAGCGTGCCCGATTTATAGAAAACAACCCCACCTCACTGGCCCTGGCCAAGCGCGCCAAGGCGAATCTGTTCAACGGTGTTCCCATGCACTGGATGAGCGATTGGTCGATGCCGTCGCCGCTTTTCGTCCAGCGTGCCAAAGGGGCACGCTTCACCGATGTTGACGGTCATGAATATATTGACTTTTGCCTTGGCGACACCGGCACGATGTTTGGCCATTCACCTGATTCTATTGCCCGCGCCATCGCAGAGCAGGCGAATAACGGTTTGACCACGATGCTTCCTGGCGAAGACGCAGTGGTCTGTGGAGAGTTGCTGGCTCAGCGATTCGAGCTGCCTTATTGGCAGGTGACCGCCAATGCAACTGACGCCAATCGGTATGTGTTGCGCTGGGCGCGCGCTATCACCAAACGCAATGTATTGCTGGTGTTCGACGGCTGTTATCACGGCACCGTGGATGACGTGATGGTGCGGTACCGCGAAGGTAAAACAGTGCACCGTGCAGGTCTTGTGGGCCAAGCCTACGACTTGACCCAATACAGTCGATCCATCCCCTTCAACGATGTCGACGCGCTGGAGGCTGCGTTAGCGCAAGGCGATGTGTGCGCGCTGATTTGCGAGCCCGCGATGACGAACATAGGCATGGTCCTGCCCGATCCGGGTTTCATGCAAAAGTGCCGAGAATTGACCCTTAAATATGGCAGCCTGTTGGTCATTGATGAGACCCACACTATTTCTACCGGCATCGGTGGATGCACTCGCCAGTGGGATTTGAAACCCGACTTCTTCGTGGTAGGTAAACCTATCGCCGGTGGCGTGCCTTGCGCGGTGTTTGGTGTGACCGAGCAAGTCGCCTTGGCCATGCGCGACGTGCAGAAGACCCTCAGCGAAGAGAGCGGCGGGCATGGCCATAGCGGTATGGGAACGACACTGTCCGCCAATGCACTGGCGATGCGTTGCATGCGCGTCAGTCTTGAAGAGGTTATGACAGACTCTGCCTACCAGCACATGCTGCCTCTGGCCTCAAGACTGGCGCAGGGATTTCGAGCGTTGTTCAAGCGGCACCAATTGAACTGGTCTGTAACAGAGTTGGGCGCGCGTTGTGAGTTTCAATTCTGTGCTACCTCGCCAAGAACAGGCGCGCAGGCCGAGGCGGCTTTTCATGACAGCCTTCAAATGGCCCTGCACCTGTACCTCATCAACCGCGGAATCCTGATCACGCCCTTTCACAACATGACCCTGTGCTGTCCGCAGACCAGTCAGGCGGATATCGACAGGCTGATCGGTGAGTTGGATAACGCGCTGACTCAGCTGCTTGCCATACCTGGAGCTCGGGTCATCTCTTAATAACTGGACGGTTGACGCCCCCATTTTTATCAAATACTGCCAAGTCGCTTGAATGAGCGCTAAGAGGTTTGACATGCAATTTGCTGACAAAAAAGAGGCCAAGGATTATCTGGCCGCGCACCCTGAAGTGCTGAGCATCGAGTTGTTCCTTATCGACGCGAATGGTGTTCCACGGGGCAAACTGTTGCATCGCGACGAGCTGCTGGCGATCTACGAAAATGGTCGGCCACTGCCAAGTTCCATTCTTGCCTTGACCGTGCAGGGTGAGGACGTAGAAGACACAGGGTTGGTCTGGGATGTCGCTGACGCTGATTGCTGGACCTATCCCTTATCGGGAAGCCTGACCCTGCAACCCTGGCGCACCAATCCCACAGGCCAAGTGCAGGTCAGCATGCACCCGACCCACGGTATCCCCGCCGCGCCGGCCGACCCGCGCCATGTACTGGTGCACACCATCGAGCGGCTTAAAGCCGATGGTTTCCATCCGGTCATGGCCGTTGAGTTGGAATTTTATCTGCTGGATCGGCAACGCGACGTCAACGGTCGGCCGCAGCCAGCGTTGCAGACCAATGGCGTACGTCCAGTTGCTCCGCAGGTTTATGGCGTATACGAACTGGAGCAGCTTCAACCGTTTCTTGATGACCTCTACGCGGCTTGCGCGCTACAGGGATTACCCGTGCGTACAGCGATCTCTGAGTATGCTCCAGGCCAGCTCGAGTTGACGCTGGAGCATCGTTTCGACGCACTCCAGGCGATTGATGAAGGCGTACGTTACAAACGCCTGGTCAAAGGGGTAGCCAACAAACATGGGCTGCAAGCGTGTTTCATGGCCAAGCCATTCAGCGACCAGGCGGGTAGCGGTATGCATTTGCACGTCAGCCTGGCCGACGAGCAGGGTCACAACCTGTATGCGAGCGAAGACCCGCAGGGCACGCCACTGTTGCGTCATTCCATTGGAGGGATGATGGCAACCCTGTTTGACTCGCTGGCGATATTTTGCCCCCATGCGAACTCATATCGCCGGTTCCAGACCGGCAGTTACGCGCCGCTGGCCAAAAGTTGGGGCGTCAACAATCGGACTGTGTCGTTCCGTGTGCCCGGCGGCCCAGCAATCAGTCGGCATATCGAACACCGCATTTGCGGTGCCGATGCCAACCCCTATCTCGCCGCCGCCGCAGTACTCGCAGGCATTCACTACGGCATCACGCATCAAAGCAATCCCGGCGCGGCGATTGAAGGCAATGGCTATGAACAGGCGACCGATTTTCTACCCACCGACTGGCTTACAGCGTTGCAGGCACTGCAACGTTCAACGTGGGCACATGAGGCGCTGGGAGCTGAGTTCCTAAAGGTTTTTCTGGCGATCAAGTGGCGCGAGTTCCGTAAATTCAATGCTGAAGTCGGAGAGCAGGACTGGCGCTGGTACCTCACTCACGCATGAGTTTTGGTCCGTCAGCAAACCCTGAAATGGACCGCTGACGGAGCGACACCAGCGGCTTAAAGTGATGCCACCAAGTATCTGGTCTGATTCCTCACAACCCGTTGTCTGTGCGGGGTTTGTGCTGATGCGGCGGTGCAGACTAGCGTCGTCAGGTACTTGGACGCGCCGGATGTTAAAACCACGATGGACTTGACCAAGGCTGATCCGCGGATCCTGCTAAAGAAGAGTTGGGTCATTTCTCCCACTGTTCCAGCAGTATTGACACGAATTTTTCCGCTGCCGGAGAAAGTGAGGCGCCTCGCCGGTAAACCAGCCCCAACGATCGGTTAACTATGGGCTCTATTAAAGGGACACTCACCAACGTGGGATGATCCACCGCAGGCATCGCCAAACTGGGCATCGCCGATACCCCTAACCCAGCCTCTACTAAGCCCAGTGAAGTAGAAAGGTGTTGTACCTCATAGAACCATTGCGGACGCCAGCTCAAGCCCGACAACGCGTGGTCGAGCAACATGCGGTTACCGCTTAGGCGACCGACCCCGATAAGGCGGTAATTGCTGAGTTCAGACCAGGTTACCGAGCTACGCTCCGCCAACTCATGATCGCGTCGACACGCTAAAACAAAAGGCTCGTTAACCAATGGCACGAACTCTATGTCTGGGTGCTGGCCGCTCATCATGTTGATGCCAAAGTCCGCTTCGCCGCGTAGAACAGCCTCCAGCCCTTCGTTCGCACTGAGATCAAGCAAGCGAATGCGTATTTGTGGATAGCGCTCGTTGTAGAGCCGGATTACCGAAGGAAGGAAGTAGAAGGCGGCGGTAGGAATACAGGCGAGGGTTACACGGCCGCTCTGCCGCTCCGCCAGTTCTCGGATGTTAAGTACTGAGTCATCGAAGTCATCCAGTAAGCGTCGTGCCTTGGGCAGGAAGTCTCTCCCAACGCTAGTAAGACTTACCCTCCTTGTCGTGCGATCGAGGAGGGCGGTCCCCAATCCCTCTTCAAGCTTTTTCATTCTCCGACTGAGCGCTGGTTGGGAGAGGTGCAATGCATCAGCCGCTTCGTGGAAGCTTCCAAGTTCTGCGATCTTCACGAAAGATCGAATGTCATTGAGCTCATAATTCATTTTTTATCTCAGCAGATGAGAGAAATTCAGCCAGATCATCCTAAATTTATCATTCGCTAAACGCAATAATCAGGCTGATATTTGCATTGGAAACATTTTTTAAAGCCTGCGACTCTTGCTTACAGGACATCAATTACTCCTATTGATCAACAAGGGTCAGTATTCATGCAGCGAATTCCCTGTGTACTAATGCGTGGTGGCACTTCCAAGGGCCCGGTATTTCTCGCCTGGGATCTACCTGTTGCAATCGAAGAACGTGATGAGCTGCTGCTCAACCTTATGGGTTCTGGCCATGAGCTGGAAATTGACGGTATCGGTGGCGGTAACCCGCAAACCAGCAAGGTAGCGATCGTCAGCCCGTCGCTGCATCCTGACGCGGATGTCGACTATCTGTTCGTTCAAGTCATGGTCTCCCAGCGTCGAGTCGACACAGCGCCTAATTGCGGCAACATGCTTTGCGCCGTAGGCCCGTTCGCCATCGAGGAGGGCTTGGTCAAGGCCTCCAAAGACCTGACCCGCGTGCGTATTCGCAACCTCAACACCGGGACTTTTGTAAATGCTGAGGTTCAGACCCCCGGTGGCAGTGTCAGCTACGAAGGCGACACCGCTATCGATGGAGTACCGGGTACCGCGGCTCCTGTGCAACTGACCTTTCTGGATGCTGCGGGCAGCAAGACCGGTAAACTTTTCCCGACGGGTCGAACGCAGGATCTGATCGATGGTATTGCCGTGACCTGCATCGATATGGCAATGCCAATGGTGATTGTCGAGGCCGGCAAGCTAGGTAAACGCGGTGATGAAAGTCCTGCTGAACTGGATGCTGACAAAGAGTTCCTGCGTCGCCTGGAATCCTTGCGATTGCAAGCTGGCCTGGCAATGGGCCTAGGTGATGTCAGTGATAAAGTGATTCCCAAGCCCGTACTGGTGTCTCCGGCCAAATCTGGCGGCACAATCCAGGTGCGCTACTTCATGCCACACAACTGTCACCGTGCGTTGGCTATTACGGGTTCTATTGGCTTGGCCACGGCTTGTGTGACTGAAGGCAGTGTGGTCGCGCAATTGCTTGGCGGGGTGAGCGAGCCGCGCTTGAAACAAGTACGCATTGAACATCCAAGTGGTGGAATAGATGTCGTATTGTCCTACACCGGTACTCGGGGTGAGACAATTCGTGCCTCGGTGGTGCGTACATCGCGCAGGCTTTTCTCCGGTTTTGTCTACGCCGCAGCTTCCCAACGACTCGCCGGATAATTTCCTCTAGTCATTGCCGTATTTGCATCAGAACAATTCTAAAAATGGGTGATGCCATGAAAGTTGTAAAATCGCTCTACTTCCAGATTCTCTTCGCCGTGCTGTTGGGCGTGCTGGTTGGGCATTTTTGGTCGCAACAGGCCATTGCCTTTAAGCCTCTGGGTGATGCCTTCATCAAGCTGATCAAGATGATGATCGCTCCGGTGGTGTTCTGCACCATCGTCACCGGCATCGCCGGCATGAGCGACAAACGCTCCCTAGGGCGTCTGTTGAGCAAGACCATGTTGCTGTTCCTGGCGCTGACCGTGATCAGTTTGATCATCGGCCTAGTGTCGGTCTACGTGTTTAAGCCCGGTGTGGGCATGAACATTGACCCCACCCAGTTGAGCACCAAGGGCTTGTCGCAGTACACCGATTCAGCCGCGAAGCTGGGAGTGGTCGAGTTTTTCATGCACATCATTCCCGACACGTTCATCGGTGCTTTCAATAAAGGCGAAGTGCTGCCGGTGTTGTTCATCGCGGTGCTGTGCGGTTTTGCGCTTTCGGCCATAGGCGAGCGTGGTAAGCCGGTACTGGATGTACTGGAATCTGCCTCGCAGATGGTGTTCAAGATCTTTTCCTACTTGATGCGCTTCGCTCCGATCGGTGCCTTTGGCGCTTTGGCATTCACCGTGGGCCAGTACGGTATTACCTCGTTGGGCTCGTTGGCCAAGCTGATCATGACCTTGTACATCGCCTGTGCCTTCTTCGTCTTTGCGGTGTTGGGGAGCATTTGCCGGGCGAATGGCTTCAGTTTGTGGAAGTTGTTGCGATACTTCCGCGAAGAATTTCTGGTGGTGCTGGGGACTTCCTCCACCGAGCCGGTGATGCCTCGGATGCTGGAAAAGCTGCAAGCGCTTGGTTGCAAAAAAGGCGTGGTAGGGCTGGTACTGCCAACGGGTTACTCGTTCAACCTCGACGGTACGGCGATCTACCTCTCGCTGGCAGCGGTGTTCATTGCTCAAGCCTGCAACATCGAGCTGAGCCTATCGCAGACCTTGACCATGCTGGCGATCATGCTGTTGTCCTCGAAGGGCGCGGCAGGCGTCACCGGTGCCGGTTTTGTCGCGCTGGCATCGACACTGACCGTTATCCATGACATTCCCTTAGCCGGCCTTGCCCTGCTGATCGGTATCGACCGCTTCATGTCGGAAGCGCGGGCTTTGACCAGTCTTGCCAGCAACGCCGTGGCTACCGTGGTGATGTCCATTTCGGAGAATGCCTGCGATCGCGAAACACTGATGCGGACGTTGGACGGCAAACCTTCGCCCGCCGCGCCTCCAAACCAAGTCCAGAACGCGGACTGGGATGGCCTGAAGGTCACGGAACAGGCCTAACCGGCCGCAGCTGAATAACTCAATAAACACCCCCCGCCAGGCACCTTTGATCGTGCCATCTGGCGGGCACGGGGTCGTGCGCCTGCGCATCGGCCACGCTACTGATAAGAACAAGAGAACTGAACTATGCTCGCATTTCTTGGTTTGGCCATGGTGGTGGTTTTCACCTACCTGATAATGTCGAAACGCCTATCGCCAATTGTCGCCCTGACTGTGGTGCCGATTGTGTTTGCGGTGATTGGCGGTTTTGGTGGCACTACGGGCAAGATGATGCTCGACGGCCTGAAGATGGTTGCACCTTCGGCTGCGCTCCTGCTGTTCGCCATCCTCTTCTTCGGCCTGATGATTGATGCCGGGTTGTTCGACCCGTTGATTCGCAAGATTCTTAAGCGCGTAAACGGCGATCCGATGAAAATTGCTATCGGCACCGCGCTGCTGTCACTGGTGGTCGCGCTCGACGGAGACGGCACAACCACCTACATGATCACCTGCGCGGCAATGCTGCCGTTGTACAAGCGTGTCGGTATGAATCCGATGATTCTGGCGACCATCGCCATGCTGTCATTGAGTATCATGAGCGGCATGACCCCATGGGGTGGGCCCGCTACAAGGGCGATCGCGGCACTGGGCCTGGATGCCGGCGAATACTTCGTGCCCTTGCTGCCGACCATGATCGGCGGCGCGATATGGGTGGTGTTCACCGCTTTCCTCCTCGGCCGTGCCGAGCGTAAGCGCATCGGTAATGTGCAGCTTCAGAGCGGTGGCGGTGATTGCTACATCGACGCGATTCTGGGCGATACCCCACACAAGCGGCCTAAACTTGCCTACGTGAATCTGGTGCTGGTGATCGCTGTCATGGTCGCCTTGGTAATGGGGATCATGCACTCGGCGATCCTGTTCCTGATCGGTTTTGTCCTGGCACTGATGATCAACTATCCGCAACTGGATATTCAGAAAGAGCGCATTCTCGCCCATTCCGGAAACGCAATGACGGTGGTGTTGCTGGTGTTTGCCGCCGGGATCTTTGCCGGGATCTTCTCGGGCACCAAGATGGTCGACTCCCTCGCGCAAACGCTGGTGGACTGGATTCCGCCATCCTGGGGTCACCTGTTCCCACTAGTAGTGGCGATCACCAGCATGCCGCTGACCTTTGTTCTTTCCAACGATGCTTACTACTTCGGGGTTGTACCTATCCTGGCCAATGCGGCCGCTGCCTATGGCATCGACCCGGTTGAAATCGCTCGGGCCTCGATACTCGGACAGCCGGTGCATCTGATGAGCCCTCTCGTGGCTTCGACCCTGTTGCTGGTGGGGATGGTTGATCGCGATATCGGCGACTTCCAGAAAGCCACCGTCAAATGGGCAGTTCTCACTTCGCTGGTGATCACGGCTATAGCCCTGTTGACCGGTGCGATTAGTCTCTTCACCTGATTCAACTCCACCGTCTGTTTTTTCCCGACGTGCCTCATCAGCGAGGCGCGCGACGTCCTGCACTCTAAATAACAACAATGAGAAGTTTGACAATGACCACTTTGCATACCCGACAGGCTCTGTTTTCACTGCTTGGTTTGTTGCCGCTGGCAAGTGCCAGTGCACAAGGATTTATCGATGACAGCAAGCTCAAGCTGCAATTACGGAATGTCTATTTCAATGAAAACTTCCGCGACGAGCATGGCTTGAGTGCCAAAGCGGCCAGGACGGCCAAGAGCGAACGAACTGAGTGGGCTCAGGGATTCCTGCTGGATTATCAGTCAGGATTTACCCCCGGCACGATAGGGTTTGGTGTTGATGCGCTTGGCCTGCTCGGGGTCAAGCTCGACTCCGGCCGTGGGCGCAGCGGTACCGGCTTATTGCCCGTCCATGATGACGGTCGTGCGGCCAACGAATTCGCAAGTATGGGGATGACTGCCAAAGCCCAACTGGCCAAGACAACGGTCAAATACGGCACCTTGCTCCCCAAGACTCCGGTGCTGATCTACAACGATGCGCGTTTATTGCCGCAAACCTACCAAGGCACTCAAATTAGTAGCCTCGACATCCAGAACCTCACCCTCACCGGGGGCTATCTGGATCGATTCAAACTGCGTGATTCCAGCGACAGTGTGCCGATTGTTCCTGACGGCTACAGTGGTGATAAATCCGGAGATTTCAGCTATGCCGGTGCCGAATACAAGCTCGGGAAAACCATTCGGTTGAGTTACTTCTACGGGGAGTTGGAAAACTTTTACCGTCAGAATTTTGCAGGTATCCAGCACGACCTACCCTTGGGCGGCGGTGTGCTGACCAGTGATTTACGCTACTTCAACAGTGTGGACACTGGCTCTGCCTACACCGGCAAGATCGATAACAACATGCTGAGCGGGCAACTTTCCTACGCCATCTCCGGCCACACCTTCGGTGGCGGATACCAGACCCTGAGCGGCGATGCCGGTTTGCCCTTCATTAGTGGCGCGACTGTGTACTCATTCAGCAACGCCGGGATAGGTAAATTTATCGAGGAAGATGAGAAGACCTGGATGCTTAACTACGGTTACAACTTCGCCGCCGCGGGTGTACCCGGTCTGACATTTTCCACCCGCTACCTGAGCGGAAACGACGGTAAGTCCAACACCTCGGTGAAGGAGTGGGAACGTGACGCCGAACTCGCTTACGTCGTGCAACAAGGGACCTTCAAAGGTTTGGGGGTACGACTGCGTAACTACGTTTACCGCTCTGATTATTCCCGTGGCCGGGATAGTAACCGGTTGTACTTCACCTACGACATCGCACTCTGGTGATCCCCGATCGCGGCACCGCGACGTTCGCGGGCCGCCTTTTCAGCGGCGGATTTAAGGAAATGGGTCAAGGAATTCAATGATGTCGTTCAAAACCAAAATACTGTTGCTGACCTTATTGCCGGTGATGTTATTTGCTCTGGTTTTAGGTTTGAGCGCCCGTGGCACCTTACAGTCACAGGCCGAGCAGGAGATCGCGCAAACTCGCGAACGATTGCTTGAGGAGAGCCGCACCCGGCTCAAGGATTACGCAAGCATCGCGCGCACTTCCATAGCTGAACTTTATGATCGAGCGGCACCTGGAGATAGCTCCAGCCGAGTCTTGGCGATCAGCCGTTTGTCCAAGGTGAAGTATGGTGATGACGGTTATTTTATTGGTTATGACAGCCAGGTTGTACGCCTGTTTCGCGGTGAAAGCAGTGAAGGCGTCGGCATCAATATGAATGACCGCAAAGACGTCAACGGGAAGTACTTGAACCGCGAAATGGTCGAAGCGGCAAAAAATGAAACTCACTTCGTTACTTACTCAGGCGGGGTGGTCAACACCGATAAGGTCGTGCCGAAGCTGGCTTACAGTTTCTTTTTGCCCAAGTGGGACATGGTAGTGATCACTGCGATCAATCTGGACAGCATTGAACTTCAAGTCGCCAAGGTGCGGTCAGATGTAGATCGGCGGGTTCGCAACTTGATGTTCAGCATTGCCCTCATCGCTACCGCATTAATTGGCATTATCGGGGCACTGTCTCTTGTGCTCGTCAAACGCAGTTTACGTCCCTTGACCTTGATTCGAGCTCATCTTGACGAAATCGCTGCGGGCGAGGGTGATCTGACGCGGCGGCTGCCGCTGGTCAGTCGAGACGAGCTGGGACAACTGGCCGGTTCGTTCAATGCGTTTATCGAAAAGATTCACAGCCTTGTCAGCCAGACTGTTGCCATGAGCGAGCAGTTGAATGGGTCCGTCAGTCGTGTGGCCGATCAGAGCCGACAAATTGATCGCGCCATGGACAAGCAGCGTCAGGAAACAGACCTGGTGGCGGCGGCGATCAACCAGATGTCGGCGGCGGCGCAGGAGGTGTCAGTCAGCGCACAAAATGCTGCAGAGGCAGCCGCTGAGACCGACAAGCAGTCCCGACACGCCAGGCAAATTGTCGATGGCAGCATTACTCGAATTCAGGCGCTGACCGTTGAGCTTGATGCGAGCGGTATCTCCATGAAGCATCTTCAAAGCGATGTAACGTCTATCGTCTCCGTGCTCGATGTCATTCGCTCAATTGCTGAACAGACCAATCTTCTCGCTCTCAATGCGGCAATTGAAGCCGCCCGTGCAGGCGCTGCCGGGCGCGGTTTTGCCGTGGTTGCTGATGAAGTGCGAGCGTTGGCTAGCCGTACCCAGCGGAGTACGGAGGAAATCCAGGCGATGGTTGAGCGCCTCAAGAGCGCTACCGGGGGGGTGGTCAATGCAATGCACCAATCCACCGAAGCCGCACAAGGCGCTAATGCTCAGGCCGACCAGGCGGGCGAATTCCTGGGCAACACTGTCGAGCTGATCGCGACTATCAATGCAATGAACGCACAGATCGCCAGTGCTGCCGAGGAACAGACCTCGGTGGCGGAAGAGATCAATCGCGGGGTACATCAGATCGCGCGCGCAATTGACGCCGTTGCCAACCAGACTCAGCTCGGAGTCAAGACAATCGACGAGATGGATATGATCGGTAATCGCCTGCGAAGCTTGCTGGGGCAATTCAAAATTTGATGCCGCGCTGCTCGGCGCTTATCAGGACGATGGGGGCAGGGTGCTGGACAGGACATACGCCTGGTAGGCCTGCATTGATACGAAAGTTGAACGTAGATGCACCAATCGCGATATAAGTGGAAAGCCCCAAAGCCCCGTATTTCCTAGGCCAAACCGAGCCCTTTGATAAATTAGTGGAACCATTTATGGTTTTTCCGATGAAGAAACAAAATAAATCGTGATTTTCCACCAATTATTTTCACCAGATTCGTGATTTCCCACTGATTGATTGAAGCGATTTTTGAACCAATATGTACGTAATTCACGCGAAGTTTTCAGCTGGACGAGATGGGGTAGAGCGGGTCACTGCCACGCCTTTCCATCAAGGCATTAGCGGTCGCCTTGGCTCACTTTTGACAGGCTTGTGTGGGCAGAGCTTCTAAAAGTCGACTATGGAACCATTTCAACCTACGGTGCCATCGCTAGGGGCATCGGTAAGCCAGGTGCAAGCCAAGCAGTGGGCAATGCAAATAGACACAATCGCTTATCTATTGTCGTGCCCTGTCACCGTGTCATAGCGACAAATGGTGCACTCGCCGGATATGGCGGAGGACAGCCCAGGAAAGAATTTTTACTGCGTTTGGAGAAGACCGCTTTGCAAATGACTCAACAGAACGAATTCCTGTTGAATTAGTTGCTAAGCAGTGTTGCCGCTGACCGAAAACTGACCCAGGTGTTCAACTACTTCTGCTCACTTTTTGAGCAGGAGAACACAGGGGGATCAGCATGGAAATGTTGGGGAAAATCCGGCGGATGTACTTCCGCGACAAGCTCTCGCTGCATCAGATAGCCAAGCGTACCGGGCTTTCTACAAACACCATCCGAAAACGGGTCAGAGCGCCCCAAGCCACTCAGCCAGCGTACCAACGGTGCGCAACCTTTCAAGAACGTCGTGATACTCAAATATCTGGAATCCATTCCGTAGGCCTCCGAGCTGATGAGGCCTATTGCCTTTTCCAACGGCAGCGATCCAGCTGATCCTCTGAGTAAGGGGCATCCGCTGTGGTGCAGCTGGTGATTGCTGTTGGATGTGATCAAGCCCTACCTACGCGATATGCGTGATTTGTTTACACATTCACGGTGCTGCCCAGGTCTAGTAGAGCCACTGGCTGAGCTCGTCCAGGTTAGCCACGATGAGCTGCTGGGCGCTTGGTTTCATATGCATTTTGGCGGTATCGATCTGGTAGCGATTCAAGACGTACTGAACCAACGCGCCGCGGGTTTCTATCATCAACTGTCCGTTCTCCATTCCGTAATCGGCTTCGAGAATGGCCCGCTGCCCAGCCTTCAATCTCGAATCCGCTTCCAGGATCACTGTCGCCGGCGTCGTCCACCCAGGGTCGAGCTGACGTGAATGCTCTGTGAAATCATTCATCAGCTCCGGAGTACCCCGAAACCGGCTCAATACAAAATCACGGTACTCACCATTTTTCTCGCAGTATGCACGCACGTGCCAGCGCATGCCGGTATGGATAAGCGTATGCGGCGCAATGAGTCGGGTTTCCCCATCTGGCGTTTTGAAAGAAGCGTACTCACACTCAAGTCGTTGACCTTCTCGACAAGCCTTCAATAACGGCCTAAGCACTTCGGGGCGGATAGAGCGATCCTGCACGTCAAGGATGTCAATGTGCGCATACGCCAACGTCAGTCCTTCAATGTGCGGAGCCCGCTCGTGATTCTGGTTCAGCAGGTGCAGATATGCACTTGCACTTTCCTTCATGAACAGCGGTTTGAAATGCTTGGTGGGTACGTAACCTTTTAGGTGCTTGTCATACGATAGATTTCGGGGCGCATGCTCATCGATGTAGGTATTGATGTCCTTCGACGCCTGCTGACGACTGATGCCAAAGCTCTGCATCAAGTGCCCCGTGGTCAGGCGACCTTCCCACCAGGCAACGGTCTCTATCAGTTTGTAACGCAATGCCAAATCCCAGCGTACAGCCTCAATCGCTTTCGCCCGTTTCATACCGTCACCATGTGCTCGAAAAGTTTACCTGTATGCGTAAACACCGTAGATGTGTCAGGTATATCTACATATCGTTGAGTGAGAGCGCAAGCACCGTCGAAGGAGTAGATGGACGCTGCGAAGGGATGCCGAGAAACCGTCGGCGGTATTGATACGAGGTTAGCCAGAGAGGCAGCTGATGTCGCAACTCATCAAAATTGTACTGATCGATTCACTATGTGCGGGCGCCAAAGCAGAGCTTGTCATGGAAGGTAACACCAGCGTCACGGGTGAAAACGGAATCGGAAAGTCGTCCTTCATAAAGCTCATCCCTGTGTTTTATGGCGCGTCTCCAGGGCGCTTGGTGAAGGCTGGAACCAACCGTGAGAGCTTTGCCAACTGGTATCTCCCACGTTCCTCGAGCTTCATCGTATTTGAATACGTGAACTTTGCTGGCGATGCTCGCTGCGCGATCATGCATCGTAGCGGGGAAGGGTATGCATATCGACTGGTATCAAGCGCTTGGAGCCCGGAACTTCTCTACCGCGACTATGATGCAGGCCTGTTGGTACTTCCAGGCGAACTACATGGCCACCTGACCCACCTTGGGATCGCCTGTTCCCCTGAGCTGCAACCGTACCACTACCGGCAGATCATTCAATTCAATAGCGGCACAGCCCATCTGGAGAAAATCACCGACGCTACCAAGCGCAAGCTGATCGTGAGTCTGCGGATGGGCTTCTCACTCGCACCAAAGCGCAAGGACTTCTCTACGGCGTGTCCTCCTGGATAACCTTCTCGGTGCTGTTTCACGAAACCGCCTCGCTCTGGACGAGATGATCGGACGCTTAGATCGGTTGAGTTTGGCGGTGCGTAAGCGCAATCACATGCGCCAGATAGCCCATGCCGTTGACCTGTTCCTTCAGGCGGGCAACCCGATTGATCTGGAACCGCTGTTTGACGGCAGAGACGCGGCTGCCTGGGTTCCGGCCGTGGAAATGACCTTGGCGGGTAGCGCGTACTGTGACGTCGAGGCAGGGGAGAGCCTGGAGCAGTTAGAACTGTTGATAGCCTCACTCCCTCCTCCGAAAGAGCGACGAATCGAACAGCCCGCGAAAGCTCGTGAGTCGAAGGCCGTGATTCCAGCCGAAGAGGCCCCCAAGGCTCTTGAGAAACCCTTCGCGCGTGATCATCTCATGGGCATGCTTGAGGCCCTGAACAAGACCAATCAAGCGCAGTCTGCAGTTGCCTATTGGAGTGCCCATGGCGACAGTGACATCTCGATGAGCATCTGGCTTTACGCGCTGGATGGATACGTTCGTCTGCAGTCGGCGGTAGCCAAGGTGCGACACAAACCGCTCAACTACCGGCTCAACCCGACTTATGCCCCATACCCGCGCATATCTGCCAACCGGCGTGTCATTGACCTGATTTTGGAAAGAGCTGAGCGGCGATGAGAATTTTTGACAACATCAGGGCCATCAAACCCGTGGTGATTGCAATCAGGCAGGACGCGTGCAAGGTGAAAATCAACGCTACCTGGTTGTCCCTGCACACAACCTACTGCATTGGCAAAAGGCTTGGGGCTACCTACCTGACGCTGACAAACGCTGAATTGCACACCGTGCGCATGATGCTAGAGAGGGAAACAGGCATAGACGCTCTGGTTGTTAGCATGAAAGAGCTAGAGGGTGACCGCTTGGCTCTGGCCAAAAAGTCACGTAATGAGAAGTTGGCTCGATTGAGGCCCGGGGATTTCGTTGTCATGGTCGCGTCGCTGTCCGGACAAATCCAGTTGGCAACTGGCGTGTACAGCCACCCGGCCGGAGGCACTCTGAACGTACCTGCAGATGAGCTTCACGGCCTCGATACGGTGATTTTGGTAGAGAACCAAGCTGTGATGTTCGCGGTCAACGAGTACCACTGGCCAAGCAATGTCATGCACCTACCCATGCTCTTTCGTGGGAGTCCTCAAATCACACCGGCCGCAGTGACGAGAGCTCTTGCCGGCGTAAAAAACGTCATCTGTTTTCCCGATTTCGACCCTCAAGGTTGGATGAATACGCTGACTGCAAAAGCACAGGGTATTGTCGTGCCGTCGGCGAACACGATTGCCGAAATCGTCGCCTCCAATTGGGACAAGCCACAGGATTATGAAAACCAGGATGTTGCGCGTGAGTGGCTACAACGCGCGACCATACCTATGGTGCAAGACATGCTGTTGAAGAAACTGGCATTGTCGCAGGAGTCCATGGCAGGTATGGAGCTGGAATATCTACCACTTAACCCAACGGGTGCTAGCGACGACATTAATTGTAATTAGTGCTCAGTCCTGGAGGGTGCCAGGGCGCGGAGCCCTGGCACCGTAGTCACACGTTCATACTTCCCGGGACGAAATGCTAGACGATGACAGAAGGGGCCCCTCTAGTCCGGCTCAAATCCCCTCAGTGGTAGGTATCTGTCTGACAGACCTTGCTGATAGCATCACCCGAGGCAGGAGCCGTATGCGGTAGTTCCGCGCGTACGGATCTGTGCGGGGGGCGGCAGGTAACTGCCGTCCCTACCGCGACCTCTTTGCCTATGCTACGACTCCAATACTTGAGATAATTGGATAAAGTGGCGCGCATCGACAAGACTCGCTACACGATAGAAACAGGGGGGGGGCACCCGTCTGTATGTATCGCCGACTTATAAACCATATTCACGGTGAAGCATGATCACGCGCGGACATTTAATAGGCGAGATAGTTGACGGGCTCGCAACTATTTCACAGCAGGTATCTACTCGGTGCCAGCTTGGACTTACCGATCTCAATCGCTATCTTGAGGATTTTTTTAAGGACTTCTTAAATGAGACTCTCTCATTGCTCTTGTGTAACCTTAATGACGATAGAAGCAATGAGCCAGGTCTAGACCTTGGCGATGAGGTCGCCTCAATTGCCTTTCAAGTTACATCAACAAAAACCTCTCAAAAGATCAATAAGACTCTCAAGGTGCTTTTTGAGAAAAAAACTGGTTTCACCGAAGTCATCGTACTGATAATCGGAAAGAAACAATCGACATACACTATTAATTCGGCGTATGCAAAAGCATTAAGTTTCACCGAGAAGAATATCTGGGATATAGACGACCTATGTAGGAAGACTATATCCCTTCCACTTGATCGTTTGCAGGCTCTCTATGACCTTGTCCGTCGCAACTTGACAAGGATTCGGATTGAGCTGGAGATCCCCGATGAAGATGGTAATTTTGCAACATCAATAGATTCGTATATTGAGAGAATCCCTAAGCCGCAGTTTTCGGATTTCAAGAAATACTATGCCTATCAACAGGGGGTTGAAGAGAATTTTGAGCACTCGCTGAGCGAAGTCAGGGAACACTTTAAAAGCTTCGCCCATAAGCTGGCCGAACTGCCGAGAATCACTCGAGAGTTCTATGCTTTTCTTCTGGAGCGCAGAGAAATGGACGACAAAAAGACCCCAAGCGGAAGCTTCTATCGTGCGTGCTTATGGTTAAACTACAACAAGCTTGTAAGAACCTGCAAATTCCCCGGCCTGAGGGAAGAGCTTATATTGCTTGACGAGCACGGCTTCGCAGATATTGAGGAGCAAGAGAGCAACCAAAGCCCATTCGTTAGAATTTTCGCTCCGATAAAAATTGACGGTTTTATATATGAGCTCGTCGATTACATTGAGGCCAAAGGCATAGGATACAAAAAGCCAATTGTCTCACTGGATTTCAGCGGATTTTGATAAGTTAATGCAAGTTACGTTTTACCGTCTCGAGCATCACATTGCCGCAAGAGTATGCGTGTATCAGCTTCCGGCAGGATCCGTGGATCATAGTCAGCTTTCAGTCAGAAGAGAGCTCTCCTTCAACTTTGAAAATTCCTGCGCATTCTCTTGGAATACTGACGGGATATTAAATAAATGGAGCCCTGTATAAATATGAGCAATAATCGTGAGCCGTGGTTTTCCTTGCGAGATCTTCGCTATTATCGGCAGGGTGAGCATGCTATCGATAATGTTCATCTTCTTTTTCCATTGGGAACAGGCGAGTTTGATTACGCGCTGCCAACAGATAGTTCAAATACGGTGCTTAGGCTGGTTCATTATCTTTTCTCATCTCTTGATGAAAATGAAGAATTTGATAACGATAATTTTCAGGCGCTACTTCAAAATCTTAATGATCCTGACGGCTTGACTATGCAGACGCTGGTTAAGGATGAATTTTTGGCGACAGATTTTTTGGTGTTTAGCTCCTTCAAGGCGCACAAGTCAATTGATGAGAGCATTGGGGGGCTTCCTGAGATTAACCTAGGGCTCCGCGCTTCTATGCTAATTCTCCAAAGGGTATTAAGTAGCTTTCAATCAATCTCAATTCTTATAAAGAACAGTATGTACTTTGATGTTAATTGCTTGCTTCGTTCGGTTCTTGAGCAGATAGGGCATGCCTATCAAATTAGGGGCGCAAAAGATAAAATGGAACTTGATAGATTTGAGCCGACCAAATCCATCACGCCGCTGAAGGAGATTATTCCCGATGCTGGCAGCCTCAATGGCATGCTAAGTGACTATATACACAACAATAAGAAGATATGGGGGGTGTATGTGGAGAGCGAACCTGCGCAAGAGAAGTCAGGCAACAAGACCTACGTAGTTGCCCGCTCGGGCAAAAGAACGAAGGACTGTATTCTAGTATTTACTCGCATCATAGAGGCCTATTTTTCGGTTTTGGCGGATATTTATCTTAATCACTGCCAGCAGATCGAAAGTGACTTTAGGGATGTGGCTGCAGACTGTTTTGATCATATCGCTAAGTTGAAGCGAGATATGGCGGGGCGGTATTATTCAGAACCTGAAGCTTCTGCGTGAAGCAATAAAGTTCTGAGGGGTGAGGGGTGAGGGTTTGTACGTGGCCGGACATGTTTAGTTCCCGGCAGGGAGAGTCAGTCGAGTCCTGTCTGGCTATTTCTTTCGAGATCGACTTACTGAGGATTCAACGATTTTTTTAGCACAATTGGGTTTAAGGAGTCAATAGGCGACGGTTTTTCAGAGAAAACTAAACAGGCGCGAGTTCTTGCTCTGCGCCGCGCCGTACATTCTAGCGATGAAATGCGGAATTTACACGACCACTGTCATTTGTTTGCCGGTGATGATGAAGTAACTGGGGAGCAGGTTCTATTTATTTACATAGATGCAGTTTGTAACCGGTCAGTGTTCCCAGAGCCTCCAGCAGATAAAGATCTATGCCTGGATCTGAATTGTGATGATGAAAATATCATATATCTTGACAAAATATGCAGAGGGGCTATTTTCAGGGAGGTCTGATCACACATTGTCAGCATCCCAGTTTAATGATTAGGTATGAACTCATCGGGGTTTTGCAATGCATCAATCGATGTCGCTTGCCTTTCTGATGTGTTCAGCTTCTTGGATTTTGATAATGATGCGGGCCTCACAGAGCTAGGAGGGTCATAGGGAATCCCCAGCTCAGCGAGGACTCCCGCTAGCTTAAGCTCTGCGACTTCCCCTTCAATGCGCGCGACAAGAGAGTTGATCGATTGCCCCGTTTCAGCGCCGATGGTAATGGCGACTAAGGTCAGAGGGCTTAAATCCAGAGGCCCGCTCAGCGTGGCCATCATTTCCAGTGTCGGACTGCTTTGAGCGCGTTCCAGCTTGGATACGCACGTCCTGCTACTCACCTCAGCCAAACTTTTCTGTGAGAGCCCTGTAGATATCGGACCTGTCCTACCGAGGCGGCCTGGCCAATCTTGGAGTTAGCAACCCTGCCTCGGCGCAGCCTGGTTACCGATGCCGGCGCTCGCCTTGGCCGGTGTACGCCCGAATAAACCAAACAAAACCTCAACTTGGCGAATTTACTCCCACTCCCTAATCTCCTAAAGCGCTAATACATCGAGCTCAATATTTCCAATATTAGATGTAATGGATCTCCAATATCCTGCAAAGTGCGCACTCAATATATCTATATATGCTTAATAAAATCAGCGACCATTGCTCACCAGTAGCGCTCAAAATTTTTATCTGCTTTTTTAGAAGTTTTTGGAATAGAGAAAAAAATTTGGGATTTCTCAGATAACTGGAAGTCATAACTGGAAGTCAATAAGCCTTTAAAGGCTCGAAAAAAACACAGAAAACTATAGATATAAAAAATTCAAATAAATTCCGAAACTCCCGTAGTGCGGGCGCCTGAGCGGGCTTGTAAGGCTCTTATAACCAAAATCAAAATCTGTTTTATTTATATATTGATTTGGCCGGCGGCCAGTGTTGACCAACGATTTTTATTTGGGTCTACTGCGTCCCGCTCAGTCGCTGAGCAGATACAACCCGCTCTTTAAAAATCGAAAGTGGTCGTCGTGAAACTTAACTTGTTCATGCGCTCACGCCATGAAAATTTCGCACTCCTACATTACAGGAGGAGTTGTGGACAGAGCGATGAGGCGTAATGGCAAATGCGAAGAGGCTTTGCGTCTGACCACAAATCAGAGAATGAGGAAATGACTGAGCTTAACTCAGATGAAAAGTGTCCCGATGTACAGACCCTCAGCGCCAGCTCACAAAACGACAGCACGCACCCAGTCCGCATGGAGGCGACCTTAACCGCGGGCAGTGAGCTGGGCGAGATCGAGCGACACAAGCTGGCGGATAGTCGGCACGATGTTCTCAAAGACTACCTGGCCGGCAAAATCAGCGCAGTGGTGGCGATGGAGATACTGAGCGTCAAGAAATCGCGCTTTTACAAGCTACTGAAGTACATGCGGGGCGCTAAAAGCTACAGGGCGCTTTTGTCTGACCGAAGGGGGCGAAAGCCAGGCCTGACGGTCACCGATCCTGAGACGCTGAAGCTGATTGAGGAGATGTTCGAAGAACACTACCCCTCCTGCAAGACAGTGGCTGGGGTGTGGAAGCAGTGCCAAACGCAGGCTGATAGCCGATACGGAGGTGTACTGGTCGCTCTGGACGACGTTGACTACCCTCTGCCAGTCAAGGCGGAGGAAGGCTGCACGCTGATTGAGATCATAGGAGAGAACTTCTCGGCGAAATCCAAGCCACCCAAGTCGATCACGATATCCTTGAAGCATGACCCGAAGCGGCTGGCCAAATTCCACAAGTACTTCGGTATGGGGGGAATTGATGGATTCAACAAGTCGAGCAAGCCTCGCAAGCTGTTGACACTCAATCCTGATGAGTTGCTGGCGGACGCTGCCTTCAGAAAATGGCTGGCCACTGAAATTGACTGGAGAGGTTCGGGTTTACCCGGGGTTTCTGGGTGGTACTGGGTGTTGGTGCTAGGTGGATGATTTTTGGATGCATTAAGGCCGCGAGGAAACGCCGGTTCGAGGCAGCCGTTCGGTGCTAATTGTTGGGTTACCCATCTAGTGACTGAAGGCCTCAGTCGAGAACACCGGGCCAAACAATGAGTGGAAAATCACGAATGGTTTTTCCATTTAAAGATTTAAACGGGAAAACCATTTGGAATGTCCACTAATTTCTTTGAATTCTAGGAAAAGCCCGGATTTCGGGGGGGGCAGGGGGCTTTGGGGCAAATGGGCGTATGGATTTTCCACTCATTGTTTTAAAGGATGGCCGCAGAGTTTCAGGAAACGGCGATCGGGCTGTAAGGCGTCATTGTATCGACTCGCGTGCCGTTGAGCCTGTTGGCGGTGACCAGGAACGCCGGCGGGCATCCGTGTGCGCATTTAGGTGGATATGGTGCAGGCCAGGTATCACGTGAGGTTGAGGCGATGTAGCAGATTCAGATGACCTGGGCTTAGGGCGCTCAGCTTGCTTCAGACCCGGGCCGCGAGTGCTGGTTAGGAAATGTTGAGCGGGTCGGTGTTCACGTGGAATGTCCACTCATTACGTCTCAGGAATTGGTAGGTGGGAATGTCCACTAAAATCTTCAAATGGCGCTGGGGCCCTTGTCCTGCGAGGGTTTCAGGGTTGGCGGGGTTTCGCAGCGTCAAAACTGATTCCACTAATTTCCCCTTGGCCGAAAGAGCTATTCCATTTGGAGCGATTTTAGGAAAACCTATATAAATCAATGCTTTGCTATTTTCAGGCCGAAGAAATTTTCCACTTATTTCGTTAAAAAATCCGGCCGAATCGGGCGCCTGGTGTGCTCAAGGCCCCGGAATACAAGGGTTTGAGGGTTTTGGAGGGGGACAATCCACTCAAAACGCGATTGGTGCAGTAGATGAACGGAACGAGTATGGGCAACGGCGTAGCATTGTACATGATTTAACATAATATACATTATGCGCAATACGATGCTACGTAATCAGGGGCAGTGCCCGTCAGATTTCAACAGACAAAACCCCTATCTGACTCAAACCTGAGCAAAGCCCCCATCAACAAACATTTCACTGCCTGTCATGAAGCTGCTCTCATCCGATGCCAGGAACAACGCTGCTGCTGCAACTTCTTCAGGCTTGCCGATACGACCTAATGGAAGCTGCGCAGTCATGTCGTCGATGATTGCTTCCTTTTGTCCCGTGCCTGAAAGCGCCAGGTCAAGACCCGGTGTCGAGATCGGCCCGGGTGAAAGTACGTTGACGCGAATCCCCGTGCCTTTCAGATCCAGTGCCCAGCTCCTGGCGAAATTACGCAGCGCCGCCTTGGTGGCGCTGTATACGCTGAACGCCGGTGTGCCCATGGTGCCTGTGGTCGAACCGGTCAGGATCACTGAGCTGCCGGCGTGCATGAGTGGCAACGCCGCCTGCACGGTAAACAGCGTGCCTTTGACGTTGATGCCGAATGTACGGTCAAACGACTCCTCAGTGATCGATCCGATCGGCTGGAAATCTCCCAGGCCCGCGTTGGCGAACAGTACGTCAACTCGGCCTTTATCGGCTTTGACTTGAGTGAAAATGCGCTCGAGGTCGTCCAGTCTTGAAATGTCACCTTGTATGGCGATGGCGTCAGCGCCGATCAGGTGTAGCGCCTTGTCCAGTTCTTCCTGCCGGCGACCGACGATCACCACCTGTGCGCCTTCAGCCGCAAAGCGAATGGCGGTTGCCAGGCCGATGCCGCTGTTGCCGCCGGTAACCACTGCAATTTTGCCGTTGAGCCTGTTCATGATGAACTCCAAAGAATGTTGAGGCCCAACTGTAGATCTACGCTATTCTTTTGAATAGTATGCACCTTTTAGTAAGTACCCCCTGGAGCCTGTATCCTGATGGCCAACAACTCATTCAACTGTGGTCTCGAAGCCGCCCTGGCGATGATTGGTGGTAAATGGAAGCCGCTGGTTCTGTTCAATCTGGCCCAGAACGTTCATCGATATGGCGAATTAAGACGCGCGATTGGCGGCGTGACCGATAAGGTACTGATCCAGCAACTCAAGGAGTTGGAGCGCGATGAGATCATTGCCCGCGTGGATTTCCAGGAAATACCGCCTAAAGTCGAATATTCCCTGACGCCCTTCGGGCAGTCCCTGGCCACGGCGCTGGGCGCGCTGTGCCAATGGGGCACGGAACATATGCAAACAGTTGAGCGCATCGCCGAACGACGTACGTCTGCCCTCGCCCAACCGTGAGCCCCCTGCCCCGACAGCCAACTCAACTAAATGACTATTTAGTTGAGTTAAATCAACAAGTTACAATCTAAACCGATCAACAGACTGCGACAGCTTACCTGCCAGGTTGGACAACTCGTCCGTGGTCGAGGCCGTTGTGGCGATCACCCGGCTATTGTTCTGCGACATGCCCGCAATCATCTCCACCTGATGGGCAATTTCATTGCTGGCCAGGCTCTGCTCACCGATAGTGCGGGAGATATCGTTGACCATTTCCGTGGTATTCAAGGTGGCCTGGAGGATCTCGCGGATCGCGCGCTCCACCTCGGCGGTCACCGCCATGCCCTTATCCACTTGAGCAACGCCCTCCTCCATGCTGGTGACGGCTTCCCGCGTGCTTTGCTGGATGCGGCCGACCATGCTGGCAATTTCCTGGGTCGAGGCGCTGGTACGCCCGGCGAGGCTGCGTACTTCATCAGCGACCACGGCGAACCCGCGGCCCTGCTCACCGGCGCGTGCGGCTTCGATCGCGGCATTCAAGGCCAACAGGTTGGTTTGGTCGGCGATCCCTTTGATCACCTGGATAATGCTGAAGATCGCCTCGGACTCCTTGTCCAGCGTGCGGATCACCTGGGCGGATTGCTGAGCGGAGCGCGCAATGCCGTCCATGTCACTGACCACCTGATGAATCACCCGCCCGCCGTCCTTGGCCAAGGTTTCTGCCTGGTTCGCCATCTCGAGTGCGCGTCCGGCATGCCGGGTGATTTCCTCAATACTCGCCGTCATTTCACTCGCAGCGGCGGCCATGGTCGTGGCCGCTGAGCTTTGCTGCTGGCTGCTGCCGGCCACTTCATGGCAGCCGTGGCTGAGTTGTTCGCTCATGCCATTGACCCCTTGCGCGTTGCTGCGCACCACTTCGATCATGCCGCGCAGATCCCGCTGCATCGTGGCGAGGCTGCGAATCAATGCGCTGGCTTCGTCCTTGCGGCGGGGTTCGACAATCGGCTCACTCAAGTTGCCATGGGCGATGCTGTCGGCAATGCGGCTGGCCATTTGCAGCGGCCCCATGATGCTGAGCATGACCCAGCGGCCTTGGGCCAACAGCAGCAAAAGACTGGCGATCAACACCGCACCCAGGGTGAGGTTGGCGTTGCTGATGGTCTGCCGGGTGCCCACACTGGTTTGCTGGGTGTTGTTTTCGATCAGCTCGCTCAGCGTCGCCATTTGATCTTCCAGGCGGGTGAACGCGGTATTGAACGTATCCAGTTCAGCACGCGCGGCTTCGGGATTGTCCAGCGCGAGGGTGACGATACGCTCACCCGCAGCGATGTAGCTTTCCAGGCTGGGTTTGATTTTTTCCAGGTTGGCCTTAAGCGTATCGTCCAGCGGCAGCTTGAGGTTGTCCGCCAACACCTGGCGAAAGTGCTCGGCGTGTTCCTTGAGCGAGCTGTTGACTTCGGCCTTGGTGCTGGTGCTTTTACCCAGGCCGACCAGCATCGCCGACAGCACGTCGGCGCGCAGCGCATCGTGCATCATGTCGGCTTCCATATGGTTGCGCAGCACGGTCATGCTGACCTCGCTGTCCTGCACGGCGTCGCCCATCCGGTTATTTCCCAGGTAACCGGTCAAGCTCATGATCAAGGCCGTGAGCAACCCGGTCGTAATCAACAGCATCAAGCGTAGTTTGATCGTCATGCATATATCCCCATGCCTGGTCAGCCGGTTGGGATGCCAACCGTAGAAGCCCCGCTGGTCATGTTATCGGCCACGCGTGCAGCTTATTGAAGCCTAAGTTTGCGGATCTGCGCGGATCCCTTAAGCTGACCGACCCTTGCTCCACCCGGAACTGCCCATGTCTCGAAGTATCGCCCACCTCGCCCTGCTGCTGGGCTTGATCACCGCCGTCGGCCCCTTTGCCATCGACATCTACCTGCCGGCCCTGCCGACGCTGGGCGCGAGCCTGCAGGCCTCACCGGCATTGGTACAAATGAGCCTCACCGTGTTCTTTGTCATCATCGGTGTGTGCCAGCTGTTCTACGGGCCGATCAGTGATGTATTCGGGCGTAAACCGCCGATCTATGCCGGCCTGGTTATTTTTGCCGTAGCCAGCGTCGGGTGTGCCTTGGCGCCGACCATCGAATCACTGATCGCCTTTCGTGCGCTGCAAGCGTTCGGTGCGTGCGCAGGCATGGTGATTCCCCGCGCTATCGTGCGGGACCTGTACACCGGGCATGAAGCGGCAAAATTGATGGCCTTGTTGATGCTGGTGATGAGTGTCTCGCCGATCCTTGCGCCGCTCGCCGGCAGCCTGGTGATCGCGCTGTGGAGCTGGCGTGAAGTATTTGCCGTGCTGGCGGTCGTCGCGGTGGCGTGCCTGGTGATGACCATCGTGCAATTACCGGAAACCCACCCGGCCGAACGTCGGCTGGGCAAGACCTTGGGCAACGCCTTCAGCAGCTATGGCGCGTTGCTGCGTGATCCGGTATTCATTGGCTTGTCGGTGGTGTGCGGTTTTGGCCTGGCGACCTTCTTCGTGTTTATCGGCAGCGCGCCGTTCGTGTACATCGAGCATTACGGCCTGACACCCACGCAATTCAGCCTGGGGTTTGCCCTGAATGCCGCCTCGTTCTTCGCCATGAGCCAACTCACTGCACGCCTCAGCGCGCGCTTTGGCCTGGCGCCGCTGATTCGTGGGTCGGTGGTAGCGGTGGCCGCGGTGATGGCCGTGCTCGCGACCACCACGCTATGGGTCGATAGCTTGGCCTTGATGATGACGATGCTGTTTATCGGCTTCGGTTTTCTCGGTTTGCTGCTGCCGGCGGCCGGGGTGTTGTCATTGGAGGATCACGGCGCAGTGGCCGGTTCTGCCTCGGCCTTGCTGGGGGCGATCCAGATGATTACCGCCGCAGTGTCCATGACACTGGTCGGCGTGTTCGCCGATCACACACCCGCGCCGATGTTGATCGGCATCGCACTGTGTGGCATCGCGGCGATGCTCACCACACTGTGGACGCTGCGTCGTCTACCGGCTCACTTGGCGAGTGCCCCGCCCTCCTCCTGATCGCTGCCCAATTGCGCCAGGTACGCCCACGGATAAATCCCGCGCGGGTGACCATCGTTGGGCAGTGGAAACACCGTTTTTGCAAAAGCTTAAAGCTAACCACTCGTCGGGCTTCGGCGGCATCCGTTACAACTATCGACCGGCGGGTAACTACTAATCCCATAGCCCCTTTGCAAACTATGGAGATTGATATGACTGATTACCCTCGCCCACCCTTCGCCCCTCAAGCTCAAGCTGTTCCGGGTGCGCAGAAAAAAATGGACCCGTATCCCGATTGCGGCGAGAAAAGCTACAGGGGCTCCGGCCGACTCGCCAACAAGATCGCCCTGATCACCGGGGCCGACAGCGGCATCGGTCGCGCCGTGGCCATCGCCTTTGCCCGTGAAGGCGCCGATGTGGCCATCGCTTATCTGGATGAGCATGAGGATGCCCAGGAAACCGCACGCTGGGTCGAAGAAGCCGGTCGCCAATGCCTGTTGCTGCCGGGTGATATTGCGCAGAAAAGCGTGTGTCAGTCGTTGGTGGACAAAACAGTCGAGCAGTTCGGCCGCATCGACGTGCTGGTGAACAACGCCGCGTTCCAGATGAGCCACGAAACCCTCGAGGAAATCGAGGACGAGGAATGGGTGAAAACCTTCGATATCAACATCACGGCGATGTTTCGCATCTGCAAGGCAGCGTTGCCACATATGAAGGCTGGCAGTTCGATCATCAACACCAGCTCGGTCAACTCCGACATGCCCAAGCCGACGCTGCTGGCCTATGCTGCCACCAAAGGCGCCATCGCCAACTTCACCGGTGGCCTGGCGCAGTTGCTTGGTAGCAAAGGTATTCGGGTCAACAGTGTGGCACCGGGGCCGATCTGGACGCCGCTGATTGTGGCGACGATGCCGGATGAGGACGTGAAGAGCTTTGGCAGCGAAACCCCGCTGGGGCGTCCGGGGCAACCGGTGGAAGTCGCGCCGATTTATGTGCTGTTGGCGTCGGATGAGGCCAGCTACATTTCGGGTTCGCGTTATGCGGTGACTGGCGGTAAGCCGATCCTCTAATGCCTCACTGTGGGGCTGGCTTGTCTGCGAAGGCGGCCTCACAGCTGACCGGGATGTTGGATTAGACGGAATACATATCCGTTATTTAGGTAGCGGCCACTTAGGGTTCCGCCCTTACGGCGGGTCACTTTCGAAAAGCGCGAAAGTAACCAAAGCGCTCTTGCCCCAACACTCGGCACCTCGCCTAGGCTCGGTGTGCCCTCACTCCGGCTTGAATCCGTGGGCCGCCGCCACGCGCCATCCATGGCGCGGGGCGGCTAACCCGGCGTCCTGCCGGGTTACCCACGGATTCAAGCCTGCGTTCGGCCAGCGTGTTTGACGGGGCGCCTGAGATCAAGATCAAGATCAAAAGCAAGAGCACGGCGGCCTAGTAGCCGACCTGAGTGGTTGAAGCAAGAGCAGGTACGTGTGGGAGCTGAAATCCTATAGGTCGAACCGATCCACCGCCCTCCGCCGCTCATTGTCGTCGCGCACGTCGTAGCTGGCGGTGGTCTGGATGTTGGTGTGGTGCGCCAGTTTCTGCGCAATCGACAGGTCATGCTCCTCGATAACCCGCGTGATGAACGAGCGGCGGAAGTCATGGGGCATGATTTTCACGCCTACTTGCTCGCCGCGTTGGCGGGCGATGTAGTAGATCGCATGTTTGGTGATGCGTTCACGGGTGATGTGGCTGCCACGGCGGATGCGGTTGAACAGGAAGTTGTCATCCTGCTCTCCGTCCTTGAGTTGCTCACGCCGAAAGGTAAGCCACGCCTGCAGTTTGGCGAATGCCCAGTCCGGTGCGTATTTGATCAGCTCTTTGTTACCCTTGCCGATTACCCGCAGGCTGCGTTCTTCGAAATTGATCTGCGCCAGGTCAAGGTTGACCGACTCCGACTTGCGCATGCCCGAGCCGTACAGAATGCCGATCACCGCTGCATCCCGCAGGCCCTGGGGGCGTGGGTCGGCGGCGCAGACTTCCATCATTTCGCGGATCAGGCTGCGCCGCAGGTTGCGGCCCTGGCCCAGGCGCGAGCCCGGCGTGGCCTTGACGGTGCGCATGCGTAACAGGTGTTCCTGGCTGATCAGGTTCAGGCGCCAGGCTTCGTTCATCACCCCGCGCACGGCATTCACGTACAACGACGAGGTATTGGGCGCATAGCCGTCTTCGCGCAAGGCGGCGACCAGGGCGATCACGTGTTCGGGTTGCAGCAGGTGCCAGTCGATGTCTTCGAGGTTGATGTCTTCGAAGCCCAGGCGGTCGGCCGCATCTTGCAGCACGTAGCGCATGGTCAGTTGGCTTGAGGGGGCCAGGCGGGTGAGGTAAAGGGTCAGCGGATTGCGGATAGACTCAGTCAAGGTAGATCAGCCTTTGGATTAAATAACTCGAACAAGCCTTTGTTTAATCGAGCTATTTAGTGAATTGGCGAAGGCCGAGTCTAACCCAGTGCCAGCCTTCGCACAAAATCATGGGGCCGTGTCGTCTTCCTCAGTAGGCTCCTGGGGCTGGACCTGGGTCTGGCTCCATTCGCTGTCCTGCTTCTGCATCAGGGCGAACCAGTGCTGGCGCATGAACGTCAGGTACGCCTCAGGCGCCTTGGCGAAGTCTTTCTCGTCGCCATAACACCCCGGCAACGGCAACTCGGTGCCCTGCTCCTTGTACTGGCTGACCAGCGCCTGCTGCCCGGCGACGCTGCAATCCTTGGGCAGCGGCATGCCACGCAAGGCGCCGGCCTCTTCGTCCCACCAGGCCGCGCCGACCCGGTCGACACCGCGCAGACGGTACTTCTGCGACTTGCCGACATGCATGATCAGCTTGAACTCATTGGGGCTGACATCGCTGGTGCAGGTGCGCGAATAGCCCACCGTGGCCTGGGTGATGCCATCGCCGGTGAGGTCGGTGACCTTGGTCGCGGCCCTGTCAAAGCGCAGCGAGGCGTCGAATTCGCAATGCTGCACATCGTCGTAGAGCATCCACACGCGCTTGGGGCGGTTGCCGTCGATCAGGTACTGGGCCGCATACACGAACGCCGACTGGGTGCCGTCGTCGTCGCGCTCGCTGATTTGCTCGGCGAGCACCAGCAGGTTCTTGCCTTGTTTATCGTCCCAGGTATAGGCGGCGATCTGCTTGCCGCGTACTTCAACACCGTCCGGCACCTGGTCAATGCTGGTGAGCGCCACCCCGTCATCGGCCTGGACTGTCGTGACCCACGCCACGCTCATCAACAACCCGATCAACGATCCTATCAAAGCAGGCCGCAACTGGCCGCGTAAAAGCTGCACGCTATTCATCCGATCACCCTGGCAAGAGACGGCTTACTTTACCGGCACTTGGGACGCATTGCAGAGAAGATTCTTCACTTAAATTTCCTGGCCGAGCGTGCGCGTCCACGTTAAACCAAACGTCCTACAAACAGTTCCCATTTCGCCAGCCAACTAAAGCCTACAGGCCCCTAGTTGTTTAGCTGAACCCTAGCTGTCTACCTGTCAAATAAACGAGTTTTTCATCTGCCTTTCATATCTGTTCCACATTTTTACGCTTAATCTTTAGCGCATTACTTCATAGCAAACCGCGCTATATCGTCTAACCTCTTGATTACGCTTCACCTTTGGCGCCGTTTTTTTAATCTGCGGTCTGGACTTTCGCCCAATGATTGCTGCTGTTTTCACGCTCCAAGTTGCTCTAACCCCGAGGTCATGAATCTTTGAAACCCTACCCTATTCATTGCGTGTCGATCGTAATCCCGGTCTACAACGAACAAGAGAGCCTGCCTGAATTGCTGCGCCGTACCACCGCAGCCTGCAAGCAACTGGCCTACGAATACGAAATCATCCTGGTCGATGACGGTAGCCGCGACAATTCAGCCCAACTGCTGGAGGACGCCGCCGCTGAAGACGGCAGCAACGTGGTGGCGGTGATCCTCAACCGTAACTACGGCCAGCATGCAGCGATCATGGCCGGTTTCGAGCAATGCCGAGGCGACGTGGTGATCACCCTCGACGCGGACCTGCAAAACCCGCCCGAAGAGATCCCGCGCCTGGTCGAACAAGCCGCCCTGGGCTACGACGTGGTCGCCACCGTGCGCAACAATCGCCAGGACTCGGCCTTTCGCCGCTGGCCGTCGCGCCTGATCAACCTGGCCGTGCAGCGCTCCACCGGCGTGGCCATGACCGACTACGGCTGCATGCTGCGCGCCTACCGCCGCACCATCGTCGACGCGATGCTCGCCTGCCGCGAACGCAGCACCTTTATCCCGATCCTGGCCAACGGCTTTGCCCGTCACACCACCGAGATCCTGGTGCACCACGCCGAGCGTGAGCACGGCGAATCCAAATACAGCGCCATGCGCCTGATCAGCCTGATGTTCGACCTGCTGACGTGCATGACCACCACCCCGCTGCGCCTGCTGTCCATCGTCGGCTTCAGCCTGGCGGCGCTGGGCATGCTGTTTGCCTTCGCGTTGATCGTCATGCGCCTGGCTTTCGGTGCCGACTGGGCCGGTGACGGCTTGTTCGTGCTGTTCGCCGTGCTGTTCGTCTTTACCGGCGGCCAGTTCATCGGCATGGGCCTGCTGGGTGAATACCTGGGCCGCATGTACAGCGACGTGCGTGCCCGCCCGCGCTTCTTTATCGAAAAAGTGCTGCGCAACCAACCGGCAGCACCGGCTCCCGTGGTCGTCGTTGACGGCCTGGTGTCCTCCCATACCTCTACTTCTGCTGATCAGGTCTAAACATGAGTTCAAAAGCTGTTGTATTCGCGTATCACGATATTGGTTGTGCAGGCATCGAAGCGCTGCTCAATACCGGTTACGACATTGCCGCTGTGTTCACCCATGCCGATGACCCGAAGGAAAACAACTTCTACGGTTCCGTCGCCCAGTTGTGCGCGCGCAATGGTATCCCGGTGCACGCTCCGGAAGACGCCAACCACCCGCTGTGGATCGAGCGCATCGCCAAGCTGAACCCGGACTACCTCTTCTCGTTCTACTACCGCAACCTGCTGAGCGAGCCGCTGCTGGCCACGGCGCGCAAAGGCGCGTTCAACCTGCACGGCTCGTTGCTGCCTAAATACCGTGGCCGCGCCCCGGCCAACTGGGTGCTGGTCAACGGTGAAACCGAAACCGGCGTGACCTTGCACCGCATGGTCAAGCGTGCCGATGCCGGCGCGATCCTGGCCCAGCAGAAAGTCATCATCGAGCGCAGCGACACCGGCCTGACCCTGCACGCCAAACTGCGCGACGCCGCCAGCAACCTGCTGCGCGACGCCCTGCCGCAACTGGCCCAAGGCAAACTGGCGGAAACCGCCCAGGATGAAAGCCAGGCCACGTACTTCGGTCGCCGCACCGCTGCCGATGGCAAGTTGGAGTGGAAAAAACCGGCTGAGGAACTGTTCAACTTGGTGCGCGCCGTGACCCAACCTTACCCAGGTGCCTTCTGCGCCGTGGGCGAGCACAAGCTGGTCGTGTGGCAGGCCGACGTGGTCAAGGGCAACGAAGGCCTGGCGCCGGGCCGTGTGATCAGCGTCAACCCGCTGCGTATCGCGTGCGGTGAAGACTCCCTGGTGATCAAGTTCGGCCAGCGCAACGACAACGGCCTGTACCTGGCCGGCCCGTCCCTGGCCAACGAATTGGGCCTGGTCGACGGTTCCGTGCTGCGCGGCGCCGAGTCCGGCCGCAAACCGCGCCGTACCCGCGTGCTGATTCTGGGCGTGAACGGCTTTATCGGTAACCACCTGTCCGAGCGCCTGTTGCGTGACGACCGCTACGAAGTCTACGGCCTGGACATCGGCTCCGACGCCATCGAGCGCCTGCGCAGCCACCCGAACTTCCATTACGTCGAAGGCGATATCAGCATCCACACCGAGTGGATCGAGTACCACATCAAGAAATGCGACGTGGTCCTGCCGCTCGTGGCCATCGCCACACCCATCGAATACACCCGCAACCCGCTGCGCGTGTTCGAGCTGGACTTCGAAGAAAACCTCAAGCTGGTGCGCTACTGCGTCAAGTACAACAAGCGCGTGATCTTCCCGTCGACCTCCGAAGTCTATGGCATGTGCCAGGACCAGTACTTCGACGAAGACACCTCCAACCTGGTGGTTGGCCCGGTCAACAAGCAGCGCTGGATCTACTCGGTCTCCAAGCAACTGCTGGACCGCGTGATCTGGGCCTACGGCGCCAAGGGCCTGAACTTCACCCTGTTCCGTCCCTTCAACTGGATGGGCCCGCGCCTGGACCGCCTGGACTCGGCACGCATCGGCAGCTCCCGCGCCATCACCCAGCTGATCCTCAACCTGGTGGAAGGCACGCCGATCCGCCTGTTCGACGGTGGTGAGCAGAAGCGTTGCTTCACCGACATCGCCGACGGCATCGAAGCCCTGGCGCGCATCATTGATAACGACAATGACGCGTGCAATGGCCAGATCATCAACATCGGCAACCCGGAAAACGAAGCCAGCATCCGCCAGTTGGGCGAAGAGTTGCTGCGTCAGTTCGAAGCGCACCCGCTGCGTGGCAACTTCCCGCCGTTCGCCGGTTTCCGCGATGTCGAGAGCAAAGCGTTCTACGGCACCGGTTACCAGGACGTGGCGCACCGCAAGCCAAGCATCGAAAACGCCAAGCGCCTGCTGAACTGGGAGCCGACCGTGGAGATGAGCGAAACCATCGGCAACACGCTGGACTTCTTCCTGCGTGAAGCCATGCTTGAAATCGCGGACAAAAAGTAATGGAGGCAGGTCTTCGCATCGACGTCGACACCTACCGTGGCACCCGTGAAGGTGTGCCGCGCTTGCTCGAAACCCTGGATGAAGCTGGGGTAAAAGCGACGTTCTTCTTCAGTGTCGGGCCGGACAACATGGGGCGCCACCTGTGGCGCCTGATCCGCCCGCAGTTCCTGTGGAAGATGCTGCGTTCCAACGCCGTGGGCTTGTATGGCCTGGACATTTTGCTGGCCGGCACCGCCTGGCCGGGCAAACCGATCGGCCGCGACCTGGGGCACTTGATGCGCCAGGCCAAGGCGGCCGGGCATGAAGTCGGCCTGCACGCCTGGGATCACCATGGCTGGCAAGCCAACACCGGGCGTTGGAGCGAAGCGCAGCTGGTCGAGCAGATTCGACGCGGCGTGGAGACCCTGAGCGACATCCTCGGCGAACGTATCGACTGTTCAGCGGCCGCCGGTTGGCGCGCCGATGAACGCGTCGTGCAAGCCAAGCAAGGGTTCAACTTTCGCTACAACAGCGATTGCCGGGGCACCAGCCTGTTTCGTCCAACCCTGGCCGATGGCAGCGCGGGCACCCCACAAATTCCGGTGGACCTGCCGACCTTCGACGAAGTCGTCGGGCCGGTGGTGGCTGCCAAAGACTTCAACACCTTCATCCTCGACCGCTTTGGCGCGTCGAAGCTCAACGTCTACACGATCCACGCAGAAGTAGAAGGGATTCTGATGGCCAATGATTTTCGCCAGTTGCTCGCCCAGGCAGGGCAGCGCGGCATCGACTTCAAACCCCTGGGCGACCTGTTGCCTGCCGACCTGACCTCCCTGCCCCAGCAACAGCTGGTGCGCGGCGCCTTGCCCGGCCGCGAGGGCTGGCTCGGAGTGCAGCAGGCATGATCCGCCGTTGGGCCCTGCCCCTGCTCCTGTTGGCGTTTGGCGTCTTCTACCTGCTGCCATTGGCCACCCACGGCCTGTGGATCCCGGATGAAACCCGCTACGCACAGATCAGCCAGGAAATGCTGCTGACCGGCAAGTGGGCGTCGCCGCACTTCATGGGCATCCGCTACTTCGAGAAACCGGCGGCGGGCTACTGGATGATCGCGCTGGGCCAGGCAATCTTCGGGCAGAACCTGTTCGGTGTGCGGTTTGCGTCCGCCTTGAGCACCGGCTTGAGCATCCTGCTGGTGTACCTGGTATCGCGTCGGCTGTGGAATGACCCGCAGAAAAGCCTGGTCAGCACCGTGCTCTACATGAGTTTTGTCAGTGTCGCGGCGCTGGGCGGCTACGCCAACCTCGATCCGCAGTTCACCTTCTGGGTCAACCTGACCGGCGTGGCCTTGTGGTTTTGCTTCGACAGCACCACGCGCAGCGGGCGGCTGGGGGCCTGGGCGCTGCTGGGCCTGGCCTGTGGCATGGGCTTCATGACCAAGGGTTTCCTGGCCTGGTTGCTGCCGGTGTTGATCGCCCTGCCCTACGCGATCTGGCAGAAGCGTTTTCGTGAGCTGCTGGGCTACGGCGTGGTCGCCGTGGTGGTGGCGATTGTCGTCAGCCTGCCATGGGCGCTGGCCGTTCACCTGCAAGAGCCCGACTACTGGAATTTCTTCTTCTGGCACGAGCATATCCAACGTTTTGCCGGCGACGACGCCCAGCACGCCGAGCCGTTCTGGTATTACCTGCCGCTGCTGGTTGCGTTCTGCCTGCCGTGGGTGGCGTTGTTGCCGTCCACGCTCAAACAGGCTTGGCTGGAAAAACGCAGCGCGAAAATCGGCTTTGTGTTGCTGTGGCTGTTGATGCCGCTGGCATTCTTCAGCCTGGCCAAGGGCAAGTTGCCTTCCTACATCATGCCGTGCCTGCTGCCGCTGGCGTTGCTGATGGGCAACACCCTGGCCGACAAACTGGCCCAGGGCCGTTACCGTGCATTGCGTATCAACGGCTGGCTGAACCTGGTCATTGGCGTGGTGGTGCTGCTGGCGTTGAGCTGGTTCCAATTGAAAAAACCGGTGTACGAACACGGGCAGGAAACCCTCAGCCTGGTGCTGGTGTTCACCTTCCTGTTCGGCTGGATCCTGGTCAACCTGCTGCAGGCCGCCCAGCCATTGCGCCTGTGGGCGGCGCCGATTCTCGGCAGCTGGCTGATGGTCGCCCTGTTGCCGGCCGCGTTGCCGCACTCGGTGGTGTACAACAAGACCCCTGATCAATTCATCATCGACCACCTGCAGGAACTGCAACCTGCCACCGCCTTGCTGAGCAATGACCTGGGCGCGGCGTCCGCGCTGTCGTGGCGCCTGGCACGCCCGGACGTGACGCTCTACAACACCGTCGGCGAAGTCAAGTACGGCCTCGCCTACCCGGATGCCGGCCATCACAAGGTGGACGTCACCCAGGTCCAGCAGTGGATGACCGAGGCGCGCAAACAAGGTGCGGTCGGCGTGGTGATGCGCGTCAAAGGCGACGACGAAGTGGCCGAAGTGGCATTGCTGCCCACCGATGGCAAGCGCTATGAACAAGGCAATATCGTGATTCTGATCTTCCCGCAGGTGACGCCTTGATCACCCTGCTGCTGTTATTGGCTGCGTGCCTGCTGACCTGCATGGGCCAGGTATCGCAGAAGTTCGCCGTGGAAAGCTGGCGCGACCTGCCGGAGGGCTGGGCACTGAAACTGCGTTCGCCGTGGTTGTGGTCGGCGCTGGTATGCCTGGGCCTGGGCCTGCTGGTGTGGCTGCTGGTATTGCAGCGCCTGGAAGTGGGTATTGCCTACCCGATGCTCAGCCTCAATTTTGTGCTGGTCACGCTGGTGGCGCGGTTTGTCTTTCATGAACCCATCGATGCCCGCCACTGGCTGGGTGTGGCGTTGGTGATCAGCGGTGTCGTGCTGCTGGGGCGTCACGTATGAGCCGGGTCCAAGGGTTTGCCCTGGCCCTGGGCAGCGTCGGCCTGGTCAGTGCCGCCCAGTTGGGGATGCGCTGGAGCATGACGCGCTTGCCGCTGCCCAGCGACTGGCTGGACGCGTTCACCCACAACAGCATCGACCTGGGTGCGCTCGGCATGGTGATCCTGGCGATCCTGGCCTACGCGCTGTCGATGCTCTGCTGGCTCGGCGCGCTCAAACACCTGCCGCTGGGCCGTGCCTATTCACTGTTGAGCATCAGCTACGCCCTGGTCTATCTGCTGGCGGCCAGCCTGCCGGTGTTCAACGAAGATTTTTCGGTTTCAAAAACCCTGGGGGTGGCGCTTGTCATCCTCGGTGTGCTGGTTATCAACTCTCGCCGTGCTAGCGCTACAAGTCCCAGGAATGCCCCATGAAAATCAGTGTATTTGGTAGTGGTTACGTCGGTCTGGTGCAGGCCACCGTATTAGCCGAAGTCGGTCACGATGTCATCTGCATGGACGTTGACAAAAACAAGGTCGAGTCTTTACAGAAAGGCCATGTGACGATCTTCGAGCCGGGGCTGGCAGCGATGGTCAAGGAAAACCTGGAAAGCGGGCGACTGCACTTTACCCATGACGAGAAACTCGCGGTCGAACACGGCGAAGTGCTGTTTATCGCCGTGGGCACGCCGTCGGACGAAGACGGTTCGGCGGACCTGAAGTACGTACTGTCAGTGGGCGATGCGGTCGCTCGTCATCGCAAGGAGCCAGTGATCCTGGTGGAAAAATCCACCGTGCCCGTCGGCACCGGCGACACCCTGCGCGCACATATCGAAAAAGCCTTGCACCTGGCCGGCCGGCACTTGGACTTCGATATCGTCTCCAACCCGGAATTCCTCAAGGAAGGCTCGGCGGTTGCCGACTGCCGCCGCCCGGACCGCATCATCATCGGCTGTGAGCGCGAAGAAGTGCGCGACGTGATGCGCGACCTGTACGCACCGTTCAACCGCAACCATGACCGCATCATCTTCATGGACCTGCGCAGCGCCGAGCTGACCAAATACGCCGCCAACTGCATGCTGGCGACCAAGATCAGCTTTATCAACCAGATCGCAGAACTCGCCGAACACCTGGGGGCGGACATCGAAGCCGTGCGCCTGGGCATCGGTGCCGACTCGCGCATCGGCTACCACTTTATCTACCCCGGCTGCGGCTACGGCGGTTCGTGCTTCCCCAAGGACATGCGCGCCCTGATCCACAGCGCCAAGCAGGCCAACTGCTCCAGCGACCTGCTTGAAGCCGTGGAAGCCATCAACCAACGCCAGAAGAGCAAGCTGTTCGAGCGGATCAATGCGTTCTTCAAGGGCGACCTGCGCGGCAAGACCTTCGCCTTGTGGGGCCTGGCGTTCAAGCCCAACACCGACGACATGCGCGATGCACCCAGCCGTGTGCTGATGGAAGCGTTGTGGGCCGCCGGCGCCCATGTACGTGCGTTCGACCCGGAAGCCATGCAGGAAACCCAGCGTATCTACGGCGATGATCCACGCCTGATGCTGATGGGTACGCCGGAATCCACCTTGGGCGGCGCCGATGCGCTGATCGTCTGCACCGAATGGCAACAGTTCAAGGCGCCGGACTTCGACCTGATCCACCAGCGCCTGAAAACCCCGGTGATCTTTGACGGCCGTAACCTCTACGACGGCGAACGCCTGGCGCGCAAAGGGTTCCAGTATTACCCGATCGGCCGTGGCGACTCCTGCCAGTTGCCGATTCCCCAGCAGCAGTGGGTGGCTCAAGTGGCAAAACAGGTCGTGGAAGCCTGATACGTGAACAAAGACCGACCGCCCCTGTTAAGCCCAGCGATCCGCCGCCAATCCCTCGGTTTGGGATTGCTGGCGCTGCTGCTGTTTATCGCCGGCAGCTGGCACCAGGCGATCATTGGCTTCGACTCACGCTTCGTGCTGTTCGCCCAGGAGATGCTGCGCCATGGTCCAGGCTTTTTCCCCACCACCTATGGGCAGCCTTATGCGGATTACCTGGCCACCTCGACGCTGCTGACGTGGCTGCTGTCAGTGCCGCTGGGCCAGGTCACCAGCCTTACCGCCTGGCTGCCCACGGCGATGGCGTCGGCAGTCATCGTCATGCTGGTGTATCGCCTGACGGCGCCCTACTCCCAGCGTTGGGGCTTGCTGAGCATTGCGATGCTGTTGCTGAGCAGCAGCTTTATCAGCGAAACCCGCGCGGTGTCCCTCGACCAGATGCTGGCCGCCATCGCCCTGGCGGTGTTTTACCTGGGTTATGCCCACGATCACTTTGGGGCGGGTAAACGTCTGCACTGGATTTACCTGTTGCTGATCGTCGGTTTTGCGATCCGTGGGCCGATCGGCCTGGTGATTCCGACCGGCGTGCTGTGCAGCTATTACCTGATCAACCGGCAATGGCGGCAACTGTTCAGCTTCGGCTTATTGGCACTGGCATTGCTGGTGGCGTGCGTTGGCCTGCTGTTGCTGATGGCCAAGCTCAGCGGCGGCGAGCGCTTCATGCAGGACGTGATTCGCATGCAGTTCCTCGGCCGTATGGATGGCAGCGAAGGCTCCAGCGGCGTGCTGTATTACTTCACCAGTTCCTTGGGCAACTACGCCATGGCCTATCCCATGGCCGTGTTGGTGCTGCTGGCAATGGTGATCAGCGGGCGCCGTGCGCCGGGGCCGGCGTTGCAGTTGGTGTGGTATTGCGCGGCGGCGGCCTTGCTGGTGATGCTTGGCCTGTCGATTCCCCAGGCGAAAAAGGCGCGTTATGTGCTGCCGATGTTGCCGATGGCGGCGATCATCGCGGCGTATCCGTTCCAAGTTGCGCACGGGCGGCTCTTTGCCTGGCTGCGTGTTCTGATGCTGGGTATCTGGACGTTGCTGCCGACACTGTTGATCGCCGGCTTGCTGTTGGCGCGACCGCGCTATCCGGAGCAGTTGAGCCACCTCGGGTGGGTGTTCGGCGTGCTGGGGGCGCTGCAGGTGTTGGCGCTGTTGACGTTATTCAAGATCCGCTGGCGCACCGTCGGGCCAGCCTTTGCAGCAGTACTGGCGGTGTGGGCCACGTATATTCTGGTGGTCGAACCGCTGGAGCGCAGTGTCTACGACACACGCACGTTTACCCTGCAGGTGCATGAACAGGTGATGCAGCAACGCGCGCCAGTGGTGTTGCACGGTCTGGGCAAAGACGCCAAGGCGATCAAATACATGGTCAACCTCGACTGCGACCAGGTGCCTTTGTTTACCCAGCAAACGGCCGACCTGAAGCCGATCCAAGGTCCCGCCTGGGTAGTGATGAGCGAAGCGGATTACGAAGGCATGACGGACCCGCGTTTTCGCTCCATCACCCCGACCTTGGCCGGTGAATTTGACCGCAACCCTTACGTGCTGCTGCACCTGGTCAAAACCCCGCAACCTTGAGCCCTGCGCCGGCGCTCCCCGGCGCAGAGAACTCCTACGTAGCTTTACGTAATGGCTGATGCCATTTCACTTTCCTGCGTCCAAAACCCGACTGTAAACTCGCCTGCGTGCGGTATTCATTTACCGCCACAGGTCATGGATTACAACAAGGACGTTGGAGGAGAGCACCGTGCCAGATAAAGTTTCGCTTGATCCCGCTGCTTCCTGGACCCGTGATGGGATGCCTTCGGGCTACCTACCCGTGCCGTCGTTGGATCGATTGATGGGTTTGCGTGATGCCCTGGTGGCGCTGAACGGGCCGCTGGCCAGTGAGCCAGGGCTACGGGAAAACCTGCAAAGACGCTTTTTGGATGAAGACTTCAATAATCGCGTGCTGGGTAAAATGTGCAGCTCGCTGATCGGATAGCCCCCTACAACTCAATATTCTTGCATTCAACCCTCATTAATATGCATTGGCGCCCTGCTTCCCAGCCCGGCACACTGCAGCTGTTCCTTCCCCCAAATGTTGGAACGTTCAAAGGGCTTCTCCGGGCGACCAGACAAGCCTTTTTTTTGCCCGCTGTTTATGGACGCCCTTTCAATGCTCGCTCGCTGGTTCCCTGCTGCTATCAACACCCGTCCCACCGAATGGAGCCGTGCCGCGATCGGCATGGCGCTGGGCACCCTGTTCAGTGTCTGGCTATGCGCCCGAGTATTTGGCATGGACGTGGCCCTGCATTTGCTTGGCCCTCTCGGCGCGTCGGCCGTGTTGTTGTTTGCGGTGTCATCTGGCGCTTTGGCGCAGCCGTGGTCGATCATCGGCAGCTACCTGTGCGCGGGTGTCCTGGCGCTGCTGGTGGCTCGCGTCCTCGGGCCTTCCCTGGGCGGCGCCTGCCTGGCGGCGGGCATGACGGTGGTGCTGATGTGCTGGTTGCGCTGCCTGCATCCGCCGGCCGGGGGCCTGGCCATGACGCTGGTGCTGGCCGACCCGGCCTCCGCCGCCTTGGGCTGGTATGAGTTGGGCGCGGTATTGCTGGGCGCCGGAGCCTTGCTGACGTGTGCACTGGCTTACAACAATGCCACGCGCACGCGCTACCCCAAGGGTGCCATCGAGTCCTCGCCGGTTATCTTGAACGATCCCAAGGCCGGTCACGACCCTGCAATCACCGCTGCCGACCTGAAACTGGCGCTGGCTGAAATGGAGCAGTTCTACGATGTGGAGCCTACGGCGCTGGAGCAGTTGATCCACGCGGCGGAGACCCACGCCAGGCGCCGCAGTATTGGTGAGGTGCTGGCCAGTCGGGTGCCTTGAGGCCACCATTCTTTCCCTGCATAAATGCAAAAACGACCTGCATGATTGAGGGTTGTACTGTGCAAATTTGCACTGTTACGATCACACGATGGTTCGTCCGCGAACATCTTGATAAAGAATAATAAAAGCAGGGAGTTATCGATGACTGCTCAGGTTTCAACCGAGGCAAGCCACGCAGCAATACTTCAGGACGAAGTCCTCGCCGAAGTCCGCAACCACATCGGGCACCTTACCCTCAATCGCCCCGCCGGCTTGAATGCCCTTACCCTGCAGATGGTCCGCAGCCTGACGTCCCAGTTGCAGGCATGGTCGGATGATCCACAGGTGTATGCCGTGGTCCTGCGCGGCGCCGGCGAAAAAGCCTTTTGTGCCGGAGGCGATATTCGTTCGCTGTACGACAGCTTCAAGAATGGCGACACCCTGCACCAGGACTTCTTCGTCGAGGAATACGCGTTGGACCTGGCCATCCACCACTACCGTAAACCGGTGCTGGCGCTGATGGACGGTTTTGTCCTGGGCGGCGGCATGGGCCTGGTGCAAGGCGCCGATTTACGCGTGGTCACCGAGCGCAGTCGCCTGGCGATGCCGGAAGTAGCCATCGGTTACTTCCCCGACGTAGGCGGCAGCTACTTCCTGCCGCGTATCCCCGGCGAGCTGGGGATTTACCTGGGGGTGACCGGGGTGCAGATCCGCGCGGCCGATGCGCTCTATTGCGGGCTGGCTGACTGGTACCTGGACAGTCACAAACTGGCCGACCTTGACCAGAAGCTCGACAACCTGAGATGGCACGACTCGCCGCTCAAGGACCTGCAAGGCGCGCTTGCCAGGCTGGCGGTGCAGCAATTGCCAGATGCGCCCCTGGCCGCTTTGCGCCCCGCCATCGACCACTTCTTCGCGCTGCCGGATGTGCCGAGCATCGTCGAGCAATTGCAGCAAGTCACCGTTGCCGACAGCCACGAATGGGCACTCAACACCGTCAGCCTGATGCAGACGCGCTCGCCCCTGGCCATGGCCGTTACCCTGGAGATGCTGCGCCGTGGCCGGCGCCTGTCGCTGGAACAGTGTTTTGCCCTGGAGTTGCACTTGGACCGTCAATGGTTCGAACGCGGCGACCTGATCGAAGGCGTACGCGCGTTGATTATCGACAAAGACAAAAGCCCACGTTGGAACCCGCCCACCCTGCATGGGCTGGCTCTCAACCATGTAGAGAGCTTCTTCCATCACTTCGAGAAGGTTGTGAAATAAGCCATGCAAGACCTTGAATATACAGAAGAACAAGTGATGATTCGCGACATGGCGCGTGACTTCGCCCGTGGTGAAATCGCTCCCTACGCCCAAGCCTGGGAAAAAGCTGGCTGGATCGACGACGCCCTCGTGGCGAAGATGGGGGAGCTGGGCCTGCTGGGCATGGTGGTGCCGGAAGAATGGGGGGGTACCTACGTCGATTACGTTGCCTACGCCCTCGCCGTCGAAGAGATTTCTGCCGGTGACGGTGCTACGGGCGCCCTGATGAGTATCCATAATTCAGTGGGTTGCGGGCCAATCCTCAACTACGGCTCAGATGCGCAAAAGCAAACCTGGCTGGCAGACCTCGCCAGCGGCCAGGCGATTGGCTGCTTCTGCCTGACCGAACCCCAGGCCGGTTCAGAAGCCCACAACCTGCGCACCCGCGCCGAGCTGCGTGACGGCCAGTGGGTGATCAATGGCGCCAAACAGTTCGTCAGCAACGGCAAGCGTGCCAAGCTGGCCATTGTGTTTGCCGTGACCGACCCTGATCTGGGCAAGAAAGGGATATCGGCGTTCCTGGTGCCTACGCACACTCCGGGGTTCGTGGTGGACCGCACCGAACACAAGATGGGCATCCGCGCCTCCGACACCTGCGCCGTCACGTTGAACCAGTGCACGGTGCCCGAAGCCAACCTGCTGGGTGAGCGTGGCAAGGGCCTCGCGATTGCCCTGTCCAACCTGGAAGGCGGGCGCATTGGCATTGCCGCCCAGGCGCTGGGGATCGCCCGTGCAGCGTTTGAGGCCGCCTTGGCGTATGCGCGTGATCGCGTGCAGTTCAACAAGGCGATCATCGAGCACCAGAGCGTGGCCAATCTGCTGGCAGACATGCAAACCCAACTGAATGCCGCACGCTTGCTGATCCTGCACGCCGCACGCCTGCGCAGCGCCGGCAAGCCATGCCTGTCGGAAGCCTCCCAGGCCAAGCTGTTTGCCTCGGAAATGGCCGAGAAGGTCTGCTCCTCCGCGATGCAGATTCACGGCGGGTACGGGTATTTGGAAGATTATCCGGTGGAGCGTTACTACCGGGATGCGCGGATCACGCAGATTTACGAAGGGACCAGCGAGATTCAGCGGATGGTCATTGCGCGGGAACTGAAGAATTACTCATAAAAAAACGGGTTACTCTAACTGTCACACCGCATAAACCCTGTGGGAGGGGGGCTTGCCCCCTCCCACATTTGACATCCAGTGTTTGTCAGGCCGGGTTACTTATCCTTGAACTCGGGTGCACGCTTGGCCACAAACGCCGCCATGCCTTCCTTCTGATCCTGCGTCGCAAACGCTGCATGGAACACCCGGCGCTCAAAACGCACGCCTTCGGACAGGCTCACTTCAAACGCGCGGTTCACGCTTTCCTTGACCATCATGCTGATCGGCACCGACTTGCCGGCAATCAGCGTGGCAACTTTCAAGGCTTCCTCCAGCAGCTCATCGGCCGGCACGATGCGCGCGACAATCCCGCAGCGCTCCGCTTCCACCGCGTCGATAAAACGCCCGGTCAGGCACATTTCCATGGCCTTGGCCTTGCCCACCGCGCGGGTCAGCCGTTGGGTGCCGCCCATGCCGGGCAGGACGCCGAGGTTGATTTCCGGCTGGCCGAACTTGGCGCCGTCACCGGCCAGGATGAAGTCGCACATCAACGCCAGTTCGCAGCCGCCGCCCAGGGCGAAGCCGTTCACCGCCGCGATGATCGGTTTGCGGCGATTGGCCACGCGGTCGCTGTCGCTGAACAGGTCATCGAGGTAGATCTGCGGGTAGGTCAGCTCGGCCATTTCCTTGATGTCGGCGCCGGCGGCAAAGGCTTTTTTCGAGCCGGTCAACACGATGCAGCCGATGTCAGGGTTGGCTTCCAGGCCGTCCAATGCCTGGTTCAATTCGCTGACCAGTTGCGCATTCAGGGCGTTCAAGGCGTTTGGACGATTGAGGGTAATCAGCCCGACGCGGCCTTGGACGTCGAGCAAAATGGTTTCGTAACTCATGTATCGGCTCCTTAGAGATTGCGTGAGATGACCATGCGTTGGATGTCGCTGGTGCCTTCGTAAATCTGGCAGACCCGCACGTCGCGGTAGATCCGCTCCAACGGGAAGTCGCTCAGGTAACCGTAACCGCCCAGGGTTTGCAAGGCGGCCGAACAGACTTTCTCAGCCATTTCCGAGGCAAACAGCTTGGCCATGGAGGCTTCCACCAGCGCCGGCTTTCCGCTGTCGCGCAGGGCGGCGGCGTAATGCACCATCTGCCGAGCGACCGCGATTTGCGTGGCCATGTCCGCCAGGCGGAAGGCCACGGCCTGGTGCTCAATGATGGGCTTGCCAAAGCTTTCGCGCTCGCGGGCATAGTCACGGGCCGCCTCAAAGGCGGCGCGGGCCATGCCGACCGATTGCGAGGCGATGCCCACGCGGCCGCCTTCGAGGTTGGCCAGGGCAATCTTGTAGCCTTCGCCCTCCTCCCCAAGCCGATTGGCCACCGGCACTTTCACGTCTTCAAACAGGATCTGGCACGTATCGGACGCATGCTGGCCGAGCTTGTCTTCGACGCGGGCCACGGTGTAGCCCGGCGAGTCGGTCGGTACGATAAAAGCGCTGATTCCGCGCTTGCCCGCCACCGGGTCGGTCACGGCAAACACAATCACGACCCCGGCGTTCTGCCCGGAGGTGATGAACTGTTTGCAGCCGTTCAGCACGTAGTGGTCGCCTTCCAGGCGCGCACGGGTTTTCAGGCTGCTGGCGTCGGAACCGGCCTGGGGCTCAGTGAGCGCAAAGGCACCCAGCATGGCACCACTGGCCAGTGGCTTGAGGAAGCGCTCTTTCTGTTGGTCGTTACCGAATGTGAGAATCGGCACGCAACCGACCGAGTTGTGCACGCTCATGATGGTGGAGCAAGCGCCATCACCCGCCGCGATTTCTTCCAGGGCCATGGCGTAGGCCAGGTAACCGGTGTCGCAACCGCCCCACTGTTCCGGCACCAGCATGCCGAAAAAGCCCAGTTCGGCCATCTCGCCGATGGCGTCCTTGGGGAAACGGTGCTCGCGGTCCCATTCGGCGGCAAAGGGTTTCAGGCGTTCCTGGGCAAAGTGCCGGGCCGCGTCGCTGATCTGCAGTTGTTCGTCATTGGGCAGCATCTGGGCTCCTTAATACAGGCATTCGACGGCCATGGCCGTGGCTTCACCACCACCGATGCAAATCGCGGCGACGCCGCGCTTGAGGCCTCTCTGGCGCAGGGCCGAGAGCAAGGTCACCAGGATCCGCGCACCCGATGCGCCGATCGGATGGCCCAGGGCGCAGGCGCCGCCATGGACATTGACCTTGGCGTGGGGGATTTCCAGCTTGCTCATGGTCACGAGGCTGACCACGGCAAAGGCTTCGTTGATCTCGAACAGATCAACCTCATCCAGGTTCCAGCCAGTCTTGGTCATCAGTTTGCGAATTGCCCCGACCGGCGCCACCGGGAACAGACCCGGCTCATCGGCAAACGCGGCATGCCCATGGATCACCGCCAAGGGCTTGAGGCCACGTTGCTGCGCCTCGGACTGGCGCATCAGCACCAACGCCGCCGCGCCATCGGAAATCGAGCTGGAGTTGGCCGCTGTCACGGTGCCGCCTTCGCGGAAGGCCGGTTTCAGGCTGCCGATCTTGTCCAGTTTGGCCTTGGGCGGCTGCTCATCATGCTGGATGGTTTTCTGTTCTTTGCCCACGGTGACCTGAACCGGGACAATCTCGGCGGCGAAGCTGCCATGGGTAATGGCCTCTTGTGCACGGGTCAACGAAGCAATGGCGAACGCGTCCTGGGCTTCACGGCTGAAACTGTTGTGCAGGGCGCAGTCTTCGGCAAAGGTGCCCATCAGGCGGCCTTTGTCATAGGCGTCTTCCAGGCCGTCGAGGAACATATGGTCCAGCACCTTGCCGTGGCCCATGCGGTAGCCGTTGCGCGCCCGGTCCAGCAGGTAGGGTGCGTTGGACATGCTTTCCATGCCCCCGGCAATCACCACGTCGACACTGCCGGCCAGCAGTGAATCGTGAGCCAGGATCGCCGCCTCCATGCCCGAGCCGCACATTTTGTTGAGGGTCGTGCAGCGCGTGGCCTTGTCCAGCCCGGCGCCCAGGGCAGCCTGGCGCGCCGGCGCCTGGCCGAGGCCGGCGGGCAATACGCAGCCGAACAGCACTTCATCCACGGCATCGGTGGCGATACCGGCGCGCTCGACGGCGGCACGAATCGCGGCGGAACCCAGCTGCGGCGCAGTCAGGCTCTTGAGATCGCCCTGGAACCCGCCCATGGGCGTGCGCACGGCGCTGACAATAACGATAGGATCAGTCATGCGGGTTGCTCCTCACTTCGCAGCCATGCGCAGGGCGCCGTCGAGACGGATCACCTCACCATTGAGCATGCTGTTTTCGATGATGTGCCGCACCAGCGCGGCGTATTCGTCGGGTTTGCCCAGGCGTGGCGGGAACGGCACACCCGCCGCCAGTGAGTCGCGGACTTCCGGGGTCATGCCAGCCATCATCGGCGTTTCGAAGATGCCGGGGGCGATGGTCATCACGCGAATGCCAAAGCGCGCCAGCTCACGTGCGGCAGGCAGGGTAAGGCTGGCGATGGCGCCCTTGGACGCGGCATACGCCGCCTGGCCGATCTGCCCGTCAAACGCCGCCACCGAGGCGGTGTTGATGATCACGCCGCGCTCGCCGTCGGTACTCGCCTCGGTTTCAGCGATAACGGCGGCCGCCAGGCGCAACAGGTTGAAGCTGCCGATCAGGTTGACGTTGATCACCTGGGCAAAGCTCGCCAGGCCGTGGGGGCCGTTCTTGCCAAGGATTTTCTCGCCACGCACCACGCCGGCACAGTTGACCAGCCCATGCAGGCCGCCAAAGGCTGCGACGGTGGCCTGCACGGCGGCTTCGGCCGCCGCTTCCTGGCTGATGTCCGCGACGCAGCTGCGGGCATTGTCGCCCAGCTGCTTGGCCTTGGCGGCCACGGCATCGGCATTCAGGTCTACCAGCATCACCTTGGCACCCGCAGCAATCAGCATCTCGGCAGTCGCCGCACCGAGGCCCGAAGCACCGCCGCTGACCAGGAAGATCTTGTTTTCAATCTGCATTGTTGTTTCCTTGAACGGTCCGAATCGTCGAAATAGTCGCCCCGCAGCGCTGTAGCGGCAATGGTCAAAGCCCTCAACCTGGCTGACTGTTTTGGCCAGTCATCGAGCTCGCCGATCAACCGGTCGGCCCAAGCGATTGGACGGCTGGGGTGCTTGCTTCTAACCTGACGGCCTGCGCCACTCACGAAGCCCGCCCCTGAATGATAGTCCGCCCCAAACCCAACCTGCTGGGCATCCTGTTTTCCCTCAAGGGCTCGATCGCCAAGCGCATCGCCCTGCGCAGCCTGCTGGTCACCTTGCTGGCCTCGGTGATCGTGCTGGTGGAAACCCTGCACCCGGCGTATTTCTCCAAGGTCAATGCCACGCCGTTCACGTTGCTGGGGTTGTCGCTGTCGATCTTCATGAGCTTTCGCAACAACGCCTGCTATGACCGCTGGTGGGAGGGTCGCAAGCAACTGGGGCAGATGATCATCGATGTGCGCTCTTTGATTCGCGAAACCCAGGTGCTCAGTGACCCGGCCGAACGTGCGGGGTTGCTGCGCAGCCTGTGTGGCTTCGCGCATGGCCTGATCGCGCGGTTGCGCCATGAGGATGAAGCCCAGGCGATACAGCCTTGGAGCACGTTCCAGCCGCACCACCCCAACCTCCCCGACAATGTCCTGCAACAGGTGGGGGCCCGGTTTTCCGCGTTGGCCGCGCAAGGTGCGATCAGTGAATGGCGCTACACCCAGCTGGAAGCGCGACTGGTCAGCCTCAGTCAGGTGCAGGCGTCCTGCGAGCGGATCAAAAGCACGCCACTGCCCTTCCCCTACACCCTGCTGCTGCATCGCACCATCTACCTGTTCTGCATCCTGCTGCCATTCGCCATGGCTGAGCCGCTGGGCTGGTTGACGCCGGTGTTCACCGCCATCGTCAGCTACACGTTTTTCGGGCTGGATGAAATCGGTGATGACCTTGAGGACCCGTTCGGCTTTGATGAGAACGACCTGCCCTGCAATGCCATCCTGCGCACCCTTGAGCGCGAAGTACTCGCGGCCCTCGGTGAAACCGAGCTGCCGCCGACGCTGGAACCGGTGGAATACGTGCTCACCTGAGAGGGGTTTGACACTCGCCGTGGTCTGACCGAAGCTGGTGGCTTTGTATTAGCTGCCTTAGCTTTCGGACGCCTGCATGTCAAAGTCACGCCGTTACTCTATCATCGGCCTGTGCGCCCTGTTGTTGATTGTGCTGTTCACTTGGTATTTCTCTCGGTCCACCCCAGTGGCCGTGCCTCCCGCCATTGCCCACGGTTACGCCAAAGCCTTGAAACAGGCGCATAACGGTGAGCCTGGGGCGGCGCGCGTGTTGTATCAGCAGTTAGGCCGCCCAGACCTGACGCCCGAGCGCCGGGTGGCGCTGCATGCCGAGCTGCCCAACTACCCCAGCCCCCAAGCCTTGAAGCTGGCCGACAAAGACTTGAGCAGCGATTCACCCCAGGTACGCGAGGCCGCCATCCACAGTATTGTCGGCCTGGTGCCGACCGGTCAGCGCACACTGTTGCTCGGCCCGGTGCTGGATGATCCTGAACAGGAAGTACGGTTTGCCGCCGCCAATGCGTTGCTGGGCTTGTCGCCCGACACCTTGGGCCTGTATTTCGGGCCCTTGCAGCAAGTGCTGGATGAGTTTGTGAAAAAGCTCAAGGCCCAGCCCGAAACCGCCGAAGGCTGGATTCAGCTGGCGCGTCTCTACATTCACAGCGCCCTGTTGCCGGACGCGCAACATGCGCTTGAGCAGGCCATGCGCTTGCAACCGGACAACCTGCAAGCCGTGGTAGCGCAGATCGAACTCCTGGACAAACAGGGCAAGTCCGAAGAGTCCCGCCAATTGCTGGCGCGCCAACTGGCGGCGCACCCTGAATCAGCCTACCTGCAACACGCCCTTGGCCTGTGGCTGTTGCACCATGGCGAACGCCCTTACGCACTGCTGGGCCTGTCGAAAGCGGTGGAGCTGGAGCCGGACAATCAGGACTACCGCTACGACCTGGCCACCACCCTGCACGCCCAGCAGGAATTGGAAGCGGCCCAGCGCCAGTTGGAAGAAATCATCCAGCGCCACCCGGCCAATCGCAAGGCGCGGGTGCTGCTGGTCAATTACTGGAAGGAAAGCGGCCAGTTGCAAAATGTCCAAGTGTTGCTCGCGCAACTTGAGCAACAGAACCCGGACGACCCGGCATTGCAGCAGGGCTTATAGCGTGGCCACCATTTTTGTAAAACGTGGCCTCGCGCTCATTTCCCCAGTAAAAGGTTGAACCGCCGCAAAGCACTACGGTCAAGAGAATATGGCGCGTCCACATGGCCGCGCATCCTCTACTCGTATGTGACCTGAGGGCACTTCTTGTCTACATCCAAAGCGCAACTATCCGAAAAAGCGGCCATTGGCATTGAAGGTCTCGATGACATTCTTGCCGGTGGACTCTCGCGCAGCCACCTGTTCCTGCTGGAAGGTGAGCCCGGTACCGGTAAAACCACGGTCGCCCTGCATTTCCTGCAGGCGGGGGCGAAAAGCGGCGAGCGATCGCTGTACATCACCCTATCGGAAACCGAGCGCGAGTTGCGTCAAGGTGCCACGTCTCACGGTTGGGACCTGGATGACAACATTCATATCTTCGAACTCACGCCGCCGGAAAGTCTGCTCAACGCCGACCACCAGCAAAGCCTGCTGTACTCCTCCGACCTGGAACTGGGCGAGGCCACCCGGCAGATCTTCGAGGTGGTGGAACGGGTGAAGCCGACCCGCGTGGTCATCGACAGCCTTTCGGAAATCCGCCTGCTGGCGCAAAGCTCCCTGCGCTATCGCCGGCAGATCCTGGCGATCAAGCACTACTTTGTGCGTTACGACGCCACCGTCCTGTTGCTGGACGACCTCACCACCGAATCCCTCGACAAGACCGTGCACAGCGTTGCGCATGGCGTCATCCGCCTGGAAGAGCTGACCCCCAACTATGGCGCCGAGCGCCGCCGGGTGCGGGTGGTGAAGTACCGCGGCCAGAAATACCGGGGCGGCTTTCATGACTTCACCATCATGCAGGATGGCGTCCATGTGTTCCCACGCTTGGTGGCCGCCGAGCATCGCGGGGGCTATAAACGCGAGACCTTGAGCAGCGGCATTGCCGCGCTGGATGCGTTGATGGGCGGCGGGGTCGAGACCGGCTCCAGCAGCCTGATTCTCGGCCCGGCCGGTACCGGCAAGTCGCTGATCTCGATGATCTTTGCCGCCGCCGCCGTGGAGCGCGGCGAAAAAGCCGCACTGTTTATTTTCGATGAAGAGCTGGGGTTGTTGTTCGAACGCATGAAAAACATGGGTATCGACCTCGCCGCCCTGCAGGAAACCGGCAACTTGCTGATCGAACAGGTCGATGCCGCCGAGTTGTCGCCGGGCGAGTTCTCGCACCGGGTGCGGCGTTGCGTCGACGAACGCGGAATCAAAACCGTGGTCATCGACAGCATCAACGGCTACCAGGCGGCAATGCCCGAAGAAAACGCGCTGATCCTGCATATGCACGAACTGCTGCTGTACCTCAATCGCCGGGGCGCGGCGACCTTTATGACGGTCGCGCAACACGGGCTGGTCGGTGATATGCAGGCCCCCGTCGACATCACCTATCTGGCGGACACGGTGATCCTGCTGCGCTACTTCGAAGCCTTGGGCAAGGTGCGTCGAGCCATCTCGATCATCAAGAAACGCACCGGCACCCATGAAGCCACCATTCGCGAATACCGAATTGGCAGCCAGGGCATGACCGTTGGCGAGCCCCTTGATAACTTCCAAGGCGTGTTGCGCGGCATACCGACCTACATGGGCGCAGGCTCCCCTTTGCTCAAGGATGAGGGGGTGTGACGGCGCTCTCTCCCGTCTCCGAGCGTGCGATCGTCCTTGCGCCAATGGGCCGTGACGGGTCGCTGGCGTTGATGATGCTCAACGAGGCTGGCTACGCTGGCGTCACTGTCGGCAGCCTGGTGCAACTGTGCGAAGCGCTGGAGCAAGGTGCAGGCTTACTGATCATTGCGGCTGAAGCGTTGCGCGGGGTTGATCTGGAACCCTTGCTGGAGTACTTGCATCAGCAGCCGGCCTGGTCGGATTTGCCCATTGTGCTGATGACCCATCACGGCGGCAGCGAACAGAATGGCTCATCCCACTTGAGCGGCTTGTTGGGCAACGTGACGTTTCTGGAGCGGCCGTTCCACCCTGTGACATTGATCAGCCTGGTGAGTACCGCCCTGCGCGGTCGGCGCCGTCAATACGAAGCACGCGACCGCCTGATTGACTTGAGCGAGAGTGAACTGCGCTTGCAGCGCACGCTGGAGACCCTCGAACAGCAAGTCGAAGAACGTACGGCGCAATTGCGCAGCAATGAAGAAGCCTTGCGCCAATCGCAGAAAATGGAAGCCGTCGGCCAATTGACCGGCGGCATCGCCCACGACTTCAACAACATGCTCACCGGCATCATCGGCAGCCTGGAATTGCTGCGCAGGCGTGTATCCCGGGGCAAGTTGGACGATCTGGACAGCCTTATCGACCTCGGTGTGACCTCGGCCAACCGAGCGGCGGGCCTCACCCATCGACTCCTGGCGTTTTCCCGTCGCCAATCACTGGATTCAAAACCCGTAGGGATCAACCAACTGGTGTTCTCCATGGGCGAGTTGCTGCAGCGCAGCATCAACGAGAGCATTACGCTGGACATGCGCCTGGACGACCAGCTCTGGACCGCCGAAGCCGACCCGAACCAGTTGGAAAGCGCCCTGCTCAACCTGGTTATCAACGCGCGAGACGCGATGCCCGGTGGCGGCAAGCTCACGGTCGAGACCGCCAATCGCCATCTCGACAATGTGTTCACGGCGGCCTATGGCACCCTGAAACCCGGTGACTACGTGGAATTGAGCGTCAGCGATAACGGCTGCGGCATTCCGGAAAGCGTGATGGGCCGCGTGTTCGATCCGTTTTTCACCACCAAACCGATTGGCCAGGGCACCGGCCTGGGGTTGTCGATGATCTACGGGTTTGCGCGCCAATCCCATGGCCACGTGACGATCCACAGTGAAGTGGGAAAAGGCACCACGGTCAGCCTGTTTTTGCCACGGTTTGTCGGTGAAATGGCAACGCACGAAGCGGTCAACCCGACGTTATTGCCATTCGCCAACGCGGGTGAAACGGTGCTCATCGTCGAAGATGACCCCGCCGTGCGTGTATTGGTCAGTGCGGTACTCAAAGAACTGGGCTACGCCTTTGTCGAGGCTGGCGATGCCGATACGGCGCTGCCGATCATCGAGTCCGAGCAGCGTATCGACTTGATGATCAGCGACGTGGGCTTGCCCGGCATGAACGGCCGACAGCTGGCAGAAATCGGCCGGCAGATCCGGCCGGAACTCAAGGTGCTGTTCATTACCGGGTATGCCGAGCACGCCGCCGTACGGGGAGGTTTTCTGGACCCGGGCATGCAATTGATCACCAAGCCGTTTACCTTTGACCTGTTGACGGCGAAGGTCAGGGAGATGATTCAGGCGTGAGGTAGGTTGTGTGACGTCAACCACCAGGCGGGCAATTTTCGAGCGTGACCTGAAGGAGGTAAAAGACAGAAACAAAAATACGGTTCAGTACTGGAATCATAGGGGCGCTTGAGGCACGTAAAGTTACCGCTGGGAGTTAGAATTTTTCCCGGCAGACTTTAATCCTGACGATTGAGCCGCCGCCCTATGAGCATTTCCAGCAGTTCTGTACGTGCATTCCCTTCCCCCGTTCGCCTCGAAGCCCCCGCCCCCGAGGTTTCGGCCATAGTAGCCGTGGTGTCGGAACCTGCCGGCCCCCCATTACCCACCGCTACTGATTCCCTGCGCACCAGCGGCGACGCTGAACTGGCGCAAAACTACGCTAAAGCGTTGTTGGGGTTTACGGGGGCGAAGGTCAACGACAACGCCATCATGGTTGATGTCCCTCCGGGCTCGACGTTCGGCCAATGGTGGACTCAGTTGGGCAATGCTGCTCAATCTCGGGATTTTGTTGAATGGCGGCGATATGTCAGAGCCCTTCCAGGATCGATTGAAATTCTGCCGAAAACCGGTCAGATCAGCTACAAGGTAGCGCCGGATGTCTCGCTCACGGCGTCTATGCAGAAGCGCGGTAGCGAGGACCCGCGATGGTCTGCTGCCAGGGCGCCGTTAGTGGATGCAGGTCTGGTCATATCCGACAAAAACATGCCTTTCCCGCTGCCATCACCTGAGTCCCCGGACCGTGCGCCCGCTTGGCTGGTTGGGCGCTTCTACTTTGAGCAACAACAAAACACAGCCTTGGAATTTCAACAACGTTCGGCTGAACTTGAACAGGAAAAGACTTTTGGTTTACTGGACCCGGCTCATTTCCCTGGCGTTCAGGAGCAGCGTAGCGAGGATGCCTTAGACAATCAGAAAGTTGCACTTGGCAACATCAACAACCGGCACGACGTGGCGGTGTCGCTCAAGCACCTGGCTTCAGTTTTGGAGACTGGCAACCTGGAGGTTTCGGAGATTCCCAAGTATTTGCGTGATACCACCTTCACTGTTCATCCCGACTCGTCATATGAACGGGACAGGGGGCTGTCGGAAGGGGAAGCCGTCAGCCTGCAGGACTTTCTTGAGTACCACGGCTTTGATAGTCCAGTCACCGCAGAGGATGCGCAGAACCTCAGGTCGTTGCTCCTCGCGCCGGCACCCCGCAGCCCGATATACGGCAACTACGGAGGTGCAACGTCCTGGCCTCGACCGCTTGACGAGGGGGCGCAACGGCAACTGTCTGCGTTCTTGCTTTACGGTGATGTCGGCAACCTGAACCTGGCGTCCACCCGCTGTGTGCTGGAGTCGTTGATGCGGGGTATTGCGTTTGAACCGTCCGAGCTGCGTAACCCGCAGCAAGTGCTCGACCGAATCATCCAATCGCCGAAGGGGCAAGCGTTGGGCGAGGCGATCAAAGCCAGGTTTGACGCGCTGTCGGTCTCCGGCAGCGCCAATGACTGGTTGATGGCCGCCTTGAACCTGCAGTGGCATGACGCGCCCGAAGCCGCCCGCTCAGCACTGCCGGCAAAGCATGTCGACGGCTTTGACTTGGCCGGGCAGCAGCTCAAAGGCCAACCGTTATCCAAAACCGCCCAGAGCGTGGCCGATTACCTTTATTTCCAAACGCGCCGAGCCTCAACCCCCGAAAAAGCATTGATCCAGGCCCACTTGCTGTTGGCCTCAAGGGCGCCGGAGTTACTGGTGAAGGATATTCCTCCGACGGTCACCCATGGCTCCATCGCCCACGTCAACTTCAGTATTGCGGTGGCGCGCATTGAGGCTGAGGCGCCTGGTCGCGCCGCGACGATGACATACGGGGAGATAATGTTGAATGCGCAGATCCAGCCAGTCTCGGCGGCTCAACGCCAGATCGAATACATCGCGCATCATGAAGCGCTCAAGGAATGGGGCATTACCAATAGCATCGTCACCCAGGTGACTTCGCCGGAAGACATGAACACAGTGGCTCAGGCCTACAACGAGCAACTCATCGAATTGAGACACGCATCCGAGGCGCAAAGCGCGCCTGTGCCGGCTTCCCGCAGGGAAATCGCCTTGGCGGAGTTGCGCAAGGTTTTGGGCGATGATGTGCGCCTGGAGCTCAAATGCATAGTGCTCGCCACTTACGATAAAGATCGGCCGGGGCCCTACTCGATACTGGACCTTTATATCGAGGGCATGCTGCAAAACCCTCCGATGCGGCCCTATCATCCTCGTCTCCCCGACAGGACCAAAACGCCTAACAGCTGGGTGCTTGAGCCTTATACGCCACCAAGCAGAGGCCCGGGCCGCTCTGAAGCAAACACACCCAATTTCACGATTGACGGTGTATTGAGCAAGACTCAATCGCTGAGGGATGTCAATCAACAGTTCCATGTTGAATTTGCACAATTCGGCCAGGCGCTTGATAAAAGCGTCGCCACGCAAGTCAAGAACCTGATAGCGCAGTTGCCCCTGGAAGACCGCAAAAATATTGAATACGGGAGTCTTTCGCTCTTCCGGGAATTTAAAGGCGCGACGCGTGTTGGCCAGGGTCAGATGATCTTCCGGGCGATGTCGGCAGGCAACCCTGTCCTGTTGAAAGTGGTGCGTGACGGGGTTTCGCACACCTACGAAGTGAACGTGCAAAAGAACACGCTCGAAAAGCGCCGGGACCTGGGTGACTTCCAACCGGGTTATCAACCTGGGCTGGGTATTGAAGGGGGCGAGCGGCGAAACATCAACACGCCCTACACGGACATGGTACCGGTCACGCTTTCCATCCGCGATGAAAGCAAGCCCAATCAGCGAGAGCAGCTCGCACACGCGAAAACGGATACGGGCGGCCCGCTGAATAGCTTTTCCAGCCCCAGAACGTCAGCCATCGGTGCCACGGTGGCCAAGGTCACCAGCTTCTGGCAAGCGCTGGAAACCGAGGCGCGAGGGGTTACCACCGTTGAATCCGAAGTGCCCTTTTACAAGAAATTCAATGAATTCGTTCTTAACCTGATTCCGCTCAGATCAGCCATCAAAAACTTTACCGATGGCAATATCGGTGAAGGCATCGTCGACTTGTCGCTCGACATATTCGGCATTCTGACGGCAGGTGCAAACGTCGTTGGTAAAGCCGCGAAAGTTGCAAATGGCACCCTGTCAGCCGGTGGTAAGGCGCTGCGCATTACAAAGACCCTGGGGCGTGGAACGCTCAGCTTGATCAACCCCTTGGACGGCGCAACCGACTTACTGCGAGGCGCTGGGCGCGGCGCGCGAAACGTGGCGAGGCACATCATTGCTGACGTGGGCCAGGATATCCGGCAGTTACGAGGCGCGAGGACGAGCTATGACATGGTGAGCGCGAGTAAACAGTTCGATCGCGCTTCAATCGGCACATTCAAACTTGACAGCGATTTTGCAGAGGGGGCCGCGGTCTTTAAAAATAACAACTGGTACGCCTACAACCCCATTACCCGGCAACCCTATGGTCCCGCGTTAAACGATTTCCTGCCTTCAGCACGCTTAGAGGCGGGTTCGTTCGCAACGTGGGCGACCGCGAGCGATGGTCGCCGGAAGATTGAGGACTCCCTGATTGAAAACTGGGGAAAAAAAGTGGCGAAACATCGCAATGGTCCAGAAAGCGCTGATTTTGATGAAGGCTATAACACTGGAACATTACAGAGTGTGAAAGGTTTATCCAGCGCTAAAAGTATCAAGGATCTGATGGAACTGGCCAACAAACAAACGTTGACGGCAAAGCAGCTGGGGACTCTGGTCAGGAAATACGATGATATTGCCTATGCGTTCGGCCGAAAAGCGTCGGCGCGTTTCATCAGCGTTATAGAACCTGGCTTCGGCAAGGTCGTCCCTATCCCACAAGTTATCTACCTTTCCCAAACCGCTCAACTGTCTGACGGACAGTGCGCCGCTCTTTCACGGGCCATGGCGAGCGCTATCGAGCAAGGGAAGGAAAAAGTGCTGATAAGAAATATGTACACCGCTGCCGCTTTCCCCAAAGCTCCCGCCTCCAGGCAGTTTATGAAAGCGCTAAATAAGCTTCAAATCCAAGTGGGCCCGAAGACTGCTTTCCATGCGGGGAAATCTACCCGGCAGCTCTCCTATCAAGACATGGTAAATGAACTCGCCAACTCTACCGTTTCAAAATCAATCATGATTGATTCTCCCCGCCATGCAATGGCCGCCGGTATCAAAATAGAGGGCACGGAGAAGTCATTTTATTTTTATGACCCCAACTTGGGTATCGCGACCTTTTCGAGTGCCGATGCCATGGAGGCAGGCCTGAAAAAACTCTTTCACGATAAAAAGTTGGGGGCGAGCTATAGAACCCACAGCAATGATCGTAACAAGCTGGAATTTAAGGTCTTCGATCATGATGACGAATGGCAGGTGAAAAACAGTGTCTTCAGTCCAGAGCTCAAAAAACTGTATGACGCCCCTATCACATCGTCCTAAGCATCACGGACGCTTTGGAACACGGCGCTGGAAGGAAATCCGGACAGTCTGAACCCACTCGGTTCCCGAGAAATGAGCGGAGCCCTGGTTGGCTCCGCCATGTTTAAGACAACAATCGCTGGATATGCTCTTGCAGCGTATCCAGATCAAACGGCTTGGCCAGGATCGGCGCATTGCGCGTGATCGGGCTGTTACAGTCGAGGATTTCCTGCGGGTAGCCGCTGATGAAGATCACTTTCAGTTCAGGCCGTAACATAATCGCAGGCTCGGCGATCTGCACCCCGGAAATCCCACCCGGCAGGCGGTAGTCGGTGACCATCAGGTCCAGGTGCGGCTTGGTCGCCAGGATTTCGAAGGCCTGCTCCCCATCGATCGCCTTCAACACCCGATAGCCCAGGCCGGCCAGGTACTCACCCAGCACAAACATAATGGATTCGTCGTCCTCGACGATCAGAACGACATCTTGCGCATCTTCACTCATGGGAAGCCTTTGTTCGGTCAATTGCTGCAATTACGACCATGGGGTCACGCAGAAGGTTGCGTCGAAATGACGATTGATTTCATGCCGACTGTTCAAGGGGCAGACACACCCGAAACAGGGCGCCCTCGCCTATCTGGCTTTCGACCTCGATGGTGCCGCCATGGGCTGCAACGATCTGCTCGGAAATAAACAGTCCCAGGCCCAGGCCTGCCGCCACCTGACTGGCGGACACACGCTCGAACTGTTGGAAAATACGTTTCTGGTTGTCTTCGCTGATGCCGATCCCGTGGTCGCGCACTTCCACACGAGCTTCGCCATGTTCGCTGTACACGCGCACCTCCACCGGGCTCTTGGCCCCGTAGCGCAGGGCGTTGGTCAGCAGGTTCGTGACCACCTGCTCAATGCGGAACTCGTCCCAGTTACCTTCAACAGGGCCGTCCACAATCAGCTGCATGGACGATTCCGCAGCCGCCACTTGCGGCGCAAAGTTCTCTACCAAGTTGCTCACCAACTGCGCCAGGTCGAAGCGCGCCGGGCGAATGGACAGCTTGCCGGTGCGAATGCGCGACACATCCAGCATGTCTTCGATCAGGCGGATCAGGCTCTGGATCTGCCGCTCATCGCGGTCGACCATAGCGTGCATCTTGTCGAGGGCGAACGCCGCGGCGTTGTCCCGCGCCAGGTGCATCTTGCGCAGTTGGGTCTCGAGAATCAGGCCATTCAGGGGCGTACGCACTTCGTGGGCGACGATCGACATGAAGTCGTCGCGCATACGTACCGCCTGTTCCAACTCGGCCTGGGTGGCCTGCAGGCGCGTGAGCAGCAGTTCCTGTTCGCGACGGCTGCGCTCCAAGGCTTCGACTTGTTGCTTCATCGCCTTGCTCTGGCGATACAGGTCGACGAACACGTTGACCTTGCTCTTCACCGCATGGATATCCAGCGGTTTGTGCAGGAAGTCGACGGCGCCGCTTTCGTAGCCTTTGAAGGCGTAATTGAGTTCGCGGCCGGCGGCGCTGACGAACACAATCGGGATGTTCTTGGTTTTCTCGGTACCGCGCATCAATTCGGCCAGCTCGAACCCGTTCATGCCGGGCATCTGCACGTCGAGGATCGCCATGGCGAACTCGTGCTCCAGCAACAGGGACAAGGCCTCGTCGGCGCTCAATGCCTTGAACACCTGGCGGTCCTCGCGCTTGATCAGCGCTTCGAGGGCCAGCAGGTTTTCCGGCAGATCGTCGACGATCAGCAGTTTGGCCTGGACAGTACTTAACATGGGGAATATTCCAGGGAAGCCAGCAATGAGCCAATGCGGCTCAACGTCAGAATGTGGTCGGGTGTGTGCAGCGCCAGCGCAGCCCGGGGCATGACGTCGACACGTGCTTCAGTGGGGTCTTGCACCACGGTGGTTCCACCCTGTCGCTTGACGTAGGCCAGGCCCCGGGCGCCATCGTGGTTGGCGCCGGTCAACAGGATGGCCATCAGGCCTTTGCCGTAGGCTTCGGCGGCGGACTCGAACAGGAAATCAATGGCGGGTCGCGAATGGTGCACGCGGTCTTCCTGGCTCAGCGACAAGCTGCGATCCTGCTCCACCGACAGGTGATAGCCGGGACCGGCAAAGTACAGGGTGCCCGGCTTGAGCGTTTCCTTGTCGCGCGCCTCCACCACCGGTATGGCGACGCGCCGGTCAAACACCTCGGCTAATTGACTACGGCGCTCGTCCGGCAGGTGCAATACGGCGACGATAGGCAAGCCGAAATCTGCCGGCAATTGGCCAAATACTATCAGCAACGCCTCTACGCCACCGGCGGAGGCGCCGATGACGATAGCCTCTATACCCCGGACCTTTGCCGGGCTGGCAGCCGCTTGATTCATAGTTTTCGGTAGATCCGTTCCTGTTTGACCAAGGGTTCGAACTGCTTGCCGTACGCGGAGAAGTCCAGGGTTTCCTTGCTGCCCAGCACCAGGAAGCCGCGATGACACAGCGACTCATGAAACAAACCAAATGCGCGATCTTGCAATTTTTTATTAAAGTAAATCAATACGTTACGGCATGAAATTAATTGAGTTTCTGAGAATACGCTATCGGTCGCCAAGCTGTGGTCGGCGAAGGTGACATTCTCGCGCAACGTTTTATCGAAGATCGCGTAATCGTAGGCCGCTGTGTAGTAGTCGGCAAATGAACGTTGGCCGCCGGCCTGCTGATAGTTGGCGGTGTAGGCGCGGACGTTCTCCAGCGAAAAGATGCCCTGCTTGGCCTTGTCCAGCGACGCCGGGTTGATATCGGTGGCGTAGATGATCGTACGCTCCAGCAACCCCTCTTCGCGCAACAGGATGGCCATGGAGTACACCTCCTCGCCCGTGCTGCAGCCGGCGATCCAGATCTTGATCGACGGATAGGTCTTGAGCAGCGGCACCACCTCCTGGCGGATCGCCAGGAAGTGCGACGGGTCGCGAAACATCTCGCTCACCGGAATCGTCAAGAACTGCAGCAACTGCATGAACGCCGCCGGGTCGTGCAGCACGCGCTCCTGCAAGGCGGAAATCGTCGCGCAATCGAACTGGCGCAACGCATGAGCCACACGGCGCTTGACCGACGCCCCGGAGTAATCCCGGAAGTCATAGCTGTACTTGAGGTAAATCGCCTCGATCAACAGGCGCAGCTCAATGTCGCTGCTTTTTTCCAAAAAACTTCGCTCCACTTAAATGCGTTCCATCTTCGGTAGCCATACGCGAATGAGTGAGAACAGACGATCCAGATCAATCGGCTTGGCCAGGTAATCGTTGGAACCGGCCGCCAGGCAACGTTCCTGGTCGTCCTTCATGGCCTTGGCCGTCACCGCGATGATCGGCAGCTTTTTCCAGCGCGGGTCCTGGCGGATCAAGGCGGTGGCCTCGTAACCGTCCATTTCCGGCATCATCACGTCCATCAGCACCAGGTCGATATCGTCGACTTCATTGAGTTTGTCGATGGCTTCACGGCCGTTACGGCCGATCACCACCACCGCGCCCTTGTGCTCCAGGGCGCTGGTCAGGGCGAAGATGTTGCGCACATCGTCGTCCACCAGCAGGATTTTTCGCCCTTCGAACACCTTGTCGCGGCTGCGGGCGGTCTTGAGCATCTTCTGGCGGTCATGGGACAGCTGGGATTCGACTTTGTGCAGAAAGAGTGTGACTTCGTCCAACAGGCGCTCCGGCGAGCGGGCGCCCTTGATGATGATCGAGCGCGAATACTTGCGCAGTTCGGCCTCTTCATCGCGAGTCAGGTTGCGCCCGGTGTAGACGATCACGGGCGGGAACGAACAGATATCCTCGGTGGCCATGCGCTTGAGCAGCTCGTTGCCGAGCATGTCCGGCAACTTGAGGTCGATGATCATGCAGTCGTAGGCATTGGTACGCAGCAGGTCGAGGGCTTCCTGGGCAAAACCGACGGCGGTGATCTCGATGTCATCGTCGCCGATCAGGCGGGCAATACTGTCGCGCTGCAGGTCATCGTCTTCCACCAGCAGCACGCGCTTCACCTTCTGGGTCAGCTTGGCCTCCAGGCGCGCAAACACGTCCTTGAGCTCTTCGCGGGTGGTGGGCTTGACCGCATAGCCAATGGCGCCCATGTGCATGGCGGCTTCGACGCGGTCTTCCACGGAAATCACATGCACCGGGATATGACGGGTGTTGGCGTGCTCTTTCAGGCGCTGCAGAACAGTGAGCCCGGAATGGTCCGGCAAGCGCATGTCCAACAGGATGGCGTCGGGAATGTATTCCTCGGCCAGGCTGTAGCCTTCGTCCGCGCCGTGGGCCACCAGGCAGTGGTAGCCCAGTTCATGGGCCAGGTCGAAGAGGATACGGGCGAAATTCGGCTCGTCTTCCACCACCAGAATGCAGCGCGTGGTAAACGGGGTCTTGTCGCGGTCGTCGGCGAAGCGCGGAATCAGCTTGGCGTCGGCCACCGGCAACGGTGACACCTTGACGGGGACCGGTGCGGGTGCCATCACCACTTGGCGCGGCGGTTCGACAGGGGCGGCGTCTGCCTCGCGCTCGACATACTGCTCCGGCAACACCAGGGTAAAGATACTGCCCTTGCCTGGCTCGCTGGCCACACTGATGTAGCCGCCCAACAGCGCCGCCAGGTCGCGGGAAATCGACAGGCCCAGGCCGGTGCCGCCATAACGGCGATTGGTGGTGCCGTCGGCCTGGCGGAAGGCTTCGAAGATGCTTTCCTGCTGGTCCGGGGCAATGCCGATGCCGGAGTCGCGAACCGTGAAGGCAATGCCCTCCCCCGGTGCACGCGACACAGAGAGGCTTACGTCGCCCTGCTCGGTGAACTTGATCGCGTTGGACAGCAGGTTCTTGAGGATCTGTTCCAAGCGCTGGCGGTCGGTAAACAGCATGGTCGGCGAACCTTCCTGCACGTCCACTTGGAAGCCCAGCTTGCGATCGGCCGCCAGCGGTTCGAACATGCCGCGCAGGCCGTCTACCAAACGCGCCACACTGGAGTTTTCCGGGCGTACTTCGAGCTTGCCGGCTTCCACCTTGGAAATGTCCAGGATGTCGTTGATCAGGTTGAGCAAGTCATTGCCGGCGGAATAGATCGATTCGGCAAACTTGACCTGCTCAGCGCTGAGATTTTCCTGCGGGTTCTCGGCCAGCAACTTGGCCAGGATCAACGAACTGTTCAGTGGCGTGCGCAGCTCGTGGGACATGTTGGCGAGGAATTCGGATTTGTACTTGCTGGAGCGCTGCAACTCTTCGGCACGGTCTTCCAGCTCGAGCTGGGCCTGGTTGAGTTCGACGTTCTTGCGGTCCATGGCGTCGCGCTGCTCGGCCAGGGTCTGCGTCTGTTCGGCGAGTTGCTCGTTGGTCTGCTCAAGCTCCGCTTGCTGGGTTTCCAGGTGAGCCTGGGACTCCTTGAGGATGCGCGACTGTTCCTCCAGCTCTTCGTTGGCGGTCTTGAGCTCTTCCTGCTGCACTTGCAGCTCTTCGTTGAGCTGCTGGGTTTCGGCCAGCACTTCCTGCAGGCGCTGGCGATAACGGGCGGCCTCGATGGAGGTGCCGATATTGCCGGCGATCAGTTCCAGCAGCTCCTCGTCGCGTTCTTGCAGTGGCCGCAGGAAACCCAGCTCGAGCACGCCATTGACGCGATCATCATCGCTGGTGGGCATGACCAGCACACTGCGTGCAGCACCCTCACCCAGGCCGGAGCTGACCTTGAAGTAGTCCACCGGCACATCGTCCAGGCGAATCAGGCGATCCAGCTGGGCCGCTTGGCCAACGATGCCTTCATCACTGTAGATCGCTTGCTCACGCTGTTCCTGCTCGCGGGAGAAACCGTAGGTGGCCACGCGCTTGAGGCCGCCGTGCTCTTCGCGCACATACAGCGCGGCGACGACCGAGCCCATGTATTGGGCAAAGAATTGCAGGATATTGCGGCCCAGCATGTTCAGGGTCAGCTGGCCGAGCACCTGTTCAGCCAATTCAGTCTGGCCATTGCGCAACCAAGCCTGTTGCTCCAGCCGCCGCGCGATCTTCTGTTGGGACGCGAGGTTTGCGCTGTAACTATCTGATAAAGAAACTAAATTTTTACGACCAATGTAAGCCAGAAAGCCACTCAAACCGAGTACAAAGGCCAGGTACAGGGTGACGCTGATCACGGTGGTGCGGGTGACTTCTTCATTGCGGGCGATGCGGAACTGCTGTTCCATCGCCACCGCATCGTCATATTCCTTGCGGATCTCATCGGTCAGGCGCTTGCCGCGGCCGGCCTTGACCGCACTGCGGTAGTCGCCACTGCTGCGCTGCATATCAATCATCGACTGGGCGTAGTTGTTCCACTCGGCCTGCATGGCCTCCAGGCGTTTGAGACGGTCCACTTGCTGCGGGTTGTCCGCCACCAGTTCCTGCAAATTGCGCAGGTCGGCAATGATTCGCGGCTTGGCCACTTCGTAAGGGTCGAGGAAATGCTCGTCACCGGTGATCAGGAAGCCGCGCATGCCGGTTTCCAGGTCCACCGTCAGCTTGGACGACTCATTGAGGTTATTGATAACCCGGTCGGTGTGTTCCACCCACTGGATGACCGACAGCAGGTAGGTGATCAATACGACGAAAAATACAGCACTGAGCACGCCCACACCCAGGGGCAACGCCACGTTTCGGCTCAGTAGTGTACGGAAGCTCTTTTCATCGACGGACGAAGCGGGAGTCATGGGCATGCCTTGGCCAAAGGTGGAAAAACCGGGAGTTTGCCCCAAACGGGCGGGCAAGACTATTTTTCTAGAACGGGTTTGTACAGATTCCTACATGGGAACAGGCTATTCTCTATGGTCTTTTCTAACGCATTGTTTTTACGGCCTGCGGGAACTTGTCACGAGTGCGCGCTTACTCAAGGAAGAGGCCTGTCAGAACGGCCGCGTGTAAACCCTCGCCTTTTTTGGGAATTTCATATTATGTCCGCAGTCACTTCCACCATCCTTGTCGTTGAAGACGATGCCATCGTGCGCATGCTCATCGTCGATGTTCTGGAGGAGTTGGCGTTCAGTGTGCTGGAGGCTGCCGACGCGGCAGAAGCGCTGGCAATGGTGGAAAACACCGAACATGTCATCGACCTGATGATGACCGACGTCGGCCTGCCGGACATGGACGGCAAGCAGCTGGCCACCAAGGTGCGTGAACTGCGCCCTACCCTGCCTATCCTGTTCGCCAGCGGCTATGCGGAGAATATCGACGTGCCCGCCGGCATGCAGGTGATCGCCAAACCGTTTTCCATTGATCAATTGCGCGACAAGGTCAAATCGATGCTGCCCGCCGCCTGAGACCCCCTCTTGGCGTGTGCGCCGTCCCGCCAGGGCAACGATTTGCGCACAGATGGCGCTTGTTTGCAGGGATTAACGTGACGTTCGGCCAATAAACCGGTTAACTCGGCGGTTTAATCCCATGCCCTCAAAAAAGATCTCTGGAAGGACGCAACAACATGATTGGAAAACCGACGCGCCTGCTGTTGGCGAGCCTCTCGATATTCATGAGTACCGGCGCCTGGGCCGACTTCACCGCAACGCCCAGCGAAGCGCGGGCCATTGCCAAGGAAGCCTACCTGTATGGCTTCCCGGTGGTGGAGATGTACAAGACGCTCTACACCCAAGCCGTTGACAAGGGCGGTGCCAATTTCAAGGCGCCGATCAACCGTATCGGCCACTCCGCCCAGGTATTTACGCCCAAGGACACCGGGGTCGTCACACCGAACCCGGACACGCCCTACTCCTTCGTGTGGATGGACCTGCGCAGCGAACCGCTCGTACTGACCCTGCCCAAAATCGAAGACGACCGTTACTACTCGGTGCAGTTGATCGACCTTTACACGCAGAACTTTGCCTACCTGGGCACTCGCAGTACCGGTAATAACGGCGGCCACTACATGATCGCCGGCCCGGACTGGAAGGGCCAGCAACCGGTGGATGTGGACCGCGTGATCTACAGCGAAAGCAATATCGCCTACGCCCTGTACCGCACGCAGCTGTTTGATGAAAAAGACCTGAACAAGGTCAAGCAGATCCAGAGTGGCTACAAAGTGCAGTCGCTGAGCAGCTATGTGAAGCTCGCCGCACCGGCCAAGGCGCCGAAAATCGAATGGCCGAAGCCGACGGCAACCATGAGCGACAGCCCACAATTGTTCCGCTACCTGAACTTCATGCTGGCGTTCGCCGCGCCCCAGGACAGTGAAAAAGACCTGCTGGCACGCTTTGCCAAGATCGGTGTCGCGCCAGGTGCACCGTTCAAGGTCAACCAGCTGACCGCCGAACAGCGTAAGGCCCTCGAAGACGGCATCGCTGATGGCAAGGCCGAGTTTGCCGCGTTCAAGAAAGACAAACTGGACACGCAACAAATCCCCAGCGGGGAGCTGTTCGGTAGCCGCGACCACCTTAAAAACAACTACCTGTACCGCTATGCGGGTGCCGACACGGAGCTTTTCGGCAACTCCACCGACGAGGCGGCTTACTTGACTTACGTCGTCGACAGCGAGGGCAAACCGGCCAACGGCGCACGCCATAGCTACACCGTGCACTTCGCCAAAGACCAGTTACCGCCAGCCGACGCGTTCTGGTCGCTGACCATGTACTACGCCAAGACCAAGCTGCTGGTGCCTAACCACAAGAAACGCTACCTGATCAACTCGCGGATGCTCTCCAGCCTCAAGCGCGACGCGGATGGCGGCCTGACCCTGGCGCTGCAGCACCACGAGCCGCCAAAAGCGGAACAGAGCAACTGGTTGCCGGCCCCGCCAGGCCCGTTCTATGCGGTGTTGCGCATTTACCTGCCCAAGCCTGAGGTCGGTAGCGGTCAATGGAAGCTGCCTCCCCTGACCCCGCTCAAGTAACACCTCATGCCCGGTCACAACAGCGTCAGGCCGGGCATGTCCTAATGCCAGTCATTTAAGGGTGAGCACCGTAACTGTGGCGAGGGAGCTTGCTCCCGCTGGGTCGCGAAGCGGCCCCAGCTTTTTGTTTCAAAAGACTGGGACTGCTGCGCAGTCCAGCGGGAGCAAGCTCCCTCGCCACGGGTTACTTTTCGCTCTTGCTGCTTCTTAACTGACTGGCATTAGGGCATGTCCCTCCGATACAAGGCCAATCCCTGCGGATTTATGGGCGTTTGAGCTTGAGGTACGACTGATGCAAGTCGGACGCCCAACCATCAATCACGCCTTTTACATCGTCAGCTTTCATCACCTGCGAGTCATTGGCCAATGGCTTGCCGGTGCCTTTGCGCACCACTTGGGCAAGTACCTTGCCACTTGAGCCGTCGAGAAACTGCGCCTCGGTGCCCAGGGTGGTTTCCTGATCACGGATGCCGGTGCCGGTACTCACCGCCGCGGCAACCAGAGCCACGGGGATGAACTCATAAGGCTTGAGGCCTTCGGTCTTGCTGCTGACGGCGGTGATCGCCGCACGTACCACCATCACGCCGGGGCCAGGACCATTGGCCAGGGGCAGGGATTTTTCCAGCTCCCGCCTAAGCGCCTGGCTGTAGTAGGCGTTGATACCAGTGAGGGTACTGTCGGGGATTTTCGCGGTCGCCTGCGGTTTGGGATAGAACTGGGTCGGTTCGATGTACACCGCGGTATAGCGGCTCAGGTCCAGTTTGGGGTCGACCCAGCGCATCACTTCGGCACCCGAAGGGGATTTGGCTTCCTTGAGCTGGCTGTAGTCCGAGAGGAAGCCGGAATACTCATCCGGTTGAGTGACCTTGCTGGCACAGCCTGCCATCGCGATTGACGCAACGCCCAGCGTGCTGATCAGTAGCCTTAGTTTCATCATTGAACTCCCTGGCAGTCATCATCGAAATGTTGAGCTGTAGGTATAGCCAATCCTGAAAAATTAGCGTTATTGCACGAGTCGGTTTGACCGGCCGGCGATGCTCCAGCAGCCCAGCGGTCGTGGCGACCCCGCGCTGACACTCAGCCGCGTTCGCGTGGAATCAGGCTTTGCAACTGCGAGGCCAGGAAGTTGGCGTCGAAGCCAAAGGTGTCGGGGTCTTTCAGGCCATTGGTCTTTTTCCACAGCCAGTCGTTCTTGTCCGCGGGCAGCACCAAGGAAACGCTGCCGTGCCGCGCAGCGGTCAAGCCCATGACGGACACGGAGATCAAGCCACCCACTCCCATCACATCGGGCACGAACTCGACCGGCTTGCCGGTGATCTGTACGGTCAGTTTTTCGGTCTTGAAGGTCGATGTCTCCACCGGCACGCTCGGGCCGCTGGCAACGTAGGCCTCGCGATGCACCTCCAGCAGTCCCACGGTCTTTACCGGTTCCAGCCACTGCTCGATCTGCCCGAACAGCTCTGCGAGCTTTTGCGCCCAGCGGGCCGATTGCACATCGAATTGCTGTTTCTTGTGCGCTTCGCTATCGGCGTAGTGACGAAGCATCTCGCCCAGTTGCTGTACATCGTCCATTGCGGATTTCCTTGGGTGGGCCAGGTAACTAGCGTCGATCATGGCAGATGCAGCCACTGGCCGTACGATTAACGGCTTTTTTGTAATGAGCCCGGCGGCTCCAAGCAAGCTGATCCGCCGTAATGAGGTATTTCTGAGTCTGTTTTGTTTTGCCCACACTTCCTAAAGTGCCGCCACTTGGAACCGTGGGAGGACAAGCATGAGCACCGCAACCATCGGGCAGGCCTATAACTATAAAGTCGTGCGTCAATTTGTAATCGCCACCCTCGTCTGGGGCGTGGTCGGCATGGCGATGGGCGTGTGGATCGCCTCGCAACTGGTCTGGCCGGAAATGAACCTGGATCTGCCCTGGACCACCTTTGGCCGGTTACGGCCCTTGCACACCAGCCTGGTGATCTTCGGCTTTGCCGGCAGCGCACAGTTTGCCGCCAGCTATTACGCGGTGCAGCGCACCTGCCAGGTTCGGCTATTTTCCGACCGCCTCGCTGCGTTTACGTTTTGGGGCTGGCAGTCGGTGATCGTGATCATGCTGATCAGCTTGCCGCTGGGCTATACCACCACCAAGGAATACGCCGAGATCGAATTCTCCGGCGCGGTGTGGATGGCGGTGGTGTGGGTGGCCTATGCCGTGGTGTTCTTTACCACGGTGGTGCGACGCAAAACCCAGCACATCTACGTGGGCAACTGGTTTTTCGGCGCGTTTATCCTGGTGATCGCCATGCTGCACGTGGTCAACCACCTGGCAATCCCGGTGGACGGATTCAAGTCGTACCCGGTGTATTCCGGGGCCACCGATGCCATGGTGCAGTGGTGGTATGGGCATAACGCGGTAGGGTTTTTCCTGACGACCGGCTTTCTGGGGATGATGTATTACTTCGTGCCCAAACAAGTCGGCCGACCGGTGTATTCGTATCGCTTGTCCATTGTGCATTTCTGGGCGTTGATCACCCTGTATATCTGGGCCGGCCCGCACCATTTGCACTACACCGCGCTGCCGGACTGGGCGCAGTCACTGGGCATGGCAATGTCGCTGATCCTGCTGGCGCCGAGCTGGGGCGGGATGATCAACGGCATGATGACGTTGTCCGGAGGCTGGCATCAGTTGCGCACCGATCCGATCCTGCGTTTTCTGGTGCTGTCGCTGGCGTTCTACGGTATGTCGACATTTGAAGGCCCGATGATGGCGATCAAGACCGTCAACGCCCTCTCCCACTACACCGACTGGACCATTGGCCACGTCCACGCCGGGGCGTTGGGCTGGGTGGCGATGATCACCTTTGGCTCGCTGTACCACATGATCCCCAAGGTATTCGGGCGCGAGCAGATGCACAGCGTGCCGCTGATCAACCTGCACTTTTGGCTGGCGACCATCGGCACCGTGCTGTACATCGCCTCGATGTGGGTCAATGGCATAACCCAGGGCCTGATGTGGCGGGCAGTCAACGATGACGGCACCCTCACCTACTCGTTTGTCGAAGCCTTGCAGGCCAGTCATCCGGGGTTCGTGGTGCGTTTTGCCGGGGGCGTGTTCTTTCTGACCGGGATGGTGCTGATGGCCTACAACACGTGGCGCACGGTGCGTGTCGCCGACCTGAGCATGGCTCAACTTGACGCGCGGATTGCCTGATATGGGCGGCTTACTGATGGTGGTGTGCCTGTATGGCGCGGTGGAATACTGCTTGCGCGGTCAGTCTGAGCAGAGCCTGGACGACGCCAGCCTGATACCTTTTGCCGATGACCCGCAAGTGGCGCGGCGCGTAGAGCGGGCGACCGGCAAGCAGATCAACGCCGTGGCACCGGAAGAGGCCAAGCCGGGCTGGATCAACCTCGACCTGTAGAACTGCACCGGTCATTTCGCCGGCAACTGCGTATGACTAATCCGCGGCTGATGCGTAAGGTGAAGCGACTTTCCTTGCCAGGAGCACCGCATGCGCACCATCGGTCTTATCGGCGGCATGAGCTGGGAGTCCAGCGCCGAGTACTACCGCATCATCAACCAACGCGTGCGCGACCAACTCGGCCCGCTGCGTTCGGCGCAACTGCTGATGTACAGCGTAGATTTCGGCCCAGTGGAGCAGGCTCAACACGCCGGCCGCTGGGACGATACCGCGCTGATCCTCGAAGATGCCGCGCGCCGCCTGCAGGCCGGCGGTGCGGAGTGCGTGGTGCTGTGTACCAACACCATGCACCTCGTGGCGCCGCGTATTGAAGCGGCCGTCTCGATTCCGTTCCTGCATATCGCCGACGCAGCCGGCGCGGCGGCCGTGGACGCCGGCACGCTCACAGTCGGCCTGCTCGGCACCGCGTTCACCATGGAGCAGGATTTCCTCATATCCCGCCTGGCGGCCCAAGGCCTGACCGTGCTGGTGCCCGAGGCGGACGCACGCCAGGCGGTGCACCGGATCATCTATGAAGAATTGTGCGTCGGGGTGATCAGCGACACATCACGCCAGGTCTACCAACGGGTGATCGAGTCCCTGGCCGCACGCGGTGCCCAGGCGATCATCCTCGGCTGCACGGAAATCAGCCTGCTGATCAAACCCGAACACAGCCGCCTGCCGCTGCTGGACACCACCGAGCTGCATGCGCAGGCTGCGGTGGCGTTCGCCTTGCAGGATTAAGCCGACGTGCGCAGGCGCGCCATGCTCACGGTGTCGACAAACCGACCGTCACGCAGGGCGTAATCGCGCAACACGCCTTCAACTTCAAAGCCGAATTTGCGGTACAGCGCCTGCGCCGCTTCGTTGTCGGCGTACACCGTGAGTTCCACCCGGTGCAGGTTCATCCAGTTGTCAGCCACGTCCAGCGCTGCCGTCAACAACCGCGAGCCGACGCCCTTGCCCTGCCACGCCGTCGCCACGCCCATGCCGAACGAGCCAACGTGGGCCTGGCGCACGCGCAGGTACTGCTCCAGGCCAAGCTGGCCAATCACCTCGCCGCCGTGCACCGCCACCAGCTGTAGCCGCCGCTCGTTGTCCATCACCAAACGCTTGCGCCACGCCTCGACCGACTGGAAAGGCATCTGCAGCACCTGACGGCACACGGCCGGTTCGTTATAGAGCGCGGCGACCCCCTCAAGGTGGGCCTCGGTAAAGCGCTGGATCACGATATGAGGTTCAGGCGTGTGCATTGTGTTTCATCCTTTGAAAGACAAGTGACCGGCCAGTGTAGGGGGAAAACCGGAAGGGGGAAAAGCGCCGTGGCACCTCCCGAAAGATCCCACACACCCATCGGCCGCATCCTGCATCTGAACGATAGCGATCGTACTCGGCTGCACCGATACTTGGCCCAGGCCCTGCCACGTCATTTCACCGTACCGGCCTTCACCCTGTGACCAGAACAATAAAAAGTCGCACAGAGGAACACTCATGAGCCGTCCTGACCCTTCGGGCCTGTTGCAGGCCTTCAGCACCCTGATCCTGGATCTGCAGCGATTGGCCCAACACCAGGACATCGAGCACTTCCAGCACCACGCGTTGGCGCGCGTCAGTCAGTTGTTGCACTTCGACAGTGCCTGGTGGGGCCGCGCGGCGCTGATCGGGGATTTGCCGGAAGAACACAGCAGCTGCCTGTACCACTTGCCGCCGGCTTACTTGACCGACTGGCAGTCCGTCCGTCATCTGGATGTGACCGTCGGGCGCGTGCATGCTCAGCCCGGCGAGGCGGTGATCATCGATATGTCGGACCCGGCGAGCGGCACTGGCTTGAACTGGCTGGCCGACCGGTACGGCATCGGCGAACTGTTGTGTGTCATCCACATTGACCCGCAAACCAGCCTCAGCGATCACCTGACCCTGTATCGAAAGCCCGGAGCGCAACGGTTCGCCGAACAAGACTGCCAGCTGCTCAACCACCTGATGCTGCACTTGGTGGCAGCGGTCTCGGCCAACCAGATCCGCACGCTGGTGGCCACCCGCGAAACCCTGATCAGCCCGCGCAACCTGGCCTTGGCGGTGTGCGGCCCGCACGGCGTGTTGCAGTGCGCCGAACGCGGCTTTATAGACTTGCTGCTCAGCGAATGGCCGCAATGGAGTGGTCCGACCTTGCCGGTGCCACTGGATGAGCGTGGCCATGAGGGCAAGCACATCCATATCCAGGTGTCCGCGGTGGGCGACCAGTTCCTGTTGGCCGCGCGCGTCAACCGAGCCCTGCCCCAGCTCAGCCCACGGGAGAATGCTGTAGCCCAAGGCTTCGGCGAGGGCAAGACCTACAAGGAAGTCGCCCGCGACCTGGGGCTCTCGCCCAATACCGTGCGCCATCACTTGCGCACGATCTACAGCAAGCTCGGGGTCAGAGACAAAGCACGCATTGCGCACTTGGTGCACGCCCCACCTGAATAATCCCGCGTTTTTTTAGTTTCTTTGCGCTGCCCGTTTTGGCGGCCACGGGCGGCTTTTGCCCAACTTTCAGTCCCTGCCCTCACCCATAAGAGACACCTTGCCATGACTCAACCCACCCTGCGCACCTTGCCTTTACTGCTCGGCGGCACCTTACTGTGCCTCGACAGCCAGGCTGCCGACCTCAATGCCCGGGATTTCTTCAGTGCACCGCCCGGCACCCAACTCGGTGTGCTGTACCTGCCAGCCACCCGCGCCGGGGACTTTCACGGCCCGGCCGACACCACCGGCAAGGCCGAACTCAAGGTCAATGCCGTCGCTTACCGGCAGGTGTTTTTCACCGATGCCTGCGGCACGCTCTGCACCCCGCAGTTCATTGTGCCGTTTGCCGATATCAATGCTCGCCTGCCGGGCGCGACCCGGCACACCGGAGAAAGCGGGTTCGGCGATCCACAGGTCGGCGGCACGCTGTTTTTCATCAATGACCCGGCGTCCCGCACCTACAGCGGCCTGCTGAGCCTGATCACCGTGCCGGTGGGCGAATACCACCGCAACAACCCCGACGTCTCGCCCGGCGGCAATCGCTGGGGCGCGACCTTTGTCTACAACTACACCCAGGGCATCGGCGAAAAATGGGTGCTGGAAGCCAACCTCGAAACCCAGCTGTACGCCACCAATGACGACTACTTTGGCAGCGAACTCAAGCAAGACCCACTGTATCGCCTGCAAGCGTTTGCCTCCTACGACTTCAGCCCTGCCACCTACGGCGCATTTCGCCTGATCCAGGCCGAGGGTGGCGCGCTGCGCATCAACCGTCAGCGAATCGACGACACCCGCAAGCGCTACACCCAGCTGGGGTTCGAGGTCGGGCATTGGCTGGATCAGCAGAACCAAGTGATGTTCAGCCTTTCGCAAAACGTCGCGGCATCCAACGGCTATGCCGGCACCGAGGCCTTGCTGCGCCTGGTCCATGTGTTCTGACCCCCCTTTTCCGGAGCCTGACCATGCACACTCATTCCCACGCAACACAGGATCGGCCTCGCCCAGCGTCCGTTTCCTGGAACCTGCTCGCCGCCATCGTGCTGTTTGCCGCGATCACCCCGACCATCCTGATGACCGCGCCCGCCGTGGCCGCGCAGTTGGGCGCCCAATGGCAACTGAGCCCCTCGCAGATCGGCGACTTGTTTTCGGTGGAACTGGGCGCGATGAGCCTGGCGACCCTGCCCGCCCTGTGGTGGCTAAGGCGCGTGAACTGGCGGTTGGCGGCCCTGGCCGCTGCCGGGTTGTTTATCGCCGCCAACCTGCTGTCGATGCTTGCCGACAGCTACACCCACCTGCTGACCCTGCGCTTCGCCAGTGCCTTGGCGGGCGGTTCATTGATGATTATCTGCCTGGCCAGTGCGGCCACCACGGCCAACCCCAGTCGCGTCTACGGGTTGTGGGTGATGGGGCAACTGGTCGTGGGCGCCATCGGCCTGGCGGTATTGCCCGGTTTGTTCGAGCGCTATGGATTGGGTGCCTGCTACCTGATCCTCGCCGGCCTGATGACCCTGTTGTTACCCCTGGCGCGCAGTTTTCCTAACGCCGCCCCGGCGCCACAAACAGCGGAAACCGCGCGGGTGTCCGGCTCGCGATGGCACGCCGCGCTGGGCGTCGGTGCGGTGCTGGCCTTTTACATCAGCCTTGGCGGGGTCTGGACGTTTATCGGCGCCCTGGGCGCCCGTGTCGGGATATCGCCGCAAGACAGCGGCGAGGTGCTGGCCGTTGCGACGGTCATGGGGATCGCCGGCGCCGCCTGTGCGTCGCTGATCGGCCCACGCCTGTCGCGCCTGCGATTGTTGCTGGCGGGCTATGCCCTGATGGCCGCCGCCGTGTTGCTCCTGCTGGGCCAACCGACGCTGATGCGCTTCGCCCTGGCGGCGCTGCTGTTCAAGTTCACCTGGACCTTCATCCTGCCGCTGATCCTCGCGTGCCTCGCCGACCTCGATCACAGCGGCAAGCTGATGAATGCCTCGAACCTGGTGATCGGCGGCGGCCTGGCCATCGGCCCGGCGATCGCCGGCCGGCTGATCGAGGTCAGCGGCAGCTTTACGGCGCTGTTGATCGGCGGCGCCGTGATCACCTTGTTGTCGCTGGCGATGATCCTCGCCAGCCGTCCTAAACCCGTCGTTGAAATGGAGCCTGTATGAACCGAACCACCGCGTTTTTCTTTGATGAAATGAGCCTTTGGCACAGCGCCAGCGCCCATGCATTGACCTTGCCCGTGGGTGGCTGGGTGCAGCCACCGGCCGGCAGCGGGCATGCCGAGTCCCCCGAAACCAAACGGCGCATGAAAAGCCTGCTGGATGTGTCTGGGTTAAGCCATCACCTGGACATCCACAACGCTGCGGTCGCCAGCGAAACCGACTTGTTGCGCGTCCATGGCCGCGAATACCTGCAGCGCTTCAAGGCGCTGAGTGATGCCGGTGGTGGCGAGCTTGGGCCGCAGGCGCCGATAGGCCCGGGCAGCTACGAGATTGCCCGGCTCTCCGCCGGCCTGACCATGGCCGCCGTCGACACCGTGCTCAAGGGCCTCGCGGATAACGCCTACTCGCTGTCTCGCCCGCCTGGCCATCACTGCCTGGCGGACAGCGCCATGGGCTTCTGTTTCCTGGCCAACATCGCCATCGCCATCGAAGCCGCCAAGGCCCGCAGCGGGCTGGGCAAGGTCGCCGTGATCGATTGGGACGTACACCATGGCAACGGCACGCAAGCGATTTTTGAGGCGCGGGCGGATGTCTTGACGATCTCGTTGCATCAGGACGGTTGTTATCCGCCGGGCTACAGCGGTGAACAGGATCGTGGTCGCGGCGCCGGGCGGGGAGCGAACATCAATATTCCCTTGCCGCCGGGATGCGGCCACGACGCTTACTTGCATGCGATGACGCGCATCGTGGTACCGGCGCTGGAGCGCTTCCAGCCGGAACTGATCATCGTCGCCTGCGGCTTTGACGCCAACGCCGTCGACCCACTCGCGCGGATGTTGCTGCACAGCGAGTCGTTTCGCCTGATGACCCGTTGCGTGCGCCAGGCTGCCGAACGCCTGTGCCAGGGGCGCCTGGTGCTGGTGCATGAAGGCGGCTACAGCGAAGCCTATGTGCCGTTTTGCGGCTTGGCGACGCTGGAGGAATTGTCCGGTGTGCGCACAGCCGTGGAAGACCCGATGCTGGCACTGGTCGAGCTGCAGCAGCCCAAGGCGGCGCTGCTGGAGTTTCAGAAGCGGTGGATCGATCAGTTGGCAGCGGGCTTGATTGATTAGCGGGTGCGCACCGCCAATCGCCACACCCGCGCAATATCCGACGCCCGCTCACGCAGCAGGCGCGGCGCCTCGCTGCAGGCTTGCTCAAGGCTCATCGGCCCCGAAGGCAAGGCGAAAGCAGCATCCACGCCATGGGCATACATCTGCTCATAGCCCTCGCCCAGCGTGCCGGCAATCACAATGACCGGCACGTTGTGCTGCCGGGCGATACGTGCCACGCCGAACGGGGTTTTGCCGCGCAGGGTCTGGGCGTCGAAACGGCCTTCGCCGGTGATCACCAGGTCGGCGCCACGCACAGCTTCATCCAGGCCGACCAATTCGGCGACCACGTCTACACCGGCACGAAACTGCGCGCCCAGGAACGCCTTGGCGGCAAAGCCCAAGCCGCCGGCGGCGCCGCTGCCGGGTTCGTCGCGCACGTCGTTGGGCAGCACGCGGGCGCAGTGATCGGCAAAGTGACCAAGGGCGGCGTCCAACTGTTGCACTTGCTCGGGATTGGCGCCCTTCTGCGGGCCGAAAATCGCCGACGCGCCGTGGGGCCCGCACAGCGGATTGTTGACGTCCGCAGCGATTTCGAAGCGGACCTGCGCCAGGCGCGGGTCCAGCTGTTCAAGGCTGATATGCGCCAGGCGCGACAGGGCCAGGCCGCCGGGTGGCAGCCGTTGCGCCTGTGCATCGAACAGTTGCACGCCCAGCGCCTGCATCGCGCCCGCGCCACCGTCGTTGGTGGCACTGCCGCCAATCGCCAGGATGATGCGTTGGGCGCCGGCATCCAGGGCTGCGCGGATCAGTTCGCCGGTGCCGTAAGTGGTAGTGACACAGGCATCGCGCTGTTCCGGCGGCAGCAGTTGCAGGCCGCTGGCCTCGGCCATTTCGATGATGGCGGTGTGGCTGTCAGCCAACCAGCCCCAACGTGCTTGAACCGCTGCGCCGAGCGGGCCTCTCACGGTGTGGCGCCGCCACTCGCCGTGACATGCCGCCAGCACCGAATCCACCGTGCCTTCACCGCCATCCGCCATTGGACACTGGACCAACTGTGCATCCGGCCAGACCTGCGCCAGCCCGTCAGCAATGGCCTGGGCGACGCCTTCAGCACTCAGGCTGTCCTTGAACGAGTCGGGGGCGATGATGATTTTCATGGGCTTTCTCCGGTTTTTATAACGCCCATGCTGCCAGTTGGCACGGCCGCTGACGCCGGTCCGGTGCACAAGTGCGGATGCGCTTTGTTGTTCATTCCGACAAAGCCTGGGGCAGCAACTGCACGCCGAGGTAGAGCGCAAGCATGCCGTCCAGGGTCAACGGGTCGACACCGCTGAGTTCGGCAATGCGCTCCATGCGGTAACGCAGGCTGTTGCGGTGAATGCCCAGCGCATCGGCGCAGGCCTGGCTTTGCCCGTCGTGTTCGCACCAACTGCGCAGCGTGGCCTGCAGTTGGCCATTGCTGTCTTTGGCCAGCACTTTGCGCAGGGGGTTGAGCAGTTCGTCGAGGGCATCGTCGTTGCGATGGCGCCAGAGCATCACGGGCAGGCGATAGCGGTTGAGGGTCAGCAGCCGTGACTGCGGCAGCACATCGCGGCCATAGGCGAGCAAATCACCGACGCGTCGATAGCAACGGCGCAGCCCCGCCAGCCCATCCGCCTGCCCCCCAACGGCGACGCGCAGGATATGCCAGCCGAGGCCATCAAGCTTTTCCAGCAGCCGTGGGTTGTCGACCTGTATCGCGGCCGGACGGCACCATAACAATGAATATTGCGCCGAGCTGACGCACCAGCTGTCCGGGTAACGCGAGGTCAGCCAGGCACTCAAGGCTTCCGCCGATTGCCCCGCGCCCAGTTCGAACAGGTACGGTGTACGCGCCATCTGCGGCTTGAGCCCCAGTTGTTGAGCTTCGTCCACCAGGCGCGGTGAGTCGCCGGTATCGGCCAGCAGCAAGGCCAGCAGATCGTCACAGCGTTGGCGCCGCCATTGTTGCTCGGCCTGCTGGTGGCGATGGCTCACCAGCATTTCGGCGGTCATGCGCACCAGCTCGGCGTAGGTGCGCAGGCCTTCCGGCTCACCGGTGATGCCGAGCACGCCGATCAGGCGGCCGTCATGCAGCAGCGGCAGGTTGATGCCCGGTTGCACGCCTTTGAGGTGCTTGGCGGTCTGGCCGTCGATTTCCACCACACGGCCATTGGCGAGCACCAGTTGTGCGCCTTCATGGCGAGTGTTGATACGCTCGGGCTCACCGCTGCCGAGGATCAGGCCCTGGCTGTCCATGACGTTGACGTTATGGGGCAGGATCGCCATGGTTCGATCGACGATATCCTGTGCCAGGTCATGATCCAGCTCGAACATGGGGCTAATTTCCTAGAAAACGATGGTTGTTCACAGGCACAGCGCAATAGCGGCTTCACTGTGCGCACGCACAAAGACAGCGGCCTGCCAGGTGGCCGAGACTCAGTGGGCGATCAACGTTAACCTCGCATCGCAAAAAATCATAATAAAGAGAGACTCCCATGTCACAGAGCGCCGCCGTCACACTGGCCACCGATGACGATAAAAACGCCATCTACAAGCGCGTTACCCTGCGCTTGATCCCCTTCATTTTCATCTGCTATCTGTTCAATTACCTCGACCGGGTAAACGTTGGCTTTGCCAAGTTGCAGATGCTCGATGCGTTGAAATTCAGCGAAACCGTGTACGGCCTCGGTGCCGGGATCTTCTTTATCGGCTACGTGTTGTGCGGTGTGCCGAGCAACCTGGCGCTGACCAAGTTCGGTCCACGGCGCTGGATTGCATTGATGATGATCGTCTGGGGCACGCTGTCGACCTGCCTGCTGTTCGTCACCACACCGACCCACTTCTACACCCTGCGCCTGTTTACCGGCGCCGCCGAAGCCGGCTTCTTCCCTGGCGTGGTGCTGTACCTCTCGCAGTGGTTCCCGACCTTCCGCCGTGGGCGGATCATGGCGCTGTTCATGTCGGCCATTCCGGTTTCCGGCCTGCTGGGCAGCCCGTTCTCCGGCTGGATCCTCAACCACTTCGCGGCGGGCCAAGGCGGCCTGGCCGGTTGGCAGTGGATGTTCCTGCTGCAAGGTATCCCGACCGTGATTTTGGGCGCCCTCGCCTATTTCCTGCTCAGCGACAGCTTTGCCCACGCCAAATGGCTCAAGCCGCACGAGCGCGCAGTGCTGGAAGCCGACCAGGCGACCGACCTGGCCAACAAGCCGAAAACCACGACCGATTCGCTGGCCGAAGTGTTCAAGAACCCGGCGATCTGGGCGTTCGGCCTGATCTACTTCTGCATCCAGAGCGGCGTGTATGCGATCAACTTCTGGCTGCCGTCGATCATCAAGAACCTGGGCTTCAGCGATAACCTGGTGATCGGCTGGCTCAGTGCGATCCCTTACCTGCTGGCGGCGGTGTTCATGTTGCTGGTGGGTCGCTCCGCGGACTTGCGCAAAGAGCGTCGCTGGCACTTGGTGGTGCCGATGTTGATGGGCGCCATTGGCTTGGTGATCGCGGTGAACTTCGCGACGACGCCGGCCATTGCGATCCTCGGCCTGACCATCGCCACCATGGGTGCGCTGACCGGCCTGCCGATGTTCTGGCCGGTGCCCACCGCGATGCTCAGTGCCGGCGCGGCGGCGGGTGGCCTGGCGTTGATCAACTCCATGGGCCAGATGGCCGGCTTCCTCAGCCCGTACATCGTGGGGTTTGTGAAAGATGCCACTGGATCAACGGATGTGGCGCTGTACCTGCTGGCGGCGGTGATCGTGGCGGGTAGTGTGCTGGCGTTGCGGATGACGCGTACCCTGAAGGTCTAACGCAGTCACATGTGGGGAGTGGTGTGACCACCCCCCGCATTGTTTGTGCGGTGTTTACAACAGGCCGCCGCCGTCGATGTCGATCACGGCGCCGGTCATGAAGCCATTCTCCATGGCCAGCACATACCCCGCCGCGACCTCCTCCGTCTGCCCCACGCGCCCGACCGGCAACGCACCGCCGGCCTTGGCAAACATCACCAGGCGCTGTTCCTCAGCCAACCCCGCATAAGCCGGTGTGTCAATCACGCCTGGACTGATCACGTTGACCCGGCGCGGTGCCAGCTCCTTGGCCAATTGCTTGCCCAGTGCTTCGGTCGCGGCGTTAATGCCGGTCTTGATGAACTGGCCCGGTGCCAATTTACGTCCCAGTTGCCCCGAGGTCAGGCTGATGCTGCCGTGTTCGTCAAGAAAAGGCAGTGCCAGCTGAATCGCTCGCAGCGAGCCCCAGAGCTTTACGTTGAAATTTTCCTGGGCTTCGGCCAGGTCGGTCTCAAGCAAGGTCTTGGCGCGTACCGTCGGCCCCGAGGTGTAGACCAGGTGGTCAAAACGTCCCACGGTCTCGAACAGGCGTTGCAGGGAGGCTGCATCGGTGACGTCCACCGGTTCGCTGCGCAGGCCGTTTTCGTTGCCGGAGACCAAGCGCCGCCCGGCCAATATCACTTGTGCACCCCGCGCAGCGGCAGCCTGGGCCACGGCGGCGCCGATGCCGCTGCTGCCGCCGATCACGATGACGGTTTTGCCGTTGAGGGAAGAAGTCATGGGGAAAATTCCTGCTCGAGAAAATGAGCGTTCATCTTCCCAGCTTGGCAATCAGCGAAAAATCCCGGTAAAACGACAAGATCTTTAAAGGATTTTTACAAATGAGCTCAACCCTCGACCTTGAAGTCTTCGTGCGCACCGCCGACACCGGCAGCTTGTCCGCCGCCGCGCGCGGGCTTGGCTTGACCCCGGCCGCCGCCAGCATCGCCCTCAAACGCCTGGAAACGCGCCTGGGCATCCGCCTGTTGGCGCGCTCCACGCGCAGCATGCGCCTCACCGAGGAAGGTCGGCGCTACCTCGAAAGCGTGCGGGTAGCGCTGGAGGCGCTCTCGGAAGGCGAACAGGCGATCAAGCAGCAGGGCCAGAGTCTCAGTGGTTTACTGCAACTGGCGGCGCCTTCGGATTTCGGGCGCAATGTGCTGCTGGGCTGGCTGGACGAGTTCAAGCTCGAACACCCCAACATCCGTCTGCAATTGCTGCTCAACGACAGCAATGCCGACCTGTTCCGCGACACCGTCGACATTGCCCTGCGCTTTGGTGTGCCCAGGGACTCCAGCCTGGTAGCACTGCCGGTGGTGCCTGGGCACCACCGCATCCCCTGCGCCAGCCCGGACTATCTGGCGCGCCATGGCACGCCCCGAACACCGGCCGATCTGGCGCAACACAACGCACTGCGCTACATGCGTCAGGGCCGGGCCAACAGCACGTGGTATTTTCGCCAGGACACGGCGCTGCAGGAGGTTGAGGTGACGGGCGATTACTTGAGCGATGACGGCGAAATCGTGCGGCGCTGGGCGCTGGCCGGCCACGGCATCGCCTACAAAGCCAACCTGGATATTGCCCGTGACATCCAGGCCGGTCGGCTGGTGCCCTTGCTGCCTGATTGGCAGGGCGAACCGACGCCGTTCAACCTGATGTGCCCCCACCGCCTGCAAGTATCGGAACGGGTGAAAGTGTTGCATCGCTTTTTACAGGGGCGCTGTCAGGCGTTGCTGAGCGCGTGAAGAAACGCGTGCGGGGCTTGTCCCAGAGCCTTGGAGTCTGGTATTGCATGGCGTACGTTTCGGCCAAGAGGAGCTATCCATGATCTACCGCACATTGGGCCAGTCCGGGTTGAAGGTCAGTGCCTTGACCCTGGGCACCATGATGTTTGGCAAACAGACCAGCACCGAGGACTCGCTGCGCATCATCGACAAGGCCTGGGACCAGGGCATCAATTTTATCGACACGGCGGACGTCTACACCGGCGGCCGCTCCGAGGAAATCGTCGGCGAAGCGATCGCCCGTCACCGCGAGGATTGGGTGGTGGCGTCCAAGGTTGCCATCGGCCCCACCGACGGGTTGCCCAACCGTAGCGGCCTGAGCCGCAAGCGTATCTTCAATGCGTTGGAAGCCAGCCTGAGCCGCCTCGACACAGACTACCTCGACATCTACTACCTGCACCGTGAAGACCACACGACCCCGCTGGAGGTGACGGTGTCGGCAATCGGCGACCTGATCCGCCAGGGCAAGATCCGCTACTGGGGCCTGTCCAACTATCGCGGCTGGCGCATTGCCGAAGTGATCCGCGTGGCCGAGCGCCTGGGCGTGGACAAACCGGTGATCAGCCAGCCGCTGTACAACATCGTCAACCGTCAGGCTGAGGTCGAGCAGATCACCGCCGCAGTCGCCTACGGCTTGGGTGTAGTGCCTTACAGCCCATTGGCGCGTGGTGTGCTCAGCGGCAAATACGCCCCGGATGTAGCGCCCGAAGCCGGCAGCCGTGCGGCGCGCCAGGACAAACGCATCCTGGAAACCGAATGGCGCGTGGAATCGCTGCGCATCGCCCAGCAGATCCAGCAGTACACCCAAGGCCGTGGCGTGGGGATTGTGGAGTTTGCCATTGCTTGGGTGTTGAACAGTTCGGCGGTCAGTTCGGCGATTGTCGGGCCGCGCACCGAGGAGCAGTGGGACGCCTACCTTGGCGCGTTGGACGTGAAGATCACGGCGCAGGATGAAGCGTTCATCGACTCGCTGGTGACGCCGGGGCATTCCTCCACGCCCGGGTTCAATGATGTGGAGCACTTCGTCTCGGGCCGTGTGGCGCGCGGCTGATTTGCAAAATCCCTGTGGCCCGCAGGCCACAGGGCAGATCCCAACGAATTCACCGCGAGAAATTTTCCTGAAAAACGCCCCAAAACAGCGCAACCCTCTCACGCTAAAAGCACCATAATCCCCTCCTGCAATCCCCCTCTTTTTTGTACCCATGGTTTTTCGCGAGGACAGTGTGTCTAAAGGTGTTGTGTTATCGGTCTCGGCCTCGGCGTTGTTCGCTGTGATGTATTACTTCACATCATTGCTCACCCCCTTGAGCGGCCTGGAAATTTTCGGCTGGCGCATGCTGCTCACCGTGCCGTGCATGACGGTCTTCATGATCGTCAGCGGCGAATGGCGGCGGGTGTGGGAGCTGGTACGGATGTTAGCCGGCAAGCCCCGTCTGATCGCGGGTGTGCTGCTGTCTTCAGCGTTGCTCGGCGTGCAGCTGTGGCTGTTTATGTGGGCGCCGCTGAATGGGCGCAGCCTGGATGTGTCGGTGGGGTACTTCCTGTTACCGCTGACCATGGTGCTGACTGGGCGCCTGGTATGGGGCGAGCAGCTGTCGTATTTACAGCGGGTCGCGGTGTTTTTTGCAGGCCTCGGCGTGCTCAACGAGCTGTACCAGGCCGGCGGTTTCTCCTGGGCAACACTGGTGGTGATCATCGGTTACCCGCTCTATTTCATCGTGCGCAAATACCTCAAGACCGACCACCTGGGCGGCCTCTGGCTGGATATGGCGCTCATGCTCCCAGTGGCCTGGTGGTTTGTGCAGAGCGGCGAGCAAGGCTTTGCGGTGATGGATGCGCACCCGAAGCTGTATGCGTTGATTCCTATGCTGGGCCTGATCAGTGCGTCGGCGCTGGTGAGCTATATCATTGCCAGCCGTTTGCTGGCATTCAGCCTGTTCGGGCTGCTCAGCTATGTGGAGCCGGTGCTGTTGCTGGGCGTCGCACTGATCTTGGGTGAAGGGATCAAGGGCGGCGAGTGGTTGACCTACATCCCGATCTGGCTGGCGGTGATGGTGCTGGTGTTTGAAGGGTTCAAGCATTTGGTGCGTCAGCGTAGAGCCTGATGCACAGGCAATAAAAAGCCCGGCCGAGACATCTCTCGGCCGGGCTTTTTTACGCTTGCTTAGTCGGTGGCCAATACACCACGACGCACCTGGTCGCGCTCGATGGACTCGAACAGCGCCTTGAAGTTGCCTTCGCCAAAGCCATCGTCACCTTTGCGCTGGATGAACTCGAAGAACACCGGGCCCATCAGGGTTTCCGAGAAGATCTGCAGCAGCAGGCGCTTGTCGCCTGCAACGGACGAGCCATCCAGCAGGATGCCGCGCGCTTGCAGTTGATCCACCGGCTCGCCGTGGTTCGGTAAGCGGCCTTCAAGCATTTCGTAGTAGGTGTCCGGCGGTGCGGTCATGAAGCGCATGCCAATCTTCTTCAACGCGTCCCAGGTCTTGACCAGGTCGTCAGAGAGGAAGGCCACGTGCTGGATACCTTCACCGTTGAACTGCATCAGGAACTCTTCGATCTGCCCGGCGCCCTTGGACGACTCTTCGTTCAGCGGGATGCGGATCATGCCGTCCGGCGCACTCATGGCCTTGGAGGTCAGGCCGGTATACTCGCCCTTGATATCGAAATAGCGCGCTTCACGGAAGTTGAACAGCTTCTCGTAGAAGTTGGCCCAGTAGGCCATGCGCCCGCGATAGACGTTGTGGGTCAGGTGGTCGATGACCTTCAGGCCTGCGCCTTGCGGGTTGCGCTCCACGCCTTCGAGGTAGACGAAGTCGATGTCGTAGATCGAGCTGCCTTCGCCGAAACGGTCGATCAAGTACAGCGGCGCACCACCGATGCCCTTGATCGCCGGCAGGTTCAGTTCCATCGGGCCGGTTTCGATGTGGATCGGTTGGGCGCCAAGCTCGAGGGCACGGTTGTAGGCTTTTTGCGAATCCTTGACGCGGAAGGCCATGCCGCACACCGACGGGCCGTGCTCGGCCGCAAAGTAGGAGGCGATGCTGTTGGGCTCGTTGTTAAGGATCAGGTTGATCTCGCCCTGGCGGTACAGGTGCACATTCTTGGAGCGGTGGGTCGCGACCTTGGAGAAGCCCATGATCTCGAAGATCGGCTCCAGGGTGCCCGGCGTCGGCGACGCGAATTCGATAAATTCAAAGCCCATCAGGCCCATTGGGTTTTCGTATAGATCTGCCATGATTTGGCGCCTCATCATTCTTGTAGTGACGGATTCAATTGCCAGCAAGGATGAGGTGCACAGGCGGCGCACAGGAGAGGCCTCGCACGCTGCGGGCGAGGAAGTCACCAAAGATGAGGGGGGAGCCGAGTAGCTTCATGATGTCATCGGTCTCTGACGGCTTAGGCTTGCGTGAGCGCAAGTCCATATTCTTGTATGCGTAAATCGATTCTACACAGCGTAACAGTGTTTGTCCGTACTCTTATCAAATCCCCATTGCCTTGGCCTGCGCAAGGGGTTTGTTGCACAGGTAGATGCCCAGCAGGATCACCGCACCGCCGATCAGCATTGGCGCGGTCAACTGTTCGCTCAGCAGCAAGGCGCCAAAGATCACGGCCGTGAGTGGGTTAAGCGCGATGAATACCCCGGAGCGGGTCGCGCCGATACGTCGGATGCCATCGTAGTAGCCGATATAGGCCAGCGCCGACCCCAGCACACCCAGGTACAACAGGCTCATGACCTGCGAAAAATGCAGTTGGCCAATGGCCTCGACGCTAAAACGGCCCGTGATCAGCGAGGTCACGGTCAGCATCAGGGTGCCCAACAGGATTGACCAGGTGACCGTCTGCAGCGGCCCGAGGCTCTGGTTCAGTTCGCGGGAAAACAACGAGTAGATGCCCCACCCCACCACGCAACCAAAGATCAGCAGATCGCCCCGCCAGTTGCCGGCCCCTTCGCCCAGCAACTGCGGGTTGCGGCTGATGATGACCACGGCGGCGCCCGCCAGGCATAAGGCAATGCCCATGACCTTGATGCCGTTCAGGCGCTCCTTGAATAACCACCAGGACGCCAAGCCAATCACCGCCGGGTTCAGGGCCACGATCAATGAGGCGCGTGACGCGTTGGTGTACTGCAACCCGTAGAAGAAACACAGGTTGTAGAAAAAGATGCCGAAAAAACCCAGCACCAGCAATTGTGCGGCCTGCCGCGGGTTTGGGCGCGCCAAGGGAATACGTGCGCCCCCCATGAACACCAACAATGCCAGGCTGGCCAGGCAAAAGCGCAGGCTGGCCGCCAGCAGAGGGTCAACCGCCTCACTCAGGTAGCGACCGGCGACGAAGGTACCGCCCCAGATCATGGTGACGGCGGCCAACTTGAAGTAAGTGATGCGATCCGAGGTTGAATACACGGGCGGTGGCTCTAATGGCTTGAGGGTTAGCCCATTGTTCTGGTAATACAGAGTCATCGTAAAATGAGCTTTCACTCATGACCCTGACTCAACTTGAAATATTCTCCCTGGTGGCCGAGCTGCAAGGTTTTACCAGCGCCGCCCACCGCCTGGGCATCAGCCAATCGGCGGTGTCCCATGCGATCAAGGGGCTGGAGGAGGAACTGGGCGTGGCATTGTTCAGGCGGCACCAGGCCCAGGTGGAACTCAGTGATATCGGCGCGCAATTGCTGGGACGCGCCCGCGCGATGCTGGGGTTGGCCAATACACTGCAACAAGAGGCCGCGGACGCTCGGGGCATGAAACGCGGGACGTTGCGCATCGGCTCCTTCGGACCGACGTCCTCGACCTACCTGCTGCCGAAGATCCTCAACCGGTTTCGCCTGGAGTATCCCGGCATCGAAGTGCATGTGGACGAAGGGCCGGACAGGCAAGTCATGCAATGGCTCGACGAACGCCGGATTGATATCGGCTTTGTGGTACTGGAACAGGAACGTTTCGACACCTTCGCGCTGTTCGAGGACCAGATGGTAGCGCTGCTGCCGGCCGACCATAAGCTGGCGGCCCGCGAGCAGGTCAGCCTCAAGGAATTGTGCAACGACCCCTTTGCCCTGACTGAGGCCGGCTCGTCTGAATTGGTGCTGCGGCTGTTCAACGAGGCGCGGCTGACCCCTAACGTGCGTTTTCGCTGCTCGCAGTTGCTAAGCACCCTGGAAACCGTGGGTCGCGGCGATGCCGTGAGCGTGGTGGCGCAGTCATCGTTGCCAATTTGGCGCGATCAACGCTATGTACAGCGCGCGCTGTCACCGCGTGTGCCGCGCCGGGTGGGCCTGGCCGTGCTGGATCGGCGGCACGCGTCCCCTGCGGCCCTCGCCTTCATTCGCATTGCCCAAGCTTTGGCGTGGTAGTGGCAGCTACTGGCTAAACGCTAGGTACCGCGAGCTTATTTTGGCCTGGACCTCTATCATCAATTGAATCTGATCCTGCAACAGGCCGTTCACTTCATGCCCCTCACCGTCAACGGCCCGCGAAAACGCGCCACTCGCAACGTGATCACCGCGCTCAGTGCGCTGCTGCCGATTGCACTCGGGGTGGTCATTCTGCATTGGCAAGCCGAACGCACCCTGCAACAAAGCACCGCCCAGACGGCGCAGGAAGCCGTGCGCCAATTCGACCTGATGCTCGACAACACCGCCCTCGCCGCCCAGGCCTTGCTGCCATTGGCGGGACGACCCTGTGATGACGCTGCGCAGTTGGCGCTGCGCGAACAGGTCACGCGCCGGCCGTTCGTGCGGGCGACCACTTTGTCCTGGCAAAAAAATATCTACTGCAGTTCGCTGTTCGGCGGCACCTATGCGTCGCCGGTCAACCCGGACGACTATGTGGATGGCCGCTTATGGCTGATGAATGGCAACCCGGTGACGCCGGACACGGCATTGCTGGTCTACCGGCTGGTCGACGGCGACAAGGCCGCCTTTGCTTCGATTGATGGTTACCACCTGACCAACGCGCTGCGCCTAATCAGCCGTTACGCCGACCTGGTGCTGCAGGTTGGCCCGAATTGGCTGGGGGCGGATGGAAAGGTGCACGACACGCAGGTGCCCGTATTCGCCGTGGCCCATCATCGCCTGGCGTCCGAGCGGTTTCACTACAGTGTCGACGCAGGCATGCCGGCCGGCGAAGTTTGGCGGTATATGCAGGCCCGATACCCGGCACTGTTCAGCCTGGTGGTGTTCTTTGGCGTGCTGGCGGGCGTGTTGGCCCATTGGCTGCAAAAGCGCTCTTCGGCGCCGACCCATGAACTGCAACGGGCGTTGGGTGCCCATGAATTCATTCCGTATTTCCAACCGGTCGTACGCGGTGATACCCGTGAGTGGGCCGGTTGCGAAGTATTGATGCGCTGGCAACACCCTAAAGAAGGCCTGGTACGCCCCGACCTGTTTATCCCGCTGGCCGAACATTCGGGCCTGATCGTCCCCATGACTCGCGCCCTATTGCGTCAGACCGCTGCACAACTGGCGCCCCACGCGGCGCGGTTCCGCCCTGGATTCCATATCGGCGTGAACATCACCGCGCGCCACTGCCAGGACTTGGCACTGGTGGATGACTGTCGTGAGTTCCTCGCCGCCTTTCCTGTAGGCCAGGTGACACTGGTGCTGGAGTTGACCGAACGCGAGCTGATCGAACCCACCGACATCACCCGTCGCCTGTTCGATGCGTTGCATCAACTGGGCGTGATGATTGCCATTGATGACTTCGGCACCGGGCATTCCAGCCTCGGTTACTTGCGTAATTTCAATGTGGACTATTTGAAAATCGACCAGAGTTTTGTCGCCATGATCGGCGCAGATGCACTATCAGGGCATATTCTTGACAGCATCATAGAACTGTCCGGGAAGCTCGACTTGGGTATCGTCGCCGAAGGTGTGGAAACCGCTGAACAGTGTGAATACCTGGCGGCCCAGGGCGTGGATTTCCTGCAGGGCTACCTGTTCGGGAAGCCATTACCGTGCAATGAATTTATTAAATCCCTGGTCGGCCATTGAATAGCCATGCACTACCGGTGTTGAAATAATCTTATTTAGACAAAAGACATGATTTACTCGTAGCGGATTAACTACTACAATTTTTCCTGCCTGTGCAGAATTCGCGGGACGACTTCTTTCTTGGGTCGCCTTAAAGCGCTTGGCTTATAGCTTTGTCTGCAGTTGATATCAGCCAAATACACTATTGGAGTACAGATTTTGTCCAGACTCGCCGAATTTCGCGCAGCAGAAAAAGCCCTTCAAGAACAGCTTGCCCAGCTGGAATCCCTGAAGAACGACGCCGGCCTGAAGAAAGAAATCGAATTCGAAGAAAAGCTTCAAGCCCTGATGAAGACCTATGGCAAAGGCCTGCGCGACATCATTTCCATCCTTGATCCAAACCCGGGCAAGTCCAGTGCTGCTGCCGTTGCCGCACCAAAACAGCGCCGCGCTCGCGTGGTCAAGGTTTACCAGAACCCGCACACTGGTGAACTGATCGAAACCAAAGGTGGCAACCATCGCGGCCTCAAGGCCTGGAAAGAACAGTACGGCGCCGCCACTGTAGACTCCTGGCTTCGCGGCTGATTGCACTGCACTAACAAAGAGCCCCGCCTAGGCGGGGCTTTTTCATTTCTTTTTCATTTCAATGGTTCGAAACCGAACTTAAATAACGTTTCATCATGTTCAGAACCCACGGGCATTACATACTTAAAGTTTCAGGCTATCGCGCACCGAACTGACTTCGTCCTTGCTGGCGTCGTACGCTTGCGCCTGACCGGCGTATGAAAAAACATAGGCGTTATCGGTATCGACCGCACCCACCAATGTTTGTGAAAGCACGTGACGGCCGTTTTCGGTAATCACACAAGTAGTTTCCAGTGCTTCAAGGCGACTCAAGGTTGTAGGGTGCATCTTGCTGCACACACTTTGATACCCCCCCTGGGCAAAATCTTTCTGGATGGACTTGCGCATCTCCAGCAATACACCTGGGAGATTAACCTTATGGCCCGGCTCAATGGGCGTGCCGGTCAGTTCGATGACCATCAAGGTCGCGCCATTTTCATCATTCTTGATCGCGCGCTGCCGAGACACGGGCCGTGGTGTGGCTGGCGCTTCTCCATCCGCCACGACTTCTTCGACTTGCCAGCCGCTGGGCCAATGAATTTCAGGGTCGGCGGCCATGACGAAGGGGCTGGCCAACAGCAAACACACAGCACTCAACAGCGGTTTACGACGTTCGATCATGACAAAAAACACCCAAGGTTCAAGCGCCAAAGTTTGAGCCCCAGGCCCATGGGTCGCAAGGCCTGCGTGGGCTTTTTCATTTGGCGCCGGGGGCGCGCCTTGCGTATCATGGCCCGGCTGCACGGATGCCAGCCGCAAGCCAAGGAACCGCTCACGTCTTAGAGCCGCGTTTGCCCCATTTTTTCTGGAGGGCCCATGAGCCTGCACGAACTGAACACTTTCCCGGGCGTCACTGCCCAACCTGACACCGCCACCGCCAACTTCGTGTTCAACCACACCATGCTGCGGGTCAAGGACATCACTAAGTCGCTGGACTTCTACACGCGCGTCCTGGGCTTTTCCCTGGTTGAAAAGCGTGACTTCCCGGAAGCCGAATTCAGCCTGTATTTCCTGGCCCTGGTGGACAAATCCCAGATCCCGGCCGACGCCGCCGAGCGCACCCAGTGGATGAAGTCGATCCCGGGCATCCTGGAACTGACCCACAACCACGGCACCGAAAACGACGCCGACTTCGCCTACCACAACGGCAATACCGACCCACGTGGCTTTGGCCATATCTGCATCTCGGTGCCGGATATTGTCGCGGCCTGTGAACGTTTCGAAGCCCTGGGCTGCGATTTCCAGAAGCGCCTGAGCGATGGCCGCATGAAGAGCCTGGCGTTCATCAAGGACCCGGATGCCTACTGGGTCGAGATTATCCAGCCCGCACCGCTGTAACGAAAAAACCCCATGATCGCTCATGGGGTTTTTCATTTCCGGGCTCGGTATTACGCCGGAGCGGAGGTGCGGATCAAATGGTCGAACGCACTCAAGGAAGCCTTGGCGCCCTCACCCACCGCAATCACGATCTGCTTGTACGGCACCGTTGTTACGTCACCGGCAGCGAATACACCGGGCAGTGACGTTTCGCCACGCGCATCGACAATGATCTCGCCGCGAGGGGTCAGTTCCACGGTGCCTTTGAGCCAGTCGGTGTTGGGCAGCAAACCGATCTGCACAAAGATCCCTTCCAGGTCGATGGTCTTGAACTCGCCGCTGTCGCGATCCTTGTAGGCCAGGCCGGTAACTTTCTGGCCATCACCTTTGACTTCACTGGTCAGCGCGCTGGTGATCACGTCAACGTTCGGCAGGCTGTAGAGCTTGCGCTGCAACACGGCGTCGGCGCGCAATTTACTGTCGAACTCAAGCAAGGTGACGTGGCTGACGATACCGGCCAGGTCGATGGCCGCTTCAACGCCGGAGTTACCGCCGCCGATCACCGCCACACGCTTGCCCTTGAACAACGGACCGTCGCAGTGCGGGCAGAAGCACACGCCCTTGGCTTTGTATTCCTGCTCACCCGGCACCCCCATTTCGCGCCAGCGGGCACCGGTGGCGAGGATCACGGTTTTGGACTTGAGGGTCGCACCGCTTTCGAAACGAATTTCGTGCAGGTCACCGGCGTTTTTCGCCGGGATCAGGCTACTGGCGCGCTGCAGGTTCATGATGTCCACGTCGTACTGGCGTACGTGGGCTTCCAGGGCGCTGGCCAGTTTCGGGCCTTCGGTTTCCTGTACCGAGATGAAGTTCTCGATGGACATGGTGTCCAGCACTTGACCACCAAAGCGCTCGGCAGCGACGCCGGTACGAATACCTTTACGTGCGGCGTAGATCGCCGCCGCCGAACCGGCTGGGCCACCGCCGACGACGAGCACATCAAAGGCGTCTTTGGCGCTGATTTTTTCGGCGGCTTTTTCAATGCCGCTGGTGTCGAGCTTGGCGAGGATTTCTTCCAGGCCCATGCGGCCCTGGCCGAAGTTCACACCGTTCAGGTAAACGCTGGGCACTGCCATGATCTGGCGTTCGTCGACTTCTGCCTGGAACAGCGCGCCGTCGATGGCGACGTGGCGGATGTTCGGGTTGAGCACGGCCATCAGGTTCAGCGCCTGGACCACGTCCGGGCAGTTCTGGCAGGACAGCGAGAAGTACGTCTCGAAGCTGAACTCGCCTTTAAGGGCGCGGATCTGTTCAATCACTTCGACACTGGCCTTCGACGGGTGGCCACCGACTTGCAGCAGGGCCAACACCAGCGAAGTGAATTCATGGCCCATGGGAATGCCGGCAAAACGCAGGCTGATATCGGCACCCGGGCGGTTGATGGAGAACGAAGGCTTGCGCGCATCATCACCATCGGTTTTCAGGGTAATCAGCGTAGTGAGGCTGACAACATCCTGCAAAAGGGCAAGCATTTCCTGGGATTTCGCGCCGTCGTCGAGGGAGGCGACGATCTCGATCGGCTGGGTGACCCGTTCCAGGTATGACTTCAACTGAGCTTTAAGATTGGCGTCCAACATACGGGCGATTTCCTGTTCATTCGGTTTATTGCAGACAAAAAAACGCCCGAGCGAATCTCGCCCGGGCGTTTTGAGGGCGGATGCAGCTTACTTAAGTGCGGATTCCCGCCCTTGAGACTTCACAGACTTAGATCTTGCCGACCAGGTCCAGGGACGGAGCCAGGGTGGCTTCGCCTTCTTTCCACTTGGCTGGGCACACTTCGCCTGGGTGGGCAGCGACGTACTGGGCAGCCTTGATTTTGCGCAGCAGCTCGGAAGCGTCACGGCCAACACCGCCGTCGTTCAGCTCAACGATCTTGATCTGACCTTCTGGGTTGATCACGAAAGTACCGCGGTCTGCCAGGCCAGCTTCTTCGATCAGTACGTCGAAGTTGCGGGAGATGGTCAGGGTTGGGTCGCCGATCATGGTGTACTGGATTTTGCCGATGGCTGGCGAAGTGTTGTGCCAGGCAGCGTGGGCAAAGTGAGTGTCGGTGGACACGCTGTAGATTTCGACGCCCAGCTTCTGGAATTCGGCGTAGTTGTCAGCCAGGTCTTCCAGTTCGGTTGGGCAAACGAAGGTGAAGTCGGCTGGGTAGAAGAACACAACGGACCACTTGCCTTTCAGGTCGGCGTCGGACACATCTACGAAGTTGCCGTTTTTGTAGGCGGTCGCTTTGAACGGTTTTACTTGGCTGTTGATGATAGGCATCGTTGACTCTCCGTCAGGTTTGTAAAAGGGGTGAAGAAGTTGATGAAGTGAATCCTACCCACTCTCTCGGCGGATGGCTCATTGGCAAACCTGATGCTGACGATTGGTTTTCCCTATCAGGTGACTGTATTAATAGAAGAAATCTCAAAGCAGCGGCTGGGTCGCCAAGGTCATGCCAATAAAGGGCGTGGATTCAACATAGCGCATGGCGGATTTCATGTCGCTCCAGCCGACGTAACTCATCAACGACTTCAAATCCCAGCCACTGCGATGCGCCCAAGTCGCAAAGCCACGGCGCAATGAATGGCTGGTGTATTGCTCGGCAGGGATGCCGGCGCGCTCCAGCGCCTGGCGCAGCAGCGGGATCACACTGTTGGGGTGCAAGCCCTCCTCCCCCAGGTTGCCCCAGCGATCGATGCCACGAAACACCGGGCCGCGTACCAGGGCCGAGGCGCTGAGCCATTCGCTGTAGGCCTGCACCGGACACAACCGCAACAGTGCCGGGGTGTGGTAGGTCTTGCCGAGGTTGTCACGGTCGCTTTTGCTGCGCGGCAGATACAGGCTGATCCCGGCGCCGGGCGTCGCCTGCACATGTTCGATGTCGAGGCGGCACAGCTCATCGCTACGGAAGCCGCGCCAGAACCCCAGCAGGATCAGCGCCGTGTCGCGCTTGGCGCGCAGCAATCGGGGCTGATCCTGCGCCTGCGTTGCCGCTGTCGCCTCAACCTCAAGAGACGCCACCACCTGCTCCAGATGCTTGAGCTGCAAAGGCTCGGCTTGCTTCTCCTGCGCCGGGTGCACGGCGCGGATGCCCTTTAAGACCTTGCGCACCACCGGCGCTTTAGTCGGGTCGGGAAAGCCCTGGCTTGTATGCCACTGCGCCAGGGCCGAGAGCCGCAACTTTAAGGTATTCACTGCCAATACCCCCGCATGAGCGACCAGATAGCGCGCCACGCTATCGCTGGTCGCCGGCAGGAACCCGCCCCAACTCACTTCGAAGTGCTCGATGGCCGCGCGATAACTGCGGCGGGTGTTATCGCGGGTGGCGGCGTTGAGGTAACGATCCAGATCGCTCATGGGAGGCCTTTGTGTACTGCTGGCAGGTGTATGTGCCGGTTAAATGCGTATGACACGGGATAATACGCCAATATCCCATCTGTTAATTGATGAATTTCAACGGCTTTTTATCCGTGATATAGTACGTATATACATACCATGTACCACACTACGAAATCGACGGAGACCCCATGGCTCGCGGCGGCATTAATAAAGCAGTAGTTCAAACGGCACGCCTGGCGATCCTCGCCCGCGGCGAGAACCCCAGCATCGACGCTGTACGCATCGAGATGGGCAACACGGGCTCGAAAACCACGATTCATCGCTATTTGAAGGAGCTGGATGAGAGCGAAACCCGCGTCACCATCACCGAAGCACCGATCGACGACGAGCTTGGCGAGCTGGTGGCGCGACTGGCTCAACGCCTGAAAGAGAAAGCCCAGGAGCCAATCGACTTGGCCTTGGCACAGTTCGAGCAACAAAAGACCGCCCTGCTCGCCCAAGTAGAGGCGCTGGAAGCCGCCCAAAGCCAACTCCAGCAACAACTCGATATCCAGGCCGCAGCCCTGGCAGAAGAAAGCGCCGCCCTGCAAACCGCCACTACCAGCCTGCAGACCGAACAAACCCGTAACGCCGGGCTTAACCAGGCGTGCAGTGATTACGAGTTACGGATCAACGACAAGGACGAACAGATTCGTTCGCTGGAAGAAAAGCACCTGCATGCGCGCGACGCCCTGGAGCATTACCGCAATGCGATCAAGGAACAGCGCGAACAGGAACAGCGCCGCCACGAAGGCCAATTGCAGCAGGTACAGGCCGAGCTGCGCCAGGCACAGCAGAGCGCCATGGTGCGCCAGGATGAAATCACCCAACTGCATCGCGACAATGAGCGACTGCTGATCGAGCATCGGGTGACGGCGAAGGAATTGACGGCGCTGCAGGAGCAATCCCGCAAGGATCAGGCCCAACAGCTCAAGCTAAGTGAACAGGTCGGCCTGATTGATAACGAACGCACCCTGCTTCAGGAACGCCTGCGGGTGGCAGTGCTGGAGAGCCAGTCACGCCAGGAGGCGCTGACCGAACACCAGCACACCAACAAGACCTTGGAGCTTGAGCTGATCAAGGCCCAGGCAAGTATCGAGGCGTTGCGCCTGGCAGCCACCGTTGCGGCGGCGCCCGAGGCAACCCCCAACGCCTGATCAGCCCGCCACAGGCGTGCGCAGGGTGACGAACTCTTCCGCCGCCGTAGGGTGCACGCCGATGGTTTCATCGAAATGCCGCTTGGTCGCGCCGGCCTTGAGCGCGATCGCCAGGCCTTGCACGATCTCACCCGCGTCCGGGCCGACCATGTGGCAACCCAGCACTTTGTCGGTGTCGGCGTCGACGACCAGCTTCATCAGGGTCTTTTCCTGGCACTCGGTCAGGGTCAGCTTCATTGGCCGGAAACGGCTTTCAAAGATCTGTACCTTATGGCCCTGCTCTTTCGCTTCTTCTTCGGTCAGGCCTACGGTGCCGATGTTCGGCAGGCTGAACACCGCCGTCGGAATCATCGCGTAATCCACCGGGCGATACTGCTCAGGCTTGAACAGACGACGCGCCACAGCCATGCCTTCGGCCAGGGCAACCGGTGTCAGTTGCACACGACCGATCACGTCGCCAATGGCCAGGATCGATGCCTCGGCGGTCTGGTATTGGTCATCCACCTCAACGAAGCCGCGCTTGTCGAGTTTGACGCCAGTGTTCTCCAGCCCCAGATTGTCCAGCATCGGGCGACGCCCGGTGGCGTAGAACACACAGTCGGCTTCCAGCACGCGGCCGTCTTTCAACGTCGCCTTGAGGCTGCCGTCGGCCTGCTTGTCGATGCGTTCGATATCGGCATTGAACTGCAGGTCCAGGCCGCGCTTGGTCAACTCTTCCTTCAGGTGCGTGCGCACCGCACCGTCGAAGCCGCGCAGGAACAGGTCGCCGCGATACAGCAGGGTTGTCTGGGCACCCAGGCCATGGAAGATCCCCGCGAACTCGACGGCAATGTAACCCCCACCGACGACCAGCACGCGCTTGGGCAACGCCTTGAGGAAGAACGCTTCATTGGAGCCAATGGCGTGTTCACGTCCCGGAATCTCCGGAATCTGCGGCCAGCCGCCGGTAGCGATCAGAATGTGCTTGGCGGTGAAACGTTCGCCGTTGATCTCGACTTGGTGCGGATCAACCAGGCGCGCATGCCCTTCATGCAGGGTTACGCCGCTGTTCACCAGCAGGTTGCGGTAGATCCCATTGAGACGGTTGATCTCACGATCCTTGTTGGCGATCAGGGTCGCCCAATCAAAGTTCGCTTCGCCCAGAGACCAGCCAAACCCGCTGGCCTGTTCGAAATCTTCGGCAAAATGTGCGCCGTACACCAGCAGCTTTTTCGGCACGCAGCCGACGTTCACGCAGGTGCCACCCAGGTAGCGGCTTTCCGCCACTGCCACTTTGGCGCCAAAGCCTGCGGCAAAGCGCGCCGCGCGAACACCGCCGGAACCGGCGCCAATTACATACAGGTCAAAATCGTAGGCCATTTCACTCTCCTCGGCAGGACATCAGCATACCGACTTAGATGGGGCTGAAAAACGAAAAAGCCACCCGAAGGTGGCTTTTTCAGAGCAGGCGACGTTTACCGTGAATCAGTAAGCCTTGCCAGTCTTGTAGAAGTGCTCGTAGCAGAAGTTGGTCGCTTCGATGTAGCCTTCAGCGCCGCCGCAGTCGAAACGCTGGCCCTTGAACTTGTAGGCAATCACGCAGCCGTCTTTGGCTTGCTTGAGCAGGGCGTCGGTGATCTGGATCTCGCCGCCTTTGCCTGGCTCGGTTTCTTCGATCAGTTTGAAGATATCCGGGGTCAGGATGTAACGACCGATGATCGCCAGGTTCGAAGGCGCGTCTTCCGGTGCTGGTTTTTCAACCATGTCACGTACGCGGATCAGGCCATCGCCAATGTCGTCACCGGCGATAACGCCGTACTTGTTGGTTTCGGTCGGGTTCACTTCCATCACTGCAACGATGGTGCAACGGTATTTCTGGTAGAGCTTGACCATCTGGGTCAGCACACCATCGCCTTCCAGGTTCACACACAGGTCGTCCGCCAGTACCACGGCGAACGGCTCGTCGCCGATCAGTGGACGGCCGGTGAGGATGGCGTGGCCAAGGCCTTTCATCTGAGTCTGACGGGTGTAGGAGAACGAGCACTCGTCGAGCAGTTTGCGGATACCGACCAGGTATTTTTCCTTGTCGGTGCCCTTGATCTGGTTTTCCAGCTCGTAGCTGATGTCAAAGTGGTCTTCCAGTGCGCGCTTACCACGACCGGTCACGATGGAGATTTCGTTCAGGCCGGCATCCAGTGCCTCTTCGACGCCGTACTGAATCAGTGGCTTGTTCACCACCGGCAGCATCTCTTTGGGCATGGCCTTGGTCGCTGGCAAGAAGCGAGTGCCGTAACCGGCTGCTGGGAACAAGCATTTCTTGATCATATGAGTCCTTACAAAGGGCTGTGCGTACGGAATTCGGCGCAGTCTAATCAGGCCGCAGTCACCTTACAATGGGTCCTGCTGGCGTTGCGATGTCATCATAGAGAAAAAATGTCGGCGTAAGTTCCGCTCACGTTGTTGAGGGAATGTTCACCGGCACGGCAAAAAATGCCTGCACCTCGTGTTTTCAGAGGGCTGCAACCTTTTTAGCATGCTTTCAGGCTCAGAACACTGACCGAGAATAACTTGCGCAGCCCCGCGACATTTGGCGCTATCATTACGCCCTTGAACCAGACCACGAGATACTTGATAGATGTCAGAACCAAAAGGCGTGAACGGCTACCTGATCACCAAGCGAGCGGACGGCTGGCACCTGATCAACTTCCACGGCGACAGCGTCGCTGGCGCATTCGCGAGCGAAAGCCAGGCTATTGCCGTAGCCGAAGTGTTTGTGGATGAAGCGGGCCACGCATCGAGCAAACGGCCCAAGGGCAAGTAAGCGTCAACGCTCTGCGAAAAAAGCCCCGATGAACGGGGCTTTTTTGTGTTTGTCTGTACGTAGATGGCAGTTCGCTATAATCTCGCCGGAACGCCCCACGACAGTGTCAGCGCCCCTCCAACACCCTCGATGATGAACCTATATGAACAAGATTCTGGCACTGACCGCGGTACTGACCCTGGCCGGGTGCACCACCACTTCCGACGTCTTCCTGAAAAACGGCGAACAAGGCCTGACCATCGACTGCTCGGGCGAAGCCAATTCCTGGGCCAGTTGCTACGAAAAGGCTGACGCTTCGTGTGCGGGCACCGGCTACCGTATCGTCGGCACCGAAGGCACACCCTCGCTCAAGGAAAGTGAAAAGACCCTCGGCCAGGATGTGGGCAACTTCAAAAGCCGCAGCGTGGTGGTGGTCTGCAAGTAAGCGTTACGCCTACAGCTGAATATCGGCAAACTTGATTCCCAGGCCACGGATAGTCTCCACCAGTTCATCCAGACGCGGGAAAGACTCGACTTCATCCTGATCGTCTACCAGGAAAAAACTGCGGCCGCCGCTTTTCTTGAAGAAAACGATCCACTCCCCCAGGTCGGCTGGGTTCTGGATGATGTGAGTGGCCGATATCTGGCCTTCGGCCTGGCGCGCCCTGACGTGTTCACGCTTCATGAAAGACTTCCCTAAAAAGACAAATGCCGCACAAACCGAGAGTTTGCGCGGCATTTTTGCATTGATTGACCGAGAGTTTAACGGATGCCCTGCCCAATCAGCACGCCTTCTACGGTTTGGCCGTAAAGATTGATCCCGTCATTGGCATGGAATTTAACCCGGGTTTTCTCCACGGAACCCTCCACCAGTCGCGGATCCTGCGGCCGTTCGCGGCTGTTGATGTAGGCGGCCACATCCCAGGCTTGCTGATCACTCAGGCTGCCACCCTTGCCCAGCGGCATGTTGTGTTTGATGAAAGACGCCGCCGTATTGATACGGTGCATCCCCGCGCCCCAATTGTAGGAATCCTTACCCCAGAGCGGTGGCATTACGTAGCTGTCACCCACCTTCTGGCCCTGCCCCTCGGCACCGTGGCAGACGGCGCATTGCTCTTTGTACACCTGCCCACCTTGGGACAGGTCATAACCCTTGGCCGGCTGGACCACGTCCGGGTAACCACGGCCCGGTAACTCCACGCCCAAAGGTGCCTTGCTCGCCAGCCAGTAGGCATACACGGAGAGTGCGGTAATTTCGGGGCTATCAGCAGCCGGCGGGGTGCCACCGTTCATGCTGAACTGGAAACAGCCCTGCAACCGCTCGGCGAAGGTATTGACCTTGTCATTCTTCTTTCGATAGGCCGGGTACATCGGGTACGCCGCCCACAATGGCGCCGAATGGGCCAACCGGCCCTGATCCAGATGGCAATTGCTGCAATTGAGTCCGTTACCGACAAATGTCGGCGCCAAGCGCTTGGTATCCACGAACAGCGCGTAGCCTTGCTTGACCAGCTTGCCGTAGGCGTTGTCAGGCAGATCGCGCTCTTGAGGCGGTTGGAATTGAGCGACCGCCGCGTGGCTGGCGGATGGCGGCAACTGCGACTGATCTTCCATGGCAATCGTGGCGGCATACGCTGACGACAGACCGTACGCCGCCAGCGCCAAGCCATGCATAAACGGGCTCATGGCTTGGCCTCCTGTTTAAGCGACGCGAAATACTCGGCCACGGCCTGTACTTCCTCCGGTGTGAGGGATTTGGCGATGTGGCCCATCAAGTCATTCGGGTCATTGTGACGAGTTCCGTTTTGCCACGCCGTCAACTGGGCGGCCAGGTAGGCTGCGGGCTGGCCCACCAGCGGTGGAAACGCGTCGCCTACCCCCGTACCGGCGGGGCCATGGCAACTGGCGCATGGCGGAATCTGTCGCTCCCACGCGCCCTGCTGTGCAAGCTTTTGCGCAGCACCGAGGGGCATCTCGCTGCGCTGGATCGGTTCGGGGACAAAGGCCGGCATCGCCGCCAGCGCCTCGCTGACGGCTTCGACTTCAGCGTCGGTGAGGGCGTTCGCCAGCGGCTGCATCACCGGATTGACGCGACTGCCGCGCTTGAAGTCCTCCAGTTGTTTACGCACATACGCCGCCGGCAGCCCCGCCAGCCTGGGGAAACCCGCTGCGGCAATACCCGCGCCATCGGCACCATGGCAGGCGACGCAGGGCATGGCGCCCGGTTGCGAGCCGCCCTCGGCAAAGATCTTCTTCCCCTCCAGCGCGTGAGCGTTGCCCAACAGCAACATCAGCGCACTGCCCATCAGCACTCGTCCCAGAGACATCATCAACCCTCAATTTTATAGTTATAAGCTTAGGCGTTTATGGCATAAGCCTACAAATGGTAGGGGAATGAGCCCGTCGCGACAACACTCAAAACGTGTCATAAAAAAAGCCCGGCCCCACGCGTGCGGGGCCAGGCTCTTTTATCGGATTCGAGTCCCGGTTGAAGCGCGCTGTATCAGCCGGAAATGCACTCTTCGCCAGCCTTTTTCACGTCACCCGGACGGATCGGCACATTGGACATGCTCTCGTAGAGCTTGATGCTGCTACCGCTGGAACGTTCATCAATTTCAAAAATCGCCGATGGGTCGGCTGAAAACTTTTGCGGCACGATCACCTGCACGCCACCGTCCTTATGCGGTTCGATCTGCGGCGGCCGGCGGGTCGCCGACAGTTTCTGTACCACACACGCGGCGTATTCCTGAGGTTTCTTCCCGGAAATGACCGCCAAGGTCGGCGGGGTCTGCTTGATATCTGCAACCGAAGCACACCCACCAATCGCCAGGGCCAGAACCAACACACTCCACTTCATATAAAACCTCCGATAAAGACCCTACGACAGCGGGGATGGTATTTTTCTCCCGCCCACGTAGGATTTATCCCTGATAACTCGGTAAATAACTGTTTTAAATTGTCGACGTCGTTGAAGACGGGCCGATAATAAACGCGCTGGGGCTGATAAACTCCATCTTAACCTACGTATCGTTCTGATTTTTCAGAAAAAGCCCTTCTGGAGACACCCCCAATGAAATTCATCCACCAGCGCGAGCACCTCAACGAGGGAGACATTGTTGTCATCGAATGCTCGCAGACTTGTAATATTCGTCTGATGAGCGATGCGAATTTTCGCAGCTTCAAGAACGGCGGCCGCCACACTTACCACGGTGGCGCATTTGACAAATTCCCAGCCAAAATCACCGCGCCGAGCACCGGTTTCTGGAACATCACCCTGGACGTCGTCACGCGCCGCGCCATCAGCGTGACCCGCAAACCCGCGCTGTCCCACAAGATCCGCATTGTGCGTCGTACCAGCTCCAAGCTGAGCTGATCCGCCATCCAAAGGAAATAGCCGTGACTGCCACCACCAAATACGTGATCAAGTACAAGCTCAACGGCGAACGCCGCTTTGAGTTCGCTCAACTGCAGACCAACAGCGTCGAAGAAGCCAAGCAAGCCCTGGCGAAGATTCACGATGCCAGTGATGAAATCACCGACATCAATGTGAGCAAGGCGCTGTAAGCCGATGCCCGGCCCCACCGCTGACCTGTTCGCCGATGACGCCTTGCAGCAACCCGCTGGGCGCGAACAAATTGGCGAACAGTCCTACGTGCTCAGGGGCTACGCCCTGCCCTGGATTGAGCGCCTTCTGCCGGAGTTACGGCAGGTGCTGGCTCAATCACCCTTCCGGCAAATGGTCACACCCGGTGGCTTCACTATGTCGGCCGCATTAAGCAGCTGCGGCGACCTGGGCTGGACCACCGACACTTCCGGTTACCGCTACTCACCACTCGACCCGCGCACCCAGCAGCCCTGGCCGCACATGCCGGACACCTTGCGGCAATTGGCTGTGCTGGCGGCGGCAGACGCCGGCTTTGTCGACTTTGCCCCCGACGCCTGCCTGATCAACCGTTATGTTCCGGGTGCAAAGATGTCCCTGCACCAGGACAAGAACGAGCGCCGCTACAGCGAACCGGTGGTGTCGGTGTCGCTGGGGTTACCGGCGATTTTTCTGTTTGGCGGGCATGAGCGCAGTGCCAAGGCTCAGAAAGTCTCGCTGTTCCATGGCGACGTGGTGGTCTGGGGCGGTGTGGACCGCCTGCGTTTTCACGGTGTGATGCCGATCAAGGACGGCGTGCACCCGGTCATGGGGCCGCAACGCATCAACCTGACCTTTCGCACCGCCGGCTGATTTGACCGCAAGCTTCAGAGTGCCATGGGTTCACGGCATGACTAATCTGGCCAGGAACCGTCAAGAGTGCCGACCATGAGTATCGAACAAGATCCGCGCTGGGCAGCCATTCTCGCCCGCGACCCCAAGGCCGATGCGCTGTTCGTCTACGGCGTGAAGACCACCGGCGTGTACTGCCGCCCCAGCAGCGCTTCACGCTTGCCGCGCCCGGAAAATATCGAATTCTTTGACACCCCGGCACAGGCCGAAGCCGCGGGTTATCGCGCCAGCAAGCGCGCGGCCGGGGACCAGACCCAGCTTGCGGCGCACCATGCGCAACTGGTGGCCAACGCCTGCCGCCATATCGAACAGGCCGACACCCCGCCCAGCCTGAACATGCTGGCCACGCACGCCAAACTGAGCCCCTTCCATTTTCATCGCGTGTTCAAAGCCATCACCGGCCTGACCCCCAAGGGCTACGCCAGTGCCCATCGTTCACGCAAAGTACGCGATGGCCTCAAGGGCTCGCACTCGGTGACGGATGCGCTGTATGACGCAGGCTTCAATTCCAACAGCCGTTTTTATGAATCGGCCAATCAATTGCTCGGCATGACGCCCAGTGACTACAAGGCCGGCGGCACTAACAACGCGATTCTGTTTGCCGTCGGGCAGTGCTCGCTGGGTGCGATCCTGGTGGCACAAAGCACCCGTGGCGTGTGCGCGATTCTGCTGGGGGATGACCCGGACCAACTGGTGCGCGACCTGCAGGATCAGTTTCCCAAGGCCGAGCTGGTCGGCGCCGACCCGCGCTTCGAACAGTTGGTCGCACAGGTCGTGGGGTTTATCGAAGCGCCCGCGCTCGGCCTGGACCTGCCGCTGGACCTGCGCGGCACGGCGTTTCAGGAGCGGGTGTGGCAAGCCTTGCGTGAGATTCCTCCGGGGAGCACGGCCAGCTACGCGCAGATCGCTGAGCGCATCGGCGCGCCAAAGTCCTTCCGCGCCGTGGCCCAGGCCTGTGGTGCAAACAGCATCGCGGTGGCAATCCCCTGTCACCGCGTAGTACGCAGTAATGGCGAGCTCTCCGGCTACCGCTGGGGCGTGGAGCGCAAGCAGCAATTGCTGGCGCGTGAAAGCGAGGCCTAACCCAGCTTGCGCTTGCGAAACTCGGCGACTTTATGACGGTTGCCACACAACGCCATGCTGCACCAACGACGCTTATGCGCCTTGGTACGGTCGTAGAACCACAACACGCAATCGGGATGCTCGCAGGTGCGAATCAAGTTGAAATCTGCGTCCACCAGCAAGACGGCAGCCGCTTCGGCAATCGGTGAAAGAAACTGCTCCGGCGTTTGCCGTTTGCGTTGACGCACCAGGTGCACTTCACCCGGCGCCGGCCAGCTGAGCTGCGGATGACTGACCGCCTTGCGCAAAAACCCATTGAGCGCGGCGGGGTCGGCCTGCTCGCCCGCCTTGCGTGCCTCAAGCAACACTCGAATCACTTCCCGCAGCGTCCTGGCCGTCGCCAGTAAAGCCCCCGCGTCAAACGCTGGCACCTCGCCCTCTTCCACCCAGCCCAAGCGCACCAGCCAGCGCTCGACATCGGCGTCGGCCTGCCAGAACTCAAAGGGCTCACCGTCGACATTGGCGCGGGTATTGAGCATGTCCAGTACCGGGTCATCGGCAAGGACATAGGGTTCCGGAAGTACGTGGGTGGTCATGGCGGATCCTCTTGAGCATCTGCGGATCGTAACCTGTATTTCTTCTCAAGGGTAGTTACAGAAAATGATTTTGTAACCTGAATAAAACGTTTGACAGGTTACCTATTCAGGCGCAGTTTTTAAAAACGGTAACCCGTAAATCAACTTAATCTAGTTACTAAGGTACGGACCTCATGACCACTCCAGCCCCCGTCATCCATTACCGTCACGTTGATGTCGACGGCGTACGCATGTTCTACCGTGAGGCCGGTGCTCCGTCGGCCCCGGTCATGTTGTTGCTGCATGGCTTCCCCAGTTCGTCGCATATGTTCCGCGACCTGATCCCTTTACTCGCCACGCGATTCCGGGTGATCGCCCCGGATTTGCCGGGTTTCGGCTTTACCGAGGTGCCGGCCGAACGCGATTACCTCTACAGTTTCGATAACCTGGCGATCACGGTGGGGCATTTTGTCGAGGCGTTGGCGTTGAGCCGCTACGCCCTGTACGTCTTCGATTACGGTGCGCCGGTCGGTCTGCGCCTGGCGGTGGCGCACCCGGAACGGGTCAGCGCGTTGGTGTCGCAAAACGGCAACGCCTACCTGGAAGGCCTGGGCGATGCCTGGGCGCCGATTCGTACCTACTGGGCCGAGCCGAGCCAAGCCAACCGTGAAGTGATCCGCAACGCCGTGATCAGCCTCGAAGGCACGCGCTACCAGTACCTGCATGGTGTGAATCAGCCCGAGCGGGTGGCGCCGGAAGCCTACATGCTCGACGTACTGCTCATGCAGCGTCCCGGCAACGACGAGATCCAGCTGGACCTGTTCCTCGACTACCGTAACAACCTGACGCTCTACCCGGCATTCCAGGCCTTCTTCAACGCCACGCAAGTGCCGACACTGGTGATCTGGGGCCAGAACGATCCGTTCTTCATCCCGCCAGGTGCGCACGCCTATAAAACCGACAACCCCAACGCGGTGGTGGAACTGCTGGACACCGGCCACTTCGCCCTGGAAACCCATGCGGCGCATATCGCCGAGCGGATTCACACGGTACTGGGCAACGCCATCAACTGATGGCGCACCACGAACGCACACGTTCGTCCAGTGAATAAAACAGACTGGCCGGGTGCCAATGGCCCTGTTACAACAGCGAAAAGCCTCACTGACGCTGGAGACGCATCCCATGAGCACCTGGCCAGACACCCGAATTCTCGACCTGCTGGGCATCGACGTGCCGATCATCCAGGCCCCCATGGCCGTCGGCACCACCACGGCCATGGTCATCGCCGCCAACGCTGCGGGTGCGCTGGGTTCATTACCGGCGGCCGCGCTGAGCATCGAGCAACTGCGCGACGCGCTGAGCACTATCCGCCAGGCCGGCGCACGGCCGATCAACGTCAATTTCTTCTGCCACCAACCACCTGCGCCCGATGCAGCGCGCGATCAACGCTGGAAGGCGTTGCTGGAGCCCTACTACCGCGAATTGGGTGCCGACTATGACGCGCCAACCCCGGTCTCCAACCGCGAACCGTTCAACGAGGCGGCTTGCCAAGTGGTTGAAGAGTTTCGCCCGGAGGTGGTCAGTTTCCACTTTGGCCTACCGGAAAATTCCCTGTTGGACCGAGTAAAAGCCACGGGTGCGAAAGTGCTGTCCTCGGCCACCACCGTAGAAGAAGCCCTCTGGCTGGAACAGCACGGCTGCGATGCAATCATCGCCATGGGCAGTGAAGCGGGTGGGCATCGTGGCTTGTTTCTCAGCGATGACCTCAACACCCAGATCGGCTTGTTCGCCCTGGTGCCGCAAGTGGTCGACGCCGTCAGCGTGCCGGTGATTGCCGCCGGCGGCATCGGTGATGCACGTGGGATTGTCGCGGCATTCGCCCTGGGCGCCTCGGCGGTGCAGATTGGTACGGCGTACCTGTTTACCCCCGAAGCCAATGTCACCGCGTCCCACCATCACGCACTGCGCCACGCCCAGGCCAGCGAAACCGCGCTGACCAACCTGTTCACCGGTCGCCCCGCACGCGGCATCGTCAACCGGGTCATGCGTGAGCTCGGTGCGATCAACCCGGCCGCGCCGGCCTTCCCGACCTCCGGCGGTGCGCTGATACCGCTCAAGGCCAAGGATGAGGCCGGCTTCAGTAACCTGTGGTCCGGCCAGGCCCTGCGCCTGGGCAAAGACATCACCACGTATGAGCTGACCCGCGAACTGGCGGAGCAGGCGTTGGCCAAGCTCAACTAGAACCTTCACCTGTGGCAACTTTGCACTGTACCGGCAATGGCCAACCGCTATATATTCCCATACATAGCGGTAAGGCCTTCTCCCTATAACAAGCCGTACAGATTCAAAGGAGCTGCTTCATGAAGATTCACGCCTCACGCTTGGCCGTCCTGGTCGCTGCCCTCGCCTTCGGTTCGGCGCAGGCCGATGAAGTCCAGGTGGCCGTGGCCGCCAACTTCACCGCACCGATCCAGGCGATTGCCGCCGACTTCGAGAAAGACACCGGCCACAAGTTGGTCGCCGCCTACGGTGCCACCGGCCAGTTCTACACCCAGATCAAGAACGGCGCGCCCTTCGAAGTGTTCCTGAGCGCCGACGACACCACGCCGCAAAAACTCGAAACCGAAGGCGACACTGTCAAGGGCTCACGCTTCACCTACGCCGTCGGCACCCTCGCGCTGTGGTCGGCCAAAGAAGGCTACGTGGACGCCAAAGGTGACGTGCTGAAGAAAAACGAATTCCGGCACCTCTCCATCGCCAACCCCAAAGCCGCACCCTACGGCCTCGCCGCCACCCAGGTGTTGGCCAAGGAAGGTCTGACCGAGAAGGTCAAAGACAAGCTCGTCGAAGGCCAGAACATCACCCAGGCCTATCAGTTCGTGTCCACCGGCAACGCCGAGCTGGGTTTTGTCGCCTTGTCGCAGATCTACAAAGACGGCAAAGTCACCAGCGGTTCGGCCTGGATTGTTCCAGCCGCGATGCATGACCCGATCAAACAGGACGCAGTGATCCTCAACAAGGGCAAGGACAGCGCGGCTGCCAAGGCACTGGTTGAGTACCTCAAGGGGCCTAAAGCCGCTGCCGTCATCAAGTCCTACGGTTACGAGCTGGCCAAGTAAATGCCGTTATCGAGTGCCGATTTTTCCGCTATCTGGCTGACCATCAAGCTGGCGTCACTGACCACCGTGATCCTGCTGGTCATCGGCACTCCGATTGCCCTGTGGCTGTCGCGCACCCGCTCCTGGTGGCGCGGCCCCATCGGCGCCGTCGTCGCCTTGCCGTTGGTGTTGCCGCCGACGGTGATCGGCTTCTACCTGCTGTTGACCATGGGCCCCAGTGGCTATTTCGGCCAGTTCACCCAGTGGCTGGGCCTGGGCACGCTAACCTTCAGCTTCGCCGGGCTGGTCATCGGCTCGGTGATCTATTCCATGCCGTTTGTGGTGCAGCCGTTGCAAAACGCCTTCTCCGCCATCGGCACGCGCCCGCTGGAAGTGGCGGCGACCTTGCGCGCCAATCCCTGGGATACGTTTTTTAGCGTGATCCTGCCCCTGGCGCGCCCAGGTTTCATCACCGCTTCGATCCTCGGTTTCGCGCACACCGTCGGTGAATTCGGCGTGGTGCTGATGATCGGCGGCAATATCCCGGACAAGACCCGGGTGGTGTCCGTACAGATCTACGACCACGTGGAAGCCATGGAATATGCCCAGGCCCATTGGCTGGCCGGTGCCATGGTGGTGTTCGCGTTCCTGGTGTTGCTGGCGCTCTATTCCAGCCGTAAAACCAAGATGGGCTGGAGCTGATGTCGATGATTGATGTACGCCTGCACCTCCAGTATTCGGGCTTTGCCCTCGACGTCGACCTGCACCTGCCCGGCCGCGGGGTGACCGCGTTGTATGGGCATTCCGGCTCCGGCAAGACCACGTGCCTGCGCTGTATCGCCGGGCTGGAGCGCGCCGAAGACGGTTTTATCCAGATCAACGATGAAGTCTGGCAAGACAGCCACAACGGGCGGTTTGTACCTCCGCATAAACGCGCGCTGGGTTACGTGTTTCAGGAGGCCAGCCTGTTTGCGCATCTGTCGGTGCGGGACAACTTGGCGTTCGGCCTCAAGCGCATTCCTCGACAGCAGCGCCGTGTGGACATGGCCCAGGCCACCGAGTTGCTGGGCATCGGTCACCTGCTTGACCGCCATCCCCAGCACCTCTCCGGCGGTGAACGCCAACGCATCGGCATCGCCCGCGCGTTGCTCACCAGCCCAAGCCTGCTGTTGATGGACGAGCCGCTGGCCGCCCTCGACAGCCAGCGCAAAGGCGAGATCCTGCCGTACCTCGAACGCCTGCACGATGAGCTGGATATCCCGGTACTGTACGTCAGCCATGCTCAGGATGAGGTGGCGCGCCTGGCCGATCACATCGTGTTGCTCAGCGACGGCAAGGCCTTGGCCAGCGGCCCCATCGGCGAAACCCTGGCGCGGCTGGACCTGCCCCTGGCGTTGGGCGACGACGCAGGTGTGGTGATCAACGGCACGGTCAACGCCTACGACGATCACTACCAGTTGCTCACCCTGCAGCTGCCCGCCAGCGCCCTGCACATGCGTGTGGCCCATGCACCGCTGGCCGTGGGCAAAGCGCTGCGCATCAAGGTGCAGGCGCGTGATGTCAGCCTGAGCCTGCAGGCCGAGGAACACAGCAGCATCCTCAACCGCTTGCCGGTGACGGTCATTCAGGAGATCTCGGCGGACAACAGCGCGCACGTGCTGGTGCGCCTGGACGCGGGGGGCACGCCTTTGCTGGCGCGCATCACGCGCTTCTCCCGCGACCAACTGCAATTGCACCCCGGCCAGACGCTGTGGGCGCAGATCAAGGCGGTCGCCGTGCTGGCGTAAACAACCTTTTGGCACGACCGCATACGGCTGCGGTCAATCAGACATACCGGCCTGATTTGTTGCCAAGGAACCCGTCCCATGTCCGACTCTGCGCTGCCCCGCGACCTGCATTACGTTGACGACACCCAGCCTGGCATCCGTCGCAAGACGGTGCGCGGCAAGTTCCAGTATTTCGACCCCAAGGGCGTACGCATCACCGACGCCGATGAGATCAAGCGCCTCAACGCCCTGGCGGTCCCACCGGCCTACACCGATGTGTGGATCTGCGCCGACCCGCGCGGCCACCTGCAAGCCACCGGCCGCGATGCACGTGGGCGTAAGCAGTACCGCTATCACGCGCGTTGGCGTGAAGTGCGCGACAGCGACAAGTACGCTCGGCTGCAGGAATTCGGCAACGCCCTGCCGACATTACGCAAACAATTGGAAGCGAAAATCGCCGAGCCCGGTTTCACTCGCGAAAAAGTCTTGGCCACCGTGGTGATGCTGTTGGACGCTACGCTGATCCGCGTCGGCAATACCCAATATGCGCGGGACAACAAATCCTACGGGCTGACCACCCTGCGCACCCGCCACGTGGATGTGAAAGGCAGCGAGATCCAGTTCCAGTTTCGCGGCAAGAGTGGCGTGGAGCATCAGATCAGCGTCAAGGATCGGCGCCTGGCCACGGTGGTCAAGCGCTGCCTGGAATTGCCGGGGCAGAACCTGTTCCAGTACCTGGACGAAGACGGCGAGCGGCACACTGTCAGCTCCCAGGACGTGAATGAATACCTGCACAGCCTCACCGGTGCGGACTTCACCGCCAAGGACTACCGCACCTGGGCCGGCACGGCCATGGCGCTAGCGGTGTTGCGGGAATTGGAGTGGCAGCCTGAGTCCGATGCCAAGCGACACGTCGTGGCGATGGTCAAGGACGTCGCCAAGCAGTTGGGCAACACCCCGGCGGTGTGCCGCAAGTGCTACATCCACCCCGCCGTACTGGAGCATTTCAGCCTGGGCGAACTCTCCAAGCTGCCTAAGCCGCGACTGCGCAAAGGGCTCAAGGCCGAAGAGGTCGCCTTGGCGATGTTCCTTGAACAACTGGCGGCGGACTTGCCGAAAAAAGCCAAGGCGGGTTAGGCTTTGCCTCCCTTCTGATTCGCAGGACGATCGCCGACGTGAACCACTAAGCCTTCCAAAATGTATCTGCAACAAGCCGCCTGGCGCGCTTGTTGGCCTGTCCGACATTTTTTTGGAGGTGCTGATGACTGACGTCAACCGGCTGCCCGCGCTTGTTTCCCTGCAACACCTGAGTGTCCAGTTCGCCAATGGCGAGACCTTGCTGGACGACCTGAGCCTGTCCATCGATCACACCCCCACCGGCATTGTGGGGCGCAACGGATGCGGTAAGAGCGTCCTGGCCCACGTGATCGCCGGGCTGCTGTCGCCCTCCTCCGGCACCCGCAATGGTACGGCTACTGTGGTTTATGTGGCGCAGAACCCCGTGGTTGCGCCAGGCGCGAGCATTGCCGACCTCACCGGCACCACCGCGATCTTGTCAGCCCTTGGGCGCATGGCCCAAGGCACGGCGCAGGTCGATGATCTTGAGTTGATCGACGACCGTTGGGACCTGGCCGAACGCTTGCGCAACGCCCTGGATGCCGCGGGCCTGGAAGCGCTTGGTGTCGACACCCCGGCCGATACACTCAGCGGCGGTCAGTTGGCACGGATTGCGGTTATCGGCGCGCTATTGGCTGCGCCACACCTGCTGGTGCTCGACGAGCCCACCAACCACCTCGACAGCGATGGCCGTGCATGGCTGCTGCGCCAGCTCAGTGAGTGGCGCGGCGGCCTGGTGGTGGTCAGTCATGATCGACAATTGCTCAACACCATGGCACGCATCGTTGAACTGTCGCCCCTCGGCGTCCACGTGTATGGCGGCAACTACGATGCCTATCGGCACCAGCGCAATGCCGAACAACAGGCCGCCGTCTGCGCACTGGAACACGCCCGCCTGGCGCGCAGCCGCGAACGTCGGCGCCTGCAAAAAGATCATGACAGCCTGCAGCGCAATGCCGCTCGCTCACGCAAACACGCCGAGACCGCCAACGTCGACCGATTCACCCAGGCACGCTGGAAAGGCGCCGCCACGGAAATCGTCCACACCCTGCGCAGCGCGCACGAGCAGCGCAAACATGACCTGGATGCCCAGGTGCGCGAGGCCTACGAACGGGTCATGGAGGAAACGCCGACGCTGTTGGCGTTGCCCGCTTCCGCAGTGCCCGGCGGTCGCCAGGTGGTGTCCCTGATAGACCTAGAATTGCCTTGGCTGCCGTCGAGCCGCCTCAACGTCCAACTCGCCGGCCCGGTGCGCGTCGCGGTGCGTGGGCCCAACGGCTGTGGCAAGTCCACACTGCTCAAGGTATTGGCGGGAGCATGGCGGGCGGTGAGCGGGGAGTGCCGGGTGACGGTGCCCACTGCCTACATTGATCAACACCTCGCACTGCTGGACGATCAACGCTCCATCGTTGAACAGCTCAACCTGCTCGACACGCCACTGGCCGAAGCCCCATTGCGCACGCGCCTGGCTTTGCTGCAACTGGATGCCTTGCGGGTGACCCAGCCGGTCGGGCAGCTCAGTGGTGGCGAACGATTAAAGGCAGCCATGGCCATTGCCCTGTGGCGCGAGGAGCCCGCGCAGCTGCTGTTGCTGGACGAGCCGACCAACCACCTGGACCTGGAATCGGTGACGGCGGTTGAGCAGGCGCTGCAGGGGTTTACCGGGGCAATCATTGTGGTGTCCCATGACCCGGCGTTTGTGCAAACGATCAGGCCGACGCATTACCTCGACTGGCATCGCACGGGTTGGTCCCTGCAGTGTTTTTGAGGTCATTGCATACGCGCTGAAAGCGTCCTACGGTAGTGGCCGTATAATCTCACCGAGGAACCCGGTCCTATGCTGCCTTCGCCCCGCAAGCCCTACGCCAACGCTGCACTTGCCCATCGACAGCGCTGGCGTGGTCGGGTCGGGCTGATGCTGGTGGCCAGCCTGTCGGTACTGGCAGGCATGACCGATGCCATCGGTTTCATGGCAAGCGGCGACTTTGTTTCGTTCATGAGCGGCAATACCACGCGCCTGGCGGTGGCAATCAGCGCGGGAGAGCTTGGCCTCACCGGGCGCCTGTTGTTGCTGGTTGCGACATTTATCGTCGGCAACGCCTTGGGGGTAGTGGTCAGCCGGCTGAGCCGCCGCCATGCGTTGCCCTTGCTGTTGTGTATTGCCGCCCTGTTATGCGGTGCGGCATTCCTGCCGTTCGCCGATACGTTGCCCGCGCTGCTGGCGGCGATCGTCGCGATGGGCATGCTCAATGCCGCTGTGGAAGAGGTCAACGGGCTGCCGGTAGGGCTGACTTACGTCACCGGCGCGCTTTCCCGCTTTGGTCGCGGGCTGGGACGCTGGCTGCTGGGGGAGCGCCGCAGTGGCTGGCGTGTGCAGTTGATCCCGTGGGGCGGGATGTTCGTGGGGGCAGTCATTGGCGCGCTGTTGGAGCAGCAGCTGGGCCTGAAGGCGCTGCTGGTCAGCGGCGTACTGGCGGGGTTGCTGGGGCTGATCTCGCTGAAAATCCCGCGCCGTTGGCACCTGGGTTACATGCCGCGCTGAAAAAAGAAGATGCTCGCCCGACGTTTAGGCCTCGACGTCCGTGTACTGGTAAAGAGCCATCATGTCGGGCGAGCCGGTGAATCATAAGCTAATGCCTCGCGGCTGTCGTGCCAGGCATTTCCTAAAACGACTAAGGCATTCGCCTACAGGCAGGTCGCGAGTGCGGCCAAACGACGCTTGGCCGGCATGTTGTCTTGTGCGGCGTAGTAGTTGATGGTCGAACCGGTACCCGCGCTTTGCACGTCGGCGAAGTAATCACCCGCGGTGGTGTAGACGGTAAAACCGCCCGCGCCGATCGGCTCCTTGAAGCCGCCGGCGTCAACGCCGAAGACGCTTTCGTCCTGCCAGCCGAACTGGACGCATTCGGCAACTACCAGGGTGGCCTTGTCCGAAGCCAGGGTCTTGTAGGGCGTGCCTGCACGCGCCTCTTTCATCTTCGAACCCGCGCAACCGGCCAGGGCCGCCAGTACCAGTGCGCCAATTACCACCTTGTGCATGCCATTGCTCCGTTGGAAAAAACGCGACTGTACCATTGCCGCGCGCCGGACTGCCGGATGCATGAACTTTGTTTCACTGTAAAGACGGAAAACGCGGCCTATAGTGGCCACGCTCATTTTTAGAAGTATCCCTTCTGCCCGCTCTCCCGCGGGCTTTTTTTTGCTGGGTGGTTGTCAGAGCAACCAGCGGAACAGGTAGAACAACGTCATGCTCAGCAGCACGGTCATCAGCACGTTACGCGTCCAGAACATCAACGCCACCGCGCTGATACCCGCCAGCAAATAAGGGTTGGCCGGGCTCAGGTTAAGCTGGTGGTCGGCGAGAAAGATGATCGGTCCGCAAATCGCCGTGAGCATGCCCGGCACCGCAAACCCGAGAAACTCCCGCGCACCGCGGTTGAGCCGCACCGGCAGGCGCGGTTCGATAAACAGGTAACGGTTGAGGAAGACCACCAGGCCCATCGCCACAATCATGATGTAGATCATCGCTGCCCCACTCCCAGTCGCTTGCAGGCATACCCTGCGCTCATGCCCAGCACGCCGGACACCACCACCGCCGACTCCCACTGCAGGAAACTCAGCCACACCGAAAACAGCAGCGACACCGCCACGCAGACCACCGTGGGGATGTCACGCACCACCGGCGTAATCAACGCGATAAACGTCGCAGCGATGGAAAACTCCAGGCCCAGTTGATCGAGGCCGGGAATGCTTTTACCGAGCACGATGCCGGCCAGGGTGAACAGGTTCCAGGCGATATAAAACGTCAGGCCCACGCCCAGGGCGTACCAGCGATTGAACGTCTCGCGGTCGTAGTGGCTGACCAGGGCGAAGAATTCATCGGTGAGCAGAAAGCCCAGGCTCATGCGCCAGCGGGTGTTGAGGGGCGACAGGATCGGGCGCAAGTGCATGCCGTAGAGCAAATGCTGGGAGGTGAGCAGCAAGGTGGTCAGCACAATGGAAATCAGGCTGGCGCCGCTCTTGACCATGCCGATAGCGACCAGTTGCGCAGCGCCGGCAAACACGATGGCGGACAAGCCCTGGGCTTCCAATGGGCTGAACTGCGCATCAATGGCCATGGAACCGGCGAGCAGCCCCCACGGCGCACAGGCCAGGGACAGCGGAATCACGGCGATTGCGCCGCGAGCGAAGGCGTAATGAGGTAAGGCGGTAGGCATGGAAACGGCTCATCGACAGACAGTCGACAAGCATGCCAGCGCAACAAGGGACTTGTCTTGAACGATCTTGCTCAGGCGAGCCTGACAGACACTTGCTCCACTGAGTCGCGTGCTTCGCGCAATTCGTGGGCGTCCTGGTTGAGCCGGTGAATGGTATTGAGCAGGCGCTGGCGCAGCACTTCATCGCCGAGTTTTTCGACCGCGCGCATCAAGTCGAACGCCGCGGTTTCGTTATTATCCGCGACGGAATCCAGGGTCTTGCGCAGGTTGCGAGTGGCACGGGTCACGCGGGGTCTTCCTTCATCAGCAATGGGGAGGCACTTTAGGACATTCATGTTTCATTTTAATTTCAAACACTTGTGGCGGATTTCAAGGGATTTGATCCATATCAATTGATACAGCATTTGACCGATACTTCAGCCATGCCGCTATCGAACCCTCTGGCATGCGAACTTTGCGTCCGCGAACTGATCCATGCTCTGCACCACCTACCACAGCGCGCCAGCAGCACCTGCTGAGCCATCGGAGCGTTAACCCATGCTTGTCGCAATTGGCATTTTCATCTTCACCATCGTACTGGTCATCTGGCAGCCCAAGGGCTTGGGCGTCGGCTGGAGTGCAACAATGGGCGCCATCCTGGCCCTGGCCTCTGGCGTGATCAGCCTGGCCGACATCCCGGTGGTGTGGCACATCATCTGGAATGCCACCGGGACCTTTGTCGCGTTGATCATCATCAGCCTGCTGCTGGACGAGGCCGGCTTCTTTGCCTGGACCGCCTTGCACGTCGCGCGCTGGGGCCGTGGCCGCGGCCGTCGCCTGTTTGCTTATATGGTGTTGCTCGGCGCGCTGGTGTCGGCCCTGTTCGCCAATGACGGCGCGGCGCTGATCCTTACGCCGATCGTGATGTCGATGCTGTTGGCCCTGCGCTTCTCCCCGGCAGCGACCCTGGCATTCGTCATGGGCGCAGGCTTTATCGCCGACACCGCAAGCCTGCCGCTGGTGGTGTCGAACCTGGTCAATATCGTCTCGGCGGACTATTTCAAGATCGGCTTCAACGAATACGCGGCGGTGATGGTGCCGGTCAACTTTGTCAGCGTCGCAGCTACGCTGGCGGTGTTGCTGTGGTTCTTCCGTCGCGATATCCCCCAGACCTACGACCCAGCCGACCTCGAAGACCCCGCCAGCGCCGTCCACGACCGCGCCACCTTCCGCGCCGGCTGGTGGGTGCTGGGCATCCTGCTGGTCGGTTGCTTCGCCCTGGAGCCGCTGGGCATTCCCATCAGCGCGATTTCCGCCGTCTGCGCCGTGCTCCTGCTGGTGATCGCCGCCAAGGGCCACAAGATCTCCACACGCAAAGTGCTGAAGGAAGCACCGTGGCAGATCGTAATCTTTTCGCTCGGGATGTACCTGGTGGTGTACGGCTTGCGTAACGCCGGCCTCACCACCTACCTGGCGACCTGGCTCGACACCTTCGCCACTTACGGCGTGTGGGGCGCAGCCATGGGCACAGGGGTGCTGACGGCGCTGTTATCCTCGGCGATGAACAACTTGCCGACGGTGTTGATCGGCGCGCTGTCCATCGAGTCCAGCCATGCCGTGGGCGTGGTCAAGGACGCGATGATCTACGCCAACGTCATCGGCAGCGACCTGGGCCCGAAAATCACCCCGATCGGCAGCCTGGCCACGTTGCTGTGGCTGCATATTCTTGCGCGCAAGGGCATCACCATCACCTGGGGCTACTACTTCAAGGTCGGCATCGTACTGACGTTGCCGGTGTTGTTGATCACCCTTGCCGCCCTCGCCGTGCGCCTGAGTGTCTGACGGAGATACCGCAATGAAAGTCCTGTTCATGTGCACCGCCAACAGTTGCCGCAGCATCTTGTCCGAAGCAGTATTCAACCACCTGGCGCCGCCGGGTTTTGAGGCGATCAGCTCCGGCAGCTTTCCCAAGGGCCAGGTCCTGCCGCGCAGCCTGAGTACGCTACAGGCCGCGGGCATCAGCACCGAGGGCCTCTACAGCAAGGGTAACGAGGCCTTTGCAGAGAGCCCGCCGGATGTGGTGATCACCGTGTGCGACAAGGCGGCCGGCGAAGCCTGCCCGGTGTACTTCGGGCCCGCCATGAAGGCGCATTGGGGCTTGGCAGACCCTTCGGATGTGCTCGGTGATGAGGCGAGTGTGCAAGCTGCATTCGACGCCACCCTGGCGATCATTGCCACGCGCTGCCGGGCGTTTTTTGCCGTGCCATTTGACCGCCTCAGCCCTGCGGAACGCAACGCTGAACTGGCGCGCATTGCACTGCTGTAACCGGAGGAACCATGACCACCCTGCCCTTGCCCGAGTCGAATCGATGAGCGCCGTGCAACACGCCTGGCTGGGCCCCTACGAAATCAGCAGCACCGTCTGCACCGGCCTGACCTTTGCCCGCCACAGTCATGATGAATGCGTGATCGGCGTGAACCTGGTCGGCGAGGAAAAGGTCTGGCTGGACCGCCGGGAATTCGACGCCGGGCCGGGGTCGATTACCTTGTACAACCCTGGGCAGATCCAGGGCGGGGGTGCAGCGAATGGCGCGCCGTGGCAGTTTGTGAGCCTGTACGTCAACGCCGACCAATTGGCCGCCGACCTCGGGCTGGTACACGTGGAGTTCGATCGCTCGCTGTGTGTTCAGCCGGACCTCGCCCGGCGACTGGCGCAGACCGTACGAAGCGCATTGAGCGATGAGGCGCGGGCCCGCGAACTGAACGAAGACGCCTTGGTCCTGTTGCTCGGTGAGGTGGTCAGCCTCAGTGGCGTGCGCCTCGCGGGCAGCGCCGCCCCAGGCAAACACCTGATCAGCCGCGCCCAGGCATTGCTCGCCGAACACCTGCATCAAACATTGCCCTTGGAGCAGCTTAGCAATGAACTGGGGTTGACCAAGTTCCACCTGCTGCGCACGTTCCAGAAAGAAACCGGGCTGAGCCCCCGTCAGTGGGCCATGCAGTTACGCACCCGTCGGGCCAAGGGCCTGTTGCGGGCAGGCGTGGCGGTATCCGACATCGCCCACGACCTCGGGTTTGCCGACCAAAGCCATCTCAATCGGCACTTCCGCGCCGCCTACGGCATCACGCCCGGTCGCTATCAAAGCGTGTTGAAGCGCTGACAGCGCAATCTGGTCCAAGACAGCGTCCCTGCTTATCGCCAAACTGCCCACCCTCTCTTGAAGGAATGCGGGCATGCTGACGATCTTTTTCTACGCACTGATATTCGGTTTTGTGTTTTGCCTGTCGCCCGGCGCGGTGCTGGCGGAGACTTTGCGCCGTGGCTTACTCCACGGGTTCACCCCAGCGCTGCTGGTGCAGTTCGGCTCCCTGGTCGGCGACGCAGTGTGGGCGGTGATCGGCCTGACCGGAATCGCCCTGCTGATCCAGCATGACGCGGTGCGCGTGCCGTTGACCGTTGTCTGCGCGCTGTACCTGGCCTGGCTGGGCGTCCGTAGCCTGATCGATGCGTGGAAACTGCCAGAACCAGACGATGCCCCCACCACCACCCGGCAAAATGCGCTGGCCGTGGGCGCGGCGATTTCCCTGGCCAACCCGAAGAATATTGTCTACTGGGGCGCGCTGGGCAGTGCGCTGTCGGGCATCGTCGGTGCCACGCCGAGCCACGGGCAGACACTGATGTTTTTCGCCGGGTTCATGCTGGCGTCGGTGCTGTCGTGTTTTCTGATCGCAGCGCTGGTCAACCTGCTGCGCAAGAACGCATCACCGTTGTGGCAACGCATCAGTTATGGCACTTGCGGGATAGTACTGATCTATCTGTCAGTTCTCGCGGCACTGGGTATATGAAGTTATATACACACTCACTTTCGAACGCCTCTTGTCTGAATGAACTCTGAACAGCGGATCATTTAATTAATCATGCGTTGACATTTTGTAACCGTCTGAGTAGATTGCCCGTGCCCGCAACTTGGGCCTTTTTTAAACCTCACAAAAGAAGCCAATGGACACAGTATCTAGTCGCTGTCCGAGCACCGCATCAGCGGGCATCGGGCGCCAAACCCAGAAAATGACAGGACTCGCTTCCCGGTCCGGTAAGCTGCGCTAGAGCTCGATGCTCCACCGTAACTGCCTCGCCGGTCGCCCGTCCGGTCCCGAGGTGTGTTATGACCTTCAAAACCCATGCTTTGCCCGATCCATCTACACTGGCCGCAGCCCTGCGCGCCAAGCGTTGTGTTACCTGCGTGGTGTTTCTCCCGCAGCGCACGACCGGTGTCGCACCCTCCCCCCAAGACCCACAGAGACCGAAGGTTTTCAGCCTGGGTTTTTGCTGAGCGCTCGCGCCATTCAACCCCACTGAAACAGCCGTTTCCTGATTAAACCCTGGAGTTCTTTATGAACTATTCCAGTTGTAGTCCGCTGCGCGCCTGTTAACTAACGCGCCAGTAGAAGTTATGTAAGCACCTCATTTAAACCGATCGCGAAGTTAGCGACTCGGCATGCTTTCGCTCGCCTGTATTCAGGTAAGTACCGGGTATGTTTTGTCGAAAAGTTGGCGACAGGAGCACACACCATGAGCGCCGTAAAAAACGTCCCATTGAACAAAAAAACCAGCACCGCCGCTGACATCAAACTGTCGATGCGTGCCGCCCGCGAAGCCCACAACGGGCTGTCGGCCACCCTGGCGAACGTGCGTGCCACCCAGGACGGCTTGACCGAGTTGGATGCAAGCGCCCGCCTGCAACGGGAAGGCTACAACGAAGTCGCCCACGACAAGCCGCCTCACGCCATCGTCCAGTTCCTGCAGGCACTGAACAACCCGTTCATCTACGTACTGCTGACCCTGGGTGGCATCAGCTTCTTCACCGATTGCTGGCTGCCGATGCAGGAAGGCGAAGACGCGGACCCCACCAAAGTCATCATTATCATGACCATGGTGCTGCTCAGCAGCCTGCTGCGCTTCTGGCAGGAACACCGCTCGGCCAAATCCGCCGAAGCCCTGAAAGCCATGGTGCGCACCACGGCTACCGTGCTGCGCCGTGAGCAAGTGGGCGCCCAACCGACCTTGCGCGAAATACCGATGCGCGAGCTGGTGGCTGGCGATATCGTGCAACTGTCGGCCGGCGACATGATCCCGGCCGATATCCGCTTGATCGAATCCCGCGACCTGTTCATCAGCCAGGCCGTGTTGACCGGCGAAGCCTTGCCGGTGGAGAAGTACGACACCCTTGGCGATGTCACGCAGAAATCCGCCGGGCCGGTGACCGCCGACCAAGGCAACCTGCTGGACCTGCCCAACATCTGCTTCATGGGCACCAACGTGGTCAGCGGCCGCGCCAAAGCCGTGGTGGTCGCGACCGGGCCGCGCACCTACTTTGGCTCCCTGGCCAAGGCGATTGTCGGCTCGCGGGTGCAAACCGCCTTCGACCGTGGGGTGAACAGCGTCAGCTGGTTGCTGATCCGTTTCATGTTGGTAATGGTGCCGATCGTGTTCTTCCTCAACGGTTTCTCCAAGGGCGACTGGGGCGATGCCTTTCTGTTTGCCTTGGCGGTTGCGGTCGGCCTTACCCCGGAAATGCTGCCGATGATCGTCAGCGCCAACCTGGCCAAGGGCGCCACCGCCATGGCCAAGCGCAAAGTGGTGGTCAAGCGCCTCAACGCGATCCAGAACTTCGGTTCGATGGACGTGCTGTGCACCGACAAGACCGGCACCCTGACCCAGGACAAGATCATCCTCGAACATCACGTCAACGCTTTCGGCCAGCGAGATGAGGCGGTGCTGTCCCTGGCCTGGCTCAACAGCTATCACCAGAGCGGCATGAAGAACCTGATGGACCAGGCGGTGGTGCAGTTTGCCGAGCAGAACCCGAAGTTCCAGGTGCCGTTCGCGTACAGCAAGGTCGATGAATTGCCCTTCGACTTCGTCCGCCGTCGCCTGTCGATCGTGGTCAAGGATGCCGCCGACGACCAACTGCTGGTGTGCAAAGGCGCCGTGGAAGAGATGCTGAGCATTTCCACGCATGTGATGGAAGCCGGTAAAGCCGTGCCGCTGGATGAGCGTCGCCGTGAAGTGTTATTGGCGCTTGCCAACGACTACAACGAAGACGGTTTCCGTGTGCTGGTGGTGGCCAGCCGTCACATCCCTAAATCAATGGCACGCCAGCAATACACCACCGCCGATGAGCGCAACCTGGTGATCCAGGGCTTCCTGACCTTCCTCGATCCACCGAAGGAAACCGCTGGCCCGGCGATTGCGGCACTGCAACAGATCGGTGTGGCGGTCAAGGTATTGACCGGCGACAACGCCGTGGTCACCAGCAAGATCTGCCGCCAGGTCGGCCTGGAACCCGGCCAACCGCTGCTGGGGGCTGAAATCGAAGCGATGGACGACGCCACCCTGCTGCGCCGCGTGGAAGAACGCACGGTGTTCGCCAAGCTCACGCCGCTGCAGAAGTCGCGGGTGCTCAAGGCGCTGCAAGCCAACGGCCACACCGTGGGCTTCCTCGGTGACGGCATCAACGATGCGCCAGCGCTGCGCGATGCCGACGTGGGTATCTCGGTCGACAGCGGGACGGACATTGCCAAGGAATCGGCCGACATCATCCTGCTGGAAAAGAGCCTGATGGTGCTGGAAGAAGGCGTGCTCAAGGGCCGCGAAACCTTCGGCAATATCATGAAGTACCTGAACATGACCGCCAGCTCCAACTTCGGCAACGTGTTCTCGGTGCTGGTGGCCAGTGCGTTCATTCCGTTCCTGCCGATGCTGTCGATCCACCTGCTGCTGCAGAACCTGATGTACGACATCTCCCAACTGGCCCTGCCGTGGGACAAGATGGACAAGGAATACCTGGCCAAGCCGCGCAAGTGGGATGCGAAAAACATCGGTCGCTTCATGATCTGGATCGGGCCGACCTCGTCGATCTTCGACATCACCACCTTTGCGCTGATGTGGTACGTGTTCGCGGCCAATAGCGTGGAAATGCAGACCCTGTTCCAGTCCGGCTGGTTTATCGAGGGCCTGCTCTCGCAAACCCTGGTGGTGCACATGCTGCGCACCCGCAAGATCCCGTTCTTCCAGAGCACCGCCGCGTGGCCGGTGTTGATGATGACCTGCGTGGTGATCGTACTGGGGATCTACGTGCCGTTCTCGCCGCTGGGCACCCTGGTGGGCCTGCAACCGCTGCCGCTGGCGTACTTCCCATGGCTGGCAGGCACCCTGGTCAGCTACTGCTGCGTGGCGCAACTGATGAAGACGATCTACATCCGCCGCTTCAAGCAGTGGTACTGATCGCCCCCGCCGTTTAAACGGTGGCGGTCGCCCGGCCGCCACCGCGCACTACAAGGAAATACCTTATGCGCGTCTTGATCTGTGCAGGTCGTCATTACGCCGACACCAAAATGTCCCGCCAAGTGCTGGACGCTTACCACCGCCTGCGCCCGGTGCAGGTACTGATCCACGGCGGCAACCAATTCCTCGGCAGCGACGTCGAGGAGTGGGCGCGGGAACTGGGCATCGACGTGGTGCGCTATCCGCCCAACTGGCAACGCCACGGCAAGCAGGCGGAACGCCAGCGCAACCATTTCATGCTGACCGACAGCCGCCCTGACGTGGTCATCGCCCTGCCAGGCGGGGACGACACCTGCGAGCTGGTCTGCCAGGCCAAAGCCAACGGCATTTCGGTGCTGACCGTAGAAAGCTGAATTCAAGCGAGGTGCATCATGCACAAAAAACACCTTCCACTGCGCAAGGACGGGTTTGCCAAATACCGTGCGCGTCAGGCCCGAGGCGCACGCCACACCTTACTGCTACTGCCGCCGGCCAAGCGTCGCGCATTGCAGCGCAACCTGATCTTTATCGGGCTGACCCTGGGCACGTTGTTGACGCTTGCCGTTCTGTCAAAAGCCAACGCGGCCGGTGGTGCTTATGGGGTCGACGACGGCGCAATCAATGCGCCAGGCGAATGCAACATCGACGCCTGGTCCACCGCGAACCGGCACGACGGCAGCACCCATAATGAAACGCTGTCACCGGCCTGCACCTTCGCCGCGATGCCGTCGGTGCAGTGGGGCGCGGCGCTGTCACGCGCCAGCAGCACAGACACGCGCGAAACCCAGGTGAGCCCGCAGCTCAAGGCACAGGTGTGGTCACGGGATGACCTGGGGCTGCAAATGGCCGTGGCAGCCGGCGCGCACTTTGCGCTGGATCGCCGGCACGGGTTTGATGGCGCCGACTTCAACATCCCGTTGACGTGGCAGCCGCTGGAGGCACTGCGACTTAACCTGAATGCCGGTTGGTCCCATGCCTACAACGACGGTGATCAGCAACACCGCCCGACCTGGGGCACGGGTTTTGAGTACCAGGCAGCGCCCTTGCTGACGCTGATCGCCGAGCGTTACGGCCAGGAAGGCGGTGATCAGGCCTGGCAGGCCGGGCCGAGGTTCCATTTGCGCGAATATGTCGACATCGACTTGGTGGTCGGGCGCAGCCTGATCGGCGAGCGTGCGCAATGGCTGACCACCGGCGCCACGCTGCGTTTCTAGCGGCCACCTGGACTTCGGTGGCGCCTACAGACACCGTTTTTCATCGAAGACGAAGATCAACTGTGGGAGCTGTCGAGCCCCAGCGAGGCTGCGAAGGCGGCGGCACTGCGGGCATCTTCAGCGTCTGACACACCGCTATCGCAGCCTCGCTAAAGCTCGACAACTCCCACAAGGGATCGGCTGTGTAAGTGGGATTTCGGTCGTAACGGCGAGCACAATTTGAACCACGATGAAGATCAACTGTGGGAGCTGTCGAGCCCCGGCGAGGCTGCGAAGGCGGCGGCACTGCGGGCATCTTCAGCGGCTGACACACCGCTATCGCAGCCTCGCTAAAGCTCGACAACTCCCACAAGGGATCGGCTGTGTAAGTGGGATTTCGGTCGTAGTGGCGAGCACAATTTGAACCACGATGAAGATCAAGTGTGGGAGCTGTCGAGCCCCAGCGAGGCTGCGATGGCGGCGGTACTGCCGGCATTTTTTTGCGCCTGACACTCCGCCATCGCAGCCTCGCTAAAGCTCGACAACTCCCACAAGGGATCGGCTGTGTAAGTGGGATTTCGGTCGTAGTGGCGAGCGCAATTTGAGCCACGACGAAGATCAACTGTGGGAGCTGTCGAGCCCCGGCGAGGCTGCGAAGGCGGCGGTACTGCCGGCATTTTTTGCGCCTGACACTCCGCTATCGCAGCCTCGCTAAAGCTCGACAGCTCCCACAGGGGATTTGCTTTAGCCTGGAATTCCGTTTTCCCTCAGGCCTTGGCCTGTTGTTCCAAGTGCAGCTGTAATTGCGGGTCAATCTGCAGTTGCCCCGCCAGGTCGTCCAGGTAGTTGCGTTCGGCGTCCTGCTGATCATCCACCATCATCACACTGGCCAGGTAAACCTCTGCCGCAACAGCCGGGTCGCTGGCGAATTCGGCGAAGTCCGACGCGTCCAGAGGCTTGGCAACCTCAGCGTCAAGCCACTGCTTCAATTGCGGGTCGTCGGTATGCCGGCCCAGTTCACTGGAAATCAGTTGCTGCTCTTTTTCATCAATGCGGCCGTCGGCTTTGGCGGCAGCAATCAAGGCACGCAACACCGCATGGCTATGGGCCTCAGCTTCGGCGCCGTCAAGCTGGTCCACAGTCTGCAAGGCTTGCTGCGGGGCATTAGCTTGCTGGCGCTGCCAGGCTTGGTAGGCCTGGAATGCCGCCATGCCCAGGGAAGCCAGCGCTGCATAGTTCATCCCGCCAGAGCGTCCTTGAGCCGGACGCGCGCCAGTGGCACCTCCCAACAGACCGCCCAGGCCGCCCAACAGACCACCCAAACCACCACCGGCCGAAGCATTGCCAGTGCTGGTACCCTTCAATAAACCGCCGAGCAGCCCACCCAGGCCGCCCGAGGAAGCACTCCCCCCTTGCCCGGCGCGCAAGAGTTGCTCCAGTAAGTCGCTGGTGTTCATGGTGTCACCCTCCCAGGGCGCAGTGTTGGCGTCTACCAACCATAGCCCGCCGCTGTCGGAAAACCATGACCGCCGGGCGGGCACGGCCTATCATGGCGTCACCGTGCCTGTGAGAGAAAACCCAAGTGAACCGGATTGAGCACCTCGCGTTGATGGCGAGCTATAACCAGTGGATGAACCGCAAGCTCTATGACGCGGCCGGCACGCTGTCGGACGCGGCGTTACTCATGGACCGCAAGGCGTTTTTCGGCTCGATCCTCGGCACGCTGAACCATCTGGCCTTGGGCGACACGGTCTGGCTCAAGCGTTTTGCCGAGCATCCCGCAGGCTACGCGGCATTGGCTCCGTTGAGTGCGATCACAGCCCCTGCCGATCTCACGCAACTGGCCTTTGCCGATATCCGCGAGCTGTCAGCCCATCGCGCCTGGCTGGATCAGCTGATCGTCGACTGGGCTCACACGGTGCAGGACCCCGATCTGGACCATCGCCTGCATTACAACAACATGCGAGGTGTCGCCGCCGATAAAGACTTCTTCAGCCTGCTGGTGCATTTTTTCAATCACCAGACCCACCACCGGGGCCAGGCAACCACCCTGTTGAGCCAAGCAGGGTTGGATGTGGGCACTACGGACTTACTGGCGCTGATCGACTGAATTCAGCATCAAACGCGGGAACGCACACGTTCACCGCGGCAGCGGCCCTGGGGCTGAACAGCCCCGCAAACAAAACCGAACGCTGCCTCGCCGATGGGGTCGAAACCCCAGGTGCCGGGATTTTTACCGCCCCGCCCTCCCCGCGTGCATTGTGGGTCTACCGATGCGCGTACCCCCAAGAAGGAGACGCTTACATGGTCATTCACTTCAAGGTCGCAGGTCACTTAGCCTGTGGCCACCACGGCACCAACCTCCCTTCCAGCACCGAGCTGAACCGAGTCAAATGCCGTACCTGCCGCAATACCGAAGCTTACAAGGACGCGCGCCGCACCCAGCGCAACGCCGCCCGCCGCGCCAACCGCAAGGCCAAGACCCCTACCGCCGTTGATTGGCGCAGTGCGTGGACACAACGCCTCACCGACCTGCCCGGTTTGCAGCGTTTACCCCGCGGTTTCAGTGGTCAGCCTTTCGTGTAAGCCACCGATGCAAAAAAGCCCTGGATGTTCCGGGGCTTTTTTGCACCCTACAAGCGAGGGATCAACTCCAGCACACCAATGTGGTGATGACCGAGAACTCCATCCGCAAACGAATAGGCAAAAAGGTCACACCAACTAAGTGAGTTACGGAGCAATATTTGAAATTGCAGACCGGAAACAAACAAGGGCCTGCATCAGATTTCGTCCGCAAACCCTTGATTTGACTCGCCATTCTGGCTTACGCCGAAGAGCTTCTGCCCGATTGCATCGAGATAAGTATCCTCGGCATTCCCACTGCTTTTTATGAAGCGTTGTTTGCTGACCATGTGATCAAGTACACGCACCAATTGGCTAGGTGAGCCGCTCTATGGCGAGCAAGATGGGCCGTCTTTAGCAGGGAGGTGTGATCCTTGAGTTATCGGAGACCGCAAAAGCTACTGACTGGAGCAATTGGCAGAGCCTCAAGAGCAGGGTCAGGAACTCAGCATTGATTGCCTCAGACCAGGCTCGGCCGTATCTGAGAGTCAGGTGTATGGAGGTCACCGGGTCTCCATTCTGAGCAGACTCGAGCGAGTAGCGTTCACCATCCGAAAATGTACCTCGGGCACATCCAGGGAACACCAACTCCAGAAATGTGATTACGGCCTCAGGGCATCCAATGTCTAGCACGTCCTCGACGTTGGACAGATCGCTTTCACTGAGGTCTGTAGGCTTCAAAATAATAATGTCAAAGCTCATTGCTGCGGGCTCCCATCTTGTAATTCGTTTGGCATCGGCATTCCCTTTTATATGCCCAGCCATCACGCCTCGCGTCATTAAACCGGCGATCACTTATGCGGCAGCAATTGATCGATTTCACTCGCCCAACTGATTTTTATTCGCCGCGCCGTCATGCACTAGCACTTTCATGCGGTTGGCCCGCTGGTTGGCAAAAAGGTAGGTGTGTTCGCCATCCGCTTACCCTAGCTCCTCCTCCCCGTGCGGGAACTCACTCTGCTAAGGTATCGCCCCAATCGACAGCAAATGGAATCAACGAAGAATGGACTCATGGAAGATTCTGGCGTTAGCCCTACTGGCATCGGTCAACACTCAGGCCGTGTCAGGTGACAACGTCAACCCTGTCGCGGCAGGAATATTTATCACAATTTCCTTCCCAACCATCTTAATTGGAGCAACCACATCGCTCACAACCGAGCCCCCAAAGATTTTCAAGTCCGCCAAGACCGATGCTCTGGCATTCATCGGTTCGGACAGCGAGATTCGTGGTGCAGAGTTTGAGCAGGCGGTGCGCTTTTATCGCACGACTTACACGCCACCGTTGATGACTGACCAGCAGCTGGCCCAGGCAATCGCGGCTTCATTCTGAGGTCGGCCGGCAAGCTGTCGTAGGCAATGGTCGTCATCGATGTGCTACCCCGCCTTGAGTTGGTGAATGGTTCCCGATATTGATAGTTGTCAAATCACAAGGAAGTCCACATGAGTGAAACGCAACACGCTGGCCCTCTCCGCCCCAAACTAACAATCGCGTTTTGGTCATTCGCGTTGGGGGTCGCTACAACGATAGCTGGAGCAGCCGCCCACTACGGTCGTCAGGACAGCGACCTAACAAACGTAAGGGAGCGAGTCGAAGACTTCAGAAAGGCAAACGACAGCCTAAATACTTCACTCAACCAATGGATAGGGGCCTACAACAAACAGGCCGCGACGCTCGCAGCTTCAGAGGAGAGAGTGCGTCAGTTGGAAAACGATCGGTGCACGCCCATCAAATCGGATGTCGACGATATAAGGTCCGATATCAGCTCGGCAATGAAGTACTACCCCGAGAGGGTTGGCTCCCTTAAAGAAATGATGGACCAATATCAACAGACTTTGCGCGCTTGCTATGCCGCGTCATCTAGTCCCACTCATACACCGTAAAAAACCAGCAGTACGATTTTGCACATTCTAAACCGTGGCGTGGATCACTTGACCCGGCGCTCGACGCCACCAGGCGCCTTGTCACAGTGCAGGCAGTGCACGCAGTGCAACGTCCGGCACAGCCAGACCTTTACCCCGTCCCTCACCTTCCCGCTCAGTACGCACAAGGTCGCCCAAAACGCGATAAGGCCGCAGGCGATGGCGTTGATCAGCTCAAGATTCAGGGTGGGTTACCGCATCTGAATTCTTTCAACATCTGCACATTCCTTTTGCTGAATCGCCCTTTCCATGGGCAATAAAAAACCCGACTCAAAGGCCGGGTTTGCAGGCTGATTTTACTCAGTTGTCAGGATGCTCGCTTGCTACTGAATCAGCGGCGTCTACATCCGACATGTCCTCTTCGAGCGGCGCGTCATCGTCTGGCGGCAACGGGATACCGTCCTCATCGCGCTTCGGGTCGTGCCCTGTCTCGTTGTCAGTGCCGCGAGTTACATCCTGCTGGGAAATATTCCCTGGTGCATTTTCATTGATTTCCATGCTGGCTCTCCGTTCTAACGCTCGGGATATCCGCGCTTAAACATGGGAGTCGGCAGGTCACAGCGAGTGCCGAGCACTGGACGAACGGCAGAAAACGAAAACGCCCCCGCACAAGGCGAGGCTTTCATAATTCCTTTCGCCCTACTTTGGGACCCGTAGTGCGGATCAAGACTGGCTTACGCTGCTTTCATTTGTCGAGATCTAGCAGCTCGCCCATTCGCCCTCCTAACATTCCACGCAACCACGCACCATGAAACTCAATATTTTCGAGAGAAGTACCGTCACCTAGACGATGCTCAAAAACCTTGCCCTTCGCTCCGCGATACACGACGCGAAAATGTCCATCATGAGCAGACGATGTCATCACATAAGGGCGGATGGAGATGATTTCGCTAAACGGTACGTGTACTTCAACGGGGCTTCGACAACGACGAGTTAGGGTGAGGGTCAACAGCTGCTGGTTTTCGTCGAACGTGAAGGCCTGCACTTGAGGCTCAGAGACAACCCACGCAAAGAACGCACCAATGAACACTGCACTGGCCAGCATTATCAGAATGAAAGATGACGCTGTGAGGCTCTCACCCTGGTTAGCCTGCACACCCTGAATGACGTCCGGCCCTGTGAAAAGGAACGTCGCAAGCCCGTAGCCCGGTAAAAGCAGAAGCAGCGCAAGAGAGAAGCCAAAAACACCCATACCATTGCTTCCGATAATTGGTATTTCGGGGCCGTAATACCAAATAGGCGGGTGGGCAGTACTTAGCCCGCCAGCATTGGTTGCTGTGGCGCTAGCGGGTCTTTGATGATTCATCTGGCCGTCTCCAGGGATTGCAGCGCAGACGTTATCACTACTACCGGACAGTCTGGAAACGGATCACAGGGCTTTCTCTGGGCATACCACTGTCGTGATGACCGAGCAGTACATCCGCAACCGCAAAGGCAAGAAAGTCTCACCAACGAAGTGAATTGCGGACCCGTTGTTTTATTGCGGAGCGGAAACAAACAAGGGCTTGCATCAGCTTTCGCCCGCAAACCCTTGATTTTAGATGGTGCCCGAACCCGGAATCGAACCGGGACGCCCTTACGAGCGGGGGATTTTAAGTCCCATGCGTCTACCAGTTTCGCCATTCGGGCGGTAGCGCGTGTTGCAGGGTTGGGAATATATAGATCCAGCCGCTTCGACGCAAGTTCGCAGGGCAGCTTTCTTGCACCACGGGACAGCTGAAAAAGCTTGGTAGATCAGTGATCTAGATACGCGAATAAAGGCAAAGCAACAGGTTTTCGGCTCGAAGAGCCTCCCGCTACTCTGTTAAAGTCACGCCCACCCAAAACGCATGGAAGCGCTGCAGAATGGATTCATTCAAGGTTATCGCAATCGCCAGCCTGGCATTGCTCGGCACTCCGGTCGTAGCGGCCGAAAACAACAACCCGGTTCAAGGCGCGCTGATGCTCACGTCGGTCGCGCCCTTTTTGCTTGTCTCAGGGGCCACAGCCCTGACCTCCGCCATTCCAGAGCAGTTCACATCGTCCAAGAGTGATGCGCTGGCGTTTATCGGTTCAGGCGGTGAGATCCGTGGGGCACGGTTTGAACAAGCATCACGATTTTATCGTTCCACCTACAACACGCCGCTCATGTCTGACATGCAGTTGGCCCAGGCAATTGCCACGGCGTTCTGACCCACAGCCCCGGCGTCCGGCGCAGGCGTCTTGGGTGAACCAGCCTCCGCGCGCCTCTTATTCAACGATTCAACTGCCGTTGAACGCCAACCAAAATAATAAAAATAGGTAATCTTAAAAATAATATAAATAACATTATCTGATAATTAGCTTATTCCAAAAAAGACTTTCACTCAGCTTTTTTATAGGATTATCTTCGCTTCACAGACCGACCCCATACCTGGTGGAGGACGTACCTCCGACCATCAGGAGCCTACCAGGCTTAAGGGATCCTTCTCGCTATGCCACACATCGCCTCTCCCGCCACGCTCAACAACTTTCACTTGTCGCTGCTGACCAGCTCCCTGCTCCTGGCGGTCGCGCCCACTTTCGCCGAGGCCGCTACCGAGGACGCCAAGCTCGGCACTGTGACGGTGATCTCCACCGGCCTGCGTGGCCAGGAACGCACCGTGGCTGACAGCCCGGCGCCGATCGATGTGATCAACAGCGACCAGTTGCTCAAGACCGGCCGCGCCGAGTTGTCCGAGGCGATTGCCAAGCTGTTGCCGTCCTTCAACTTCGGCACCAACATCGCCGGCTACAACTCGGTGACCCGCCCGCTGAGCAACCGCAGCCTCGGGCCTGCCTACACGTTGGTGCTGGTCAACGGCAAGCGCCGGCACAACGGTGCCACCGGCCAACGCGGTTCCATCGACAACAGCGGCGCGAACGCGGTGGACATCGACCTGATCCCGGTCAGCGCGGTGGACCATATCGAGGTACTCAAAGACAGCGCGGCCGCGCAATACGGTTCGGACGCGGTGGCCGGGGTGATCAATATCATCCTCAAGTCCACCCATGACGGCGGGCACCTGGAAACCAGTTATGGGCAGCTGTATACCGGCCAGGGCGAAACCATCAAGGTCGCGGGCGACCAGGGTTTCAAGTGGGGTGATGGCGGCTTCTTCCACCTTTCGGCCGATGCGCGCAAACGCGGCAGCGCCTCCTGGAACGACAAGGCCGACAACAGCGTGCGGGCCTTCAATGACCCGGCCAAGGAAGCAGCCTGGGACCGGGTGGCGATCAAGAACGGCGACCCCGACCTGAAGGCCTTCAACCTGGCCTACAACGCCGAACTGCCCCTGGAAGACCTCACGCTGTACTCGTTCTCTACCTACGGTGAACGTGACGCCGAAGCCGCCAACTATTTCCGCCTGCCCACCGGCACGGCGGCGGTGCCTGAGGTGTTCCCCGACGGTTACTTCCCGCTGAACAACATCAAGGACCGTGACTACCAGTTCCTGTTCGGCGGCAAGGGCCTGGTGGCCGACTGGAACTGGGACCTGAGCACCACCTACGGGCGCAACAACGTGCACCATTCCAGCGACCTGAACATCAACCCGTCGCTGGGCACCGCATCACCGACCCAGTTCGACAACCTGGCAACCTTCCGCTTCGAGCAGTGGGTCAACAACCTGGACTTCACCCGCCGCTATGACAGCCTGTTCAAGCTGACGCCGCCGGTGCAGGTGTCGGCGGGCCTGGAGCATCGCTGGGAGCATTTCAGTACGTTCGCCGGCGACCCCGAGGCTTATCTCACCGGCACCTACCCCGCCGCTTCCGGCGCGCAGGCCGCCGTGACGATTCGCCCGGAAGATGAAGTGAGCCTGATCCGCAACAACTACGCGGGTTACCTGGACCTCGGTTTCGACCTGACCGAGCGTTGGTTTCTCGACGTGGCCGGTCGCGTCGAGCATTACGACGATGACTCCGGCAATACCTTCGGCCTGAAAGTGAATTCGCGCTACGAACTGACCGACACCGTGGCCGTGCGCGGCACCGTGGGCACTGGTTTCCGTGCACCCTCCCTGACGCAGATCGGCTACACCGTGGCCGACAACCGGGTGGCGGTGGATGTGAACGGCAATGTGGTGCCCGCCGTGACCCGCCTGACGCCGTCGGGCAGCAACCTGGCCAAGGCCCTCGGTGGCGATGACCTCAAGCCGGAGAAGTCGCGCAACTTAGGGCTGGGCCTGACCTGGCAACCGGCACCACGCACCAGCATCACCGCCGATGCCTACCTGATCGACATCGACGACCGCATCGCCCTGACCAGCAATATCTACGACCGCGGCAATGGCGCGATCAACGCCATCCTCGCCGCGCAAGGCGTGCCCACCGGCACCTGGGTCAACTATTACACCAACGCCTTTGACACGCGCACCAAGGGCCTGGATGTGGTGGCTGACCACACCACCCCGCTGGACGCCTGGGGCGAGGTGCGCTGGAGCCTGGGCTTCAACTGGAACAAGACCACCATTGAAGGCACCCGCGACACGCCGAGTGCGCTGGCCGGTTCCGGCGTGACCCTGGTGGGCCGCGACCGCGAAGGCGACCTCACCGACGCTTCACCCAAGACCAAGTGGATCCTGGGCGCCAACTGGAAGGTCGAGGACGTGGCCGTCAACCTGCAAACCGCACGCTATGGCGCGGTCAAGACCCTGGCCGTCAACCCCACCGGCGACCGCAGCTTCGGCGCCAAATGGATCACCGACCTGGACATCAGCTACACCTTCGTCGACAGCGTCACCGTCAGCATCGGCGGTACCAACATCTTCGACGTACGTCCCGACAAAAACGCCGTGTACAGCAACCTCGGCCTGGCGGCCTACGGCAACCCGCCGTTCTACCCAGGCGGCGGCTATTGGTACACCAAGCTGGCCTACGACTTCTGATTCACACCGTGCATGCACCCGAAACGCCACATGAGGGCACCCCATTGAATACCTCCAACTTGATGAGCCGTCTGCTGGCCCCCTGCGCCTTGGCGCTAAGCCTCGCCGCTTGCTCGCCCGGGAATGACACCCAGGCCGGCAAAACCCTGAACATCGCGTTCTTCGGCGACAACACCACCCTGGTCAGTGTCGACCCGTTCCAGGTCTATTGGCTGGAACACCGTGTGCTGCTGCGCAATGTCGCCGAGTCCCTGACCGACCAGGACCCGCAGACCGGCAAAATCATTCCCTGGCTGGCCAAAAGCTGGGAGGTGAGTGACGACGCGCTGACCTACACCTTCCACCTGCGCGATAACGTCACGTTCAGCAATGGCGAGCGCTTCGATGCCAAGGCGGTGAAGATCGCCTTCGACAGTGACAAGGCCCTGGCGACCGAGCTGCCGGCGACCTTCGGCGCCACCTACCTGGCGGGCTATGATCACGCCGAAGTGGTGGACGACTTCACCGTCAAACTGGTGCTCTCGAAACCCAACGCCGGCTTCCTGCAAGCCACGTCGACGACCAACCTGGCGATCCTCGCGCCCGCCTCCTACGCCCTGACCGTCAAGGAGCGCTCCCTGGGCAAGATCATCGGCACCGGGCCCTTCGTGCTGGCCAGCTACACCCCGGAAGTCGGTGCGCACCTGACCAAGCGCAAGGGTTACGCCTGGGCCTCGGCCAACATGAAAAACCAGGGAGAAGCGCACCTGGACGCCGTGGACATCAGCTATATCCCCGAAGAAAGCGTGCGCAACGGCCTGTTCCTGCAAGGCAAGGCCGACATCCTATGGCCGCGCAACCCGTTCTCGGAAGTCGACCTGAAACTGTTCCAGTCCAAGGGCGCAACCATCCAGAGCCGCTCGCTGCCAGGGCCTGCGCTCAACCTGTACCCCAACACCCGTGGCGAACGCATCCTCGCGGACCCGCACGTGCGCCTGGCCGTGCAAAAGGCGCTCGATCGCAAGAGCTACGCCAGCACCGTCTACAACGCCGAGTTCCCGGTGGTGGACGGCATTTTCGACGTGACCACGCCTTACTTCAAAAGCCAGGGCAATAAGCTCGCCTACGACCCGGCGGGCGCCGAGCAACTGCTGGATCACGCCGGCTGGACCAAGGGTGCGGACGGTTACCGGCACAAGAACGGCAAGCGCCTGAGCCTGAGCTACAACATCAGCCCAGCGGAAACGGCGGGCGACGTGCTGATCCAGGACCAACTGCGCAAGGTCGGGATCGAGCTGAAACTCAGCGTGGTCACCCGCGCCGAATGGGTCGCCAACAACTCCGCGGGCAATTACGACCTGACGATCAACTACATGACCCGCGCCGACCCGATCATCCTGCAAACCATCCTGGACCCGCGTAGCGCCAACAGCTCGACCCTGGCCACCAACACCTACGAGCCGGCGGCGCTGGACAAAGCCAAAGCCTTATTTGATGCCGGTATCACCGCGACCCAAAGCCAACAGCGCGCCGCGGCCTACGGCGACCTGCAAGACCTGCTGATTGATGAAAGCTCGGCATTCCCGGTGTATGAACGCGTGTGGCAGGCGGCGACGTCGCCCAAGGTGAAGAACTTCCGCTGGACCGCCGAAGGCTTTGCGCTGCTGGGTGATATCGAGATCGGCACGCCATGAGCCGTTACCTGATCGGTCGGGTGGGCCAAGCGCTGCTGGTGCTGTGGGGCGCCTACAGCATCACGTATTTCATCCTTTATCTGCTGCCGGGCGACACGCTGTCGATCATGCTCAGCGCCTCGGGCATGGAAGCCGACTCGTTGTCGGTGGAAGACCTGGCAAAAGCGCGGGCTTACTACGGCCTGGACAAGGGCCTGTTCGAACAGTATTTCGACCTGCTGCTGGGCGCACTGCGGGGCGACTTTGGCCAGTCACTCTCGCTTAACCGCCCGGTAGCCGAGCTGCTCGCCGAACGCCTGCCGCAAACCTTGTCCCTGGCAGGCCTGGCCATCGTGCTGTCGCTACTGGGTGGCATCGGCCTGGCCTACCTCACCGCCTATATCCGCTGGCAACCGTTGAAAAAAGCCCTGGCGCGCCTGCCATCCCTGGGCTTTTCGGTGCCGGTGTTCTGGATGGGCCTGCTGTTGATCCAGGTGTTCGCCTTCGGCCTCGGCTGGTTCCCCGCCACCGGCAGCCGGGGCGTTGAAAGCCTGGTGCTGCCCGCCATCACCCTGGCGATTCCGAGCGCGGCGGTGTGCGCCCAGGTGCTGCAACGCAGTTTCCAGGGTGTCTGGAAAGAGTCCTACATCACCACCGCCTACGCCAAGGGCCTGAGCCGTGGCCAGGTGCAGGCGCGCCACGGATTCAAGAATGCCGCGCTGCCGATACTCACGCTGATCGGCCTGCAGGTCGGCAACACGGTGTCGGGCGCGGTGCTGGTGGAAACCATCTTCGCCCGCTCCGGCATTGGCCGCCTGGCCCAGGAGGCGGTGTTGCGCCAGGACATTCCAGTGGTGCTGGCGATTGTCGCGGTGTCGGCGGCGGCGTTTGTCCTGGTCAACCTGTTGGTCGACCTGCTCTACCCGTGGCTCGACCCGCGTATCTCCCACACGCCAAAGGTGTCCTAGACCATGACCATCCTTGAGCAGAACCTGGGCCGCAAGGCCATCCCGGCCAGCCCCGCACTCTGGCGGCGCCGCAGCCGCCTTCAACGCGCGACGGCGGTGGTGTTGCCGCTGCTGCGCCGGCCGGGGTTCAGCCTGGCGCTGTTGGTGGTGGTGTTTTCCCTGGTGGCGGCCATCGCGCCGCACCTGTTGAGCAGCTTTGACCCTTACGCCACGTCCCCCCTCGACAAGCTGCGCGCCCCCAACCTGAGCCACTGGTTCGGCACCGATGAGCTGGGCCGCGACCTGTACACCCGCGTGGTATACGGCGCCAGCCTGTCGGTACTCGCGGCGTTCCTGGCCGTCGGTATCGCGCTGTTGGGCGGCCTGGGCCTGGGCATCCTGTCGGGCTTTGCCGGTGGCCGCATTGATGCCGTGATCATGCGCTTCGTCGATGTGCTGCTGGCCCTGCCCGGCCTGCTGCTGGCCCTGGCAATCGTCACGGCCATCGGCTTCGGTACCGTGCCAGTGGCCATCGCCGTGGGCATCGGCATTATCCCAGGGTTCGCCCGCACCACCCGTGCCGAAGTGCTGCGGATCAAGACCCTGCCCTACGTCGAGGCCGCGCGCCTGGGCGGCGCCAGCTGGGCGCGCACCTTGCTGCGGCACATCTTGCCCAACGCCTGGGGACCGGTGGCGGTACTCGCGACCCTGGACTTTGGCGCGGCCATCCTGGCCACTGCCGGCCTGAGCTTCCTCGGTTTTGGCGCCGCGCCACCGGCCGCCGAATGGGGCACCTTGATCGCCAACGGCCGGCACTTTCTGATCACCGCCCCGTGGGTGTCGCTGCTGCCCGGCCTGTTCCTGGTCGCCGTGGTGTTCAGCCTCAACCATATCGCCCGCACCTTCGAGGAGATCCAGCGATGAGCGCTTTAGTGGATGTTCGCCAACTCAGTGTCACCTACCGTTCCGGCGGGCAACTCAACCAAGCGGTGCGCACGCTGTCGTTCGCCATCGCCCAAGGCGAGACCGTGGCGATTGTCGGCGAGTCCGGCTCGGGCAAGTCGACCCTGGCCAACGCCATCCTCGGCCTGCTGCCCGACACTGCACAGATCAGCGCCGGGCAATTATGGGTCGACGGCAACGACCTGACCCACGCCAGCGAGCGGCAGAAACGCACCCTGCGCGGCCGCACCGTCGGCCTGGTGCCACAGGACCCAATGGTCAGCCTCAACCCGACCTTGCGCGTCGGCCAGCAAATCGCCGAGGCGCTGATATTGGCCAAGGGCAAACGCTACCCCGCGGTGGATGCGGACATTGTCGAGTTGCTGCAACAGGTCGGCATCGACAAACCGGTGCTGCGCGCCCGCCAATACCCCCATGAGCTCTCCGGCGGCATGCGCCAGCGCGTGCTGATCGCCATCGCCCTGGCCGGCAACCCACGCCTGATCATCGCCGACGAGCCCACCAGCGCGTTGGACGTCACCGTGCAGCGCAAGATTCTCGACCACTTGCAACGCCTGGTCAGTGAACGCGGGATTTCGCTGCTGATCATTACCCACGACCTGGGCGTGGCCACCGACCGCGCCGACCGGATCCTGGTGATGCAACAAGGCCAAGTGGTCGAGCAAGGCCCGCCACGGCAGATCCTGAACGCACCGCAGCATGACTACACACGCGCATTGATTGCCGCCGCACCGGCGTTCGCCAAGCGTCGCGAACCTTTGATCAAGATTGACCCGCTGCAGGCGCCGATCCTGCGCCTGCAAAACGTCGGCAAGACGTTCACCTTGCCCAAGGTCAAGGGTGAGGACTCGACCTTTGTGGCCCTGGAAGACCTGAGCCTGCAGGTGTTTCCCGGCCAGACGTTGGCCATCGTCGGCGAGTCGGGCTCGGGCAAGAGCACCGCGCTGCGCATCGCCCTGGGCCTGGAACAACCCACACGAGGTCGGGTCTGGTTCGAACAGCAGGACGTCACTCACCTGAGCTGGCGCGAATTCCGCCCGCTGCGCCAACGCCTGCAACTGGTGCAGCAAAACCCGTTTGCCGCCCTCGACCCGCGCTTCACCGTGTTCGACAGCATCGTCGAGCCGCTGGTGTCGTTCGGCGTGCTCAAGGGCCCGGCCCTGGAGCAGGCGGCACGGGAGTTGATCAGCCGCGTGCACTTGCCGGTGAGTTTTCTGGATCGTCTGCCGCGCGAACTCTCCGGCGGCCAGTGCCAACGGGTCGCCATCGCCCGGGCCCTGGCATTGAAACCCGACCTGCTGCTGCTCGACGAACCGGTCAGCGCCCTGGATGTGTCGGTGCAGGCGCACATTCTCGACCTGCTGGAAGAGCTGCAACGGGAGATGGGGATTGCCTATGTGCTGGTGTCCCACGACCTGTCGGTGGTGGCTAACTTTGCGCATGAGGTGCTGGTGCTGCGCAATGGCCGCGTGGTTGAGCAGGGTTCGGTGGCACACATCTTCAACCAGCCGGCCAGCGACTACACCCGTGAACTGATTGCCGCCATCCCTGGCCGGCACGTGACCGCCACCGCCGCCTGAGGGCTACGGCGCCGAACAGTCCCGCGCCACGATGCCCTTCTCCTGGGCATACGCGGCGGACTTGGCCTCGATCAGCGGGCGCAGGGTGGCGCGGTCGGCTTGCAGCCAGTCAGTCACCAGCACCCACTTTTGCCCGTCCCATTGCTGCACGCGGGCCGAACCGCCACCTTCATGATCGGCGCAGGTCAACTTCAGTGGCGCCAGCAAACCTTCAAGGCCCAATGCTTTGATGCGCGCGGCGTCGATGTCCAGGTGTTCGAAGGCCCAGCGGGTTTCCTCGCCATTGAGCGCACGGTGACCAAACTTGGCCTGGCCGGTGCGCAGCGCTTCGACCGCAATCGCCGCGTTGATCAGGCCGATATTGTAGTAGACCTTGCCGAAGTAGCTGGCGTCCTTGAGGTTGCTTTTGCCGGGATCGAGAATGAACTGCTTGAGCTTCTTATGGATGTCAAAGGTGTCGCCTCCGGGGAATGGCGCCAGGGCCTGGTAGCCTTTGGCGGCAGTGCCGGCGGGAATCACATCGGCTTCGGAGCCTGCCCACACATCACCGATCAGGCGGTCCACCGGCACGCCAAAGCGCACGGCGGTCTTGATGGCGACCGGCGTGGACACGCCCCAGGTGCGCAAGAACACCCAGTCCGGGTTGAGCTGGCGGACCTGGCGCCATTGGGTGGACTGCTCGTTGCCGGGGTCGGCGACCGGGATCTGAATGTTCTCGAAACCGTACTTTTCGGCGAGCAGCTGCATGGCCGCCTGGGTTTCACGACCGTAGGCGGAATCGTGGTAGACCGTCACGATTTTCTTGCCCTTGAGCTTGTCCAGGCCGCCTTCGCGTTGGGCGATGTAATTGATCCCCACCGACGCCTGGCCGTAGTAGTTGAGCAGCAGCGGGAAGGCGTAAGGGAACACGCGGCCATCGGTCGACTCGGTACGCCCGCCCGCGCCGTCGATCAGCGGAATGTGATCAACCGCCGCACGGTCCATCAACGCGTAGGACGCCGGCGTACTGTGAGTGAAGAAGAATGCGGTGGGTGCGCCGTCCAGGCCGCCTTTGTAGCGCTCGTAGCATTCGATGATGCGGTCGGTTTTCCATTCGGTCTCGCATTCCTGCCAGACCAGCTTGACGCCATTCACGCCGCCTTCGACTTCGTTGATGTAGCGCAAGTAGTCGATCTCCCCCGCCCACCACGGAATACCGCTGGAGGCATAGGCACCGACCCGGTAGGTGGCCAGTGGGATGAACTGTCGGTCGTTGGCCGCCTGGGCGAGCGTGGACAATGGCCCGCCCAGGGCGCCGAGTGCCAGCAGGCTGGCGAAAACTGTGCGTTGCAAGACGTTGTGCATGGGTGTGGTTTCTTATGAAAAGGTTGGGGATTTCCCTCCCGTGGTCGGGTCAGCGCCAATCACCTCACAACACAATCCATGCCAACCCCTCAAGCCCTCAAACTCAGGTGCTCACGCGCGACCGGGCGAGCCCTCGGCCCGCAAAATCGGGCACTTTATTGAACGTCTGTTGCGCCACCAACACTGCATTCGCCGGGCCTGCGGCGAAATGGCGCGGGAAAGCACTTTTACTTCATCCCTGAACTGCGGCTAAATATCCGCCCCCCTTGCGTCGACTGCTCTGATGGCTACGTTCAAACGCATCAGCCCCTGGATCGCCTGCCTGGCCCTGCTGCTGAACATGCTGGCCATGCCGCTGAGCCGTGCCATGCAGACGCCGGATACCGGCTTGATGCTGTGGGGCGGATTCTGTTCCGGGGGCGCCTCCCAGGCCCTTCCGCCAGGGTTTGACCGGCTGATCGACCTCTCGCAGTCCGGCCCCGCCAAACCCGCGATGAAGCATAGCGACTGCTGCTGTGGCCATGCCGGGCTGGCCGCACTGCCGTCCGACTATTACCGGCACTGGCTGCCGCGCTTCACGCCGGATACCGTCCTCGACAACCCGACACTGCCCGCGCTGCACCCCAGGGTTCGCTGGCCGAACCTGACCCCGCGCGCCTCCCCTGTGGCCTGATCGACCCCACCTTCGTTGTGTTCGTCTTTTGGTCATCAAGAGGTCTGGCTTATGCCTGCTCCATTCCCTGTGCCCGGCGCAAAACGTCGCCCGGGCTCGCGTTACCTGTGGCCGCTGCTTTCCACCGGCCTGTTCACACTTCACCCGCTTGCCGCCGTTGGTAACACTGAGGATTCGACCCTCACCCTCGGTACCGTCACGGTGCAAGGCGCAACGGGTGCCAGCGGCCCGCTGAGCACCGCCAGCGTACTCAGCTCGGTGGATATCCTCGGCGCGGACATCCTGGAAAAAATGCCGGTCAACTACAGCTGGGAACTGTTCAGCCGCGCGCCGGGGGTCATGCTCACCGAGTTCAACCAAGGCACGACGTCCGGCAAGATCTCCTTTCGCGGCTTCAATGGCGAAGGCGAAGTGAATGCGGTGAAGCTGCTGATCGATGGCATCCCCAGCAACAGCAACGACGGCAACATGCCGTTCTTGGACATGATATTCCCGCTGGAGCTCGACAGTATCGAGGTGGTGCGCGGCACCAGCGATGCGCGCTATGGCCTCAACAATATCGCCGGCAACGTCAACATGCTCACCCGCACAGGCGGCGAATACACCCGGGCACGGCTGCGCTATGGCAGCTACAACACCCAGGAAGCTCAACTCGCCAAAGGCATCCAAGGCAGCAACTGGACGCAGAACTACTTCTTCGCTTACCAGAAGTCCGATGGCTACCGCGATCATGCCGAGGCGGACAAATTCTCGCTGTCCGGCAAATGGTTCTATACGCCGGACGACGACAGCTACCGTATCGGCCTGATCGCCCGGCATTATGAAACCGAGGCACAGGAGCCCGGCTACTTGAGTGAAGAGGATGCCCACCAGCATCCGCGCATGACCAACCGCTACAACGCCACCGACAAAGGCACACGGCGGATGAACCAGCTCAGTGTGCATGTCGACACCGAGCTGGCCGAGACCCTGGCCTGGTCGGCGAAAACCTACGTGAACACCTTCGACGACCGGCGCTGGACGCAATACTGGAGCACCAGCGCCCAGCAGGAACGCGACGCCTACGAAACCCAGTACGGCGCCCTCACCTCCCTGACCTGGCGCCCGCAGGTCAGCTGGCTCTACGACTTCGTCCTGGAAGGCGGCGCGGACATGCAGCAGCAACAGAACAAGAGCGAGCGCTACCGCACCCGTGACCGGGCGCGCCAGGCACAAACCCGCGACCAGCAATTTGACTTCGACACTTACGGTGCCTATATCCAGGCCGAGATCAAACCGTTCGAGTCGCTGAAGATCATCCCGGCGTATCGCGTCGACAAGATCCAGGGGGACTTCACCAATGAAATGACCGGCCTGGATTACGACATCAATGACTATGGGTTGATCAAACAACCCAAGCTCAGCGTGGTGTATTCACCCTGGGAGGTGGCCAGCGTGTACGCCAACTGGGGACGTACCTTCCAGGTGGGGACCGGCGCGGCGGCCTACAAGATTCCGCCCAGGGATACCGACCTGGCGCCGTCGATCAATGAAGGCTGGGAAACCGGCATTAAATTCACCCCTGCCGACTGGATCGACGGCCGTGTGGCGTATTGGCAACAGGACGCCAGTGGCGAAGTCAGCCGCCGGCTCAACGACCCGAGTGGCGAATCGGATAATGTCGGCGAAACCCGCCGCTGGGGCTACGACGCCCAGTTGAACCTGCACCCGAACGCGCGCACCGACATCTGGATGGCCTACGCCTGGCAGTACTCGAAAATCCTCAAGGCCAGCGCCACGCTGCCCAACAGTAAAGGTCAGGAAATCGACCACATCCCCCATCACCTGTACAACGCGGGCGTCAGCTACAAGGCCACGCCGTCGCTGCAACTGACCGCCTGGATGAACGGCCAGACGAACTACTACCTGGAGCGCGAGAACACCAAGGGCACCTACGGCGGCTATGTCCTGATAAACCTGGGGGCGACGTATCAGGTGACCGAGTCGGTCAGCGTTGACCTGCAGCTGAAAAACCTCACCAACCGCTACTACGAGTACGTCTGGTATGACCCGGACGGTGCGCGTGCGTCGCTGCACTCACCGGTTGACGGGCGTGCGTTGTACAGCGGGGTGACGCTGGATTTCTGATCGGCGCACACGCAAAAAAGTCCACACCCGCCAGGGCGTGGACTGTGCGATCTGCGGTTACTGCTTGGCGTGTTTCGCCTGAACCTCGGGCATCGCCGAGGAGTGGTGGTTGAGGATTTTCCACTGGCCGCCGACCTGCTCGTAGACAAAGGTGTAGCGGGCCTGCACATGACGCACCTTGCCGTTCTTCTCGGTCAGGGTGAAGGTGTAGACCCCGCTGTCCATCGCCACGTTACTGCCCAGTTGGCGGATTTCACGGTAATTGATCTGGCCTACCGGCTTGAGGGTCATGAAGTGATCAAAGTAATCCGTGATCTGCTCCGGGGTGGTACGGACCTGGTTGGACACGGTCGGCTGCAGCACCGCGCCCGGTGCATACAAGTCGACCACCGACTTGACGTTACCGGTCTGCAGCGCGCTGTTCCAACGGTCAAACAACCCGGCAATCTCGCGGTCTTGCGCATTGGCAGGCGCCTGGGCCACGTCGCGGTAGACGTAGGGAGCGGTCTGGGCCGCCTGCACAAAGGGGGCGCTCAAGGCAAAAATCACGGCGATCGACACGGCTTTAACGTTCATTGGGATGCTCCTGTTGTGAGTGAGCCCACTTTGCCAATCGCCTGCCCGGCCGACATCGGCCAACCGGAGCCATTTGCCTATGCCATTTGGCAGATGGCGCCCAACCCGCTCGCCAAGGTTTAATAGCCTCCCTCGCGCCTGCGAGCCTGTGTCGACAGCGGAGCCCAAGCATGCAAAACACACCACACGATCCCGGGAGTGCCTTGGCTATCCGCGCGCATTATCGACAATCCGAAAGTCGTACCGCGCGGTTGCGGTTGCTGGTCGATACCGGGCAGGCGCTACCCCAACTGGCGCCGGAGGCCATGCGTGAGCGCGTGCTGTCGCGGGCATGCGCGTTCTTGGCGATGGACCATGGGTTGATTCAGGAGTGGGATGCCGAGGGCGGCATCACGGTTACCGCGCGTCACGGCAGCCAGGATCGCCTCAGCAGCCTTGCCGCCGTCGCCGACCGGCGCCTGCGCAATCCCTGCTGGCTGGAGCTGCCGGGCAGTGCCCTGCCCAGTGTGTTGCAGGTGCCGTTGCGCGGTGGCGACGGCGATGCCTTGGGCGTGCTGGTGCTGGGCAATAGCGTCAGCCTGCGCGCGCCCGACCACGAAGACAGTGAATCGCTGCAATTGCTCGCCACGCTGCTGGCCGCGCACCTGCAGAACGATCGCCTGCTGACCACCCTGAAGGCGCGGGACAGGACGCTGTCCGACCTGGTCAACCGGCTGCTGCGCGCCCAGGAAGACGAGCGCAAACGCGTGGCCTACGACTTGCACGACGGGTTGGCGCAAACCCTCGCGGGGTTGCATCAGCGCCTGCAAGGGTTTGCCGGGCGCTGCCCGACGCTGCCAGGCACCTTGAACGCGGACCTGCAGGCGATTCTGACCCTGGCCCAGCATTCGGTGGGTGAAGGCCGGCAACTGATCGCCGGCCTGCGCCCGACTGTGCTGGACGATTTCGGGTTATTCAAGGCGCTCGACAAAGAGGCTGACCGCCTGCGCGAAGCCGCCGTCAGCGTGCAATGGTCCACCGGCTACGCGGAGCGCTTGCCCAGCCAGGTGGAAATCGCCCTGTTCAGGATCGGCCAGGAAGCCATCAATAACGTGCTCAAGCATGCACAGGCTGGCCATGTGCAACTGGCCCTGGCACTGCACGACGGCCAGGTTTCGCTGCGCATAGACGACAACGGCAAAGGCTTTGACCCCGGCCAACCGCTCGACGCCCAGGATGCGCAGCACCTGGGCCTCGCCACCATGCACGAGCGCGCCAGCCTGCTGGGCGGGCAGTTCATCTGCACCAGCGCCCCCGGTGGCGGCACTCAACTGCACGCTCGCGTGCCTGCCCCTCTGAATGGAATGCCGCAATGAGCCGACTCTTGCGCCTGGTGCTGGCGGACGACCATGAAGTCACACGCACCGGTTTTGTCGCACTGCTGGCGGGTCACCCGCAGTTCGAAGTCGTCGGCCAGGCCCGCGATGGGCAGCAAGCGGTGGAGCTGTGTGAACAACTGCTGCCGGATATCGTCATCCTCGACATTCGGATGCCGGTGCTCAATGGACTGGGCGCGGCGCGCCTGCTGCAACAGCGCCTGCCGGCCATCAAAGTGGTGATTTTCACCATGGACGACAGCCCCGACCATCTGGAAGCCGCGATGAATGCCGGGGCGGTGGGCTACCTGCTCAAAGATGCCAGCCGTAACGAGGTGATCGAGGCGTTGCAACGGGTCGCTGCCGGTGAAGAAGCGCTCAACACGGCGGTGAGCGCGCGGTTGTTGCGACGCATGACCGAGCGCAACGCCGCCGGCAGCCTACCCACCGAGCACCTGACCCCACGGGAGCGCCAGGTGCTCGGGCTGGTGGCGAACGGCATGAGCAACCGGCAAATCGGTGAGCACCTGGGGATTACCACCGGCACCGCCAAGGCCCATGTTGAACGGGTCATCGGCAAGCTCGGTGCCGCCGATCGAACCCAGGCGGCTGTGCGCGGCATCGCACTGGGCCTGGTGACACAGTCATGAAAAGACGGTGGGCCGACCTGCCCCTGCGGGGCAAGGCGCTGGTGGTGATTTCCCTGCCGCTGGTGGTGCTGCTGCTGTCGCTGGTGCTGATCTACACCACCGAGCGGCAGACCGCACGCGCCGAAGAAGACGTGCGTCGGGTATTGCGCGTGCAAAGCGATATCCGCGCCGTACACACGCTGTTGGCCGAGGCGGCTGCCAGCGTGCGTGGCTACCTGCTGACGCGTCGCGAGGACTTCCTGCCAGGCTACCTGAACGCCAAGCCACAGATTGCAGCGGCCCTGCAGCGGCTCGACGGCAATGTGCGCGATCAGCGCGTGCGCGAACAACTCGTCGCCATCAGGCCGCTGATCAACAGCAAAGTCGAGGGGCTGGAAGACATGCTCAGCGACCCGACGACCAGCACCGCCACGATGACCGAGATTCTGGTCAGCAACAAACACATCCTCGACGCCCTGCGCCAACACATCGCCAACATGCTCATGCTGGAGGACTCGTTGCTGGCCGAGCGCACCGCCGCTGCGGCCGAGACGCGCCAGCGGTTACTACTGTCCACGTGGCTGGCGGCGATCTGCGGGTTGTTCGGGGCTATTGTCGCGGTGCTGTTCTTGTCCAAGGGCATTGTGGCGCGTGTGCAGAATGTGCAAGGCAACGCACAACGCCTGGCCCTCGGCCAACCGCTGTTGCCACAACCGCCGGAGCATGACGAGATTGGCCAGTTGGGCACGCGGCTGGTGGAGGCCGGCTTGCTGCTGGCGGAACGCGAACGTGCGCTGCGCGAGAACGAAGAACGTTTACGGCTGATCATCGACGGGGTGAAGGACTACGGGATTTTCGCCCTCGACACGGCGGGCCACGTCACCAGCTGGAACGCCGGGGCCGAGCGGATCAAGGGCTACACCGAGCAGGAAATCATCGGCCAGCATTTCTCGGTGTTCTACCTGCCACAGGAATGCCCGCAACACCCGGCCATGGCCCTGGATGAGGCCACCCGTCACGGGCATTACATGGAAGAAGGCTGGCGCCTGCGCCAGGACGGCACACGTTTTTGGGCCAGCGTGGTGATCACGGCACAGTTCGACGCGACCGGGGCGTTGCGCGGTTTTTCGAAGATCACCCGCGACATCACCGACCGCCGCGCGGCGGAGATGGCGCTGGGTAACGCCCGTGAGGAGGCCGAGCGCGCCAGCCGGGCCAAGAGCGAGTTTTTGTCGCGCATGAGCCACGAGCTGCGCACCCCGCTCAACTCGATCCTGGGCTTTGCGCAACTGCTCGACATGGACTCGGCCGGAGGGCAAAAAGCGCACGTCGGGCATATCCTGCGGGCTGGCCAACACCTGCTGACGCTGATCAACGAAGTGTTGGACATTGCCAAGATCGAGGCCGGACGTCTGCCGTTGAACATCGAGCCGATCCGGTTGGCGGGCGCACTGCAGGAAGCCCTGGCGCTGGTGTCTCCCATGGCTGCCGACGCCGGTATCCAGTTGCAGCCGCTGCCTGCGCTGGCGGCGGATATCGGCATCGCGGCCGACCCTCAACGCTTGACCCAGGTGCTGCTGAACTTGCTGTCCAATGCGATCAAATACAACCAGCCTCAGGGCCAGGTGAGCATTGAGGTCAAGGTCGAAGGGCCGCGCATCGGCGTGGCGGTGTGCGATACCGGCAAAGGCATCCCGGCGGACAAGCTCGGGCAGTTGTTCAAACCGTTCGAGCGCCTGGGCGCCGACCCGAATGTGGAAGGCAGCGGCCTGGGCCTGGCGCTGAGTAAAAGCCTGCTGGAAAAGATGGATGGCCAACTGAGCGTGCACACCCAACAGGGCATCGGTTCACGCTTCACGCTGGAGTTGCCGTTCATGAGTGTGCAGGCATCCAATGGCCTGCCCGCCGCCGTCGCCGACACGGTGTCGATACGCCCTGCCCCCGTCGCCCCCGCCACCCAAGGCAAGGTGCTGTATATCGAAGACAACCTCTCCAGCCTCGCGCTGATCGAGACGTTGCTGCACCGCAGGCCGGGGATAAAACTGCTGTCCAGCATGCAAGGCCAACTCGGCCTGGACCTGGCCGCGCAGCATGCGCCCCGGTTGATTCTGCTGGACGTGTCACTGCCGGACATCGACGGCTTGGCCGTGCTACAGCGGTTGCGCCGCTCCGCGATCACCCAGGACACACCGGTGCTGATGCTCACCGCCGATGCCAGCGACCTCACCCGCCAAGCCTTGCACGCAGCCGGCGCGACGGCCATTCTGCACAAGCCGATCAACGTGCCGGCCTTTTTAGCCCACCTCGACCAGTACTTTCCGGAGCCCGCGTGAACCTTGACCTGCGCATCCTGATCATCGACGACCAACGCCCGAACCTTGAGCTGGTGGAACAATTGCTGGCACGTGAAGGGCTGACCAACGTACTGAGCAGCACCGAGCCATTGCGCACCCTGGAGCTGTTCAACAGCTTCGAACCGGACCTGGTCATTCTTGACCTGCACATGCCCGAGCTCGACGGGTTTGCGGTGCTGGAGCAACTCAACCGACGCATTCCCAACGGTGAATACCTGCCGATCCTGGTGCTGACCGCCGACGCCACCCGCGACACCCGCCTGCGCGCCCTGGCACTCGGTGCCAGGGACTTCATCAGCAAACCCTTGGATGCGTTGGAAACCATGCTGCGGGTATGGAACCTGCTGGAAACCCGCGTGCTGTACAAAACCTTGCGCACGCGGGTGCCGGCGGACCAGATCGAGTTGTTGCAACGACGCGGCACTATGACCGCGCCCAGCACGCTTGAGGGAGGGCCGGGTTCACCGGCGATACGACGTTGTTAATCCGACCGGCTACAGCGTAGCGTCGATCTTTTTGGCTGCCGCCTCACTCACCCAGCCGTGCCAGATTTCCGGGTGTTGCTGGAGGAACAGCTTTGCCAGCTTGGGAGAGTCGATGTGCTCCCTGGTCATCCGTGCCAAGTTCTGGTTGAGCAGGTCAATCGGCAAATTGACCTTTTCCAGCACCGCGACCAGTTCAGGTGCTTGCTCATGGAAAGCTTTGGATAAACCCACCTGAATGCTGATCTTCTTATCCACCCCCGGTTTCTCCTCCAGCTTGATCAGGTCGACTTGCCCCATCAACGGCGTAGGCGTCCAGTAATAGAACAGGATCGGCTCACCCCGCTTGTAACTCGACAGCACCGCCGCATCCAAAGCCGGGCCGGTACCCGGTCGAAAGTTGGTATAGCGCGATTCCAGGCCATAGCTTTTGAGCATTTCGCTGTTCTCCAGCTCGCACGTCCATCCCGCCGGACAATTGTAGAAACGGCCTTTGCCGGGCTCTTCCGGGTCCTTGAACAGCTCGGCGTACTGCGCCAGATCGGCAATCGTCTTGAGCGCTGGCGCCTTGGCTTTCAGCGCGCGCTTGGCATCCCCTTCCACCACGTAGCGGGGCACGTACCACCCTTCGGTCGCGCCAACGATGGGTGCGCCCACCCCCACGACCTTGCCGCTGGCGGCGGCCTTGTTCCAGACCTCGCTGCGCCCCACCCACTCTTCGGACAGCACCTGAATGTCATTACTGCTCAACGCGCTCTCCATGGTGATGGAGTTCCCAGGCAAGGTATCGACCGTACAGCCATAGCCCTCCTTGAGCAGGGTTTGCAGCACGTCAGTCAGCAACATGGCGCTCTCCCAATTCAATCCGGCGAACTTCACCGGTTTGCCCGAATCGCACCAACCGGCAGCCTGGGTCGCTGCGCTGCCCGCAAACAGCCCAAGCGAGAGCAGGCCAGCCATCACGTTTCTATTCAGCTTCATCATCGGTGCACCTATGCAGTGAAAGGGTCAGATCAGGGAGGGGCAGATGGCAGCGAAATACGCTCTGAAAAGTTATGTGTCAGCCAGCTTTATGTAGTGTAGGAAACCAGTCTTCACGCAGCCGCTGGCCTGTTTGCATGGCGTGCCCCGGGTACGGTGGAGAGGTGCGACCAGGGCGTTCGAGGTAGCGAACGTCATCACCCACCCAGCGCAGCGACAGTACCCGGCGACGCTGTGCGGAACCATTGCCCCTGGCGCCATGCACCGTTCGAAAATCAAACAGCACCGCATCACCGGGTTGCATTTCCCATTCCAGTACCGGCATACCCTCCTCCGCATCCGGATCCGGTGCATCTCGATAGTCGTCGGCCCCTTGGTAAAAGTCGCTTTGATCGGCCCAACGCACCGGCCTTATCCCTTGCTCCCAACGATGGGAGCCGGGCAACAGCCGCAGGGTTGACTCACGTACCGGGTCCACCGGAATCCAGAAACTCACGGACTGGCTGCCCTCAAGAAAGTAATACGGAATGTCCTGATGCCAGGGTGTGGCTTTTTGCGCACCGGGCTCTTTGACCAGGACATGGTCATGGAAGAACTGCGCGGTGCGCGACTGCATTACCTGCGCGGCGATGGACGCTGCCGGCGACTGTTCGATGATTGCGCGAAACTCAGGAATACGCTGCCAGTTGCAGTAGTCATCGAAAAAACCGCCGGACGAGTCGTCACCTTGCTCGACGTAGCGGCTGGCGTACCCGCCAGGCTCTGCGAGGTTGCGCTCGATGCCTGCCGCAATGTGTGCGATCCAGTCGCTGAAGACGCCTCTCAGGCACACCGCGCCATCACGCTGGAAGGCGTCGATGTCTTTTGGGTCGACGGTGTATGAACGGTGGGTCATGGCCTGAAACTCCCAATAACAAGATGAAGGGTGTGCAGGCCCAATATTCCATGCCGCTCAAATAAGATAAAATAACAACTCTTGATTTATCACCCAAGAAAAACCAATGAACTTCACCTTGCGTCAATTGCGCTACGCACTGGCTGCGGCCAAGCACGGCAACCTCACCCTGGCTGCCGAGGAACTGCACGTTTCCCAACCGTCGATATCCACCGCGATCACTGAGCTTGAAGGCCTTTACGGCCAACCGCTATTTGTGCGCCAACGCGGTCTGGGTGTGTCGTTGACGCCGTTTGGTCGAACGGTGATGGCGCAGGCAAAACGCGTACTCGCTGAAGCGCGAACGTTTGCAGATATAGGCAGCGAACCCGACGATTTTGCCGGAGACCTTGTACTGGGTTGCTATGCCGATATTGCCCCCTACTGCCTGCCCCAGATTCTCAGGCGCTTGCAGCAGGTGTCGCCCCGCATCAGCGTGGATATGCGTGAAGGCGGGTTTGAATATTTGGGAAAACGCCTCGGTGAAGGCACGCTGGAGCTTGCATTGACCTACGACCTGGGCTTGCCGGTCAACACGGAGCGCGTCGAACTGTGCCAATTGACTGCCCACGCCTTGCTGGCGGCAGATCACCCCTTGGCGCAGGAAACACGCGTTGATATGGCCGCACTCAGTGCATGCAACCTGGTGGTGATGGATCAGATCCACAGCTGGCAGCACATTCTGGATTTGTTCAACAGCTTTGGCCTGACACCGGGAAGCGTCCAACCCACCCACAGCTTTGAATTCCAGCGCAGCCTGGTTGCCAACGGCTTTGGCGTGGCACTCACCTACACCCGCCCTTTCGGCGATCACAGCTACGATGGCCAGCCTTTGGTGTGTCGACCCATCAAACAGCAGTTGCCCACGCAACGCATCGTGCTGGCCTACGACCGGCGCTACCCGTTGACGCCGCCCGCCGACGCGTTCAAGGCTCAGGCGTTGGCCTGGTTCTCGCAGCGACAACCGTTCGCAATCTTCTGAATCTGTGACACAGCCCTCATGACGCGGTTGCCTGCGGCGGCGCCGCACCTGAGAATCCCCACCCCCCTCCATTGCGCACTACAGGGATATTCCGCACATGGCCGCTTCAAATAAATGGCTGATGTCATCGCTCGCGTATTACCTCGATTTTTTCACCGCTCCTCTCTTCGTTATCCTCGCTATTTACTTGGCGCCCTTCGATCCCGCACTGGCCATCGCCGGCCTGCTGGCCTGGAGCCTGGTGGAATACTCGGCACACCGTTTTCTGTTCCACTCACTGTATCGCCGCGAACATTGGACCCACCATATCGACGTACTCGCCTACATCGGTGTGTCGAGCTGGAAAACCAGCTCAACCTTTGCCGCGCTGTTGCTGGTTGCCTGGTACAGCGGCCTGACCTCGGCCTTTATCGGCGTGGTAGCGGGTTACTTTTATTACATCTCGGTGCACTACGTGATGCACCGCCCCGCGCATTGGGCTTACCGTTTTATGCCGACGCTGGTGGCCAATCATGACCTGCACCATCGCCAAGGTGTGGAGAAGAACTTCGGGGTATCGTCGCCGCTGTGGGACCATGTGTTTGGCACCTACGTTCGCGCTGAACCCCTCACCCATTACGATTAAGCGTTCAGGCTGACGGGACCTGTTGCGCACACCGCAACAGTCTTTTGTCATCATTCCTATTGATAGCCCCCTAACGAAACCCCCATGCTAGAGGGCTAACACCTCGCTTATATCATTCCGAATGATAGTTACCTTTGCTTCATTCGATTCGTGACATACCCCCTCGCCGCGCATGATCCGCCCATCTCAAATACATTGGCGGATACACCTCATGGAACAGTCACTCAAACATTTGCGCTTCCCCCTGGCGATTTTGGCCGTGGTGGTGATGAGCGCGTGCGGCAAGACCCCGGACCAAGCGGCCGCCATGCCAGCGGCCAAAGTCAGCGTGGCCAAGGTGCTGGAACAACCGGTCAACGAGTGGGATGAATTCACCGGTCGCCTGGAAGCGCCCGAAACCGTACAGATTCGTCCACGGGTCTCTGGCCAGATTGACCAAGTCGCTTTCACTGAAGGCGCTTTGGTCAAGAAAGGCGACCTGCTGTTCCAGATCGACCCACGCCCGTTCCAGGCCGAAGTGCGTCGCCTTGAAGCCCAGTTGCAACAAACCCGCGCCGCTGCCACCCGTAGCGACAACGAAGCGCAACGTGGCGAACGCCTGCGCCAGAGCAATGCGATCTCCGCCGAACTGGCCGACTCGCGCACCACCTCCGCCCAGGAAGCCCGCGCCGCCGTCGCCGGGATCCAGGCGCAATTGGACCTGGCCAAGCTGAACCTGAGCTTTACCCGCGTGACTTCGCCGATCAGCGGCCGCGTCAGCCGTGCCGAAATCACCGCCGGCAACCTGGTGACCGCCGATGTCACGGCGCTGACCAGCGTGGTCTCCACCGACAAGGTCTACGCCTATTTCGACGCCGATGAGCGCGTCTTCCTCAAGTACACCGAACTGGCTCGCCAAGGCCGTCGTGGTGCGACCACCCCGGTGTACCTGGGCCTGTCCAACGAAACCGGCAACCCGCACCTGGGCCAGATGAACTTCGTCGACAACCAGGTCAACCCGGCCACCGGCACCATCCGCGGTCGCGCCGTGTTCGATAACAGCAAAGGTGAATACACCCCTGGCCTGTACGCCCGCTTGAAGCTGGTCGGCAGCGGCACCTACTCCGCTGTGTTGATCAACGACGAAGCGGTCGGCACCGACCTGGGCAAGAAGTTCGTGCTGGTGATGGAAGGCGACAAGCCGGCTTATCGCTCGGTGGAGCTGGGGCCGAAGATCGAAGGTTTGCGCATCGTGCGCAGCGGCTTGAACAAAGACGACACCATTATCGTCAAGGGCCTGCAACGCGTGCGCCCTGGCTCGCCGGTCGCCCCGGAAACCATTCCGATGGCCAGCAAGGAAACCCTCGCCGCCTTGGCCCAACAACGACAAGCGCTTGAAGCCAGCAACCTGGAACAAGTGGCGCCGGAAAAAACCGCGCCCAAACTGGCCAGCGCTGCGACTCCACGCGGTTAAGGGATACAACTCAAGATGAATTTTTCCAAGTTCTTCATTTCGCGGCCGATCTTCGCAGCGGTGCTCTCGCTGTTGATCCTGATCGCCGGTGCGATCTCGCTGTTCCAATTGCCGATCAGCGAATACCCGGAAGTGGTGCCGCCGACGGTGGTGGTACGCGCCAACTTCCCGGGCGCCAACCCCAAGGTCATCGGTGAAACCGTGGCCGCGCCGCTGGAGCAGGCGATCACCGGCGTCGAGAACATGCTGTACATGTCCTCGCAGTCGACCGCCGACGGCAAGCTGACGCTGACCATCACCTTCGCCCTGGGCACCGACCTGGACAACGCGCAGGTGCAAGTGCAAAACCGCGTGACACGGACTCAGCCGAAATTGCCTGAAGAAGTGACGCGCATCGGTATCACCGTGGACAAGGCCTCCCCCGACCTGACCATGGTGGTGCACTTGACCTCCCCGGATCAGCGCTACGACATGCTGTACCTGTCCAACTACGCCTTGCTCAACGTCAAGGATGAGCTGGCGCGGCTGGGCGGTGTGGGTGATGTGCAGCTGTTCGGCATGGGCGACTACTCTCTGCGGGTGTGGCTGGACCCAAACAAGACCGCTTCGCGCAACCTCACTGCCACCGATGTGGTGACCGCGATCCGTGAGCAGAACCGTCAAGTGGCCGCGGGTGCGCTGGGTGCACAACCTGCGCCGACTGCCACCGCGTTCCAGTTATCCGTGAACACCCAAGGTCGCTTGGTGACCGAGGAAGAGTTCGAGAACATCGTGATCCGTTCAGGCGCTAACGGTGAAATCACCCGCCTCAAAGACATCGCGCGGATCGAGCTGGGTTCCAGCCAATACGCCCTGCGTTCGCTGCTCAACAACCAGCCGGCCGTGGCGATCCCGATCTTCCAGCGCCCAGGCTCCAACGCCATCGAGATTTCCAACGAAGTCCGCGGCAAGATGGATGAGCTGAAAAAGAGCTTCCCGCAAGGGATGGACTACAGCATCGTCTATGACCCGACCATCTTTGTGCGTGGTTCCATCGAAGCGGTGGTGCACACCCTGTTCGAGGCGCTGATTCTCGTTGTCTTGGTAGTGATCCTGTTCCTGCAGACCTGGCGCGCCTCGATCATTCCGTTGGTAGCGGTGCCGGTATCCTTGATCGGTACGTTTGCGGTGATGCACCTGTTTGGCTTCTCGCTCAACGCGTTGTCATTGTTCGGACTGGTATTGGCCATCGGTATCGTGGTGGACGACGCCATCGTGGTGGTGGAGAACGTCGAGCGCAACATCGAGCTGGGCCTGGAACCGTTTGCGGCGACTGAAAAAGCCATGAGCGAAGTGACCGGTCCGATTGTGGCAACTGCGTTGGTGCTGTGTGCGGTGTTCATTCCGGCGGCCTTTATCAGCGGCTTGACCGGGCAGTTCTATAAGCAGTTCGCATTGACCATTGCGATCTCGACGGTGATTTCGGCCTTCAACTCGCTGACCTTGTCCCCGGCCCTGGCCGCCGTGTTGCTGCGCAGCCATGACGCGCCAAAGGATCGCTTCTCCAAGGTTCTCGACAAGCTCTTCGGCGGATGGTTGTTCAAACCGTTCAACCGCTTCTTTGACAAAGCCAGCCACGGCTATGTCGGCACCGTACGCCGTGTGATTCGCGGCAGTGGTATCGCGCTGTTCCTGTACGCCGGGTTGATGGTGCTGACCTGGTTCGGTTTTGCCCATACCCCGACCGGTTTCGTGCCGGCCCAGGACAAGCAATACCTGGTGGCCTTCGCCCAGTTACCGGACGCCGCCAGCCTGGATCGCACCGAAGACGTGATCAAGCGCATGTCCGACATCGCGCTGAAACAGCCGGGCGTGGAAGCCGCCGTGGCCTTCCCAGGCCTGTCGATCAACGGTTTCACCAACAGCCCGAACAGCGGCATCGTGTTCGTGACCTTGAAGCCGTTCGACGAGCGTAAAGACCCGAGCATGTCAGCCGGTGCGATTGCCGGCGCGTTGAACGGCAAATACAGCGACATCCAGGAAGCCTACATGGCGATCTTCCCACCGCCGCCGGTTCAGGGCCTGGGGACGATCGGCGGCTTCCGCCTGCAGATCGAAGACCGTGGCAACCTGGGTTATGACGAGCTGTACAAAGAAGTGCAGAACATCATCACCAAGAGCCGCACTACGCCGGAGCTGTTCGGCCTGTTCACCAGCTACACGGTCAACGTGCCCCAGGTCGATGCCGCCATCGACCGTGAAAAGGCCAAGACCCACGGCGTGGCGATCAGCGACATCTTCGACACCCTGCAGATCTACCTGGGTTCGTTGTATGCCAACGACTTCAACCGCTTCGGTCGGACCTACCAGGTCAACGTGCAGGCTGAGCAACAGTTCCGCCTGGATGAAGACCAGATCGGCCAGCTGAAAGTGCGCAACAACAAAGGCGAGATGATCCCGCTGGCGACCTTTATCAAGGTCAGCGACACCTCGGGCCCGGACCGCGTGATGCACTACAACGGCTTTATCACCGCTGAAATCAACGGCAACGCGGCACCGGGCTACAGCTCCGGCCAGGCCCAGGCGGCGATTGAAAAACTGTTGAAAGAGGAACTGCCCAACGGCATGACCTACGAGTGGACCGACCTGACCTATCAGCAAATCCTCTCGGGCAACACCGCACTGTTCGTGTTCCCGCTCTGCGTACTGCTGGCGTTCCTGGTACTGGCGGCCCAATACGAAAGCTGGAGCCTGCCGTTGGCGGTGATCCTGATCGTACCGATGACGCTGCTGTCGGCGATTACCGGGGTGATCATCTCGGGCGGCGACAACAACATCTTTACCCAGATCGGCTTAATCGTACTGGTGGGCCTGGCGTGTAAGAACGCGATTCTGATCGTCGAGTTCGCCAAGGATAAACAGGCAGAAGGCCTCGACCCGCTCGCTGCGGTACTGGAAGCCTGCCGTTTGCGTCTGCGGCCGATCCTGATGACCTCGTTCGCCTTCATCATGGGTGTGGTGCCACTGGTGTTGTCCAGCGGTGCCGGTGCCGAGATGCGTCATGCCATGGGCGTGGCGGTGTTCTCCGGGATGATCGGTGTGACCTTCTTCGGTCTGTTGCTGACGCCAGTGTTCTACGTACTGATCCGTCGCTATGTGGAGCGCAGCGAAGCGCGCAAAGCGGCCAAGGCCTTGAAGCTGGAGACACAGCAATGAGTGTGAAAGTCTTTCTGCCGAGCTTGCTGGTACTGGCGCTGAGCGCCTGTGCCGTAGGCCCGGACTACAAAACCCAGACCCCGGAGGCGGCCAATATCACGGCCGCTGCCGACGCCAAGCAGTACGATCACGCCAAGTTCGAAGGCATCTGGTGGCAGCAGTTCGAGGACCCGACGCTCAACCAGTTGGTCACGCAGTCGCTGCAAGGCAACCGTGATCTGCGCGTCGCCTTTGCCCGCCTGCGGGCCGCACGGGCGATCCGCGATGACGCCAGCAATGACGCCATGCCGACCATCACCAGCCGCGCCAGCAGTGACCAGGGCAAAGGCCAGATTCCGGGCCAGACCACTCGCCGCGTGAAGACCGAGCGTTACGACCTCGGGCTGGACATGGCCTGGGAACTCGACCTGTTCGGCCGCATCCAGCGCAACCTGGAAGCCACCGACGCCGACCAGCAGGCCGCCGAGGCTGACTTGTACCAGCTGCAAGTCACCCTGATCGCCGAACTGGTGGACGCCTACGGTCAACTGCGTGGCGCGCAACTGCGTGAACGCATTGCCCTGGACAACCTGAAGAACCAGCAGGAATCGCGCACCATCACCGTCAGCCTGCGCGATGCCGGTGTGGGCGACCAACTCGACGTGGAGCGTGCCGACGCACGCCTCGCGGCGGTTGAAGCCAGCGTGCCGCAACTGCAGGCCGAACAAGTGCGCGAGCGTAACCGCATCGCCACCCTCCTCGGCCAGCGGCCCGACAAGCTCAGCGTAGACCTGGGCCCGAAAGACCTGCCGGCGATTGCCAAAGCGCTGCCGATCGGCGACCCGGGGCAACTGCTGCAACGTCGCCCGGACATTCTCAGCGCCGAACGCAAACTGGCTGCCGCCACCGCGCGTATCGGCGTGGCCAAGGCCGACCTGTTCCCACGCGTCAGCCTCAGCGGCTTCCTCGGCTTTACCGCCGGGCGCGGCTCGCAGATCGGCTCATCCGCCGCGAATGCCTGGGCCCTGGGCCCGAGCATCACCTGGGCCGCGTTTGACCTGGGCAGCGTGCGCGCCCGCTTGCGCGGCGCCGATGCCGAGGCCGATGGCGCCCTGGCAAGCTACGAGCAGCAAGTGTTGCTGGCGCTGGAAGAATCCGAGAACGCCTTCAGCGACTACGGCAAGCGTCAGCAACGTCTGGTCTCGCTGATCCGCCAAAGCGAATCCAGCCGCGCCGCCGCCGACCTGGCCGCGATCCGCTACCGCGAAGGCACAGTGGACTTCCTGGTATTGCTCGACGCGCAACGTGAGCGTTTGGCAGCCGAGGACTCCCAGGCCCAGGCCGAAGTGGATCTGTATCGCGGGATCGTGGCGATCTACAAGGCGCTGGGGGGTGGGTGGAAGCCGGATACGGTGGTCGCTACCGCCAAGTGATGTAAAGAGCTCCTTTGGTTGGTCGCATCCAGCCAATTTTTAGCCCCGTGATCCATTTGGTCACGGGGCTTTTTTTGTTTGGAACGTCCTAAAATATGGAAGGTTACTTCCGTAAGACAAACCAGAAGTCCCAAGTAAGTAATTTCCTAATACCGCACTGCGCCTTGCGGAGAGAGTGAAGTATTTTCTATCGATGGAACCACTTCTCCTATTGGAGACGCACCGACACATAGAATTACAAAGTGCACATTTGCTTAAGACTGACAACATGGTCTTTAATCAAGGTGCGCTGATTAGTTTAGGAACTGCGCGACTTACCCCTAATGAACCAGGGCCTGTGGCGTGGTTCCGGACCAAAATGTTAATTAATCAGCGGCTACTTAATCCGAAACCTCTACCACCTCATCAATTAAATAGCGAGTACACAAAATGAAAAGTGAAGAAACCGTTGAATGCGCATTAGAATCAGACATCACTTTTTCCACCACTAATGAAAGTGAAGATATCTCCTTCTTCATGGATTTAGCAGATGATGAACTGATGCTTCAGGCTGTTTTTAGTCGCTGTTAATAGTTCGCTGAAACCATGATAAAAAAGGCCATTCATTAGTTTGGCCTTTTTTAAAAAGACTAACAGCGACTGGTTCAATAAGGATTACTCCCTTGTCAACCTCAAATAAAAACATCACGCTTCTCGAGAGCATTGATGCTAGCAATGCAATACTATTCCAAAAAAATTATCTCATGAATGAAAAGCCAGTCATCCTAAAAGGAATGGGCAAAGACTGGACTGCTATTAAGCGTTGGTCTGCAGACTTCTTCAGAAATACCTATGGCCATGTTCAAGTGCCTGTTTGTTATTATAAAACAAAACAGCAAGAACTTTATAAGAACCAAGTTAAAATACCTCTAAGAGAATATATAAATTTAGCTGAAAACAACATACCTACTTATGATAATAACTTTGAGTTACCATATTTGGGTGGATGGATCTATCATAAAGAATTTCCTGAGCTTCTAGATGATATAGATATGACATTACCTTGTTTTCCTGATAATTGGTTGTACAAGCTGCCATCTTCTATATCAATACCACCGACAAATTTAATTATCGGCTACCAACATGTATCAAGCCCTTTACATACAGATTCTTTTTTCGTCAACTCTGTATTAACCATGATTGTGGGTGAAAAAAAAGCACGTATGGTTTCGCCTTCCCATACATTTGCAGTTTCGAATGGACAAGATTTATTCAATCCTGAAATTGCTAATCATGTATTCGCGCAAGGAGCCGAAATTTTTGAAGGTACGATATCGGCAGGTGATGCATTTTATATCCCCCCTGGTTGGTGGCATAATGTAATCAACTGCGGGTTCACTATTGCAGTTCAAAACCTACATGTAGATACTCATAGACTTCCACTTTTTGAACAACAAATGCGTGGGTTCGTTCTACCCATATTAAGTAAAATCGAAAATTTAGGAAAGGATGCTAGAAAGGAACTATTAAAAGCTGAAAAAAAATCACCCCCTCCTTTATCTCACAAGATTGGTAGCTTTATTGAGAATGAGAAAAACTATATTGATTTTCTTGAAAAATCAGCAAAAACCTCCCAAGACTACCTAAACGACTATTATTTTAAAAACTCTGTTAGTTAATGCGCAACGCTTTAACCAGAAAACGTTAAAAAATCAAATACTTTTTACGACCCTTCAATACAGTCAACATATAGCATTAATATGAATTAACTCGACCGACACACACAAAACGAAAAACAATCAAACACTCTTGGCAAACTGATACCGAAAGAAAGTTAGGAGGATGTGTGACAGAGACCAATAAATTAATTAGAATTGCCGTGGACGCGCCTCCTGGATCATTAAAATCTCCTCGAAACTATGGAGCTTTACAGTTAGCAAGCTTGGGAGCTCTTCCTCCACGAGCACCATTGTCTGCACCACTCCCAAACGTTAGCATAGGAGGCGGATGCGATATATACGTTAAAGATGAGGGACATACTTATACTCTTTCCCCCAAAGCCAACAATAGTTGCAAACTTCATGACATCTCAGGAACGGATTACTTAAACGGACTTAATCATCTGACTAGTCATGATGTCATTGTCCGTAATCTAATCACGAATAAAGCAACGTTTGGGTTAACAGAGAATGGCAGCGCCATTATCAGCTTTCAGGAAAAAGTTTCAGCTTTTGAGGGATTGCTATCGTCCCCTGCTTGGATACCGTTTCGTGCTAATAAATGGCCTGGGGCACGACAAATCTGCGAAATTGCCCCCAACCGGTGGGAAGCTTTTTGCCCCGACAACAGCATCCCTTCTATCCTCATAGAAGTTGTTCGAAACCCTGAAGAGAACATCATTCTTTACGACAAAGGAATTATTAATCAAACGGCAGACACCGCTACTCCATTTAACTCAATGCCATCAGCAAATGGACAGCGTATCGTTAAAAAAACATCCCTTAGAGGTATTCTTGTTTTTTCAGGTGAGCTTGTTGGGAATGATAAAAAAACACTTCGAAAAGAAATTAAACACATTTTAAAACAAAACAACTGCGGGGAGCATGTAGGTTGGGCAAACGCATCGACGCCATTTGATGATCCAATGCCGCTTGAAAACCTAATCACTCTAGATTGGTCGCCCACCGCATCGAAAAATGGTCTTATTCTAGCGTTCTCCGATTATTATCCTAACGCTACAGTAGCCTGGTCTATTGCGACGACTCTTCATAAAAACGGCATACTTTGCACCCCTGTTTCTGATAGCTATTCAAACCCAAAAGTTAAAGCGGCTATGCGACTAATGATCGTTTCTGGACCAACCGATGATGCTTGGGGTAGATATGCATCATTAATATTGTGCCCAGCTTGGAGAAGTGAATCACAAGCCCAAAAGCTATATTTTAATACATTAAAATCACCTGAGTTCAGTAATGCGCACAGACAATTACTGGACGACCTATTAGATGATTTATGTCCAGCCGTGATAATTGGTGCCATTCCAAGTATTTGCTTGAGCAATATCAACCTCAAAATTTGACATACCTACTGTGACTAATAGCTAATGCGAGCCATGCTATGAAAACGATAAATACAAAAGTAGATCTGCATATTCCTCCACTGAACAGTTCGAGTAAAGTTTTCCGAGATATAATAAGAATTTTTGGTCTATCTGAAGAAGGATGGAAGGAGTCGCTATCAGATTTAGATATCCCTACAGACGGTATTATTCTAATAACAGGGGCAAGTGGAGTAGGTAAAAGCCTGCTATTAAAAGATATTTCTCGACATTTCCCAGCAATAAGAAAGATACCAAATTATATCAACAAAGAAAAATCTATCGCGGAAATTATATCTTATACAGATGCAGGTGAAGTCATCCGCTATCTTTCAAAATTTGGGTTGGGAGAACCACGCATACTGATTAGTCCGTTTTCTAACCTATCTGATGGGCAAAAAGAACGTTTCCTAATTGCACTAGCTTTACTCCAAGGAGTAGGGCCAATTATCCTTGACGAATTTACTACACGACTGGACAGGCGCACAGCTCAAATTGTCGCCATGACTGTAGGGAAAAACCTTCGCTCTAGTAAACAAAGCGCTTTTATTGCAAGTTGTCATGATGACATTGTAGATTTCTTAAAACCTGATATTCACATTGAACTTTGCTCAAATGGCAAACACCGCATTCTTAATAAAAAAAATATATCCACAAACATGTTAGAACACCTAGGAATAAAAATCAAAAAAGGCACCATAGACGATTACAAAAAACTCTCTCGCTATCATTATGAAAACGACAACCCTAATGACATCGATATGTTAGCGCCTCTAGTTGACCACGTTGTCACCGCTTACTCTAAAGAAGAGTTGATTGGTGTTAATTTATGTATTCGTCCTTGGCCAAAAGCATTTGAGATATTCACAGAGTTTTCAGAAGTAAATAGACATGTATTGCAATCATTTCGAGTTATTGTACATCCACAATATCGTGGCATTGGGCTAACCAAGGCATTAGATATAATGCCCAACACCAATACAAAAATACTATTATCATGGTCTGCATTTTCTTCATATTACTCTTTCCCTATCCTTGCAAACTATCAGCGGTTAAATAGCCCGTTTGAAATAATGAGCCCCGAAGAGATATTGCTTCAAGCATTTGTTGAGCCACGACAAAAAAATATAACGAAATCACTTCACCTCATTATGGAGTGCAGTCAACTCTGGCAGGAACTGACAAATACAGAAAAGGAAAAACTAAAGACACTAACTATCAACGCGGCCAGTGAAAAAAGTTTGCGTCTAATTCTCTTTCAAAGAAAAATATCTGGTTTGAGCACCTCGGTTAAATCCACCACCCGGATGAGGTCTATTTTTCTAAAACTCTACTCTAAATCCAGTAGTGAAGCTTTACCTATGCTACTAGCTGAAACGGTTTATAGACCGATGGCGATGTTTGTTAAACATATAAGTGACACAAATATAACAGAGGACTCTTCCCTTGCTTAAGAAAAAAGACCATTGGATACTGCGCGGCGATATTGCCATTCTTAGTTATGACAACCAACTTAAATTAATCACAGAAAACGGCATCAAAAGCATCAATATCCATAATCCCGATATTGCTAAATCACTTCACCTTCTTAGCACAACGGGAGTTGTGTTGGAATTTAATACTGAGCCAGAAGGAAGCTTTCTTCGAAAGCTAAAAGAGGCTAACCTCATCCATGGTGCCCCGCCACATGGGATGACTCCGCTGCAAACCATGCAATGGTCATGGAATGAAGCTATTGCACCAAACCAAGAAATGAGTCAACAGTTAAACAACTCATCAGTAGTAGTGGTTGGATGCGGCGGCACTGGATCTTTACTTGCACAAAGCCTGGCAGGTTCAGGTGTGGGCTCTTTTGTACTGATTGATTTCGACAAAGTAAGCATGAGCAATCTCAATCGTCAATTTGTTTTTAACGCACAAGATATTGGTCAATACAAGGCTGATATACTTGCTCGACGATTATTGGAAGATCAAAAAGTCGTAGAAGCTAAATCCATTATAGCTGAGATAACCTCCAGCAAGCAGTTATCAGAATTAGCCAGGGGCGCGGACTTAATAATCTGTTGTGCTGACGAACCCAAAGGAGCTATTCAGAGTCACGTAGCTAATGCAGCATTAAAATTAGGCTCATCAGCGCTGTTCGGTGCTGTTGGCATTAATAACGGCGTACTTGGACCGCTCCTGAAAGATAGATCTTCATTTCAGGCCTATTTAAACTGGATTAAAGAGGTGCGCAAGGCTTGTAAGACAATAATTGTTCCTGCACGTTTTCCTTCCAACGGGATAACAAATTCAATCATTGCTAACCTTATGGCTTGGGAAGCTTTTCAGCACTTAGCAAAAATTGGCACTTCAAAAGTAGATGCATGCATTTTAAACTTTAACTTCAGGTCTTTTGAGCTTACAAAAAAACAGGTATTTAAATAAAATGGGGATTTCAAACATACTAAAAAACAAGAACGATAACTTATACTACTCCTTATCAATACTCATGAATCTTGATGTTCAAAGGAGTTTATTTGTGCTTTACCTGCTGCAGCTTGGTATCACACAAGGAGAGATAGGTATTCTCCAATCTTTTCTATTCTTTTCTTCAGTAGCGTTAGAGATCCCGTCTGGTTTACTCGCCGATCGATACGGCCGCAAACTTTCTCTTATCATTAGCTTTTTAGGATTATTTATAAGCGGCATTGGGTTTTTATTATTTTCCTCTTTCACTCCTTTCGCAATTATATTTTGCTTATTCGGCGCCAGTATCGCTATGGGCTCCGGGTCAGACAGAGCACTATTGTATGACAACTTACTAGCTGAACGTCGAGCGGAAGACTACCCTAAAATAATATCGCGCGCGCGTGCCATTGGCGCGATTTCGTTAGGTTTATCTATGCTTCTTGGTGGCGTATTGCAAGATACTTTTGACTGGAATAGCGTATATATATTTTTTGCGCTATCCAAGCTTATCGGAGCTTTTGCTGTAACACTCATCCCAGAAATAAAACTCCCGCACACGTCACTTAACCCGATCAAACAATCAGGTATAAACAATAAAAAAACAGAGGGGATTTTTACTCTACTCATTAATTTTTTCCGTTCTAAAAAAGGTGCCTTCCTTATACCTTTATTTATTGGATATTCTTTATTTGAGCTTTCAACAATTCCTTTGTTCATCTACGGCCAGCCATTTTTCTCCCTGCAGGGTTTAGACGTGCCTATGATCGCTGGTATTTATGCTACGGTTGAAGCTATATCAGCATTAATGTTCATGGTTGCTGGTTACGTTTGTTCCAGGCTCTCTCTCGGCACAATTGCTCTCACTACGACCTGCGCTGTCACCTTTCTTCTTTTTGTTTTATCTTTAAACATCGGAGTAATCACTTCAATTGCAACCTTTCTTCTAATAATGTCGCTCCCTGCCATATATGAAACCGCATATGAAACCTATATTCACGATAATATTGAGTCACGTATCCGAGCGTCTTGTCTCTCAGTTGCAAATCTAGTTAACTCAGTCATCATCGGTATCTCCTACACTGTTTTCGGAGGGCTATTAGATAGGTATGGCTTCTCGCTGACTTTGATCATAGTTGCAGCCACCTGTTTTGTTGGCTTGTTTGGTGTTAGCACAACATTGCTCTTAGGTGGCAAAAAAAACGATTTAACAAGACAAGAAGCCTGAATATGGATTTTGGAAATCCATCCGCAGCTTGGCGGTCTTGGTCGAATTGGACATCAAATTTGCCGTGTTCGACCTTGTGATGTTTTTTCTGAACCGCGACCGCATGAAGGGAGTAGAGCCTTATCTGCGCGCTAATGCTTTATGTAGCATCATTCAATATCAAACTCCGATAATGCCCAGGATTAGACCCACTCCACTTACGAAACGCCTTATAAAACGAGCTCGTATCAGCAAACCCCAACCGCTCCGCAATCTCGGCAAAACTGATCTGCGGCTCCGCCAGCCACACAATCGCCAGCTCCTTGCGCACACTGTCCTTGAGCCCCTGATACGTCTGCCCTTCTTCCGCCAGACGGCGGCGCAGGGTGGAGGCGGAGATGCACAGGCTGGCGGCGAGGCCTTCGGTTTCCGGCCAGGTGTCGGGGGGCAATTGGCGCAGGTCGTGCTTGATGCGGGTGGCGAGGCTGTCGGGGTCGCGGTATTTGACCAGGATGTTGGCGGGCGCGTGGGCCAGGAAGCGTTTTAGTTCTTCAGCGGTGCGCTTGATCGGCAGGTCCAGGCAGTCGGCGGAGAAGATCATGCGGGTACGCGGCCGATCGAAACGCAGGTTGTCGGAGAACATGATCTGGTAGTCGTCGCAGAAATCCGGTTTCGGACAACGCAGTTCAATCGCCAGGATCGGAATCCGCCGTCCCGCGAGCCAACAGGCGACGCCGTGCACGATCATCCAGTAGGTAAAGTAAGTGAAGGCCCGGTTGGGTTCAGACTCGGGTTCGAGCAACACAATCTCCGCCAGACTTTGTTGGCGCACCAATTCAGCGGGCAGGCGTTCGAGCATCAACGACAGAAACCCCAGGCCGGTTTCCAGGCCAGTGGCCAAGGTCGGCTGCGCCATCGCCGCATGGCAGAGGAACGCCAAGCTGCCGGACTTGAGCTTGCGTGGGTCCATGCCGAAAAACTCATCATCCAGGCGCCGTGCCAGCAGGCGCCACAGGCGTGCATAGGTCGTGGCCGAGACCCGCGCGCCGGGCTCGGCCAACCGTTGCGGTTCGATCCCGGCTTTAAGCAGCACGTCGGCAGTGGCCGCCCCAGGGGCGCAGCTTTGCAACAAGGCTTCGCGCACGAGGTGGAGGGAGATGGTGTCTTTTTCCGACATTGGCGCGGTCCGTGCCCTGGGTGGCGTGAAATGCCGCCATCTTAGGCAGTCGCGCGACAAAAGAGTAGGCGCCGCGCAACCGGTCTCGGGTATTCTGCGCCGGGATTTTTACTGACAGGAAGTTGCAACGATGAGTTGTTGGGAAGTACTTGGGCTACCGCATGACGCTGACACTCGCACAATCAAGCGTCAGTACGCCGTCTTGCTCAAGCAGCATCGTCCGGATGAGGACCCCAGCGGCTTCCAGCGCTTGCGCGAGGCGTATGAGCATGCCCTGGCGTGGAGCCGTTTCGAGGCGCCCGCTGACACACCGCAGCCGGTGCCCGTCGACAGCGTGCAACCTGCCCCGGCCGAACCGGACACGCGTGTCGAACAGGCCCGAGCCTTGGTGGCGCAGGCCACTCCCAGTGATCTGCGTCACCTCTATCAGCAAGCCAGGGACAGTGAGTGCGCCGACGCCTTTGAGGCCCTGCTCTTGCAGCGCTGCCTGACGTCGGCAGACCCCGCCATCAGCGAGTGGGCCGTCACCCACCTGCATTGGCTGACCCCCTGGTTACGCGAAGCCCCCGCACGCTTGCCCGCATACCGCCTTGATGCGCTGCTGGAACAGATGTTTGCGCACGTCGAACAGCGGTTGGTCGGGCTGCTCGATCAACAACAGGTCGAAGCCTTCAAAGCCGCATTGAGCGAAATGAACCACACTGAATGGCTAAAGCCGCTGCCTCGCCACGCGCGGATCAACGACCTGCTGGCCCGTGCCCTACTGGCGAGCCGATGCTGGTCCGAGGACCTGTTCGACACCTTGTGCGCCCAGCAAGCCTGGTCCGATAAAGACTTGGAGAACCCCTGCCCCGAGCCTGAATGGTCGCAGCTCCAGGCACGCAATGCGCTGGAGCGTTTCAAGGCGCATACACTCGCGCAGGCCAGCCTGGACTCGCGCGATGCGGAGTGTCGCGCAGCCAAATTGCTGTTTGGCGACATGCCACTGGCGCAACGGCAACGTTTCGCCCGGCGCTTTGGCGAGTCCGACTGGAACGCCTGCCGTACGCTCAGCGAAACCATCCTCAGCCAGTACCCGTCACTCTGCGCCCTGATGCCCGGCGGCGATCCGTATTTCTGGCGCGACTGGGAACGTGCCACCCGACCGTGGCCGATGTTCGTAGCCTTACTGGGCATGGCCGCCGGCTGGACGATCCACGACCAACAGGTGACCAACCATACCCTGATGGAAACCCTCGGAATGGCGCCAACCTGGGCCTTCCTGATTGCCATTCCGGCGTTGTTGATCCTGGCGATCTGGCGTCCCGCCACCGATGGCTACGGTGAAATCGACGACGGACTCTCGCCGCTGTCGCGCTGGCTGAGCTTTCGCCGACCCTCGCCCTTGTTCATCCGCGAGATTTTGCCGTGCTGGCTGTTGGGCGCGCTGATCTGGGTCATCCTTGGCCCTTACGCCTTTATCGGCTACGTGGCGACGCTGCAGGGCCTGGGTCTCGCACAGCGGTTGTTCGGCAGGCGTGGCTGACACGCCCTCAACAGCTGTTCAGCCACGGTTCAGCAAATGTCAAGATTGCCTGTTTAGTAATGAGTATCATTATGTTACAAATTAGCATCCTATCTAATTCTGATGCGGTGCCGAATGCTCGTTCCTTTTCTCATCATGCTGCGCGAAGGCATTGAAGCCGCATTGATTGTTGGCATTATCGCCAGTTACCTGCAGCAGACCGGCCGGGGCCAGTGGATGCCCGCCGTGTGGATCGGCGTGTTTCTCGCCGCTGCGCTGGCCCTGCTGGTCGGTGGCGGCCTGGAGCTGGTCAGCGCCGAATTCCCGCAAAAGCAGCAGGAGCTGTTCGAAGGCATCGTCGGCCTGGTCGCCGTGGGCATCCTCAGTTCCATGGTGTTCTGGATGCGCAAAGTGGCGCGCTCCATCAAGCACTCGCTGCACGAATCCCTTGATCACGCGCTGGCGGGCTCCAAGCATCAAGTCACCGCCCTGATTCTCATGGTGTTTTTCGCCGTGGCCCGTGAAGGCCTGGAAACCGTGTTCTTCCTGCTAGCGGTGTTCCAGCAGAGCGAAGGCCCAGGCGCACCGATTGGCGCCCTACTCGGCCTGATCCTGGCGATCATCGTGGGTTTCCTGATCTACACCGGCAGCATGCGCCTGAACCTCGGTGCGTTTTTCCGCTGGACCGGCCTGTTTATCCTGGTGGTGGCCGCCGGCATCCTCGCCAATTCAGTGCAAGCGCTGCACGAAGCCGGCGTGTGGAATCACCTGCAGACCGTGCTGTTCGACTTCAGCGCCGCGCTGCCAATGGACAGCCCGCTGGGCTCGGTACTTGCCGGCATGTTCGGCTATCAGGAAGCCCCCACCATCAGCACCCTCGGCGCCTACCTGATTTACCTGGTGGTGGCCCTGGTGATGTTCTTCCTGCCCGCCGCGCCGTCCAAGCCTGCCGCCGCCCCCTCTTCCGTTTCCAGCCAGTAAGGACCGTCCCTTGTCCAACCCAACTCCTCAACCGGCTTCGCCACCCCGCGCCCTGCGCTGGGCCGTGGCGGGCTCGGTGGTCGTGATGATCGCCGCCGGTGGCCTGTTCTATTACGCCTCGCAGTTGGCGGCCAGCAAGCGCCAGACCAACCACAATGAAATTGCCGTGACCATTCATGGTCACGCCTGTGAGCCGAATGAACTGACGGTACCGGCCGGCCGCGCCAGCTTCCGCATCATCAACCGCTCCGACCGCGCGGTGGAATGGGAAATCCTCGACGGCGTGCTGGTGGTCGAAGAACGGGAAAACATCGCCCCCGGCCTCAGCCAGGTGATCAACGCCAACCTGTTGCCCGGCGACTATGCAATCACCTGCGGCCTGCTGAGCAATCCACGTGGCACCTTGCACGTGACGCCCACCGCCGAGTCCGACGCACAGGCCAAGGCCAAGCCGTCGATGGTGGCGTTTATTGGCCCGCTGTCGGAGTTCCGCGTGTATTTGAGCAGCCAGGGCAGCGCGCTGATCAAGGCGGTGACCGCCTTGCAGCAAGCCATCGACAGCGGCGACCTCGCCCAGGCTCAAGCGCTCTATGTTCCCGCCCGTGAGGCCTACCAGCGACTGGCCCCGGCGTCTCAACGCCTGGCGGAGCTGGACAATGCGATCAACGCCCGCGCCGACTACTTTGAAAAACGCGAACAGGACCCGGCCTTCAGTGGCTTCCACCGCGTGGAATACAGCCTGTTCCAGCAACGCAGCCTCGACGGCCTGGCGCCGATTGCACAGCGCCTGGTAACCGACGTCACCACCCTAAAGCAACAATTGCTGGCCCAGTCGCTGCCGCCGGAGCAACTGGTGAGCATCGTGGTACGCAACCTCAACAGCCTGGCCGATGTACGTGCCATCAGCGGTGAAGAGGAGCGCTACAGCCACGTCGACCTGAATGGCTTCGCCGCCAACCTGGAGGCCGCCCACAAGGTCGTCGAGTTGATGCGACCGCTGCTGAGCAAATCCGCCGCCGACCTGTTGCCCAAGGTCGACAGCGCCCTCGCCGCCTTCGATGCCGAACTCCAGGGCTTCAAGGTCGACAAGGGCTATGCCACCTACGACAGCATTACCGTCGATCAGCGCAAGCAGATCGCCGACAAGGCCAAGGCTCTGGCCGTTGCACTCGATGGAATCGACCCCGCCCTTGGCCTTTCCGGCCTGCAGTGAAGACGACCGCATACATGAGCGATTCAGCACAGTTTGACCTCCAACGCCGGCGTGTCCTCCTGGGCATGGCGGCCACCGGCGCTGCCATAGCCGGCAGCAGCCTGACCTGCCCGGCCATGGCCGCCGCCGCCGAGCAAGTCACCACCGCGCCACGCAGTGATAAAACCCAGGACCACCACGACTTTTTCGGCACGCACCAAGCCGGTATCGTCACCCCACGCCCGGCCTGCGGCATGCTCGTGGCGTTCGACGTACTGGCCAGTGATCGTGAAGACCTGGAGCGCCTGTTCCGCACCTTGAACGAACGCATCGCCTTCCTGATGACCGGCGGCACCGTGCCGCAAGTCGACCCGAAGCTGCCGCCCACCGACTCTGGGATCCTCGGCCCGGTGGTCACACCGGACAACCTGACCATCACCGTGTCCGTCGGCGAATCACTGTTCGATGAGCGCTTCGGCCTCGCGGCAGTCAAGCCCAAGCGCTTGAGCCGCATGGTCGGTTTCCCCAACGATGCGCTTGAGCCGGCGCAGTGCCACGGCGACCTGAGCCTGCAATTCAGCTCTAACACCACGGACACCAATATCCACGCCCTGCGCGACATCGTGAAGAACCTGCCGGACCTGCTGCTGGTGCGCTGGAAACAGGAAGGCAGCGTGCCGCCCCAGGCGCCTGCCAAACCTGGCGAGCCGGCCCAGAGCGCACGCAATTTCCTCGGTTTCCGTGACGGTTCGGCCAACCCGAACTCCAACGATGACAAGGCGATGAACCAGATTGTATGGGTGCAGCCTGGCAGCGACGAACCGGCCTGGGCGGCCAACGGCAGCTATCAGGCTGTGCGCATCATCCGCAACTTCGTCGAGCGCTGGGACCGTACCCCGCTGCAAGAGCAGGAAAGCATCATCGGCCGCATCAAGCCCACCGGCGCGCCTATGGACGGCGACAAAGAAAGCCAGGTGCCCGACTACAGCAAGGACCCGGAAGGCAAGTTGACCAAGCTCGATGCCCACATCCGCCTGGCCAACCCGCGCACCCCGCAGACTCAGGCCAACCTGATCCTGCGCCGGCCGTTCAACTACTCCAACGGCGTCAACAAAAACGGTCAGCTGGACATGGGGCTGTTGTTCATCTGCTACCAGGCTGACCTGGAAAAAGGCTTTATCAGCGTGCAAACCCGGCTCAACGGCGAGCCCCTGGAGGAATACCTCAAGCCGGTCGGCGGCGGGTATTTCTTCACCTTACCGGGGGTCACGGGACCGAAGGATTTCCTCGGGCGCACGCTGCTGGCTGCAACGCACCCTCACACCACTGCCCCTACCTAAAACAAACCCCAGAGCGGAAACCCTCCCATGAAAAAGTCGTCTATCGCGTTGTCGTTATTGCTGACCCTTTCGCCGCTGGCAGCCTTCGCCGCTACCGCGCCGCTGGATTTGGTAGGGCCGGTGTCGGACTACAAAATCTACGTCACCGAAGAAATCGGTGAACTGGTCACCCAGACCCAAGCGTTCACCGATGCCATCAACCAAGGCGACCTGGCCACCGCCAAGAAACTCTACGCGCCGACCCGTGTGCACTATGAGTCCATCGAGCCGATCGCCGAGTTGTTCAGCGACCTCGATGCATCCATCGACTCCCGCGTCGACGACCACGAAAAAGGCGTGACCGCCGAGGACTTCACCGGCTTTCACCGCATCGAATACGCGCTGTTTTCGCAGAACACCACCAAAGGCCTGGAAACCCTCACCGCCAAGCTCAACACCGACGTCAACGACCTCAAGACCCGCGTTGACGGCCTGACCTTCCCACCGGAGAAAGTCGTGGGCGGCGCCGCAGCACTGTTGGAAGAAGTCGCCGCGACCAAGATCTCCGGCGAAGAAGACCGCTACAGCCACACCGACCTGTATGACTTCCAAGGCAACATCGACGGCGCGAAGAAAATCGTCGACCTGTTCCGTGGGCAGATCGAGAAACAAGACAAGGCCTTCCTGGCCAAGGTCGACAAAAACTTCGCCAGCGTGGACAAGATCCTGGCCAAGTACAAGACCAAGGACGGCGGCTTCGAGACCTACGACAAGGTCAAGGAAAACGACCGCAAGGCCCTGGTGGGACCGGTCAATACCCTGGCAGAAGACCTGTCCACCTTGCGTGGCAAGCTGGGCTTGAACTAAACGCCGCACAAAAAAAGACCCAGCCCTGTTGAAGGGGCTGGGTCTTTTTTTGCCTGCCGGTTTACAGGATCCGGTACAGCAACCGCTCGATGCGCACGCGGCTGACCCGACGCAGGAACTTGCCGACCGCTTCGGGATAGTCCGGCAGCGTTTGCAAATCCTGATAACGCTCGATGCGCGTGGTGTGCTGGAAAATCTGCGCCAGCTCGGTACGCCGCGGCGCCAGCCACTGGCCTTGGGGGTCATCGATCAACAAGGCGTTTTCCAAGTCGAGACGGAACGCGCGCGGGTTGAGGTTATTGCCGGTGAGCAAGGTGTAGCGCTGGTCAACCCACATCCCCTTGAGGTGGTAGGTGTTGTCGCCGTCGCGCCACAGGTGCAGGTTCAGTTGGCCGCTGTCGATCATCGGCTGATGGCGTTTGGCGAAGCGGCGCAGGCTGATTTCGTACAGGTACGGCAGCGCGGCAATGACCTTGAATGGCTCGCTCGGCGGGATGTAGAAGTCGTTGGCGGTCTTGTCGCCGACGACGATGTCGATCTTCACCCCACGCGCCAGGGCACGGTTGATCTCGCGGGTCACCGGCAGCGGCAGGTTGAAGTACGGCGTGCAGATGGTCAGTTGCTGCTGGGCGCTGGCGATCAGTTCGAGGATCACCCGGTTCAGCGGGTTGTTCTTGCCCACCCCGAGCAACGGGCTGACCGACAGGTGACCATTGGGCAACTGCCCCGTCGTGGTGTCATAGGTCGCGTGTTTCAGGCGGCTGCGCAAGTCGCCGATATCATTGCGCAAGCTGCGCGTGGTGGGTGGGTTGGGCAGGTCCAGGCGATTAACCGCCTTGGAGGCGATCAGCCCGTGCTCCACCAGGTGTTGCATCGAGTCCGCCAGGGGCTTGCTGTGGATCAGGTGGTAGCGGTCGAAACGGTACTTGTCGAACTTGTGCAAGTACACGTTGTTCAGGCTCGCCCCGCTGTACAGCACGCTGTCGTCGATCACGAAGCCCTTGAGGTGCAGCACGCCGAACAGCTCGCGGGTTTGCACCGGCACGCCATACACCGGCACGTCGCTGCTGTGGCTTTGGGTCATGGCCTGGTACCAGGCGCTGTTGCCCGGCTGTTTACCGGCACCGATCAAGCCACGCTGGGCGCGCAGCCAGTCGACCACCACCACGATATCCAACTCCGGCCGCGCAGCCTTGGCCGCGTGCAGGGCATCGTAGATCTCCTGCCCCGCTTCGTCCTGCTGCAGATACAGCGCGACGATGTAGATACGCCGCGTGGCCTGGGCGATTTTTTCCAGCAGGCAACGGCGGTACGCGTCGGCGCCGGACAGCACCTCAAGGGCATCGGGAGTGAGGGGGAAACCGCGCAGTTTGGGCAACAGGGAGCGTTTGAAGAACGACGGCATAAGGCTCGCAATGGGTCGAATCCGAAGAGTCCCCGAGCTTACACCATGGGGGTGCTCAGGTCTTGCTGCGCGGCATGTAAAAATTTATTGACCAAGAAGAACGATCGTTCTACTGTTTGCAACATGAACGATATGACCGGTAATGAAACCCGCGACATCATCCTCGACGTGGCCGAAAAGTTGATCTATCGCCATGGCATCGCCGCCACGGGCATGGACTTCCTGGTGAAAACCGCCGGCGTCTCGAGAAAAAGCGTTTACCGCTACTTCGCCAACAAAGACGAATTGGTGATTGCCGCCCTGCAACGTCGTGACGAGCGCTGGATGCAGTGGCTGCGCGACGAAGTGGAACGCAGCGAAGGCACGGGTGAACGGCTGCTCGCGGTGTTCAGCGCGCTCAAGGCCTGGTTCGACACAGCGGATTTCCGCGGCTGTGCGTTTATCAACACCAGCGGCGAAACCGGCAACCCGCACGACCCGGTGCGCCTGCTGGCCAAGGCCCACAAACAGAAACTGTTCGAGTACGCACTTGAACTCTGTCAAGCACATGGCACCCCCGACCCGGCACAGCAGGCCGCGCAACTGCTGATCCTGATCGATGGCGCCATCACCGTTGCCCTGGTGATGGGTGATTCAACAGCTGCCGATAATGCGCAATGCATGGCGCGAACGTTATTGGGACTGTGAACGCACAGGTCAGCGCAACTTTCGACTGAAACCTTATTGTCTTGAGGAAAATGCCCATGTCATCCGCCGCAGAAACACGCCCGCCGCTGCCGCCGTTCACGCGCGAGTCGGCTATCGAAAAAGTCCGTCTGGCCGAAGACGGCTGGAATTCCCGCGACCCGCACCGCGTATCCCTGGCCTACACCCTCGACACCCACTGGCGTAACCGCGCCGAATTTGCCTACAACCGCGAAGACGCCAAGGGCTTCCTGACCCGCAAATGGGCCAAGGAGCTGGATTATCGGTTGATCAAAGAGCTGTGGGCGTTTACCGACAACCGCATCGCGGTGCGTTATGCGTATGAGTGGCACGACGATTCCGGCAACTGGTTCCGTTCCTATGGCAACGAGAACTGGGAGTTCGACGAAAACGGCCTGATGGCCAATCGTTTTGCCTGCATCAACGACCTGCCGATCAAGGAAAGCGAACGCAAGTTCCACTGGCCGCTGGGGCGGCGCCCGGATGATCATCCGGGGCTTTCTGATCTGGGGCTTTAAGACCTGGCAAATGTGTGAGGGGGCGGTGCGACGATTCGACTTGCCCCCTCACGCGCGGCTACGGCACTTCAGTCCTGATTCAGCCCTACCCGATACAGCACCCCATCATCCTCATCCGTCAGCACATACAAGAACCCATCCGGCCCCTGCCGCACATCGCGGATCCGCGCCTTCAAGCCTCCCAGCAAGCGCTCTTCGTGAATCACCTTGTCGCCATCAAACTGCAACCGGATCAACTCCTGGTCGACCAGCGCACCGATAAACACGTTGTGCTGCCAGGGCTTGAAGCGATCCGCATCATAAAACGCCATACCGCTGATACCCGGTGATTTTTCCCAGACGTGATGCGGCGGCACTGTGCCTTCCACCGTCTTGCCCTTGGCTTCGGGAATCGGTGTCAGCGAATAATTGATGCCGTGGGTTGCCAGCGGCCAACCGTAGTTCTTGCCCCGCTCGATGATGTTGATCTCATCACCGCCACGCGGGCCGTGTTCGTTTTCCCAGATCGTGCCACTCCAGGGGTTCAACGCCAGCCCCTGAGGGTTGCGCTGGCCGTAGGACCAGATCTCCGGGCGCACGCCTTCTTGACCGACAAAGGGGTTGTCGTCCGGCACGCGGCCGTCCGGATAGATGCGCACGACCTTGCCTTGCAATTTGTCCAGGTCCTGGGCGGTCGGGCGATCGTTGTTTTCCCCCAGCGTCACGAACAGGTAGCCATCACGGTCAAAGGCCAGGCGTGAACCGAAGTGATTGCCGGTGGACAGCTTCGGCTCCTGGCGCAGGATGACGGTGAAGTCGGTCAAGCCACTCAGATCAGCCGCCAGGCGACCACGGCCCACCGCAGTGCCGGCCGTACCGCCCTTGCCGCCGCCTTCGGCGTAGGACAGGTAGACCATGCGGTCCTGCTTGAAGTCGGGCGACAGCACCACGTCCAACAGGCCGCCCTGCCCTTTGGCCCATACTTCAGGCACGCCTTTCAGCGGCGCGGAGAGCTTGCCGTCCGGGCTGACAAAACGCAGGTGGCCAGGACGCTCGGTAACCAGGAAGCCTTGCTTGTCCGGCAGAAAGGCCACTGCCCACGGGTGATCGAGGCCTTTGGCGATGGGGGTGGCGGTAACGCTGCCTTGTTCGCTGGGAAACTGCTGGGCGTCGGCGGCGAAAGCCGTGGTCAACGGCAGCAACGTGGTTGCACAAAGGGCGGCTAGAAGGGTTTTGCGTAGAAACATAAGGCTGAATCCTTACCGGCGATTGCCGTTGGCATCATAGGTGGGGGCTTTGGTTTCGGTGGTCGGACGGCTGGGGGTGGCATCGCGTTGCGGGTAACGATTGCCGATACCGCCGTTCTCCAGGGTCGGCGTGCGCGTGGTCGGCCCGGTCTGGATACCGCGAATGGCCGGCGCATTGGGCTGAGTGCCCTGCATGCTATTGGGGTTGGCCCGGTGGATCGGGCCGTTGTTGGCGTTGTTGTTGCCGGGCAGGTTTTGCGCATGCGCCAAAGGCGCAAGGGCCAAACCCACAAGCAGCGCTGCAACGTGACGCATACCGCTATTCATGACGAAACCTCTCAGGGCGAGGATTACCTGCTTTCGATAACACGCTACGCCTAGGGTTCGGCTTTCGACACTAAATAGTTTCTCATCAGGTGTAACACGATCTGTCCGCGCATCTGTCGGTGGAAACTTTTCGTACAGCGTCCGAGTCACCAGAACACAGCCTCTACTTAAGGAATCGCACCTATGCCACGGGCAATCTGGAAAGGCGCCATCAGCTTTGGCCTGGTGCATATCCCGGTCTCGCTGGTCTCGGCCACGTCATCACAGGGCGTGGACTTTGACTGGCTCGACAAGCGCAGCATGGACCCGGTGGGCTACAAGCGCATCAACAAGACCACCGGTAAAGAGGTGACGAAAGAGAACATCGTCAAAGGCGTTGCGTTCGAAAAAGGCCGCTATGTGGTGCTCAGCGAAGAGGAAATCCGCTCGGCCCACCCCAAGTCGACCCAGACCATCGAAATCATCGCGTTTGTAGCCAGTGACCAGATCCCGTTGCAGAACATCGACACCCCCTACTTCCTCGCGCCGGATAAACGGGGCGGCAAGGTCTACGCGCTGCTAAGGGAAACCCTTAAGAAAACCGGCAAAGTTGCGCTGGCCAATGTGGTGCTGCACACCAAGCAGCACCTGGCGGCCTTGATGCCACTGGAATCGGCGCTGGTGTTGGTGATGCTGCGCTGGCCCGCCGAAGTCCGCAGCCTGGACGACCTGGAACTGGACAGCGACGTGACCAAACCCAGCCTAGCCAAGGGCGAACTGGACATGGCCAAGCGCCTGGTAGAAGACATGAGCGCCGACTGGCAGCCGGATGACTACCGTGACAGTTTCCAGGAAAAAATCATGGCGCTGGTGGCCAAGAAGGCCAAGGCCGGCAAGATCGAAGACGTGGAAACCAGCCAGGACAGCGAAGCGCGCAAGTCCGCCGACGTGATCGACCTGACGGAACTGCTCAAGCGCAGCCTGGCCGGCAAGCCCGCCAAGAAGCCGGCGGCGAAGAAATCCACCAAGGCCTCATGACCCATGCCAAAGCCCCTCAGCGAGTACAACCGTAAGCGCGACTTCGGCGTTACCGGCGAACCGGCAGGCCGTGCACCTGCCGGCAAACGCAACGCGTCGGCGCTGTCTTTTGTGATCCAGAAACATGACGCGCGCAACCTGCACTATGACTTTCGCCTGGAACTCGACGGCGTGCTGCTCAGTTGGGCGGTGCCCAAGGGCCCGAGCCTGGACCCGAGCCAAAAGCGCCTGGCCGTCCACGTGGAAGATCACCCCCTCAGCTATGGCAGCTTCGAAGGCAGTATTCCCGCCGGCCAATACGGCGCTGGCGACGTCATCGTGTGGGATCGCGGCATCTGGCAACCCCATGATGACCCGCGTAAGGCCTACGCCGCCGGCAAGCTCACATTCACCCTGGTCGGCGAGAAACTCTCCGGCGACTGGGCGCTGGTGCGCACCCGCCTGAAGGGCAGCGGCGACAAGGAACAATGGCTGTTGATCAAGGAAAAGGACGCGCAGGCGCGCCCGGCAGACGACTACGACATCGTTCAGGCTCAACCGGACAGCGTGGTCAGCGACGCCTCGGCAGGTAAATCCAACGTTAAATACAACGTTAAATACAACGTTAAATACAACGCCAAGCCCAGCACCAAAGCTACGCGACAACAAGCAGCGGCAACCGCCCTCCCCGAACAATTCAACCCACAATTGGCCACGCTGGTGGACCGCGCCCCCGAAGGCGACTGGCAGTACGAAATCAAGTTCGACGGTTACCGCATGCTCACGCGCATTCGTGACGGCGAGGTGCGCCTGTTCACCCGCAACGGCCATGACTGGACCGAACGCCTGCCGCGCCAGGTCAAGGCCCTGCAGGCCCTCAAGCTCAAGGACAGCTGGCTCGACGGCGAGGTGGTCAGCCTGAACGGCGACGGCCTGCCGGACTTCCAGGCACTGCAAAACGCCTTCGATATCGGCCGCAGCCTGGACATTGTCTACTACCTGTTCGATGCGCCATTCCTCAACGGCCAGGATCAACGCCAAGCGCCTGTCGAGGCACGCCGCGCCGCGCTCAAGGACGCGCTGGCCGTAAGCAGAAGCAAGTTGCTGCGGTTCTCCGAAGCCTTCACCGCCCACCCTCGCGATATCTTCGAAAGTGCCTGTGACCTCGCCCTGGAAGGCGTGATCGGTAAGCGCCTGGGCAGCCCCTATGTGTCGAGTCGCAGTGCCGATTGGATCAAGCTCAAATGCCGCCTGCGCCAGGAGTTCGTGATCGTCGGCTACACCCGGCCACAGGGTTCACGCAGTGGTTTCGGCGCGCTGTTGCTGGCGGTGAATGACGATGCCGGGCTGGTGTATGCCGGGCGTGTGGGCACAGGCTTTGATCACGCGTCACTGAAAGCGATTTACGCGCAACTCAAGCCCCTGGAACGCAAGACATCGCCGCTGGAAAAGCCGCTGAGCAGCGCCCAGGCCCGTGGCGTGCACTGGGTGGAGCCGACGTTGGTTGGCGAGGTGCAATTCGCCGAATGGACCCGGGAAGGTGTGGTCCGCCAGGCGGCATTCGTGGGGCTGCGCAGCGACAAACCGGCCGCCGAGATCATTCACGAGCTACCACGAACGGCCAACGCCATGAAACCCGCGAAAAAAACCAGCGCTGCGGTAACGATCACCCACCCCGACCGGGTGATCGACCCGCAAAGCGGCACCCGGAAGCAGCAACTGGCACAGTTCTACGACAGCATCAGCCAGTGGATCCTGCCCTTCCTGCGCCACCGCCCTGTTTCATTGCTGCGAGCGCCTGAAGGCATCGAAGGCGAGCCATTCTTCCAGAAACATTCAGAGCGCCTAGCCATTCCCAACATCAAGCACCTGGATCAGGCACTCGACCCAGGGCATGCGCGCCTGATGGAAATCGACAGCACCCGCGCGTTGATCGGTGCCGTACAAATGGGTGCCGTAGAATTTCACACCTGGGGCGCCACCTCAGACAAGATCGAAACCCCCGACCTGTTTGTGCTCGATCTCGACCCGGACCCGGCGCTGCCCTGGAAAGCCATGCTGGAAGCGGCGCAACTGACCCTGTCGGTGCTGGATGAACTGGGGCTGCAAGCGTTCGTCAAGACCAGCGGAGGCAAGGGACTGCACCTGGTCGTGCCACTGGCGCGCCGCGACGGTTGGGACACCGTCAAGGCGTTCGCCAAGGCCATCGCCCAGTTCATGACCGAGCAACTGCCCGAGCGTTTTACCGCGACGTCAGGGCCCAAAAACCGCGTCGGCAAGATCTTTATCGACTACCTGCGCAACGCGCGGGGCGCCAGCACCGTGGCGGCCTACTCCGTGCGGGCACGCCCTGGCCTGCCGGTGTCGGTGCCGATCAGCCGTGAGGAGTTGAAGGGTTTACGCAGCGCGCAGCAATGGACTGTCGCCAATGTGCAGCAGCGGTTGAACGGTTTGAAGGCTGATCCCTGGGCCGGGTATACCAACCGACAGAAACTCAGCCAGAAGATGTGGGACAAATTGGGCGCCCGTCCACCGGTGTGAATGCCGCCCAACGTGACGATCAGATCAGTAGGAAGATCGCTGCCAAACCAGCGAAGATCGCCCACTTTTCCAGGTAATAACGTGTACGGTTGCGCTTCTTCAGCTCTTTGCCACGCAGACGGATCTTGTACAGCCGCGTGAATGCGCGGTTGAGCCCACCGGTCTTGTCACCCTCATCATTGGGCGAACCCGCAGCGGCCATGACCGTACGGCTGAACCAGCGATTGAAAGCCGCCGCCCAGCGGTACTTCATCGGACGCTCAATGTCGCAGAACAGGATGATGCGGTTCTGCTGTGTGGTGTTTTCCGCGTAGTGGATATAAGTCTCGTCGAACATCACCGGCTCGCCATCACGCCAGGAGTAGCTTTCGCCATCCACGTTGATGTAGCAACCTGGGTCATTAGGCGTATCCAGGCCCAGGTGATAACGATACGAGCCGGCATACGGGTCACGGTGGCGTACCAATTTTGAGCCCGGCGGCAGCTCGGCAAACATCGCGGCCTTGATCGAGCCGATGCTCTGGACCAACGCCGTGGTGCGCGGGCACAGCTTCATCGCCGACGGATGGCTGTCGCCATACCATTTCAGGTAAAAGCGTTTCCAACCCGACTTGAAGAACGAATTGAAGCCGACGTCGTTGTATTGGTCCGAACGCTTGATTTCCCCGGCACGCATCAGGTTCTGGCCTTCCCGGCGGATTTCTTCCCAGTGTTCCTGGAGGGGGCTCAGGTCGGGAAAATCGCTGGGCGACAGGTAGGGCCGGCTGGGCAGCTTGGAGAAGAGATAGAGAAAACAGTTGATCGGGGCGAGAAAGGTCGAATGATCACTGAGCTGGCGGCCCAGCTTGTGTCGCACCCGGCCACGCAGGTGGACATACGCAATCGAGGCAACGTAAAGAACAACAATGATGAGCTTCAAGGGATTTCGTCACACGTCAGAAGAGAACAGGCTGCTCCTGCGTGCCCACGACGGCCGAGGATGGATAGCAGCACCTGAAATCACAATTCACACAATCGGCACCACCGTCTGAGAGATCGGTGCGTTGCCATTGGCAGTTATTTAGCCACAGTTTGTAACCAAAAGTTAACTAAGAATTGTGAAAAGCTGTCTTCTGAATGTGTTGAGCGGGCTTGCTCAGGGGCACGCCCGCGGTGCGGTTAATCCATCTTACCGAGGGGGTAAACGACGCTCATCGATCACCGAAAATGGCCCGTTCTCCCGGCGCACTTGTGCGAAATGCCGAATCAACGCCACCAAAACACCCAGCATCAGCCCTGCCATCAGGCTCAATGCAATAATCAGGGCTTTTTTCGGTTTGATCGGCCCCAGCGGTTCCTGCGCCTGGCGGTCCACTGTTACCAACTTCAGCGCGCTCATATCGATACTGAGGCCGCGCAGCCGGGCCTCCTCCGCCCACAGTGGCTCCACACCTTGCAGGAATATGTCCTCATCCTTACGGCTGTTGAGCACCTCCACTTCGCGATTGACATCAAGCATGCGCAACTCCTTGCTGATTTCGGCAACCCGATTGTTGGTGAAGTCATCATTGGAACGTTGCGCCAACGCTGTGCGCTCGGCCTCCAGCGCCTCGGTGCCCATGAAGTACAGCGGGATTTTCTGGTTGGTAACTTCGGTGCGCATCACCTGGCCGGCCCCACGAACCGCGCTGGCTCCCATGGCGGAAGGCGTGGTGGGGCTGTTGATGCCGATGGACTTGGCGATGGAAATAGCTTCGGCCAATTCTGCCAGGCGGCTGACGCGCTGCATTTTCATCTGCAAGCGCAGCGCGGAGAGCTCATCCTTCAATTGAGCGCGCTTGACCTTATCCGCCTCCAGCAACCTGGCGATTTTTGACGCTTTGCCCGTTTCGTAGTTGGCGCGTGCCGCGTCGATCTTGCCTTTGAGCTCGTTCAGGCGGTTGTTCACGATCACCTTGAGGTCCGCGCCCACTTGCTCGCGTTGCTGCGTGATCGCATAGGCTACTAACCCGTTTAGAATCGCCACCCCATCAATCCCATTGGGGTACTGCATTTCCAAGCGGAGGTAATTGTTGAGTGCGTCGGGCTTCTTGGGATCTGCGCCCACCAAGTTGATAGCGTTCTGATTGAACGCTTCAAAGCTCTGTTCCAGGCTTCGCCCAGGTTGTTGAAAGGCCTCGAACAAAGGCAGGTTGGCCCTGAAGAAGCCCAGCCGCGTTTCGTAGGAATCCAGCTGTGCACCGACCTTGGCCAGCGCATCGGCTGGCGGTAACTTGTAGACTTCGGAGCGGTTGAGTGCATCCAGCTCATTGATTGCCGCAGGCCGCAACACACTGCTGACTTGGTAAACCCTCGGCGCAAGGAACGCGTAGCCTACTCCCAGAAGGCCCGCCAGAATCGTGCAACCGATGATCAGTTTTTTTTGCTTCCAGATCGCGTGAAACAGTTCAAACAGATCGATTTCATCCGTAGGCAAATATTGATGCAGCTGGGGAGTGTTGTTCAAATGTCTTACACCCTGGTGAGTTGAAATTCAGCGCCTGACAACAGACCTGATCAACAACTGAATAAACAGGGGGCAACGTCCGGCCACACGACACGCATGGCCCTCTGCGGTAACGGAGCCACCCAATTCACTGAAACGTCAGCCTAAGCAGCAAGCGGTTTCATTTCAGTGACACGGGTGTCATTAGTGACCGACACCCAGAGCATTGACGCTCCGTTACAAGACGTTACCCGGAGGGCAGGCAAAGTACGCCAATTGCCTGTGTTCATAACGAAAAATTGCATAAGAAAATAAAAAACAGGACCCTTCCTACGCTTGACTACGCATTAGGCCTTCACCCCCTCAGCAAAAAGGAATTTGTATGTCATCCATTTCCGACCCAGACCTTCAAGCCCTCCAAGGTGCCTGGGAGCAAACCTCACTCGAAGACAGTGGCGTGCTTAATCCCGTCGACGCGCACAGCGCCCCCGGCGCAATCACCACGATTAGCGGCGACCACTTCGAAGTGAAAACCGTCAGTGGCGAGGTGTTGCTGGCTGGCCGGTTTTTCCTGGACAGCAGCACCGTTCCCAAGGGCATTACCTGGGTCGACTCCATAGGGGATGACGCCGGCAAACACTTGCCTGCCAGTTATCGCCTCGAAGGGGATGAGTTTGTGTTCATTGCAGCCGATGAAAGTATGCCCAGGCCAATCGTATTCAGTACTGGTCCAGGTCAAACCATGCGCACTTTCGTACGGCGCTCCTGAACGACGCGCCTTACGAACCTGTGACAGTATTTTCACAGGGCCTTCACTTTCGGGTCTATAGGGTGAAGCCTACCTACTCCAGTGAATCTCCAGTGAATCCCTTAGCCCGCGTCTTTTCGCGGGCTTTTTTTGCCTGTGGAATGACGCCTCAATCGGCACGCTTGATGGCCGTCAAGGTAAAGCACATCGGCAATTGCGCAGGCTGGTCTTCGTACTGGTCGTAAAGCTCTTCGCGGTTGGAATGGGCATATTCCTCCAGGTGGCTGATCTGCAAGCCCGCGCAGATCGCGGCGTTTACCAGGTCGCCCAAGGTATGCACATACCAATAAGAGGTGGGCCCGGCAATCTCGCCCTGGCCTTCATAAACAATTGACTCCTGCAGCACAAAGGGCTCGCGCTGGAAGTAGGAGCTGGCCGGCAGGAATGGGTTTTGCGCGCGAGGATCGAACACCTCCAGGAACGGATGGGTTTCGTACATCACCAGCGTGCCGCCGGGTTTCAGGGTGCTGGCAACGTGGTGCATGAACAGCGCCACGTCCGGCATCCAGCCCAGCACACCGATGGTCACCAAGGCGATATCGAAACGCTCGTGCAACGCGTGCGGCAGCTGATGAATATCACTTTCCACGAACTCAGGGTTGTGCGGCGAGACACCCGCCAGTTCACGGGCCTGCTGCAGAAACGCCGGCGATTGGTCCACGCCCACGACCGAGCGCGCGCCCAGGCTGAACAACGAGAGGCTCTCGCGACCATTGTTACAACACAGTTGCACCACGTCTTTGCCGGCCACGCCTACGTCTTGCAGCACGCCGGTGATGGTCGGGTCCAGACATGAAAAACCAGGCTTGCCGACACCGCTGAGCAGCGCGTTCCAAGTGTCGGTGGTTTTGTGCAGGCTGGCAGATTGGTCCCAGGCGTCCTTGTTGCAGGCGACCGCCTGTTGAGGTGAGGGCATGTCCATTGCGTCTCCAGATAATCCATTGAGTGGGGCTCTGAAAATAAGCCAAGTGCCTGCGGATTAAAACCCCGAGAAACGGGCGAAACTTAACGCCACGCCTGTAGGTCATTTACGCTGTGAGTGTTCAACCCCTGAACGCCGCCTCAGAAGTTCTTGCCGTGGCCAAACATTCCGACCTGCGTAATACCCTGTCCCTGGACAGCCTGAACTTCTTCCTGGCGGATGTGCGCGACGGACTCGGTCCCTACCTCGCCATCTACTTGCTGGCCGTGCACAAATGGGACCCGGCCAGTATCGGCGTGGTCATGACCCTGGCGGGTATCGCCGCGCTGCTCACCCAGGGGCCGGCGGGCGCGTTGATCGACCGTACCCGCAGCAAGCGCGCGGTCATTGCGCTGGCCGCCATTGTGGTCACCGCCAGTTGCCTGCTGCTGCCCTTTGTCAGTTCTTTCAGCCTGGTCGCCCTTACCCAGGCCGCCAGTGCCGTTGCTGCGTCCGTGTTTGCCCCAGCGATCAGCGCGATCTCCCTGGGCATCACCGGCCCCCGCGCGTTCACCCGCCGCACAGGGCGCAATGAAACCTTCAACCACGCCGGCAATGCCGTGGCCGCGTTGTTGGCCGGCGGCCTGGCCTACCTGTTCGGGCCGGTGGTGGTGTTCTACCTGATGGCCTTTATGGCGGTGGCCAGTATCGTCGCGATCAGTTGCGTGTCGGCCGAGGCGATCGACCACGACGTCGCCCGAGGCTTCGACCCGGCGCATCACACCGATCATGAGCAACCGTCCGGCATGAAGGTATTGCTGGCGAACCGCCCGCTGTTGTTGTTCGCCATCTGCTGCGCGCTGTTCCACCTGGCCAATGCGGCGATGCTGCCGCTGGTCAGCCAAAAGCTGGCGCAGATCAACCTGCACATGGCCACCCCGCTGACGTCGGCGTGCATCGTCGCCGCGCAACTCGTGATGGTGCCGATGGCCTGGCTGGTTGGGTTGAAGGCCGACATCTGGGGTCGCAAGCCGTTGCTGATGGCCGGCTTCATGATCCTGCCGTTGCGCGGCGTGCTCTACACCCTGTCCAGCGACCCTTACTGGCTGGTGGCCGTGCAAATGCTCGACGGCATCGGCGCAGGTATCTTCGGCGCGTTGTTCCCGGTAATCGTCAAGGACCTGACCCAGGGCACCGGCCGGTTCAACGTCAGCCTGGGCGCCCTCTCCACCGTCTTTGGCCTGGGCGCGGCGCTGAGCAGCAGCCTGGCAGGTTTTGTGGTGCAAGAGGCCGGCTACAACGCGGCATTCCTGACCCTGGCCGGCGTGGCGGCGCTGGCCTTGGCGCTGTTATGGCTGGCGATGCCGGAGACGTTGGAGAAACCTTCCTTCGCTCGACATACAACTGTCGCCTGACATATGCGACAATGCGCGCCAAATTCCAACACACATCCCAAATTTTCTGCTCAGCGACCGGGTTTCGCGCCTTGATGTCGCTGTTGACGCATGCCTGAAGGCTCCTGCCGCCACGCTCGCAACCCATTGATAGGTAAAGTAATTGATCTCCACAGCTAACATCACCATGCGGTATGAAACGCATTCTTGTGATTACTGCTGATCAGTGTTTCCTGGGCCAAGTCGTCATGAGTAATCAGCAATAAAGCACCGAAACGCACCCGTTGGTCCCAAGACTGGTCCCAACGGGCTAATTTCAGCCCATGCCGAAACTGCATAACCCTCCCACGGTGTCCTGCCGACCTATATCAAATCCCAAGCTTCAACGGCTGCTAAGCTGTTCACTCAAAAGAGGAACGCGCATGCCGAATTCAGACCTACTCCCCTCCCTGCTATCCAAACTCTACGAAAACCAGTTGGCACTTGAAGCCTCCATCATGGAGCTGTCGAACTGGGTGGAGCAGCGCGGCTCCGCAGATGTAGCCGAGAACATCCGAGGCGCTCTGGTCGCCATCGACCGCAATGAAGAATTTATCCACATGACGCTCGCGGTCATGATGACACCGGAGTAATCGCTAACAGGCAGAAATCGGCCAAAAGCGGCCTTCGGGTGTCTACGGAACTAGGTGCGCAAGCCAATAAAAACCCAGTAAACTTTAATCTATGGGGTTAACAAGCCCTCCTACTTGATTGATGCAAGCCTTCAATTTTTTTGATCGAGAGCGTGCGTACTCAGCGATATCTCAAGATCGTCTGCTACTATTTTGCCATCCATTGAACACCCGTAAACTCACCTCTAACAAATGGACTTGTCTGAATGAGCGAATTGAGTTTTAGAAACGATCTCAGCAACCTCATGCGTGATTGTGACCTGCAGCAGCTTCTGGATTTCATTGGGCATGACTATGACTTTGAAGCTGATCCCCACAGCGTGCTCGACAAAGCCGCCTATTACGGCAGGGAGGAAATACTCCTGCATGCGCTCGACCATGGAGGAAACCCCAATGGTACGGGTGAACTCTCAACGCCGCTGGCGTCGGTCTGCGGAAGGGGCGACTTAAAGCTTGCGAAGTTGCTGCTCAAACGCGGAGCAGAGGTCGACCTGAAAGATAAGTTCGGCCGTACAGCAATGATATCGGCGGTGTACAACGGGACGATTGCTGCAGCCAAGTTGCTAGCGGATGCAGGCGCAAGTCTGGACGGCGCTATGGAGGCGGCAGTGGACAAGCTTCGTATTGCCTTCGTGAAATTTCTTATCGAGGTCGGCGCACCCATTGACCAGGTCGATCGCTACGGGCTGACGCCCTTGCTCCACGCGTGCAGTGCCGGAAAGAAAAAGGGAAGCGAGATCGCTATGTTGCTTCTGCAAGCAGGAGCGGACGCTACCTACGTTCGGGAGGAAGATGGTATGTCGGCTATCAAACTCGGCTATTCGGGTTACGGTGAGTGTTCTGCGCAAGTCTTCGCTGAATTGAGGGCACGAGGGGCTCCAGAGCCTGAGTGGGGTTCTCAAATTGTGCAGTTGAGGTGACTTTCTAGCGTCATGGGAGACGAAAACTGAGTGGTAGTCGGGCAAAAGCTAAATTGCTAGTCAGCACCGTCGGTCTGCAGTGCGGTGAGATCACTCACTCTTAAGCGGGGCGGATAACAGCCTCACGCGAGCGCCCGCTTTCGGCCAAAAGCGGACGCTTATCGGCGCATGATCGAACTAAGTGCCGCCGGCGCCATAAAATTAATGTCTGACCAGTATTTTGCGCACCTAGAAGAAGCACGCGAAAGGGGTTCAATCTGAGGCAGGCTTTTACTGATATTTTTAATACTCGGCCAATTTGAACCCCAAAACAATTAACCGCAGGAAAGAGTATGTCCGACATACCCATGATTAAATCGACGGAAGTGTTCTCTCGCCTTAGCGCATTTCATCCCAGTATCGAAGTTTGGCCAGATAGCGAGTTTTCGAATGATGGTTATGCTTACTACTGGTTGGTGGCGCACAGCGATGGCGCGACCCGTATGCTTTCCTATGTCCGCTGCAAAGACGGTGGCTGCGAGCAGCGCACCTATGATGTTGAGGGCGATGATCTTTGGATCCCAGCTGGAACGGCCGTGGCCTGACAATTCATTCAAGCCGACACCGCTTCGCGGCTTGGCTTAATTCTCAGGTGTTAGGGACTGCTTTTGGCCGTTAGCCGACCTCGGCCAAAGGTGGCTATGGGTCGAGAGTGGACACTCATAACCTTGGGATGGGCTCCCAATCGCCAACTGCTACGCTGTTCACTCCACCAGAGGAACGCCGATGCCAAACTCAGACCTACTTCCCTCCCTCCTGTCCAAGCTCTACGAAAATCAGCTGGCCTTGGAAGCCTCCATAATGGAGCTCTCGAACTGGGTCGAACAGCGCGGCTCCGCCGATGTGGCTGAGAACATCCGAGGCGCTTTGCACACCATCGACGAAAACGAGGAGTTCATGAAGCTGACTCTGGCAGTCCTCATGTCGCCTGACTGATCGACGGGTAACCCTGCAGTTCGTCGCCTCAAGCCTTCCGTCTGACCAAATCCGGATCGCTGTACACGCATACAATATTTGGATGTAACAAACATGAGCATCGACTTAGCCACAGAGGACTGGCTCAGGTGCCCCACGCCCCTCGAAATGTACCAGCACCAATGCGCGCGACTTGAGGACGAACTCATCCAGACTGAGGCGATGCTTCACAAGGCACGGGCCAATGTGGCCGGCGTTGTACAGATGAATGACTTGCTGGCTACCGGAAAGACGACAGCAGAGGCGAAGCTGCGATATTTTGAAGCGGAGCTAAGCCGTACAAATGTCCAGTCCTCGGAAATGGCAAAAGAGATCATGGACTTGAAAATGATCGCAAGTCAGAACGAACACCTGTTAAGGGAGAATCAGCAGTTGCTGATGGAGCTGACAAATCTAAAAGAGCCTTCAGCCTAGCTCGTCTGCGTATACAGTCAGAGCTCTATCTGACAAGTCGATCCAACCGGCCCCGTCAATCAGTCCATGCGACCTCAAAACGTTCGCAGCGGACATGCTCATGTCGTAACGCTCTTTGGGGGATAGAGATCCGGTCGCTGCGCTATTGCTCGGCGGGGTTGATCCCTCTAATGCATTGCCTTGCCCATTACTGATCTTCATGACGAATGCTCTTGCCCAGTGTCTACCCGTTAGAGACTGACCGAAGCCTGTCTGTTCATCAGCCCCGACGAGCGGAGACGATCATGTGCGGAAGATTGACGCAGTACCGCGGCATCCATGACTTTGTTGCAGCGCTGAGCATGCCCAATGCCCTGGCCAACTCCATGGGCGATCAGCCGATTGAGCGCTTTAACGTCGCGCCAACAACTCAGGTTGCACTGCTCCACCTGCAGGGCGACTTGCTGCACGCCGACCCGGTCCGCTGGGGATGGCGACCACATTGGGCGAAGGACCGCGCAGTTCCAATCAACGCGCGCGTCGAGAAGGTAGCCCACGGCCCATTCTTCCGGGCGATCTGGCCGCACCGGGCTGTCACACCCATAGACGGTTGGTTTGAATGGGTAGATGAAGGCGGTCCCAAAAAGCAGCCCTATCTGATCCGGCGGCAGGATGGCGCGCCGATATTCTGCGCCGCGATCGGCCAACTGCCAGACGCAGATGAAGGGCCAGGCGAACATGACGGCTTCGTGATCATCACCGCCGACAGCGCCGGCGGCATGGTGGACATCCACGACCGGCGCCCTGTGGTGCTGACGCCGGACCTGGCCCGGGAATGGCTAGACCCCGCAACTCCCGAGGAGCGCGCCGAGCAGATGGTGTTGCACCAGGGAGAGCCAGCCGAAGCATTTGAATGGTTCAAGGTCGACACAGCCGTTGGAAACGTCAGGAACAAGGGGCCCGAACTGATCCACCCTCTGCGCTAAGGCCCCGAGAAATACCACATCACAAACGCTACCGCCGCCACCCAGCACAAGGTCAGCAGAAACGAAAGGCCTGCAAGCCTCTTATCCATGGCACCCTTCAATAAATCAAATCATCGCAATACGAACCATCTCCGAGAGAGTAGTTCATTGATCTCAGGGAGCAATTGCACGGACGTACGCCTGACATGCCCGCAGGGCGATCAATCCTTGGTCGCCGGCATCGGTGATTCCGATAATTCGTTGAGCATGCGCTGGGTCAAGTTGGGCTCGACGGGTTGCATGAACCACGCCGACGGCGCCGGGGGCGGCACGCACGTTGCAGCCACCGGCTGGATCCTCGAGGAGGACTGACAACCGCAGATCAGAAGTGGCAAGGCGATCGCGCAGGCGAGCCTGATCACGTTGGGCATCGGATAATTCCTTGGTGTGTTGTTGGTCTTGGATGGCGAGCTGCTGCTCGGTGGCCAGTCGCTTGTCTTGATCAGCGCGGGCCTGGGCAGATGCGGCATTGCTGATAGCGGCCAGGTCATTCTTATGCAGCCCATCCTGCAGAGCGAGCTTCTCGCCCATGCGCCAGTCCTGCACCTGCCAGGCGCCCCCAAAGCCGATGGACAGCGCCAGGAGGATCGACGCTAGGATCTGGCCCGGCGTCATCACGGTACATCCTTAAAGAAAATGTGGTGACCGAGACGCAGCGTCTCCTTGGCACCCAACGCCCAGGCCGGCGCCTTAGGCATGGTCGTGGCGTAGTAGTGCGTGGCACCGCCGGTTGGATCGGGCGTTGCGCCTGACATCACCTGATCAGCTGCGCGCTGAGCCTGGGCGAACTGCGCGGCCGGAATCGACTTGGCGCCACTCAGGTACGCATAATTCGGGTCGTTTTGGTTCCAGCAGCTGAACTGCCAAGGCTTCAGGCACACCCCGGCATAGCCCTCCCCCCACCAAGACTTCGGCTTTCCGTCGAACACCCGGTTGCGGATAGTCCAGGCAACGGCGATTTGGCCTGCCAGGCCCTCGCCGCGTGCCTCACCCCAAAGCGTGCGCGCCAAAACATCGCGGTCTTTATCAGTCGCGTTCATATTTTCTCCTGGCAAAAAAATACCCGCTCATGGCGGGTGGTGTTGTTCTGATTACGATCAGCTCGGGGCCACTGGGCGCTTGCTGCTGTCGGGAAAGTCGGGGTTGGTGTCGTTCCACTTGCGCAGCGCCAGCCAGTATTTCTGCCACTGCTGTGCAGTGCCCGGGATGTCTTCCTCGCCGTACTCGATGGCGGTAACGTTCTGCTGCGCTTTGGGCATTTCAGAGTCCCGCCAATCGTTCTCAATAGGAGCTAACTTTGAGTTCAATGTTTCCTGAGTGATTTCCCATGTACCATCCGCTTGAGCGGTATATTCAAGCGTATATGCATCCTCTGGACGCCTATATTTCATTTCAATCCAACCATCAGGACAGCCCGAATCGGCCTCATCAACCGTTTGTAGATTGCCATTAATCTGAGCATAAAACTTCATGCCTTTATCCTCCACACCCTAACTCTGCATGGATAGGTAGAGTTCTGGGGCGAAGTAGGGAACCCTCCACCTGAACTCTGACTAATATTTGCCAGAAAAGATACGCCAGTAGCTACAACTATGTCGTCACCGTATTGACTTGCTCTCGTGCCCTGAATATTTGATGCAGTTGCAAACATCCATCCGGCGTCACCCCAAACTCCATTTACCAGCAGCTCAGCTTGGCATATAACAGGGTGCCCGGGGAATGGGTTAGAATTAACGTAACGTTGATTGATTGTTACGGACGCGGGGCTCGCTGCACTCCCACCATTTGGATACAGGTATGAAAACTGTACTAATCCAGATTCTATCTTATTATCTAGAGCCGTCTGCAAATCTGTCTGCGCAGAAAGCGAGCCGCTGATATTACCCCAAGAAGGGGATGGAAGAACGACCCAAGTACCTGCACCGCTTAACACCTTCAGCCGGTCAGCTATCGAGGGGGCGGGCACCAGGCCTTTAACTCCCCCGACACCCGCCGTAGCCCCGGCCATCTGAGCGATTCCCAGCCTGATCCTGTCGAAGCCATCAGCGCTTATCGCTCGCAGCGATGTGATATCGTTGTTATCGCCGCTGGCAGCCTTGCCTACTGTAACCTCTTCAGCGTGTGCAGCAGATGCAGCCGCCGCCGCTGCAGACGAGGCGGCAGCTTGCTGCGATTGCACACTTGAATTCTTAGCCGTCTCCGCGAGATTTGCAGCAGCGCCTGAGGCTTGAGAGGATGATGCGCTTTGCTGAGCAGCCAGCTGTGCAGCGTCTTTATTATCTGTGGACAAAGAAGCAGCAGCGGTTGCGATACCCGCCTGCTCAGTGGCTACCGTCTTGGACTGGCCGGCAGATGTTGCCGCTTCGGTAGCGACCTCCACTTGCTCCTGCATGTCGGCAACGCCGCTGGCAATCACCTGGGTAGCTGCTCTCAGTGCATCAGCCGAGTCCTTGACGTACCCCTGCATCGGCGCAAGCGAGTAAACGCCAGTTGCAACAGCCGAGCCTTGGTAGGCCGGCGCGATCGAAAGCGCAGAATCACTGGCAATATTGGTGACTTCGTACCATTCACCGTCTGGCCCACGAAACGCATCGCCAACACGAGAGTTCGCAATGAACGATGTGCCAGCGCCGAGCACGGCATTGCTGCCAGGCGTCACAGAAACTGTGCCTGTTTTGTACCAGGTCATATAAATCCCCTATGAAATAGGCTTGGCGAACACGATGGGAATGAAGAAGTTTACCGAGTTATTTACACCTATAATGTAAGGCTCAAGCCTGTTATTACCGTAATTCCAAACAACATAAAGCTTTGCTGCTCTCGTCGAATTACCACCAACATCCATGCCAATGTTATTAACTAGCATGTAGTCGCCGGTATCCAGCGGCGAATAAGCAGTCCAATTCGATTTAGTTGTGCCCTGCCCTGTTTGACTTGAACCTGTATATGTCCAACTGGTTATCGTGCGTGTGAACTGAGCACAAGGCGTTCCGCTATCAAATAGCAGATTCGCTCCGCCGTCCCACAGCCTAAGTCCATAGGTTGCAAGCTCGCGTGACTTGAACGCAGCACAAAAGTAATTGCCAGATCCAGCCGACAAGAATGAAAAGCCAGTCCAGTTTCCAGAGCCGCCACTGATAGTGGTGTACTGGAAAGTCGTCGTTCCGTCCGGGCGCACGAAAACCAGGGGAGGCTCGGCAGTAGTGATGGCTGGGGAGAACGCGGCGCCGCCCGAGTATCTCCCAGACTGCACAATCACCAGCCTAGAGAATTCAGAGTCGAGCGTAACCACGTCGTTATTGTTGGTAAACGTCAAACCAAATGTCATCTACCTATCCTTCATAACCAATAGTCTCTGAGGGCCAAGTCCGTTAATGGCATTCACCGCTCCAGTCCGATTCCCAAACCATACAGTCACACCACCAGAGTAAACCGCCGGCTCGTACTGAACCGCATAGTTGTTCTGAGCGTTTGGATCTTGGGGGTATGCACCAATCGGAATGCAGATTGCGGAGTGTGTTGACGGCGAAACTCCAGGGATAGAAATATTGATGTACCGGTTCCCTCCCGTGATGAACGCGACAACGCCTGAATAAATGATCCTTACGGTGAATGAGTTCTCATCAAGTTCCAACTTCCCTGTTGGCCCCCATATCCTCATGCCGAAGCTCATGCCGTCAGATCCCCAAGTTGAACCCTCTTAACGTTGTTTTCGTCGTAGACCTTGATAGCGCGGTTCGTCATGGTCAGCCGGCCACCGCCGGGCGCTGGGCCGTTGAACTCCAAGTTGCCAGCTTTATCGAGGCGCCACCCCTGCACACCGGCGACGTAGTTGTCAGATTGCAGGGCCTGCCCGATCTTGAGCATGGTGATGCTGCCGTCCTGGATGAACGCCGAGCGCATGAAGACCTGCCCGTTATCAACCGTGAACGGCGTAAAAACCTGCCCGCCGGCCAACGTGCTGACAATCGCAAAACGATCAGCGCTGACCAGGAACTGGCTTTGAAGCACCCCCTCTTCGTCCTGCTCAATACCCAAGCCAAAACCAGCTGCGACCAATTGCCCATCGGCATTGACCTGCATTTTCACGGAGTACATCGTGGAGAACTTGCCGTCGGTGTCAGCTTGAGCCTGGCTTACGGTCTGGATGTCTGCGGAGTTGTCATCGATCTTGACGCCGATCTGCTGGATGGCCTGAGCGGTTGCTTCGCGGTCGGTGACCACAACACTTTCCAGATCAGTCACGCTGCCGGCAACATCGCCCACCGAAGCGGTGAGTTCCGCCTGCCGCTGAACCATGGCCTCGTTCTGCGAGGCGCGCGTCTTCACTTCCTGCGCGAAACTCGCTGCCGCGTTGTATCCATGGATCGCATCAGCCAGGTCACCCTCTCCAGTGTCATCCCGATATGCCGACTGCAAGGACTGAAGGCTCGACGCCTGGGCCGTGACCACACCATCCAACTCGGTAATGCTGGTGGTGTTGATCTCAACCTGACGTGCCAGCCCGTTTGCCGTGACCAGCACTTGGCCCACGTCCACCCAGTAAGCGGCGTTCGGCGGCGAGGTATCTACCGGCACCAACTGGGTCGCCTGATAGATCCGCTTGCCGACCACCACCAGGTCGCCCTCGATGTAGACCGACTCAGGGTCATAGGCCGACAGCCCATCGAGCGCATCGATCTGCGCCTGCAGGCCTGGAATCTTGTCGATTTCGTCAACGATGTCCTGGCCAAGCTCCGTGCGACCGATCTGCCCGGCGATCAAGTCCAGCACTGGCGCCGGATCGGCGCTGGCCATACCCATTACACCGTTGCCGACTGGATAGAACGGCCCCACGTTGCCGGTGCGGTCCACCAGGCGCGCCCAGAAGAAGAACTGCGCGCCGGCCTGGAGCGCCTGCATGCTGTAATTCGCCTGGGGGTGCGCCAGGTCGGCCAGCTTGGTGGCCACCGACAGGTCATTGGCCTGGCCATACCATAACTCGGTGCGCTGGGTATCCTCGGCGCCAGCAGGGAATCCCCAACGAATGCCGATCCCGAACAGTTCGCTGGTGGTGGACAGAAACGCCACCGCCGGCGGCAAGCCGACCTTCCCTTCCAAGTTTGTCAGGTTGGAACTCTTCCAGATGGAAGATATCTCGAAGGCGCTCACCGACCGAACGCGGGCCAGGTATGCGCCCGAGTAAATGCCAGTGACGTCGACGCTGGTAGAGCCGGTGCGCTGCAGCTTGATCCAGTTACCGCTGTCCTTGCGCCACTCCACGTCATACGCGACAGCGCCAGCCACGGCAGGCCATGAGATGTTCATGGTGCTGATCGCCAAGCCCTGATCCACAGAGTAGTTCGACGAGATGTCGACGCTCGCCGGCGCCGGTACCACGGTGATAGGCACAACGCTGATTGGGCGCTCTTCCAGCCGGGCACCGGTGTCGATGTGATCGAACTTGCTCGGATCGTACTGCACAGCCGAGATTTCAAACACGCCAGGCTCCGGCCGCGCCACGCTGACCACGCGATAAAGCGGGATGGCCAGATCGTCAGCATCCAGCGCCCACACCAACTCACGCTCAGGCGGCACAGAGTAAGCCACGGTCACGGTGACCTGCCGGCCACTGACCATCTGCACGGTGCGGCCCTCGCACTTGCCGTCGGGCAGGTTGAGGATCAGCCTGTCGCCGGGCTTGGCTTGCGTGTCGCGGTCCAGGGTGATGACCTTGCCGCTCACCGCCGAGATACGCCCGCCCACCGGCCGGCCGGCCAGAAGTTCGTCAGCGATCGGGATCACGTACCCTGGCAACGGGATGCGACCATCGAGGCCAACCTTAAATGTGACGGCCCGGTCCTTCGAGTTCGTGAGCAGCGCCCACTTTCCGCGGCGCTGGGCCTCCGACTCTCTGTCGCAACCAATTGCGCTGATCTCCAACGGGTTGTCACCGTAGCGCCGCTGGAGCTTCGCATCGGTCACAGCCGTTACATCGGTGTCGTAGTTGTTCAGCGGGTTGTCGTAGCTGACCAGCGCACGGCTGTAACGGGTGCGTTCCGATGCGCTGGAGTAAGTGAACTTGCCATCGATCACGTTCGCCCGGGTGTACGCGAAGTCGAAGTCGGTGGCGCGCGGCATGTCCGACAGCGTGAATACTTGGCCTTGGGCCCAGTAGGTCATGCCGCGGTAAATCGCCGAGATATCGCGCAACAGCGACCAGGCGTCAGCCTTGCTCTGCAGGTTCAGGTTGCAGAGGAAGCGCGGTTCCATGCCGCCTTTGCCGTCCGGCACCAGCTGGTCGCAGTACTGCGAGATGCGGTACAGCTCCCACTTGTCTACCATCCACGGTTTGATGCGACGGCCCAGGCCGAAACGGTCGTTCGTGGTGATGCCGAGCGTCGCCCAGGTCGGATTGTTGGTATACGCCTCTTTGAAGGTGCCATCCCATATACCCGTATAAGTTCGGGTCGCAGGGTCATAGTTGCTCGGCACCGGCCACTTTCGAGCCTTGCAGCCCAAGGTCACGGCCGGGATGCTGCGGAACTGTTCTGCCGAGAACTCAATGAAGAGCAGCGCGGTGTTCGGGTATCGAATCTTCGCGTCGATCACCTCAGTGAAGCCGGCAATCTGCATGGTGTCGGAGATTTTGTTGTTGTTCTGGTTCGCGGTCAGACGAGTGATCCGCAGCAGCCAACCTGAACTCGCCCTCGGCAAATCGATGCGGCGCGTGCGCTCGTAGACGCTTGTAGTCTTTCCGGACACGGCCTCATTCAGCACTTCCTGGTAGGCACCACCGTCAGTTGCCAACTCGACCTTGTAGCCAATCGTGTACCCGTTGATGTTCCCGCCCGAGTCGACCGATTGAAGTGCCGGCCAGGCAAAGCGCACGCGCACAGCAGAAAGCTGAGTGTTGGTGATGGCTCGAACCCAGGGCGTGCCACTGCGTAACTCCGTACCGATCGTTGTTTCGTTCGCGATCGACGGGATGCCTTGGATATAGGTTTGGTCTACCGCCCCGGTGCGCCACTCCCATTTAACGTTCGGGAAGTTCATGTTGCCTTGGGGGTCTTGAAGCGGGGTGTTGTCGAGGAAGATATCGCGCGCGGTAGGTGTGCCTTCGAACTCTCCCTCGCCCACGGCGATCAGCATTTTGGCCATGGCGACAGAGCGCAGACTATCCGGCGCTTCAGTAGGTGTTTTGGGCTTATCCGATCCGCCCTTGGCGCCATAAACGTCGATTTTGTGTGCTGCGCCCATGCTTTTCTCCAGGCAATAAAAAACCGCCTCGTGGGCGGCTGTGGTGCTACAGGTGGTAGTTACATGCGATCTTCTGCGTAGATCTCAGCGCTGATAATCGCGCCGCCCCACCGCCGTTCGCCGATGCAAAGCGGCACTGGGTTGCCCGATGCCGTGGTGTTTTTGGCGCTGCCAAACGCATAACCGGGGGTGTTTTCTGGCGCAGCGCTGGTCTTCAGGCCGCTGGCTTGAGGGCTCAGCATCTGGATAACACCGCCGGCGACAAGACCGATACCGGCGCCTATGAGGGGGGTGCCGAAAGGTGTAGCGGAGAAGATCACCCCGACCACGATAAGGATGGCGCCGACAATGGTTTGGAGGATTCCGCCGCGCTTGCTACCCACAACCACCGGTGCAATGCGTATATCCCCCGCTCCGTTGTAATTCAGCTCTTTCTCACCGATGTTCCGATTATCACGAAAGACAGCGAACTCAAGCCCGCGTGATTTCGCATTCGAAAGGAAGCGTTCAAAGCCAGGAATCTGAACGCAAAGAGCCTTGATCGCCTCTGCTGGAGACTTTACGGAAAGCCGGAACGACTTGCCGAACTGTCGGAGTTGTCCATGCAGGCGAACCGTCGTCATGGGTTGGTAGTTGATCGCTGATGCCTGCATCATTTTCTCCGGGTAATAAAAAACCGCCCGGAGGCGGCTTCAAGGTTTTCTTGATTCAGTTGTAATCGACATAAGGCCCTATGTAGAACCCGGCCATGTCGCCGCTGATACGGTACAGGCTTTCCTTACCTGGCTGCACCGTTGCTGCGATGGTGCGAATTGCAGCACCTGCGCACAAGCCAGAGCCCGCCAGGCCCGCGCCGAGATTGGGCGACCCCGGCGGAAGGTAGAATGTGGCCCGCTGACCAGTTCCGATTTTTGCAGCCCTGCGGCCGTCGACATAAACAACGATGTCGCAGCCAGAACCGACCGCGCCGGAGTCGCGCACCACGGTGATTTTGCCGCTCTCGCCAGCTGGTTTAGTCTGGAAGGCATAAACCTCGTCCGACGGGACCGGCTTCGCATCCCGCACCGAGATCGCCGATGAGGCGCACCCCGCCAGCATCGCCACCGCTATCGCCGCTATCAAAATCCGCATGTCGTTCCCTCTTTGGTTTGGCGGGACTGTAGCACTGGGGGGCAGATGCAAAAAGCCCAGCGCGGGGCTGGGCTCTAAGTCATATATATTTACCGCTTCCGGCGCTCTTCAATCAGCGCATCTGCAATTTCTGCAGCTCTTTGTGTAGCTTTCAATACGTAGTCATGCGCGTTATTACCATGCACGGCGTTGTAAGCCGTGGCAATGGCTGCTGCAGCATATTGGTCCCACGCCTGCAGCTCGGCCTCGTTTTTTACCTTATTAACCATTACTTCTTCCTTGTTTGGCATTGAGCATTGGCTCCATCGCCGAGACGAATCTAGCGCCTCAAGTGTTGCCTATCAACTTCGACTAAAGTCGACGCTGGCCAGGCATCCAGCGTGGATGGAATGCCAGTGGCGGGGCACGGGCTTGGCGTAGTAGCGTTGCGCCTCTACGGCCCAGCCGGATGAACGTGCAACGGAGCAGAGAAATGGATTTTGTAGAACGCTTGAACGCAATGTCAGCGAAGGTTAATCAGCTAGCATCGACAATTCAAACTGAGGAAGCAACGAAGACTGCTTTCGTAATGCCGTTCATTCATACCGTGCTGGGCTACGATGTGTTCGACCCCTCCGAAGTCGTTCCGGAATACGTATGCGATGTCGGCACGAAAAAAGGGGAAAAGATTGATTACGCGATTTTGAAGGGTGGCCAGATCCAGATTTTGATCGAAACGAAAAAAGTCGGCGAGCCGCTCAATATCAACCATGCGAGCCAGCTCTTCCGCTACTTCCACGTTACGACTGCGAGAATTTCCATCCTCACAAATGGCAGATTTTATCGGTTCTATACAGATCTCGATGCTGCAAACAAAATGGACGAGAAGCCATTTCTTGAGATCGACCTGCTCAACATCGATGAGCATGTCATCCCCGAGCTTCAAAAACTGACAAAATCCGCTTTCGACGTTGATTCGATCATCAATGCCGCTGGCGAACTGAAGTATGTGGGAAACATCAAAAAGGAAATGGTCAAACAGTTCACCCAGCCTGATGATGATTTCGTTCGTTTCTTCGCATCGCGAGTCTACGAAGGAGTAATCACCCAGAAAGTTCGAGATCAATTTGCTCAGCTGACAAGGAAGGCGGCTTCCCAGTTTCTCAGTGATCAGATCAACGACAGGCTGAAGTCGGCGATGAGTAAAGCCACGTTTCCCACGCTCGCTGAATCGGTCGTGGCCGAAAATCAGACTGATGCACAGGAAGAGCCTGAAGATCGCATTCTGACGACGATGGAGGAGCTGGAAGGGTTCCATATTATCAAAGCGATTGTTCGGACTGTTATAGATGCAAAGCGCATAGCTAGCAGAGATACACAGAGCTACTTCGGCATCCTCCTAGACGACAATAATCGAAAACCTATCGCCAGGCTTCACTTCAATCGCAGTCAAAAATATCTGGGAATTTTCGACAAGGACAAAGTCGAAACGCGCCACCCTATCAACTCGCTGGACGAGATCTATGAGTTTTCAGCCTCGCTGAAAGAAACGATCTCTTTTTACCAGGAGACCTAAAATGGATTTCCCCAGTCCTACGCCTGTAATCCCAAAGACTGGGGTTGCGCCAATATCGGCGCGTTTATGACCTGGAGGTCAATGTGAGTAATCAACTACCAAAAGATCCAGATAACGCAGGGTCCGTACTCGGTTGGGGTGTTGTCCGAAATTCTCCATGGAGTCTTCACGGCGTTTTCTCGAGCAAAGATGAGGCTGAATCCCAAGCGACGACCGCGGGTGATGGCTACGTCGCGGGGTACGGATCTCACAGGCTCGGAACGGATGATTTCATCTTCTCCGATCTAGATCGCTGATTTCATTGTGATAGACCCGGGGCCAGAGATTTTTTCCGCCTTCAGCCCCGGCTTCGCGGTATAGCTTCTGTCGCAACCATCACCACCCGGCCCAACTTTGCCCTTGAAGCTCAATCGGTCGATTTCGGTATCGCCGTCTAGAATGGCGACAACCACCTCGGCGCCGCAAAGGCCCTCGCTTGAGCTGATAAATAAATCTCGAATATTCAGTGTGTAGCGCTGGCTGGCTTGCATAGCTCACCCTTGCGGCTCTGCCGCGTCATTTTGGTTGTGTTGCGTCTTTGTGCCTGAGGATCAGGCGCGTCCGGTCGTGCCAGGGCCCGCCGAATACGATAATTTCCGACGGCCTGCCGTACAGGTGGTGCAGCAGGAACGGGCCGGGGCCGTACACGCCCGACTCTTCGCCAGGAAGTGCCGGATCAGTGCCCAGGTAAATCCCGGCGTGATTCGGGTGAACCGTCCGGCCAACCTGCATAACGATCATGTCACCGCGCTGCGGTCGGTCTACGCGCACAAACCCGGCCGCCTCGTAGTGCTGCTCGTACAGGCTTGCGTTCTCCGCACTCTCCCACCAGCCATCGGCGCGCTGGAATGGCTCGAACTCCAAACCCCACTCGCGGGCGTACCAATCAGCGCACACCTGCCAGCAATCCCAGGCCCCATGCACGAACGGGCGCTTGAGCAGCGGCGTGCTGCCCGTTGGCGTGATCGTGCGCATGTCGCCCTCGGGCCACGACAGAATGTGCCAGGGCAAGGCCGTAGCCTCGCACATGGCCAAGTCATGCGGTGACGGCCTGCTGGTGGCGTCCGGGTGCGAGTGGACAATGCCGATCACCTCGCCCAGGTCTTCCGCCGCTGCGTAGTCCTCTGGATCCAGTCGGAACTCTTCGTTCGGCTCCGTCGCGATGTTCCGGCATTGGAAGTATTTCTGTGCCCGACCGATGGCCAGCAGCAGGCCGCAACACTCGCGCGGATACTCGGCCTGCGCGTGCGCCTGGATGGCCGCAATGATGTGCTTGCGCATGGTCAGCTCCGGGCGATCAGGGATACAGCGGGGAATCCGCCAAAGGACAATTCGTTGTTCTCGCCGAAGCGCAGCTTGCAGGACGATAGGCAGCCCTTGCACTGGTCCAGGGCCGGGTCGTCCGTGGGGTTGTCCTCATCGTCGAACATCGCTGAACCGGTATAGCCGCAGTCCGGCCCCCGGTAACCGTTGGTCATGGCCCAGTGGCAGAACGTCGTCATTTGCCGGCCGGGCAAACCGTGGTTGTCGATCTCGCCCGGGGAAGACAGCTCCCAGACCACCGCTTCGCCGTCCTCGCTGGTTTTCTGGTCGATGTACCAGATCTCCAGCGCCTCCTGGGTCGGGTCGGCGGTCGGGTTGCCCTCGGGGAAGTTCGCCGCATCCAGATACTGGGCCAGGGTCTCACGGACCGTCAGCTTGAACTTAAGCATGTCCTCGAAAGCCAGGCACAGCGCCGTGACTCGACCGTTGACGTTACCCGCGGCGAAAGTCGGCCGAGAGGCGGTGCCGTCGCTGCTCGAGGAAATACCCTCGATCTGCACCGGCCAGGCTGCGTACTCCTGCCCCTGCCAGATAATCGACTTGGCGGGCAGGTCCTCTTCCGAGCCCTCATAGGCCAGCAATTCCTCTGGCGTGTGCGGGATGGCGTGACCGTGGAAGCGAAGGTAATCGGCGCCGTATTCGGTCCCATCAATTTCAAAGAGGCGAATCTCGCCGCCGGGCTCCAGTTTCTGGATATCCGTGATAAGTGCCATGGGCGGTTACTCAGGGATGAAAGGTTTGCTGGAAAGTCGCGGTGATGGCGTAGACCTGGCCACCGCGGTGCACAGGCTTGTAGCTGTTGCACTTGTAGAGACCAAGCTCACCCAGGGGCGGCTCCCACAGGAAGCCCTTCGCCCCCTTGTGTCGGTCGAGGAAGTCCATGATGTCCTTGATGCGCCCCTTCATGCCCGTGAAGGTCACGGGCCAGGATTGCGACCGGTTGTTGAGGCCGTCCTCTACCGACTGTTCGTATCCATCGCCAAACTGCTTGGAGCGAACGCGCTGGGTGATATCACCTTCTGCGCCCTTCTCTGTCGCCCAGGTGAATCGCTCGATAGCCATCAGCGCCCCTTAATTGCTTTGTTGATGACGCCACCCTGGCCCATGTCCTTGTTGCGCATCTGTTGGTACTTCTGCTCAACGAACGCGGCCAGTTCCTTGCCGAACAGGTCATAGCCGGGAGCATCAGCCGAAGACGAGGCGTTGCCCTCGCCATCGATGTGCACCTCGACATTGATCTGCGTTGATCCAGATCCGCCGCCGGCAGCCATAACCCCAAGCTTGCCACTGGAAGTACGGGTCAGCGGCATGATCGCCTCTTCCCCTGCCTCGCCCATAACACCTGTCTTGCCGTTGGCCATGCCAAACGCCGTGGGCTTGCTGACGATGGAGTTGGTGAAGGCGCCGCCGTCGGCAAACATCTGCACGCCACCCGACCAGGCGCCACCCTTCGCTTGCGGGAAGTAGGTACTGGAATAACCGGCTGATGACGCCCCGAGGTTCGACGACGTGGCACCGGCAGACCCTGCAGCCATGCCATTGCCGCCACCTGCAGCACTTCCGCCGAGGTAACTGGCCGCTGCGCCCACCAAGCTGCCCAACAAAGCCGAACTCGCCTGACGGGTAGCGATACGCGCCATATCAGCCAGGATCGATTTGGCGAAATCTGAGAACGACGCTTTGCCGGTCATCGCAAAATTGACGATCGAGTCCTCCATGGAGCTGAAGGCGTTACTGAACAGGCTTTTCGTCTGGCCGGCGATGTTCTGCGCCGAGTCCAGGTAGTTGTCCCAAGCCGCAGTCGCACCCTTCGTCCAATCGCCCTGGGCATTCTCCACGTCCGCATAGTTCTGCCGGATCTGGTCCGTCGCGGCCTTATTCGCATCGGCAAGCGCCTGCGATTTGCGCTTGAACTCCTCTTCCGACATGTTGCGCGACGGGTCGGACTTCTGGTTGGCCAACTCCAGCGACTGCTGAGCAAACCGGTCCTGCTGGCTGTTCAGCTCGCCGCTGAGCGCGTTCTGGCGATCGCCCTGTCCTACGCCGAGAACTGCGCGCTGGCCAGCCAGCTCCAAGGCCCGCTGCTGCTGCCCCAGGGCCTGCACGTACGTGCTGATGGCCCGTTCCTGTTTGGCAAGGCGCCCGGTTTCGTTGGTCGCCAGTACCTCAAGCTGGCTATCCGCATCCTTCTGCGCCTTGACCATCCCTGCGCGTGCGTCAGCGATCTTCTGGTCGAGCTGGATGCTCTGCGCGGCAGATGTGGACTTCTTGCCCTTGGCGGCCTCAAGAGCGGCGATCTCAGCCTCGTATGCTGCCGTGGTTTGGTCGAGTTGATTGCCGATCAGCGCCTGGCGCCGCAGCAGATAGTCTTCCTCGGACAGCAGGCCAGCCTTTTGCGCCGCTTCCAGTTCCTTCTGGTAGTTTTTGTAGGTGTCGGTGATCGCGGCCAATTCGTTTTTGGCGTCGTTGAAAGCGGTCAGGTCGACCTGTGTGCCGGCAGCCTTTGGATCCTTGAACTTGGCATTGATGTTGGAGATGTTTTTTTCGACAACGTCCTGCTGGAGACGGGGATCATTTGGCGCAACCTTCCGGATATCCGCGAGTTGCTGCTTATAGTCCTCAATCTCCTTTGTCCGCTTTTGCTCATTGGTCAACGACGACTTGGTCAGCGCATCAACCTTCGCCATTGCCGTGACCGCCGCCCCTTGGGCTTTGGCCTGCTCGCCCTCCCATTTGGCAATGTCTGCCTGAGCTGCCTTTTCGTCCTCCAGCATGTTCAGGCGGTTTTGCCGGAACTCGATCATTTCCTTCTGGTTTTGGAACAGGCCGATATTGCCTTTCTGCGCATCGGTCAGGTCGCGGCGAGCCTGCTCAATGTCTGCACCAATGTCCGGTCGGCCGATGTTTTTGAGGTTGTCAGCAGCGCGCGCAACAGCGTTGTAGCCTCGCTCCCAGAAGCTCAGGTTTTCCAGAATCTTCGGCGTGCGCTCGTTGATTGCATCGGCGTAGGACTCGGTCGCCAGCTTCACGGCGCCCGCGTGATCGCCCTGCTCTTCCAGCGCGGCAATCTGCGAGTAAACCGAAGCGGTGAGGTAGTGGTACTGCTCGTTCAGCGCTGCGGATGCCTTTACCGGGTCATCGGCGAGCTTGACGAACTCAGCAACCGTCTCGTTTACTGCCTTGCCCGTGGCTTCCTGCATCGATACTGCGGCTTGGGTGATGCCGGTAAAGCTATCGCCAGCGATCTTGCCGTTGCCAGCCAGCAGAGCCAAGACTTCGGCGGCCTGGCCGGTGGTGCCCACGGTAGCGCTGACCTGCCGCGCCATGTCGCCAAGCTGCCCCGCACTGACGCCGGCGTAGTTGCCGGTAAGGATCAGTGACTTGTTATAGCGGTCCTGCTCTTCGCTGCCCTTGTAGTAGGCAACGGCGAGGCCACCCACGGCGGCAGTGGCCAGGGCCAGCGGGGCCAGGATGGCGAGCATACCAGCTGCACCAGCGCCAGCACCGGCGCCCAACTGAGCGACGGCGCGAACGCCGCTACCCCAATCACCCGACGACAGCGCGTTACCCAACTGCACGACGTTTTCCTGCGCCTGGCGTGTACCGAGGCGCAGTTTGTCGAAACCGGTGGTGGTCTTTTCGAGCTTGGCGTAATCCTTGTCGATCTTGCTCAGGGCAGTGTTGTACTGGTCCTGGCTGATACGGCCGGCATCCAGGTGCTTGCCAAGCTGCTCGACCTGCGTATCCAGCTTGGCGAGGGCAGCGCGAGCTGGATCGATGGCACCCAGCAGGCTGTTCAGGGCCTTCTGTTCGTCCAGGGCAGACTTGGCCAGGGCGATCTGCTGCTTGTCCAGCTGAGCGGAGATCTTCGCCGCCTCGGCCTCGCCATAGGCGCCGGTCTTGGTCAGCTTGGCGAGAGCGTCACGCTGCTTTGCCAGGTCCTGGGTGGTTTTGGCGCTGGTGGACAGCGACTTTTCCAGGGCCTGCATTTCGTTCATCAGCGAAACGGCTGACTGCTCGGCCCGGCCGCCGGCCTTCGCCATTTCATCCAGGCTCGTTTTCGCCTGGATTGCATCGGCCGAGTCGATCTTGACACCGAGTTCTGCAATGTTCATCGACTCACCTTGAATAAGTGCCCGTGGTCACGGGCTGTTTTCCCTTTCCTCCGCCATAACGCGCAGGGCTTCGCCTTCCAGCACCTGAAGGTCAGGGAAGATTTCAGCGAGTTTCTTTTTCTTGATGCCGAGGAAACCGGCCACGTCGCGTATGCAGCTGTAGTCGAGACCGATCGCGCCGCCGGCGCCTGCTCGCCACTGGGTGGACATGCGGTTGAAAAGGAGGAAGGCCGGCCAGTTGCATGGCCAGACCTCCACTTCCTCAACCAGATCACCAGGGGCAAGGCCGAACATGCCGATAATCGCGTCGGGCACGCTTGGCGAGTACATGGCGCGGGCGGCGTCGGTCAGTTTCCCAGGCGGGCCTGGTTGTATGCGCCTTCGTAGGCCTTAACGACCGCCTCGGCGGCACCCTGGCAGGACTTCACGAATGCGACGATGTTGTCGTCGTTGTATTCGTCGTCGAAACCCCAGCCGATTACCAGGTCCTTGATTTGCTGGGTTTGCTGCTCGGTGTCCACGGCGACCACTTCCGACCAGGACGGCTTATCGCCTAGCGCGGCCCGCGCCTTGTCCCGCGCCTCGTTCCACTCATCGAATAAAGCGGCAAGCTCGGCGCGATCCCGGTACTTGAAGGTGAACTCAACCTTCTCGGGCGCGCTGCCGACGATCGGGATCAGCACGGGCGCATTGAACGTAGCCTTTTGCGCAATACGGATCTTAGCCATGGGTTAAACCACCGCAGTCAGGTAGCGGGTCGGCTCGGCCTGCAACGCCAAGCTGACGGTGCGGGTCAGCAGGTTGTTGCGGGACACCGCTGGCTGTTTGGAGAACGACGTGTAGGTGCCGTACAGCAGCGTGTCGTTACCGGGCAGGTTCAAGCGGGCCGCTTCGATCTGCTTGCCGGCGTCCGCCTTCAGCAGCACTCCGTTGAACGCCTGGGCCGGATCGTCTGCGATGGTGAGGACCATGCTTGCCGCCGATTTGTCGGTGGGGATCTGCTTGCCCTGGTCGTCCTCGAGGAACACCACGTCCAGGTAGTTCTGCTCGCCGCCGGAGAAGGCAACGTCGGAGATTTGCGGGATCTGCACCCAGGTCAGCACTTTGCGCATCGTGCCCGCGCCGCCCGCTGCCGGGAAAACCTGAGTATCCGTGGTGTCGATACCTTCCAGGGTGATGGCCGTCGCGGTGGCCGCCTTCACGCGCACCACCTTGCTATCCAGCTTGCTCCAGCCGGACGTGAGCAGAACGATATCGCCGGCAGCAATGGTGCCGCCGACAACAGTGGCAACGGCCTCGGCGGCGTTGCTGATGGCAGTGAACGCCAGTGCGGTCGCGTAGGTTGCGGCGTGCTGGAAGGTGCCGCCGTTCGGGAGTTTGTAGCCCATGGGGTATTTCCTCTTTGCAGATGTGAAAAAACCCGCTCAATGGCGGGTCTTTGGGTTTGCCTAATGGGCGGGATCAGTTGGTGTCGGCTCGGTACAAGAACGAGACTGGAGCGGTGTAAGTTGAATCGCCTGTGATGCCGGGCCCTGGGTCAACTGGCGACATGGTCACCACGGTGACCGCGCCCTTCGTGTCCCTGGCGTATAGCGGGAACAAGCCAACCAGTTCGGTGGTAATTGGGTTGGTCTTGATCTTGCCGGTGCCCGCCGGCGCGATGATGCTGACCTGAAACACGCCGGTGAACAGCCGGTGATCACCGCCGAGCGTGTTGCTCGCGGTGTCGCCCGGGATAGTGAAGGCTCGCAGGTAGGTCTCGCCTTCCGCTGGCGAGTAGGCCGTGTTCTCGAAAACGATCTTGAGCTTGTCCGACCTGGCAGCGTTCCAGGCGATCAGCTTGGCCTCGTAGATCGAGGCGATGATTGCGTGACTCATACCTGGTTGTTCCTGATGGCCTCCAGCACGATCTGCTGGAAGCGAGCCACGGTTACCCGGACCATACCGCCGGGGGCCTGGGTGGAATGGCCGAACTCCAACGGGATCGCGTAGGGCAAGTTGTTGACGATGTAGGCCATCTGGCCGGCGGTGAAGTCACTCATCGCGGCAACCATTGCAGCAGTGGTTTCGGCGCCGCTCGGGTCAACCTCATCAAAGGTGACGCTCTCTACCACGCCAAGCGATATGTGCCAGTTCGCCCGGAACCGCCCACCGACGTAGTCACTGCCAGCGACCAAGCCGTTCACATTGAAGTTCTGGTCTCGCTCGGTCTTTGTCAGGGGTTTGGCATACTTCACACCCTTTCGCAGTTTGCCAGCTTTGGTGAAGTTCGATTCGTTGAGGTTGATGAGCGTATTGCGGACCGCGACCTTGAAGTCATAGTCGTCGGCCGCCCGGGTGTTCACCTCACGGTGAGCGACGTTTGCGGCCCAGATCTCCGGGTTACCCACGGGGGACATCCGGATCAGGCTGCTGCCGACTTCGATGATGATTTCGCGCACACTGGCGTCAATGGCTTCGCTGGTCTGGGCGGCGAACTCGGCCAGGCTCAGGGCGAAGCTGCCGGACTGGCCTGCGCCTTTACTTGCCATGTCACTTCCTCAACTGAGCCGTCCACGTCGCATCAGCCGGATCAGCTGACACGTTCATCACCCGCAGCCCGTTGACGATATCGCCAATGGCCGGGGCAGCCGGTACCGCCGTCGGAACGCCGGCCTCCGACAGGAACAGCTCGTTTTGCAGCACCAGCAGCTTCTTGTCGGTGGTCTGGATGAGCGAACCGTCGATCTCCTTGGACATGTAGCTGCCCAGAACACCGCGCCCAATGTAATTGACGGTGGTCTCAGGCGTTTCGCCGCCCAGGTCCGGATCATACTCGCCCGCAACCTTGCGCACGCCCGTCACGGGCTTAACCGCGTCGGTCAGCCCATCGGGATCGTCGAACGCCTCGGCCAATTCAGCCTGGATCTCTTCGCGCATGCCCATGATCAGATCCTTTTCAGCATCATCACGCCAGAGCGCTTGATCCAAGGCTCCAGCAGCGCCAGGGCGAAGTTGACGCCCGCCGACTGGTCGGTAGAGCCTGCCACGTACGTTTTGCTCACCGACGTGCCGGACTGCGCGGATACGGTCTTGCTCTGCACTTCCTTCTGCGTTGCTGTGTACAGCTTGCCCGCCGCCGCCTCTTTGGCGACCTGGGCGCCAGCTGTTTTGATCTCGGCCGGGACCGGATCAGGAACAGCCCGCTTAATCTTGGCAGTGAGCCAGGCGTTTGCCATGGTCACAGCAAGGACCGGATCACCGGTGCCGGCCCAGCCAGGACCCAGCGAGGTATCAACATCGGCAACGGTGATGAAGTCGGTCATATGCTTGTCCTTATTTCGCTGGCACCAGGGCCTGCAGGTCTTCTTTCTTGGCGGACGGGTCGAAGGCAATGCCCTTCTCGGTCAGCCATTCTTTCAGCTCGGGGACCTTCATTTTCAGAGGGTCGGTTTCTTTGTTCTCTGGCTCCTTGCCGTCGGAAACCTTGATGCCAGCCGCTTGGTAGGCATCGAAGATATCCGGCGCATCGCCCTCGACGACAACCTCAGTCGCGGTGCCGATCACCCCAAAGAACTCGCTCAACAGGCGGTAGCACACGCCGCGCTCTTTGCCCGGTTTGTCCGTGTAGATCACTTTCATGAATCACCTCAAAAGCATCCCGGCGCCATAAGGGCGCCAGGCTGTGTGGGCCGAATTACGGCGTGGTGGTACCGCTGATCACAGCGGCGAACGGAACCTGCTTGCGGCTGAACACACGTTGCCAGTTCGCAGCAGCTGCGTACTGAGTCGCGGTTGGGCTGAGGTTCTGAGCCTCGGAACCCTTCCAGCTGAAGCCGGCAGGCTGGAGGATGTAAGTCTTCCGCTCCCACAGCACCTCGGCACCGCCACCGTTACCGCCGCCCGGCTTACGCTCCAGTTCTACCGGAACCTTCGGCGTGCCTTCGCCGTAACCGAACGCGCCCTGGCCGAAGAACACGGACAGATACTTGCCCGCGCCATACACCAGGGCATCGTCCATGAACACTGGCTTGCCGAGGTATGTGGCCAGGATGATCTTGCCGTCGGAGTCACGCAGATACTCAATGAGGTCCTGCTTGACCATCTGGTTCATCACCACCGAGTGCACGCCGATCGCGCCGAACTGGTCGGCCGCATCGCCGGCGGTAAACGCGGCATCCTGAAAGGCATTCGCGCTGATGGTCGCACCCGCGTCGATGACCATGTCACCGCCGTTGTTCGCGATGTTCGACGCGATGATGCCGCGAGCGGCACCCAGAGTGTAGCGCTGCCACTGGCGAGTCCAGTAGGTGCCGAAGCGGTTGCGGATCTGCTGCTGAGGCTCGCTGTTCGCAAGCTCAGCGGTCAGGTCAGTAACGCCGTAGCCTTTGTTGAGATACAGAACCCGGGCACGCATGCTGTCCTGGGTGACTTTGCCGACTTCGCCCTGGTCGTTCGGGTCGTCGTTGCTGATGTTCGGGGCTTCATCAGCGTTGAGATCCTGCCAGTAGCTGATCTCGGCGGTGCCCTGGCTGCCGGAGGCGATCGCGTCCAGCACGGGCGAGCGGGTCACAATGCCCGACTCGTATACAGCGGTCTTTTCTGGGCTGTTAACCGGCGCCAGGGAGGCGTAGTAGTCACCGACGAAGATGTCGGTCAGTTGGGTAGTTGCCATGGATTAGGTTCCTTTGGTGGCCTGGATTTTCTTGAAGAGCTCAGGGTTGTCACGGGCGATCGCAGCGCGCTCGGTTTCCGTGTACTCGCCCCACTTTTTCGTGGCCTTGCCACCGTTGTCGCCGGTCTGCCCGGCACCCTGAGCCCTTGGCCACAGGTGTGTTGCTGTTTCACGCAGCGACTCCGCCCATTCGAGCGGCGACAGCGGGGTTTTCCCGTCCTTCCCGTAAACGACCTCGCCGTCACGGTCGGTGGCAATCGCCTCGCCGTCTTCACTGAGTTTGAAAGTGCCCCGGGCGCGCAGGATGATGTCCTCGGCAGCCTCGGGGAGCGCGCCGGCCTTGATGGCAGCAGCGCGGATGGAATCGGCCAGCACCTTGTCGCTGTACTTGGCGGCGAAGGCCTCGGCCTTGTCAGCACGGGTCTTCTCAGCAGCCAGCTTGGTGTCGTAATCGGTGCGCAGGCGCTCGGTGCGCTTGGTGATGACCTCGTCGAGCTTGCCCTCAGCCAGCAGGCGGGTCTCCTCATCCTGACCCACCTTGGTGAGCAGGGCCTTCACCGCGTTGATGTCCAGGCCTTCGAACTGGGTCTTGAAACCATCCAATTCTGTTTTGGTGGTCCGGAGGGAGGCGAGCAATTCGCTATTTTTGGTCTTGAGCCCAGCGACTTGTTGATCAATCAGCGCCTGAATCTCAGGAGTGATCGCCGGACCGCCGCCACCCTCGCCGCCTTCGCCGGCTGCATTCAGAAAAAGTTGTTTAAGCTTGAACATGGGTATCCCCTCGGGATTTCTGGGCTGCCGACCTAATCAGCAGGCATAAAAAAACCCCGGCATTGCCGAGGTTTGTGAACTTCAAATTGGGTTATGAGTTAGCTATCGCGCTCAATGGTTACAACCATTTGCTGAATGTGCGGCGTTGATTTACTGCAATGCCAGGCTGCACTCTTTAGGTTTTTGGTCCCTTTCTCTATTTCGTCGGCCAGCTCACGCAGAATTTTCGGAGCGTGTGGAGTGAAATCAAACTCCATAATTTCTGATTTCGGACTGAGCGCCTTGATAGCACGCGCAACGTCTTCCCTATCCGTCATGATAAAGCGCCTCTTTTGATATCTAGGCCGTTACACATGGGGACTTAGACGCTTTAATTCAAGCCCATATTCATGAATCCACTACCGACAGGCCGCGCATCATCAGGTAATCGGCGAACTGCGTCCTGCTCGGCGCGTATGGCGGCGGACGCATGCGAAAGCCTGGCGTATCGCGATTGAGCCGCGTGCGCCGGCCATTGGGCTCAGTGCAATGCGTTGGCTCCTCGATATGGAAGCCCTGGTCGACAGCGTATAGCTCGACCGCCAGCCGTACCTGGCCCCATTCAAGCTCAAAGGGCACGAACGTCTCGGACAACGTCTGGTATTCGATCTTGCAGTCACGCCGGGGCCAGGACATTGCCTGCTCAGGATTGGCCTTACGACCCTTCCACTGGCGACCGTTGATGTCGGCCGCGGCGCGCAGCAGCAGTTCGACCTGGTCAGCCTCTGCTTCAGGTATCCGGAACCCGTAGTAGTCGCGGTAGAAGGTCAGCTTCTCCAGCGGCACGAAGCTATTCGCGTCTGGCCTGCCCTTACCGTCTTCAACGATGATCTGCATGCGCTATCTCAACCTGGTGGAGCGCCGAGTGTAACGCCTGCTCGGGTGAACATGTCGGGCTCTGCCTCCTTCAGCTGCGCCAACGTCAGCGGTTTAAACGACTTATCCAGCTGCAGCTTGGCGAACTTCTCCGGCGTCAGTCCTCCATCGCGGAACAACTTGCCCCGGACCGGCCCGAGGGCGTGATCCTGAAAGCTCGCTGGCTGCGTTGCCAGCCACTCGTAATAGTTCAGGCCTGCGTCGACCTGGGCCCCACCGTTATCGCCCACGGATGCGCGCGTGGCGTCCTTGGCGAACATCTCCGAAAGCCTGGTGGTCGGCACCGTGGTTGATCGGCAGTTGATGTGCGCCGGCGGCAGCGGGCCTTTGCCCAGATCGAAGCGCATGCCATCCAGGCCCTTACATTGCTGCGAGGTCTTGCGGTCGAGCGTCGACACCCAGCGGTAGCCCAGCACCACGTCACTATTGGCCTTCAGCGTCTCCATTCGTGCCGTGGTGGCTACGTGCTGGATTGCCGTCTGCACCACGGCGGCAGCGTTGCGGTTGCTCACCGCTAGGACGCCGTCCGTGAAGTTCTGCGCCGCGGTACCGCGAATCGCCTGGATGATCTGGGCATTGGTCTGGCCCTGGCCGAAGCCGAGCCGGATTGTGTTCGTGACGCGCATCGTCTCGGTGCGAGTCCAGCCGCTGACGAAGCTCTTCAGCAGCTTGCCGCCGTCGATGCCCTTCACCTGTAGCGGATAGGAGAACACAGCCGCGCGAATCACCGTGTTGGTCGGCACCACCGCGTCGATGGAGAGTGCGTTACTCAGGCTTTTAGCCTCGAAGGTCGACTCATAAAGGGCGATATCAACCAGATCAGCCTGGACCAGGTCGCCGTATGCCTTGTAGATATCCAGTAGCTTGCCATCCACCCGGGCCAGAAACTGCTCAAGGCGGTCCCGGCTGTAGGTGGTCAGCTCCTTGCGGGTCAACTGCTCCCGCACCAGCGTATCGATGTGGCGCAGGTACTTTTCGAACTTCTTGACCTCGCCGGCCTTAAGCCGCTCCAGCATTACCGAGTGGCGCGTCGTCTGCTCCAACAGTTGGCTGTCCGCCTGCACCAGGTTTGTCGATGGCATCGTCTTTGTCCAAATTGATGCCGGCCGACTCGCGCTCATCGCTGATCAGTTCGGCTTCGTCTTCGTATGGGCGCTCCGGCAGCTTGCCGGTGGTAAGGTACTGCCAGTAGGTGTCGGCGCTGATCGTGCCGGCCATCACACCCTTGAGCAGCTCGGCGAGCACCTGGGCGTCGACCACCGGGGTCACGAACTCAGGGTTAACCTTGAACTTGACCTGCTTGGGGTCGTAGCCCTTCCATTCGGCGGCGTAACGCAGGCCCTGCTCCACTGCCTCGGCCACCGTGATGACGATGCTATGCAGCGTGGCGTGCTGGTCGTTCTGGCGTGTTTTGCGCGCCTCACCCGACTCGGTTCCGGCCACGTCCATGACTTTCGCGCCGGCCTCAAGCGCGGCGTTTTTCTGGTCGTCCATGGCTTTGCGCACGGCTTCAATACCCGCGCCCTGGAACTCCAAGTAGCCGCATTCGCCGTTTGGGCCCAGGTCCCATGCCGCAGATGGGCCGGTGACGCTCAGCTCTACAGCCTCATCCAGCCCAGAAACCCAAGGCTGCGGGTGGCTGGTCTGATGCAGCGACGTGAAGTAGTCGGCGCTCAACTGGTAGGACTTCAGTGCGGCCCGCGCCATGGTCAGCAGCGGCACCTCATCCACTTCTGGCGAGTTGTCTGTCGATCCGCAGTAGATCACCGGCAAGTACGACAGGCCTTTGACCAGGCGGTTGTCAGTTCCTGTTGTGCCCAGCGGCTTTTCGTCCTCGACCAGTTCACCGCCTTCATTCCGCACGGCGGTGTAGCAGACCTCGCCCTGCATGAAGAACTCACGGAACACCGTGTCGCAGTCATGGCTGTAGCGGTCGCCGCCCTTCTTACGGAACTCGCGGAACACAGAGAGGACCAGGTCCTGCCGCCCACCTTGATCAGCCGTGTCCCAGTTGATGGCATTGCGCGTGGCGTACGTCGAGAAATAAGGCTCGCCGCTCTCATCGATGTTCACCACCAGCGGCACCCGGCCGTGCGAGATAGCCTGGCGCACCATGCGGAAGAACAACTGCTTCAAGCCGAAGCCGTCAGCAGTGGCGTTGTCTTCCAGCCCTTTCAGGCCGCTGGGCAGCTCCATCTCCGGGATCAGCCGAGAAACCAGGCCCATCATTGAGCGCAGTGAGTCACGCACCCAGTGCTCGTACTGGGCCCGATCGGTGTAGTTCTGGTACAGGTGCTTGTTGCCGGAGGCGTCGATCTTCTCGGCCTCAACCATACCGCTCGGCTTAGACAGATTGCGCTCGTTGCGCTTCACCGCGCACTCGCCCTCGAGCGCGTCGTCCATCATTTCCCATTCGGCGATGTGCGCGTCGTAGTCGGGGTTTGTCGATTGCACTGGCATCAGGCCAAGCCTCCAATTCGGCGTGTTCCGCCTGTGCGTTTGCGTCGGCCCATCGAGACGGCGAAGTAGCGGAAGGCGTCCGCGCCGTGCGATGACCAGTCGTGAAGTGGTTTGTCTTTCCAGCAGCCCCGCTTGTCGTCCCACTCCTTTCGGTAGTTCTCCAGGCAGGAAATACCCAGTTCGCACTTGGACTCATCGAAGGCACAGGCCGGAAGGATCTCCCGAACCTGCTCAATGCCTTCGTCGATGCCCAGCTTTGGAACAACGCTGAACTTGAGGCTGTATTTTTGTCCGTCGATCTCGTAGCCCTCACGGGCCAGTTCGCGCCGAGTCTTGCCGTCGCTGCCGAATTCGCGGTTATCAATGTCGTGCGGGCCCCAGTGATCGCCATACGTGTATTTGCGATCTTTGAGCACCTTCATGTAGTGCCGAAGGCCTTCACCGCTGTTCTCGTAGAAGTCGATGACGTGATATTCCTCGCCGACAATCCGGACAAACCAGATGGCCGTGGAGTCGCCGACGCCGATATCCCATATCGTGTGCACCGGCAGATGACTGTTGTCCGGTAGCGCGCCAATCCTCTGCGCTCCATACAGCTTGGTGAACTGTTTGGCGTAGTAGGCACCCTCAATCGACTGCTGGAAGGCTTCCGCCGGCAGTGACGGGTATTCCCGCTTCATGTCGTCGCCGAGGGTCTTCTCCTTGGCGGCGTACCAGGCGCGCTGGCCAGGGTTCGTGTCGATGCCCTGCTTTGCGAATAGCTCGTTGAAGTAGTCGGTCAGGCGCTGCGGGATGACAACGTCAGTCGGGTCAAGCCAGTAGGCCTTGTTGTTCCACCAACTGAAGAAAAAGAACTTCCAATCCAGCAGGCCTAGCGGGACACCGGCTAATTGCTGGCGCTCCGCTGACTGGCTGTAATCAAAGAAATACCCGGCCCGGCCTTCAGCGGTCGATTCGATGGTGACGAAACACTCAGCAGCGACAGCCTCGAAAGCACCGGTGACGATCTCCCGCGCCTTGTGCGGAAACTTGGCGCAGATCTTTCCGAACTCGGATACGTGCAGGTATCGCAGCGTGCCGCCCCGGAACGAGGTGGAAACGTAAAGCGAACCACCCTTACTGAACACCAGCTCGCCGGCAGCGTCGCTCCGCGCCGGGTTGGCGGCACGCAGCTCTTTCGGCAGGTTGTCGTAGGCGTATTTGACCTTTTCTCGAAACAGGCGCTTCGCGTCGTTCAGTGTGTGAGCGATCAAGGCGCACTTGGCAGCCTCGAACAACGCTGCATCCAACTGAACGATGCACACCAGCGTTGTAAAGCCAAGCTGGCGAGCTTTCAGGATGATATTCCGGGTATGCATCCCCTGGAAGTAGTCGATCTGCTCCTGCGTCATGCGGAAGCGAACCTTCTTACCCTGCTTGTCGGTGATGAAGTAGAGATTATTCAGTCGCCAGAACCGATCCCGAAGCAGTTTCATGTGCTCGGGTTTCATATCAGGCGTCCTGTGTTAATTCATCCATCATCTTCGAGATCTCGTCGGCGTCGTCCGTCTTCTCCTTCTCGTCCAGGCTGAATGCCTGACGCTCCAGAACCTGCAGGTTCTTCATTGCAGAGGAAAGCTGAAACAGGGTTTTGGAATTGCTGGGTAGCGCGACAGCAGCGAGCATCGAGGCCCGGCGCATGCCGTTATTGTCCTCGTCAGTCTCGTCGATGATCGCGTCTTCGATCTCTTCGCGGCGCTGGATGGTATTGAGCAAGTCATCCATCAGCAGGTTCGCAAGGTTCGTGGCCTTGCGAATGTCTCGGCGATGGCTGCGAACCACCCGAGCCCCTTCTTCTGCGGCCTCCTCGATGATCTCGGCGTCAAGTTCGCAGTTCGCGCCTTGGTCGTTGCGAACCTCGCCGCGAACCAGCTTGCTGCGAACCTCTTTGCGCACTTGGTCAGAAAGGTCTCGCGCCCATCCCTGAACCTTGGCTTTCTTCCGAATTGCCGTGTCGCTTACGCCTTGACGCTCAGCGATAGTTCTGATGGAAAGCGAACCAGCCCGGTAGGCACGTTCGATCGCCTCCCAATCGGGCTGCTTGGTTGTCATAAATTGTTTCACCTAACTCGGAAAATCACTTGAAAACAAGGCAGTTAGCCACCATAAACAACAACCACTAACAAGGATGGAGCTTCACCATGGCGAAAACCAAATACCCCGCGCGCCTGATCGCACACATCGAAAACTCATATACAACCGTGAATAAGGAGTTTCCAGACGCAATTGGGACTGCAAAATTCACGTTCGATGACAAGTCAATCTGTAATGTATTCGAGAACGGAAGCGTTACTTTCCAGGGTAAAGCCAGCTCGATTAAGGGTGAAATCGAAGCCCAGATCGTCATTATCGATCGCGGCTAACCTACATCTACTCCCCCCCGCAAATAGTGCCGCGCTAATGTGCGGCACACCTACCCTTCTCCTTGATCCAGCAGCACATCAATCAGCTTCTGCTCACCCAGGCGCATAGCACCGAGGCATTGGAGGTCATCGCACTTAGGACCGAGGCCGAACACTGTCACCTCTCCCTTCGCGCCGATAAGCGTCAAGGCGCCAACCGTGCACTCGGGATGCTCACCGGCGTCGAGGTCATCGGCAATCTTGCGCAGGGTCTTGGCGGCATCGCGCCAGTCTTCCCGCTTGAACTCCAAAACCTTGATGGTCATTCGGTCACCATCTGATGAGTTTGTGCGTGGGTGTGACCGTGGAGCAGGCTCACGATCAGCCCCTGGGGCAGCCCGGCTTCCTTGGCGGCGTCCACGGCATCGGCAATGGCCTTGTCGAGAGCGCTTACAGCAGAGTTGATGTCCTGGCTCATCGGTAGCGCGTGGCGCAGGCGGGTGACGCTGCTCATGTGTTGTGCCCTTCCAGCGGCTGAGCAAAGGTGAACTTCACGCCATCATCCGGGCAATACGCGGAATATGTGGAGCTCTGAAGGATCACACCGTCGACCAGCACCTCTGAAGCGGCATCACCATACTTGGCGATCAGCGCAGCCTTCAGGTCATCCGCAGACAAGGTGAGCGTGATGTCGTTGAAGTGGATCAGCGTCTTCTTGATGCTCATGGCAACCTCCTTGCACGCGCCACGATTTGGCGCATTCGAAAACGTGGCGCGGACTACGGCGCCTGCCGCTCTAACGCTTCGTTGGCTTTCTCGGCCGCCTTGCTCGCCGTGTCGGCCGCCTGGACGGCAGAGTTCGACGCCTCTTGCACCTTCACCGCGGCGTCCTGGGTCTTCTCGGCCAAACTGTTCAGGCGCACATCGCGCTTACCCAGGGCGGCGTCATAGGCGGCGCGCACCTCTGCAAGTTGCTTGGTCTGCTCACTGCTGGCTGACCAGACGCCAGCCTGCCAGCCCAGAGCAAAACCACCGGTAACCAGCAACAGCGCGATTACCCACACTTCGGCTCGCCTCCACCAGTGGCGGGCGATGAAGTTGATTGCACATCTGTCCATCAGGCAACTCCTCCCAGCTTGGTGCGCAGGCGGTTGATCTCGTCGCTCTGCTGCGTCACACGATCAGTAAGCTGCGCGACCTGGCTGGTGAGCGCTTCAATCTTGCCCTCCATCCGTCCAACCGCCGCGGCGAGTTCGTTGCGCTCCTTGGCGAATTGGTCGGCGCGGGCCTCGGCGGCGTTGGCACGGGCTCGCTCAGTGTCGAGCAGTTCATTCAGCCGGCGGACGGTGCCAATGTCGGCGTTATCCATTGCCCGATCGGTAGCGTCCTTGGAGAGGAATTTCCTCAACCACAACAGACCACCGAGCAGCACAGTGCCGGTACCGCCAAGCCACGCGAACGTGCCTGGCCCCAGGTCGTTAGGATCCATCGCCACTCCATAGAGAAAGGTGGCCGAGGTACGACCTGTACAGATAAGTCAGCTCCAGCAGCACTCCCAGCTCGGAGCAATGGGTGTGGTGGAGCCGAAAACGAAAAGGCCCCGCCCGATGGCGAGGCCTTGAATAGTTGCGCGACCTAAGCCGCGCGATATTTCTTGGTAGGCCCGCACTTATGCAGGCCTGCCGTCTTCAGCGTGAGTTACGCCACAGTGCCGTCGGCGTTGAGATAGTCCCAGCGCATATACACGGGAATGTTGTAACTGTCGCTCAACTGCATATATACCCCAAGACCCGCAGGAATCACGATGGGTTGAAAAACCTCACCCCCTGTATGAATGATCGGTAGAGTAAATTTAAAACGATCTGGTGGCGGGGTCAGTCCAACACTTACGGTGTTTTGGATCCAGGTACGGATGTCATAAAAAATGATGCCATTCACGTTTTGTTGTGGTGTGAACAACGTAGCCACATCGCTGGCGCGGCCACTGAAAGTCAGGTCGTTTTTGAAGTGTTTGCCGAGTACTCGTACAGTCATTTTGTCACCTATTGAGTCGAATGATTTTTCGCGGAAGATTCCGCTTTCATGTCGCTCAAAGGCGATTGCTCGAGGATCTTGTCCTTCGCATGATTCAACGTCCCGCACCGGGAACACTTGATCTGGAGCTCTGTAAACCCACCCGTGCGGGCGAGAAGTCTTTTGCAGTTACCGCATCTGAATTCTTTCAACATCTGCAAATTCCTTTTGCTGAATCGCCCTTTCCGTGGGCAATAAAAAACCCGCTTTTGGCGGGCTATGTTATTGCTTTTTATCAAATCGCTAGGCCGCTATTGAATCCCTCGACTCATGGAATTATCTGCCGAGAGCAGGCTTCCAAAGAGGAGCAACCTTGAGTGGTCCAATCTTTTGATAACTCATTTCCGTCAACGTTTTAACGTCGCGAATTGAGAAAGTATGACCAATATCCCCATTCTGCAATTTTGACGTTAGTACCTTATCTCCATAGAACCCTAGGACAACCTCATCCTTGGTGCACCAGTAGTAAGTCTCAAGCTCAGCATTTTTTGCACCGTAAGCGGACACCATCCAACCCAAAACGAAGACGATGATCATCAGCGCAGGACACCATTGAGCGATTCGCCAAAACTTCTGGTCTTTTGTTTCTAATGGTTTCGAGTCTTCTTCTGACTCATTACCCATCTCCGGCGGCGCAGGAGGACCTTTTATCAATAAAAAAAGTATCGCAATGGCAGCAACGCAAACCCAAAATATCTTCCAGGCTGAGCCGTTAACTAAAGTAATAAGCAAAAGAGCGAAAAGCCCAACGATATGCAAAACCGCATATGCTCGATGAATGCCTTTCAACCATAAGAACCTGACGGAAAGAGCCGCCACTGCAACCATCGGAATCACCGATGGGTAAGCTTTGAGTATCACATCGGAAAAGCCAAAAGACCCTAACTGCAGGAAGTCAACTGGTGCGTTGAAATACCCCAGTCTCCCGATTTCATAGAGCGCCAGTACCCCATAGGAAAATGGGCCCAACACTGCAACCAGTGAGACTAAAGTGGTGAATACTGATAACTCGAATTTTTTCGCGCTCACAGAAAAGCCCAACTTTGGCGGCTGGGCTTTTAGCTCACCCCTCAACACGCGCAGGAATGACAGGATGGGTTGATAATGGCTCAGTGGAGCAATCTTGGTCAAGCAACTTTTGTCTCGATGAGTCCTTCTGCATCCAGCAATGTTTGTGCACACACCAAAGCCTCATCCACTTCACGCTCCAGCGCCTTACGAATATCACGCCTCCAGCGCTCCTGAGTCTTGATCGGGTGCGGCTCGTTCGACCAGTTGTCCATCTCGTACCAACCGGCCGGCAGGACGTTCGTGGAGCGCTTGCCGTCCACTCCTGGCAGCCGAGGAAGCGCCCATGTCACCACGGCGCAGTGCAGGAAACGCTCCGGCGCCGGCGAGCGCATCAACCGAGTCAATTCGGAAATTGCTGCATGCTTGCGCTCGGTATGCGTTGAGAATTTCGCCACCAGTGCGCGCCAATGCTCAGCAGACAGCGATTTATGTAGGCGTCCGAACACCCAGCAGTCCTGAAGAAACGCTGCCTCCTTACCGACGATCTCCCCCTTCTGCTTGGCGCACTGCACCTTCGGCTCGAAGTCACAGCCGCCTGCCGAAGTAATGGTCTCGGCCGCGAGGGCTCGAACTACTGCTGAAACGACGTTGCGATAGGTCATGCGGCTTCCCCTTTTTTCAGCTCTCTGGTCATTGCCCGGTATTTCGCCTTGATGGCCTGCAACTGCTCGATGGTGTAGCGCTGAGGCTCATGAGGCCCTTCCAGCCAATCCACTTTGTCGGCGCCGATGCGTTTCACCAGCTCCAACCGGTAATTCACGATGTCGCCCGACTTGTGGTTGTTGCACGGTGCACACTGGCGCCACACATTCAGCGGTTCGAAGCGAAGCTCAGGGTTGCCGCCGACGGTGCGGTAGTGCCCGGCGTGCCATTGGCCGTTGTGGTGCCGTCCACAGCTCACACATGGAAGGCCGATGTCCCGCTCACGGACCCAGGCGTTGAACGCTGTCTGTGCCTCTTTCATGTGCTGGGCACGCGACTTGATCTTCACTTTCGCCGCGCGCAGTTCCTTGCGGCCGATCTCGGCCAGCGACTTGCGCGCCTTCGCCTGGTTCACGTCCTTGATGGCCAGACCGCACTTCGGGCTACATACTGCCTGGCCGAGCCGCTGCGGCGGGAAGCTGATGCCGCATGCCGGATTATTGCACTTCTTAGGTTTGGGTTGCTTGGCGATCATGCAGCCTCCTTGCTGAGTAGATCAGTGAAAACTACACCTTGGCCTGTGAAGTAGGTGGCGATGCGTTCGGTGTAATTGATGCCCTGGGCGCGATTGAACAGGCTTGTCACCGGGAAGCCGTCCGGCCCGAACAGGTGGCATTCCCCCATCATGGCCAGCTTCGTTTCGTAGGGCAGATGGCGCATGACCCGGTACCACTCGGCTTGGAACCCTGCGTCCTCGTTCAACAGGATCTGCACGCCGAAATGCAGCTTGCAGTAGCGCCGGGCGTCAGCCGCGTCGCCGATCTGGGTCATTTCGGCGATGCGCTTGTACATCCCGAACCACAGGCGGTTTTGGTCGAGCGTGCGGTCCTTGCCCGGGCGCAGGGAGACCACCACAAACTTCTTGTCCCGGTACATGGTGGTCAAGCATGTGATCGCCTCGGTGAGCTTGGCCTGACAGTTGACGCTGATCTTGTCGGTCATTGCGCCGCCCTCTTCTCTTCCAGTTCTTGCGCCTGCTTGATCAGCAGGGCCCGGCGATCAGCCAACTCATTGGCCGCTGCAATCCGGATCTCATCCTTTCGCTCTTCGCTGGCTATCCGCATTTCCAGCATCGAGCTCTTCACGACCTCCAGTTTTTGGCGAAGAACGGGCTCTGCCCGGGTGACGGAACCGGTGAGCAGACCTGCAATGGCACGACCATCCTCGGTGATCGGCTCAACGCTAAGGTCTGCCAGGTACTTCTGGGCGTGTTCGTGGGGAATGCGCTTCAGCTCCATTGCCTTGGTCACAGCCTGGATGCGGCGGTTGGCGTCGAAGCCCACTGACACATGCCAGTTGACTGGTTTCGCATCCTCGCGGGCCTGGCCCACGAACCGCTGGTAGGCGTCGATGAAGGCCATGCGCGCGCCGATTTTGTCGCCGCCATCCAAGATGGGTTTCGCAGCGGCCAGGGCCAGCTGGATTTCGTCGGTCAGGACAACGGTTTCGTACTCGTCGTTGGTGGTCATGGCAATTGCCCATGCCTCGTCCTTCCCAGGGCGGCCGTCGGAGGTCTGGACACGCTGCAGGATGTCAGCCATTGCCAGCTTGCCCTTCACTTCGAAGCGGCACGCCTTCAGCGCCGCCTTGACGACGGGCACCGGGTAGGTACAAAGGTCTTCAGCCATCATCGCGGCTGTGCCAGGGTTCATTTCCTGGCCCATGGCCTCGGCCGTTGCGCAGATGGCAGCGGCCAGCCCGGCAACCTGCTGGTCGTTCATTTCAGAGGTATTCATTGCGGTCACCTGATTGGCGTTTGTCCAGGACCATCTGGGCGGCCTGCTCGGCTGCGGAGTGGTTCGCCTCGGTCCGTTCCATCTGGCGGGCGGTTGTGCCGTTGATGCGCTGCCCGGTGACCCACTGGGTGTGGTAGCTCTCGGCATTGGCCAGCAGTTCGTTGAGGCTGTGGCACTTGCGCAGGACAGCGGCATCGCTGGTTTTCAGGAAGTGGGCGGCGACATGGTGGGCGACGTCGGCGCCCAGGCGGTCAACCAGTTGGCCGAGCTGACCACCGACTTTGGCGTTCCACACCGGCCAGGCGCCGTAGCGCTTGCGGTAAGCCATGGCGTAGTTCGCCCAGACCTTGAAGGTTTTGCAGGTTTGGTCTTTGGGGCCCGGCATGTCAGCGGGGATCTCGACCCGCGGGGCATCGGTGCGATCAACAACCAGCACCAAGCCGCGGGACTGAGCCGGCTTGCCGGTGGCGTCCTGCAAGTCCTGACTGGTTTCCTGATTGGTACCCTGATGATTGGTATCCTGATTTGTCGGAGATTTATCCGACCCTTGGCCGGATTTTTTTCCGACCTTGCTCGGAGATTTATCCGAGGTAGATCGGATTTTTTTCCGACCCTTATTGTTTGGCGGGGTCGGATATTTTTCCGACCCGTCGAGCTTCTGGTTCCACTCGATCGCTTTCTCTGTGAGGCGGAAAAGCGTGATGTTCGAAGTACTGGAAAGCTCAATCAAACCGGCCTCCTCCAGGGCCTTCAGCATGCGGTAAGCGGTGTCCGGCTTATCAGTGAGCAGCGGCAGCTCCTCGATGATCTTTGCCTTGCTCAGCGCGAAGAAGATCCCGTCATCGGTCTTGATTGGCTTGGTCCAGCTCGGGCAGCCGTAGACGAACGCGAACAGCAGGGCCTGCTGAGAGTTCAGCCCCCACTCCAGCGCCTTCACCTGGTTAATCGTGACGGTGTATTGCATGTCAGGCCGCCAAGGGGACGGAATGTGAGCTAATACGCGCCACGCTTTCAGATTGCGGAAAACGTGGCGCGAGATTGGTAGAGCTATTGATATGTGGCGGGGTTTGCATATAATCGGTCTCACAAAGTGTTATCGAATTAGCCGACCTCGTACGTCGGCTTTTTTGTGCCTGAAATTCAGGCGATAGATTTCAAATTTGGCCTGGCGTCTTTCATCAACTGCTCAGCCTTGCGCCCCAACTCCCCCGCCTTCGCTTCAACCTGACGGCACTGCTTGGCGAACGCCGGCAAGTGCGGCAGGTCTTGCTCGCACATCACCTGGTCGTCAAACACTTCGCTGCCGGTGTCGATCACATCACCCAGGGCACGGATCAGTGCGCCGAAGCTTTTGTTGGCGCATAGGTCGCTGGTCATCTGGCGGGCGCCAGTCAAACCGTGGCGACTTGCCAGTTCGTTTACGCAGTGGTCACGGAATTCAGGTTCAAGAGCGTTGACCCACGACTCTTCCAGCCACGACGGCATTTCCTGATCGCCGTTCAGCCAGCGTTGAACACGCTTGAGCCAGCGGCCGGTCGCCCTCACGAAGTCGGCAACGTCGTTCTGTAACGTCAGCGCTGCGAAGTCCGGCACCTCTTTGGCGATAGCCTTCTCCGGGCACGACAGATGAAGCTCGCGGCTCAGCGCCTGGGCGAAGTCGTCCTGGCTCAGGCTGGTGCGTGCAATCTGGTTTGCAGCGTGGGCGACCAGCACCTGATCACGGGTTTGTACGGTGTGTCTGGAACTGGACGTTTGCATGGGGACTGCTCTCTTCTAATCTGGCTTCAATGGAACGGCGGACAGGGATGTCACTTAGGCGGCCCGAACATCCGCAGAAGATTGCTGCGGAAAAACGCGATCCAAAGTGCATTTCGCACCTAATTCATTCAGCGCCTGGACGATCTTCCGGGCGTCATCAAGCTTCAATGGGCGTGCGCCCGACTCGTAGTTAGCGAGCCGCGACTGCTTCCAGTTGAGCTTTCGGTGTAAGGCTGCCTGGGTGATTCCGGCCTCCTCACGAAACTCTGCTATGAGGTTCATTGCGTTGCTCCTGCGGTCAATAAACCAAGGATAAACACATAACGTGTTATTGGCAAACACAATAAGTGGGCGGAATTTATTTCACTCCGTGATTAAAATTCGATCCATGAAGACACTCGGATCGCGCATCGCGCACTACAGAGAAAAAGCAGGGCTTTCTCAGGCTGCCTTGGCAAAGGCGTGCGGGTGGAAATCCCAATCGCGCATAGGAAACTATGAGAAAGATGCTCGGGAGCCAAACCTTGACGATATCTCCAAGATTGCCCATGAACTGAAAATCGATCCTGCAGCGCTGCTTTTGCCTGGCGAAAGCCCCTCGAATATTTCAATCGCCGCACAGCCCACCAAATCATTCCGCTACCCGGTAGTGAGCTGGGTTGCCGCCGGCGCCTGGGCGGAAGCAGTGGAACCCTACCCTGCTGGAATCTCGGACACCTACGAGTTTTCGGAGTACGACTCCAAAGGCCCTGCGTTCTGGCTGACAGTCAAAGGTGACTCGATGACGGCGCCCGCCGGCCAAAGCATCACCGAGGGCACTCTGATCCTGGTGGACACTGAAGCGGAGGTTGCACCAGGTAAGCTGGTCGTGGCCAAGCTGCCGGACAGCAATGAGGCGACATTCAAGAAGCTGGTAAGCGACGGCGGCCGGCTGTTCCTTAAGCCGCTGAACCCCAGCTACCCGATCGAGGCAGTTGATGAGAATTGCCGGATCGTGGGCGTGGTTGTACAGGCGTTGCAGAAGTTTTACTGATGCTTTTCAGGAGGCCCTATGTCCCTCACGAAGCCAAACCATCAACTGCGCCGCGACCTCAAGGCGATCGCATTCAACCTTGAGCAGTCCTGTGTTGACCTTGGCAAGCTTGCGGAAAAGCTCAGTGATGCCGACGCCATAGCCTTGATGGGATTGGTGGGTACGCTTTATGAGGAAGCAGACAGGCTCACTGGGTATGCGGATGAGGTGAAGGCCGGGCGGATCAACAGAAGCAAGCCCGAATAGACGCGTCTGACGCGGGAACATAGACCGAACTACCGCGAGCTGATCAGCACTCGCGTACACAAAGGAATGTGGTGATGAGCGCTTTACGGATCGCGACGCTCGCAGTCGCATGTCTTATCTTCTCGGGCTGCTTCAGCACGCCAAAAGAAAAAACCGAGTACGAAAAACAGCTCGACGCAGTACCAATGCCCGTTACGGAAGCTGAACGTATAGAGCAATGTCGCAATTTTAAGCGACTCGCAGATATGCAGCAGGTTGATGACGCTTTGCAATACGTACAGCGCTCCAAGCTCGGCGCCTCGGACTATGATTATCCTGAAGCACTAGCGCTGTTACATCGCCTTCGAGCCATGAAGTGCCCTGGGTATGGCTGGTTTTCCTGATGCTGCAGCCCAGGGTGAGCCAATGACTGAATGGCGAGAGCAGAGCTTCTGGAGCAAGTATTGGGTATGGGCTTGGTTGGCGTTCCTCATGGTGCTTCCTTTCATTTCCGACGCGGGTCCTAGTTGTTGGGGCTCATCAGGTCGCAAGCGAGTCTTCAGCCCTGGCTTCGTTGTGCTCTGCACCATCGTGGCGGTGGTTGAGCTGGTAGCGCTGAATCACTTATATGGTGTGCCCAGGTGATGTGAGTCAGATGGAAATGGCGGCGGTCGACTAAATTAGACGGTTGATAGCAGGAACCGTACACTCCCTTCAAGATTTACAGGAGCTTGACCCGAGGGTTATGGGCAAATGGAGCGAATAGATTTCAATCATGCACGGATCGGTTGGTGCTGCCGGGAAAGCGGCATATCGTTGCGAACACTTGCTTCGGAGACTGGAGTGGCTGAGGCCACATTGTCGAAGGCTGCAGAGGGGGAGCGAGGGCTATCTTTCGCCCAGCTGAAGAGAATCGCAGACTACTTTGGCCGTGGTGTTCTCTTTTTCATGGAGGAAGGTGAAGCTAATCCAGTGACAATCCATACCGCCGCATTTCGTAGTATAGCAAATCAAAAGCCCACTATTAACAATAAGCTCCGCAATCTAATTGAACGCGCTGAGCGGCAGAGAGATATTTATCTAGATCTGGTAAGCGATATCGAAAATGAAGATATCGCTCGATTTGCACCTCCGAAAATTTCAGAAAATGTCAAAGAAGCGGCTCATGCAACAAGAGAGTGGCTATGCTTAAAGAAGCACTCTACGTTTGAGCAGTACCGCACTGCTGTAGAAGCGAAGGGAATACTCGTATTTAGAAGTAACGGGTATCACGGGCAGTGGCAAATAGCTAAAGAAAACCCTGTTCTTGGGTTCTCTTTATACAGCGAAGAATGCCCTCTTATTTTTGTTAAAAAACAGTATGTTGAGACTCTTCAGACCTTCACTCTAATGCACGAGCTTGGGCACATTTTGCTGCACAATGAAAGCTCTATTGATGATGATGGTGATTTTCATAATGCGAGCGGTCATGAGAAAGAAGCCAACGAATTCGCAGGGTTAGTTTTAGTACCAGACAGTTTTTTGCGCCTTATAGAGTTAGGCAGCAAGCCAGATGACGCAGAGGATTTTGACGATTGGCTTGAGCCACAGAGAAAAGCGTGGGGTGTGAGCGGCGAGGTTATAATTCGACGTCTTCGCGACGAAGGTCTCATACGAAACGATGAATACGAAGCTTACAGAAGCTATCGCGCGCGCCTGAAAATGCCAGAGCTTGACCAAAGCGGTAATAGAGCATTTAGACATCGAGAGCCAAAGCACATTTTTGGCGATGGATTTGTGCGGGTGGTACTCGACTCTCTTAATGCAAGAAATATCAGTCTCGCGAAAGCCAGCACCTACTTAGACGGAATTAAAATCAGGGATATAGATAGCCTTAAGGAATTCTATGTGGGCATTTGATGCTTCATCAATGATATATGCTTGGGACAATTACCCTAAAGAGCAGTTTCCAAAGCTTTGGAATTGGGTCAGCAATCAAATATTCCTTGGCACAATTTCGATGCCATTGGTTGCTTTCGACGAGACAACGGCTAAAACACCCGAGTGCGGTAAATGGCTGAAGGATGAGGATATAAGCATTCTCCACCCTGACACAGCCATATTGCGATGTGCAGCCAGACTTAAAGCATTATTAGAAATCGATGGGAATCGATACGGAGCTGGTGTAGGAGAAAATGATTTAATCATTATCGCAACAGCTGAGATAAAGGGCCTGCCGCTTGTATCAAATGAATCCCCCCAGCTCACCCTTCCGAAATCACTGTCCAAGTACAAGATACCTGCTGTATGTGGATATAAAAAACCTCCTACGATCGTGATCGACTTTGTAAGCTTCATTAAGCAATCTAAAGCCACTTTCTAATAAGCCCGGCCCAGCGCCGGGCTTCTTGTATCTGATTAGCCGACAGGAATGTAGCTTCCAACAGAAAAACTGCCCATGATCCTGTAAATATTCCAGCATGCCCATCCATAGAGTCCATAGGAAATAGCCACCAGAGTCAGCGACGTATAACGCAATGCATTGCCTGCACGATCTTCCCAGCAGTTGTGCGGCTTCCCCATCCCGTCGTGGTAGAGCCCTTGAGAGAGATAAGTGGCGCCGCTGGCGATAACGGCAAAGACCACGCCGCAAGCCAACACAAACACTGTCAAACCCAACAATTCAAGGCCGGCAGTGTTGAGAGCCTTCCACGCTGAGCTGGAGAACGCCAATAATGCCGCCGCAGCGCCTCCCCCGACAAGAATGCTCGATTTCAACGCTGCCTGACCTGAATCTATAACCGTCCTGAACATCGCCTGTCGATCTTGGAAAGCGTGCTCGTTGGCTTGCCTCTGGAATTCGGTATTTGCCTCGGTCAGCGGAGATAGCTTATCAACGCGCGCGCGCAAAGCAGCCATGTACATCTCCAGGCTTTCGATGGATACCTCTTTAAGGCCTCTGCTTTTTGCGTCTTCCACTTGCTCGGCGAGCGCGTCAATTACCTCGTTAGGTTCCATCTCTCACACTCTAGATAAAAAGCCATTCTACCCTTCGCCGTCCCGCCAATGGTGGCTGTACGCCATGAAAAGCAAAAGTGCGGGCTCAATTACGGGAGGGATCAAATGAAGGGCTTTCTGCATTTGCGACATCCTTTTCACCTGGCATTTACATGGCCTGGGCCAAGCTCCCCCTACTCCTTTGAAGAATTCCCTTTAGGCCCGCACATAAGCGGGCCATTTTTTTGCCTGCGCTATGCTTTTCATGCCCCCTATGCAGGCGGAGCAATGCCCTCACCCGAATACTCCCTCATCGATATCTTGGGACGCATATATGAGAACCAGGTCGTCCTGGAAGCTGCGCTGATGGAGTTGACGCTGCTCGTCGAAAGCCAAGGCCATGCCGAGGTCGGCGATAACTTGCGCGGCGAACTCTTGACCTTTGGAAAGATCGCCGCGCACATCAAGCAGGGCTTGGCCAGGTTAAAGGCCCGGAAGCCGGATTAACGGTTCGAGTCTACGCGCCCGCCTCTAAGCGGGCTTTTTTGTGACCGTAGGAAAAATCCATTGGCCAAGATATGCATTTATGCATGAATTTACATCTGAGGCTATTGCCAATGTACGTCAACACAAATACTGTTCATACATACAGCAATCGCAAGGAGCGAAGCATGGATCAGACGCCCTACTCCACACCGAAACCGAGAAATTCCTACGAGCTTGTTGGTCACCGCCTGCAACGCATAATTGCCTCCCCCCGAGTGCAGAGGATTCAGTTAGTTGAGGTCTCCAGACGCGACGATGAAAGTCCTGAAGCTTGGCGTCAGGTCATCCAAGACATCGGCGACACCGCCGGCATAAGGATCGAGCATTTGGATGATGGCGCCGTAAGGATCGGCTGGCGCGAGTACTGCGATTCCTAAATGAGCACGCCGGCAGGCGAGTTCAGCGCCCCGTCCTTCTCAATCACCCTATAAAAACCACACAGCGTGATCCAATCATGAACAATACAAACACGTTACGTGTTGACACCACAAACACACTCTGTGATTATCACCTCAAGCCAGCAATGAAAGATGCCGGCCAGCAGCAAGAGCTGCACCGCTCTTTAGCGACACCCGTTGCCGGATCACCACCGGCCTAGATTGAAAGGCAGCGATGAACCGGCCTTAACGGTTCAGAGGGTTGGCAACTGACCCGGGCGTGCAGCGTAAAGCGCCAAGAACAGTTATCCAGCGGGAGAACAAGCCGAAAGGCCCGCGGCTGGAGTGACATTTGATTCAGGCCGGCGACTGACGCCAGTAGCGAGAAGCCGGCCAACAGAAGATTTCACGTCAGCGCCTGAATCAGGCGCTTTCGGAAGCCAACTGCAGAGCAGCTACCGGCGTTTCCCTAAACCAGGGGCACCACCATTAACAATGCGGACCCAGCCGACAGGGCTTGATCGTTCCGGCGCAGAAGGGAGATAAGTTTCGTTGATGTCCTTCGAACATGCCGGACAAAGGCTTGGAGGCCTTTCCCAGTCAGCATGAATCGAGAAATTTGAATTACAGCGCCAACAAGTCTTTCGAGTCCACTTTGATTCAGCCTCCTTTGTAGAAGGTTTCGTGCGCTTCGGTGGCGGGACTTTTTTCGGCTTTTTGGCGGCACTGGCCTCTTTCGCCTGTTTTATCGCGTCCCTTGAAGCCTTGCGACTCAGTTTTTTACTGCTGCGGTCCCGGGCCATCTCCCGAAGTTCGAATATTCTGTTCAGCAGTGCGAATTCTCTTCTGAGCTGCAGCGTCACCCTATCCAACTCGTGATCAGGTCTGGCTGCATTAGCTGGCTCAGGTGCTTCGTCTTGCGAAAATTGCTTTTGAATATCTTCGCGCTTCTTGGCTCCGACACCGGCAAAGAACAGTTCTGATTCCTCGCTGAAGCCTCGTCCAGCGACATGAGCATCTGCGACGGCATCCGAGTCAGGAGCCCCCTTTAACGACCGCTGATGCTTCTTGTGGATCTTAGCGTCCATATGGAAAAGCCCGTTCCTTGGCTGCAACGCGAAATTTGCAATTGCTCGAGATTACCAGCGGCAAAGCGCTACCACCAGGCCAGGCCGTCGCCAGTAACGGGCCTGGCCCCCCTTCCCCACCTCTATTACGTCAGCACTCCTCCCCCGCGCCCATCGGCAACCAGCGGGAGGCATGAGTGTTGACGAATACAGGTGAACAACCCGCCACCTTGGAGGCGACCATGAACGCAGCATTGAAGATATGCCAGGAGCGTTACGACGCTCAGTTGCCTCCAGAGGTCAGCGAGGCGAGCGCGGAGCAGGAGTGGCTGGAGCACTCGGCGGAACAGTTGGTGTGCGGCATGGACATCAAGTGGAAGCGCCGCTACGGCCAGCCGCAGGTGGTGACGTTTGATCGGTTTTGCACGTACCTGCAAGGCATCCTGAATCAACGCCAGATCGACGGACTTGACGAGCGTGACTCGTTCGCCCGCCTGTTCCTGTCAGCGATCCTGGGTAGCCAGAGTGAAGCGCGCAGCCATGCAGCGGACTTACTGGGCAATGAGCGCCCAGTCGAAACGGTTGAAAGGTTCGCCATGGACCTGCTCCGTCCCTACGCCGCCGATGCAGTGGCAGCAGAACGGGAAGAGGCAGAAGACGATGTGGATGCCGACCTATGAGCCCGCACATCCTGATCGATGAAGCGCTCGAGGCCCTGGAGCACCCCGCCAGCGAGCCAGGCGCCCAGCGCGTCGTCCTGAACATGATTACCAACATGCTCACCGGCAACGCCATCACAAACGAAGAGTTCGCCCACTACTGTCAGCGCCTCCTGAAAGTCACCAGGCAGCGCAAGGAGGCCGCATGACCACCGCACCGGTTAAATCGCTGATCGACGAGCAGCTCGACGACATCGAGCGCCGCATTGCCATCCTGGGCTTCGGCCTTCCCTTCAACGAGCTCATCGGCCGCAAGCGTGAGGACCTGGTGCGGGATCTACCGCAGCGCCTGGCGCCAACCATGAAGGGTGGGCGGATTGCGGTGAGGGTTCGGCCTTGACCACCCACCAGCGCACCCGGCGCCTGCTGATCTGGCGCGGTGCCTTCCCTGTCCTTGCCCTCTTCACCTTTCTGATGTTGCTCAGCGCCCTCGCTGATCGAATCACTCAATAACCAACACCTTCAATCGCTGCGAGCATCGCGGCAAGGAATCCCCATGTCCGCAGTAATGAAGCAGGACGACAACACCCCTGCGATGTCGGAGGCCGCGCTCGTTGAAGTGCTGAGCAGCAGCCTCTACCCCGGCGCCGAAAAGAACTCAGTCGTGATGGTGTTGGCTTACTGCCAGGCCGCGCACCTGGACCCGATGTTGAAGCCGGTGCACATCGTCCCGATCTGGAACTCCAAGACAAAAAAGATGCAGGACACGGTGATGCCAGGCATCGGCCTGTACCGCATTCAAGCGGCGCGCACCGGCCAATACGCCGGGATCAGCGAACCAGAATATGGCCCACCAGTGACTGCGAAGTTGAGTGGTGTAGAAGTCACGTATCCCGAATGGTGCCGCGTGACGGTCAAGCGGCAGATGAGCAACGGCCTGGTGGCCGAATACACAGCCAACGAGCGCTGGATCGAAAACTACGCAACAGCCAGCAAGGACACTGCGGCGCCCAACGCCATGTGGAAGCGTCGAGCCTTTGCCCAGCTTGCAAAGTGCGCCGAGGCACAGGCCCTGCGCAAAGCATTCCCCGAAGTCGGATCTGCACCAACGGCAGACGAGATGGAAGGCAAGACATTCGAGGACGCCGCCAAAGACGTCTCACCGGCGCGGCAGGCGCCACCAAAATCGGACGCCAAGCCTGCCTATCCCGACGAACTGCTGGCTGAAAACATCGAAAAGTGGCAGCCGCTGATCGACGCCGGTCGCACCAGCCCCGAGCACATCATTTCCAACGTCATCAGTAAGTACTCATTGCGCGATGACCAGATCGAAACAATCACCAACCTCAAAGCCCTCGATGGAGACGCAGCATGAAAATTCACAACGTAGCTCAAGGCTCCGCCGAGTGGCTTGCCCTCCGCGCTCAGTACCGCACCGCTTCAGAAGCACCAGCAATGATGGGCGCCTCGAAGTACCAATCCCGCACCGACCTGCTGATCGCCAAGAAGACGGGCATCACGCCAGACGCCACACCTTCTCAGCAGTTTGTCTTCGACAAGGGACATGCAACCGAAGCCCTGGCGCGCCCACTGACCGAGGCATTGATCGGCGAAGAGCTTTATCCGATCGTTGCTACCGAGGGCAACCTACTCGCCTCCATGGACGGCGCCACGATGCTCGGAGAGACCCTGTTCGAGCACAAGCTCTGGAATGAGTCGGTCGTGGCCCAGGTGAAGGCTGGCGACCTGGCTCCGCACTACTACTGGCAGCTTGAGCAGCAACTGCTGGTCAGCGGCGCAGAGCGAGTGATCTTTGTTTGTTCGGACGGCACGCCGGAAAACTTCGTGCACATGGAGTACCGGCCCGTCGCTGGGCGAGCGGCCCAGTTGCTCGAAGGCTGGAAACAGTTCGAGGCAGACCTGGCCAACTTCGAAATGGCCGATGCGCCTTCAATCGTAGTCGGCAAGGCACCTGATGAACTGCCCGCCCTACGCATCGAGCTGACCGGCATGGTCACCGCCAGCAACCTGAAGGTGTTTGAAGACTCAGCCCTGGCTGTAATCGACTCGGTGAAAACCACACTCTCTACGGACCAGGACTTCGCCGACGCCAAGAACGCGGTCAAATGGTGCGGCGACGTTGAGGAGGCTGTCGCGGCCGCCAAGAAGCAGGCCTTGTCGCAGACCCAAAGCATCGACGAGCTGTTTTCGTCGCTGGATCGCATCAGTGCGCATGCCCGCGAGACCCGCCTAAAAGTCGACAAGCTGGTGAAGGCTCAAGAACTGCTAGTGAAGACCAACATCAAGCAAAAAGCCGAGCTCGCCCTGGCGGATCACATCGCCGCAATCAACAAGACCCTTGGCAAAGTCACGCTGCCTCATGTCGTTTCGGACTTCGCCGGCGCCATGAAGAACAAGCGCACTATCGCCAGCCTTCAGGACGCAGTTGATACCGAGCTGGCCCGAGCAAAGATCGATGCAAGCCAGGCAGCGGACAGCATTCGCTTGAACCTGACCAGCCTGGCGGAGCTCGCCGTTGATTACGCCTTCCTGTTCAACGACGTGCAGCAGCTGGTCACCAAGACCAATGATGACCTGGTGACGCTGATCAAATTCCGCATCTCCGAACACCAGAAGGCGGAGCAGGCAAAGGCGGACGCGAAGCGCATCGCCGAAGAGCAGGAAGCCCAGCGACTGGCAGCCATCAAGCCTGAGCCAGTCGTGGAGAAAGTGGCGACGGCCGAGCCTGTCCGCGCCACGCCAGTTCAGACAGCGGCACCCGTCGCCCAGGCTACAAAGCCAGTAACGAACCACGTGGTCGAGCAGGTAGCGCTGCAGGCAAGCGTGACGGACTTCGAGGCCCTGGTGAAGGCCGTGGCATATGGTCAGGCGCCAATCACCGTCCTCTTGGTCAACTGGGAAGCGCTCGACGCGATGGTCGCGGCGCAGGGATCAACCTTCAGCATGGCCGGGGTGACACTCGGCAAGGCGGCAGCATGATCAGCAACCTCAGATCTGATATCGAGTTCCGGCGCGAGAAAGCGCTGGAGCTTTCCAGTCAAGTACGGCGGCACCTGGCCGCCGGCGGCAAGCTCACCATCGGCGATAGTCCGCCGATGAATCCAGACCCGGCGAAGCGTTCGGAATTCATCGACCCGACAACCATCCTCAAGCGCCGCAAGCCGCCCATCACCCGGGCCGAGCGTGAAGCGCTGCGCAAACTCGCGGAGGCTTTATGAGCAAGCGTAAGCCGCACAACCTGCAGGCACGCATTGCCCGGTCGTGCCGCTCGCTGCTGGCCTCCAACCACGTCGCCGTCGTAAATATCGACCCCAGCGGCCGCCAGGGCATGATCAATTACAAGTCGCTGAAGAACATCGCTCCTGGGAAGATTGGCCAGGCTGTCTGCGGCATCCCTCACCGGTGGACGATCTACCTCAGCGCCCTCTGCATCGACGCCCGCGGCGACCGCTACAGCAAATCGGTGGAGGTGGCGCCCGATGGTGTCTACCTCTCCGACCACCTGGAAGATGTGATCGAGCATTGCTACAAGAAGCTGCGCGACGAGGCCAATCAAAGCCAGATGGTGGCTTCGGGCTGGATCGCAATTCCGGAAGCGATGTCGCTCGACGAGGCGCACGCAGCGCGGATCTTCGAAGCGGTCGGCGCCTGGCACCAGGTGAAGGTCGATTCATGCGCCGCATAGCCTGTATCCAGCAACGCAAACGTCAAACCTGGCTCGCACTGCCGGCCAGCGGAATAGAAGAGGTAGGCCATGGCCAAATCAGTACAGGAACGGTCGGCCAAAGCTGCGCAGAAGCGCATAGCGGTCGCCGAGAAGGAATTGCGGCACAAGGTCAGGCCGGGTATCGAGCAGGCGATGGAGCGTATCCGACTGCGAGGCCAGGTGCCGATCATCAGCGAGGTTTTGCAGATCGCCATCATGAAGATGGATTTGATGGCAAACGACGAGCTGATCGAGTTCTTGCGGTATCCGCGCCACGAAATTGTGATTAGCGAAAACGTGGCGCGTGAATTTCACAATCAAAGCTTAAGCGAAATCAGGAAAGACCCTGGTGACAAGATACTTTCTCCATCAAGTCCTACAGGCCTTTATTAAGCTTGGCTTTCATATACTCGATACCGCCGGAGCGCTGCATCTCTTCCCAACTGGTGAAGTCCGTATTCTCAGAAATGAATTTGTCCCATTCGTCGTCCGGAATTGCGGCAAAGTCTTCGGGGCTATCAATCTTAAATCCCGATGCAGCGAACAAATCTTCCAAATCAGAAAATTTGCTGTGGGAGGAGACGAATTCCGGATTAAGCGTATCTGTCAGCTTCACCTGATGCGTCCCCTCCATTTCCTTGGCGTTTTTTAAAAGTTGATCGAGGCCTTTGCGATTAATCGTGATCTTCATCGACATTTCGTTTTGCTCCTTGATCCGGCTCCATGCCGGTCACCCGTAATACCCCAACCCAAACCAAATTGCCACCACCGGACAACGGATGGCGGCGCCTGCCTGGAGATAACCCATGGACGACCCGTTCTACCTGCAAGACAGCTGCAGCCACGCCTTAGTCGGCGACGGGTTGTCATTCTGGGGCTTCGGCGGGTCAGGTTATGGCAGACCTGACCAAGACTTACGTCAGGCGATCTAGCTGAAAAAAAAGCTGGAGAAAGACTGCACCAAAGCTGCGGCGCCAGCGAACATAGCAGCCCATTTATTCCACCTTGACTGAAGTTTGGCTGTCTCCAGCACATCAACATTCATTCCACCAGAGTCGTCAACAATGGCAGAGGAAAGCATACCGGCGCCATCTCTCCTGCTCGGATCGTGAAGGACACGAGCTGTAGCTGACCGAATCCAGAAAACCCCTGAAATCAATGTTAGTAGGCTCACAACGGCTGTTAGATACCACTGAACGTGCATGTCCACTCCTTGTTTTTGGATACTTAGCATAAAAATGTCGCCGTAAGCCCAAATCAAAGAGCCGGCTATAGCAAGCCAGAATATAAATCTCTTGATCCAATTTAATGGCCTCACGAAAACCAAGCGAAGGCTGTTGATCTCTTTGGAGCCAAACCCCCTGGGCGAGAGTCGCTCAATAGCGCTTGCCGCTTGCTCTTGCGCTGCGAATGCGAATACCGCAGTAACAGCTCCGCTGCGCATGAACCAATCTGGAGCGCTACGGCCCTCGGGCATTAACACGCCATACCAAGCCGCGACTGGCGTAAGCAGGGCCAAAACAGCCAGAACTATCGCAAGGGCCAACCCCGGAATAATTGCCCATTGCGTCATCGGTTTATAGCCAGTTGTTGATGGCACTTCTTTAGACATTTCCAGCCCCTAATCTTTAGCGCCGCAATATACAGGCGAGGATCCCCTATGTCCGCACAACAGAAGAAGCCCCCATTCGTCCATGGACAGCCGAGCATGGGCCTGCCATTCCAGAAAGAGCTGGTGGTGGACCTGTTCGCCGGCGGTGGCGGCGCAAGCACGGGTATTGCCCGGGCGTACCGGGAGCCAGACGTGGCAGTGAACCACAACCCGATTGCGCTGGCCGTGCACCGCGCCAATCACCCCAAGACCGCGCACTACGTTGCCGACGTGTTTGAGGTTGATCCGGTAATGGCCACCGGCGGGCAGCCCGTTGGCATTCTCTGGGCATCGCCGGACTGCCGCCACCACAGCAAGGCCAAGGGCGGCGCACCGCGCGACCGTGGCGTGCGCGGGTTGGCCTGGGTTGTTGTTCGCTGGGCGCATGCAACCAGGCCTCGCCTGATGTTCCTGGAGAACGTCGAAGAGTTTTGCGACTGGGGCCCAATAGATGAGGACGGGCAGCCGATCAAGGTCGAGCGCGGTCGCACCTTCAAGTCATTCATTGCGGCGCTCAGCACCGGCCTGCCGGCCGATCACCCGGACATGCCGGAGGTTCTGCAATCGATCGGGGACTTCGTGCCGGTGGAAAGCCTGGTCCGGGGCCTGGGATATAACGTCGAATGGCGGGAGAGGATCGCGGCGAACGCCGGCGCCCCAACCATCCGCAAACGCCTGTACCTGGTGGCGCGCAGCGATGGTCTGCCGATCGTTTGGCCGGAGCCGGTACGACACAAGAAGCCAACAGCAAAACAGCAACCGTGGCGCACGGCCGCCGAATGCATTGACTGGAGCAACCTGGGCAAGACGATCTTCCGGGACAAGCCCATGGCGCTGAACACCCGCCGGCGCGTGGCCAAGGGTATGTGGCGGCACGTCATAACCAGCGACAAGCCTTTCATTGTCCCATTGCGCGGCACTTCGTCATCCCACACCAGCACCCACAGCGTCGATGAAGCGGTATCAACCATCAGCTCCGGCGGCACCCATCACGCGCTGGTGCAGCCCGTCGCGGCGCCATTTCTAACTGAGTGCGCCAATGGATCGTCACAGCGCAACTTCGATGTGCAGGAGCCGCTGCGCACCCAAGTCGCCCAGGTTAAGGGAGGGCACTTTGCGATGGCGGCCTGCCACCTGACCCATCTTACCCACCACGGGGAGCGCAGCGGATATTCTCCAGATGAGGCGGCCCGCACGGTCACTGGCGCCAATCGCGGTGAGCAGGTCATTGTGTGCGGACACATGACGGCGTTCGGGCAGAACGCTGTTGGCAGCACGCCTGACGATCCCGCGCAGACAGTGCTGGCCGGTGCTGCTCGACACGGCGTCGTGGCGGCGTTCTTCGAGCAGGCCAACGGCGGGTTCTACAAGGGTGATGGGCGCCCCGCTGATGCGCCGATGTCCACCATCTGCCAGTCAGGCTCTAACCAGCGGTTGGTGAACGCTTACCTGGTGAAGTACTACGGCTGTGATACGGGCGGCGTTTCGCTGACTGAGCCGATGCATACCCTACCGACAAAAGATCGTGTCGCCTTGGTCGAAGTCGTACGGGTTCCGGACACGCTGACGCTTGAGCAAATCGAAGGCGCCCGCCGGTGCGCCGCCTTCATGCACGAGCATCTTCCGCAACACTTCAAGGAACCCGCAGAGATGATCATGATCGGGGGCTATGTGCTGGTGGATATCACCTTGCGCATGCTGCAGCCGCCGGAACTGAAAGCAGCTCAAGGATTCGACAAGGACTACATCATTGATCGCGGGCTGTTCGTTGATCCGGTCACCGGCGCCGAGCAGTGGCTGCCGATCAACAAGACGAATCAGGTCAGGCTCATCGGCAACAGCGTTTGCCCGGACGAAGCCGAAGCCTTAGTCAGGGCCAACGCTGCCGACATCATCGAACTTTACCAGCGGTTAGCGGCATAGAGCCGTCACACTTAGAGCACTTTCCAGAAAAACCAAAAGACGAAATTACTTACAAAGCCAACCAATTACTTTATTTACCCAACCCGAAAATCACGGATAACGTATCCGGAGAGACTGCAATTTTATAAGCCGTGTCCCCATACCCCCATATAATGGTGCCGATAGCTGTAAGACAAAAACCAAGAGCAAATATTAAATTAAACCTCACATCAAACTCACTCAACACATCGGCCTTCAGTTGATCATCAAGAAGTCTAGCTGAATAGAAAGGGTTTACTGGAAAATCTCTAACTGTTATCGCCAAAAAAGCGAAGACAGTCATCACTGCTCCGCTTCGCTGAAACCACATCTCTGGAGTCTCAAAAGCTGGACGAATGTCATAGTTACAAGCTACCGGCCAAATAGCGGCGATAAAAAGTAGTGCGTAGGAGCTGAAAACAAAGAATTTAACCTTCTGCCGATACACATGTTTTTTCCACATTTTAACGTGTCCGTCGCGCATCGATATATCTCCTTATTAAGAACCACGAATAGTACTTCAAGGGTCCCTCCCATGCCTACAGAAAACAAAGTCACCGCGCCGCTGAAGGTGGAGCGATCGACAGTAACGAAGTTGGTCATCACTGGCGCTCCGCGGCTGGACCCGATCACCGTCTTCCTCGAGGACTTCGGCAGCCGCGACTGCCCGATCGAATCCGACCCCAACTACCAGAGCGCCCAGGGAAAGATCACCATCAACTGCTGGGACAGTAGCTGGAATGCGTACTGGAGCGGCATGGGCCCGCGCACCGTCGCCGATTTCGTCACGAACTGCGGTTGGGACTATGTTCTGAATTGCCTGGATCGGGGAATCAGCGCCACCGTGTTCAGCGGAGACGCGCTGCACACCCTGGCCAAGAAGTGCATCGTGCAGCGCCGCCGGCAACAGACCGGGCGACACGACTGGGAGCTGGGCGAACTGAGCAAGGATGAGGCGCGCGAGCTTTGGCACAACATCGACTCATTGCGCAGTATCGAGAGCCCGAACGAATGCTGGCATCAAAGCGCGCTACTGACTGAACTGTTCGGCGAAGAATGGCATTACCCGCTCGACGGTAAGGCGGTCGAAGAGAACCACAAATTCACCTACCTTCGCCGAGTGGTCGAGGCAGTCCAAGCGGCGCTGCGCCAAGAACAGCAGCAGGTGGCCGCATGAAGCGTATTTACCTCAGCGGTCCCATGACCGGCCTGCCCGGCCTCAACTTCGCTGCCTTCCACGCCATGACCACTAACCTGCGCGCCGGCGGCCACACTTTGACCAGCCCCACCGGACTCAATGTCGACGGAGGAAGTCGCAACGGGTTGGACGATTTTCTCTGCTAGATGAATAGCTACATTCAGAACCGTAAAATTCGTTTATCGACATTTATATACCATTCAGCATCGTCATAAGATCGAATTTTTTCGAAATCAAATATTTGAGTACCAGAAGCGCCGCTGGTTTTAACGTAAGAAACCTTTACTTCAAGGTTCGTATTCTCCTTAAAAATGTCAACTATCGCTACTGAAATCCTTCCGTTCTTCTGTACAAAAGGATACCGGTTAACAGCCTCCTCGGTGCCGTCATCGTTCACGGCGCACACGAAGACATGCTCACACAGCGCGCCTGTATTATGCAGAACAAAATTGTGGTTAATATAGTGATCACCTTCCACAAAATCATCCTCCACATTGACAAAATCAAAATGAAATATCGGCTCTAAAGATTGCTCGTAATTCTTCAGCGTTTGATTGGTCGCTCTAGCGATTTCCGCTTGTTGCAACACCGATTCGTTTAATTCTTTTGCTTGCAACTGTAATGCTTCCGAGCTCAGCTTTAACTCTCGACCCTGCTGCAAGTACCCCAACACTAACCATAAAAAAGCTGCAGGCCCAAATACTCCAGCAGCCAAGTCCCCTATTTCATTTAGCTTTAAAGAAACTAACTCATCAAACCTTGCCCCCATGATGATAACAGCGCCGCCTATGTAGAACGCCGTGAGGTGCGCAGCCCACCATTCAAAACTTCTGCTGGTCCACCACTGTACTTGCTGCACCCAGTAAACCCGGTAACGCTCCATTGGTGTCGTCCTTGGCAAATTAAGCTGAGCACTGTAACAAAATACCATCGCCATGCTGAACTCCCATCCCCACCTCAAAGTCAGCCGCTATAGCGGCAAGGACGAGCTCGACCATGGAAAAGATAAAACTCGGCCCGGACCATTATCGCTACGTCGACGAGCTCGACCCGAAAGGCCTGGAAGTCACCTGCAAAAAGTACGTGGTTATCGGCGAAACCGAGCAGTGCTGGTACATCTTGGAGGAGTTCCACAACGACCTCTTCGGTGGAGCGCATCGCGAGGCCAATTTGAAGAAATACCGAAAACGCGTCCTGAAGGAAGGCGGCGAGCATGGCCGGCGATTCGCCTACACCGATAAGGCCCTGGCGCTGCGCTCGTATAAGCAGCGAAAGTCCTGGCAGATGCGCCATGCCCAACTGTCGCTCGAGCGCGCCCAGGCCGCTATTGCGTATTTCGGCGACACCAAGACCGAAAGCACAGTGCCACCCGACCACCTGATGGTTCCGTGCGAATACATCCAGGCCATGAACTGGAGTGAATGCTGATGACCATCACACCACAACCGAAAGAACGCCCCATCCTGTTCTCGGCGCCGATGGTGCGCGCCATCCTGGAAGGCAGGAAGACGGTCACGCGCCGGGCGTGCAAACCTCAGCCCAGTGCAAATGCACACACCACATGCGCCTCTGGCACTCCAATGGGAGCTTGGTGGGAGACCGGAAAAGACATCATCCGTTGCCCTTATGGCAAACCCGGCGACCGGCTGTGGGTGCGCGAGACATGGGGCTTGCAAGTTCGCAACTACGGCGGCGGCACCGGTGAGCACATCGTTTACCGCGCCACCAACCCCGACGCCATTTACTGCAAGTCAGCTGAGGGCCGGGAGTACCCAGTGAAGTGGAAGCCGAGCATCCACATGCACAGGCACTCCAGCCGCATCCTGCTGGAGATCACCGACGTGCGCGTCGAGCGGCTGCAGGATATCAGCACCGAACAGATAATCGCCGAAGGAATCAGCACCGCCCTGCGCGAGCACGATGCCGAGGTCGATCTGCGGCGTCAGTGGCGCGACCTATGGGAATCCACCGGCGGCGACTGGCAAGCCAACCCGTGGGTCTGGTGCGTTTCTTTTCGGAGGGCCGAGCAATGAAACCGTGCCCTTCGTTCCCTGGATATTCAGCAACCAATGACGGCCGAGTGTTTTCCCACCGCCGTCGTGGGCAAGGGACTCAGCGCGGATCAGTTTCCATCATTGACCCTGCCTTTATGTATGAGCTTGCGCAGCAGACTACCAGCAAGGGCTACAAGACCGCGTCGATCATGTTGCCTAGCGGGAAGTCTCGACCTGTCGGAGTTCATCAGCTGGTGGCGGATGCTTTTCACGGCGCATGCCCAGATGGACTGGTAGTTCGACACTTGAACGGGGTGCCCTCAGACAACTCCCCCGACAACCTGAAGTACGGAACCAATACTGAAAATGCCGAGGATCGAAAACGACACGGCACGTATCTCGGCGGGAGCAACCATCACAGCGCCAAGTTGACCGGTGGCCAAGCAGTGGCGATCCGTACAAGGCGGAGAGCCGGCGCACGCGTCAAGGATCTAGCGGCCGAGTTTGGTGTGAGCGTAAGCACCATTGAATCCATCATTTACAACCGGAGCTACTTGGCGCCAGGCGTCGAGTTCAAGCGGGTGACGCCATGATCGCCACCCTCTGGTTCGCCTACGTGTTCATCTACCGAGGGCCCAGGCCATGACGCAGACAATGCAGGATGAGTTCGAGGCCGATTACTGCGCCCATGCGCACCGCCTCCCGGCCCTGGTCAAAAATTGCCGCCTCTCAAACGGCAGCTACGGTGACCCGTGCATCGCCAAGGCCTGGCACTGGTTCAAGCGGTCCCGCGAGATGCTGGTGGTTAACCTGCCTGCCGTCGAAGCATGGGACAACGACGGGCGCCTAGACCGCGAGAAGGACGACACGGCTGACTGCGCCATGGGCCTGGTACCGGTCATTGATGTGCGCAATGCACTGGCGGCGGTCGGCATTACCGTTCGAGAGGGAGCCGGCCATGGGTGACGTACCCATCGAGCCGCAGGACTATCTGTACGGCGTGAAGGTCGTGCAAATCGAAGACCTTCGCGTTGCCCGCGGCATGACACGCAGGCCGACCAGCACCTGCCAGCACAAGAAGTTGGTGTACGACGAGAAAGAGCGGCGCGTCTGGTGCAGCGACTGCGAATCCGAGGTGGAGCCCTTTGATGCGTTCGTGGGAATTGTCGAGGTGTTCAGTGCCGGCATAAGCTCGCTAAAGCGCCGCCAGCGCGAACTCGCTGAGGCCGAAAGCTTCCAGATGCGTAGCAGAGCAGCAAAGGTGATGGACGAAGCCTGGCGCAGCACGAAGATGGCGCCCCTCTGCCCTCACTGCATGGCGGCGATATTGCCCGAGGACGTTGCCGGCGGAGTGGCCAGCACGTCGAAAGCCCTGGTCATCGCTGCCCGAAAGCGAAAAGCAGCAGCAAAACCCTAACCCCCCCCTACATGCCTGCCGGTGAGCATCAAGGCTGTTTCTTGCCCTTCGCCCATCCACACACCATCAGTACCAAGCCGGATATCCAGAGGGCCGGCGCAGTTATCGCGAGACCGCAGACTGCCAATGGGAGCCCAGTCAAAAACAGCGGGTTTCTAAACGCCTTATCCATTTCGCGTCACCTTTAAGAATTCATTTCATTAAATCACAAGTGCCTGCCGGTGAGCGGCGGGCGAGGTATGCACGCATGTTTATTTGCGCAGAAACGAAGATCGGGCGGTGCAAATCGCTCGGCGACCAAGTGCGAGTGTGCGCGCTTCGGCGTGGCGGCGGCTGGAGTCAGGCCCGCGAGGACCTGGCGAAAGAGGCAGAGCGCTGGTTCGGCCGCGAGCCGGTGACCACCAAACAAGACTGGCGAGCCGTTCGCTCCGAAGTCTTCAGAACCGATTAACCCACCTTCAGCCGCCCAGCGCGGCAAGGACACCCCATGTTCGCAATCAAACTCCCCCTGATCCTGCTGGGCGCTTTGCTGTACCTGGTCGTAACCGGTAGCTGGTTCATTTGGATAGGCCCTGACCTGGTTGGCACCGGCACCACAGAGTCGCTGCTCTACGCATTCGCCGGCACCAGCGCCTGGCTGCTGATCACCTTCGGCCTGGCAGTTCACATCATCAAGACAGCGCGGCCCACTGCGGGCGGCGGGAGGTAAGTATGGCAGCAGCAGAACAGCTAAACGACGGGATCACTGGCGACAAGGTGCCTGAGGCGCAGATGGCCGAGCTCCTCGGTACCACCCTCGCCGCCCTGCGCTCAAAGCGCGCCAGAAAGCAGATACCTGAAGGTGTCTGGAACACTCATTGCGGCAGGATCATCTACAGCATCAGGAGATATTACGAATGGCTCGAAAGCCAATGGGTTTGCCCGCAGGAATGGACCTCCACCACGGATCGATCCGCATCCGCTTTATGTGGAACGGCAGCCGGCGGAGTGAAACGCTCCCCTATCCCCCGACACAGAAAGGAATCAAGTCTGCCTCACAGGTTGTTGATCAAGTAAAAGGCCTGATCAAGCTGGGGCTGCTCGACGACGACAAGTACGCCGAGCTTTTTCCCAGTTCCAGCAACGTCGCCGGCGGGAAGATCAACTTCGGCGAGTATGCCCAGCTCTGGCTGGATAGCCGTGAGGTGGTCGGTGGAACGAAGGCGAACTACAAGGGTGCACTGAACCGGTACTGGATGCCCGGCCTGGCCCTGGTGCGAATCGACCTGATCACCACTACGCTGCTCCGCCGGGTAATGGCAGCCAGTGAGTGGAAGTCCCCCGGAGTAAAGCGCAACGCGATCTCAAAGCTGTCGACCATCCTGAACTCAGCAATGTCCGAAGAGCTTATCCCGAAGAACCCCGCGGCGATCCTGGAGTTACCCAAGCGCAGCAAGAAGGAAATTGACCCGTTCACTTTGGAAGAGGCAAACCTGATCATCGCCAAGATGTACGAGCACGATCACTGGCCCAGCACGATTTATGCGGCATTTTTTGAGTTTGTGTTTTTTACAGGAATGCGTCTCTCCGAAGCTCTGGCGATGCGCTGGGATGAGGTGGACGAGCAGAAGAAGACGGCCCACGTGTGTCGTGGTGTCGCACTGGGGGAAGTGGTGGAGCGAACGAAAACGGGTGGTGACCGCTTTGTTTTGTTAAATGACCGCGCCCTGCATGCCTTGGATTTCGCCAAGGAATACGCAGAACGTCGGAAAAAGGGCAAAGGCAAGGTGCTGGAAACCCCTTACATCTTCCCGCCCTCAAAGAACGCAGCCTACGTCCGACAAACGTCCGACCTGCACAAGCAATGGGTTCCTACCCTAAAAGCACTAAACATCCGTCGTCGCCCGCCATACAACTGTCGTCACACCTATGCGACAATATGCATTATGTCTGGCATGAACCCCGCCTTCATCTCCCAGCAGCTCGGCCATAGTGTGCAGATGCTGCTCTCGACTTATGCGCGTTGGATCAACTCAAGCTCGGACTGGAGCGAAATGCAAAAGCTCCAGATTGGTCCCAAATTGGTCCCAGTTCAAATAAGCGCACCCTAAGCTATTGATAGGTAAAGTAATTGATCTCCACAGCTAACATCACCATGCAGTTCGGCGCCAAGCCGCTCTTTGAGAACGTCTCGGTCAAGTTCGGCGCCGGCAACCGTTATGGTTTGATCGGTGCCAACGGTTGCGGCAAGTCGACCTTCATGAAAATCCTCGGCGGCGACCTGGATCCGTCCGGCGGCCAGGTCATGCTGGAGCCGAATGTACGCCTGGGTAAACTGCGCCAGGACCAGTTCGCCTACGAAGAATTCACCGTGCTCGACACCGTGATCATGGGCCACGAAGAGCTGTGGAAGGTCAAGGCCGAGCGCGACCGTATCTACTCGCTGCCGGAAATGAGCGAAGACGACGGCATGGCCGTGGCCGAGCTGGAAACCGAGTTCGCCGAGATGGACGGCTACACCGCCGAATCGCGTGCCGGTGAGTTGCTGCTGGGCCTGGGTATCCCCCTGGAACAGCACTTTGGCCCGATGAGCGAAGTGTCCCCAGGCTGGAAGCTGCGTGTGCTGCTGGCCCAGGCATTGTTCTCCGATCCTGAAGTGCTGTTGCTCGACGAACCGACCAACCACTTGGACATCAACACCATCCGCTGGCTGGAAAACATCCTGACCCAGCGCTCCAGCCTGATGATCATCATCTCTCACGACCGTCACTTCCTGAACAGCGTGTGCACCCACATGGCTGACCTGGACTACGGCGAGCTGCGCCTGTTCCCGGGCAACTACGACGAGTACATGACCGTGGCGACCCAGTCCCGCGAGCAATTGCTGTCGGACAACGCCAAGAAGAAGGCGCAGATCTCCGAACTGCAATCCTTCGTCAGCCGCTTCTCGGCCAACGCCTCGAAAGCCAAGCAGGCCACCTCCCGCGCCAAGGCGATCGACAAAATCCAACTGGCCGAGGTCAAGCCTTCGAGCCGCGTGAGCCCGTTCATCCGTTTCGAACAGACCAAAAAGCTGCACCGCCAGGCGGTCATCGTCGAGCGCATGGCCAAAGGCTTCGATGGCAAGCCGCTGTTCAAAGACTTCAGCTTCCAGGTTGAAGCTGGCGAGCGCGTGGCGATCATCGGCCCGAACGGCATTGGCAAGACCACCCTGCTGCGCACCCTGGTCAACGAACTGACGCCGGACGCCGGTAGCATCAAGTGGACCGAAGCCGCTGAACTGGGCTACTACGCACAGGACCACGCCCACGACTTCGAAGACGACATGAGCCTGTTCGACTGGATGGGCCAGTGGACCCAAGGCGAACAAGTGATCCGTGGCACCCTGGGCCGCATGCTGTTCTCCAACGACGAGATCCTCAAGTCGGTCAAGGTGATCTCCGGTGGTGAGCAAGGTCGCATGCTGTTCGGCAAGCTGATCCTGCAAAAGCCGAACGTGCTGATCATGGACGAACCGACCAACCACTTGGACATGGAATCCATCGAAGCACTGAACCTGGCGCTGGAGAATTACCCAGGCACGCTGATCTTCGTCAGCCACGACCGCGAGTTCGTATCGTCCCTGGCCACCCGCATCATCGAGTTGAGCGCCGATGGCGTGATCGATTTCAGCGGCACCTACGACGACTACCTGCGCAGCCAAGGCGTGGTGTTCTAAAACACCCCTTGTAGTGAGCGGGCTTGTTGTGGTGAGCGGGCTTGCCCCGCGCTGGGCTGCGCAGCGGCCCTAAAAAGAACACCGCGCTCTGTCCGACAGAACGCGGTGTTTTCTATTGGGGCCGCTTCGCAGCCCAGCGCGGGGCAAGCCCGCTCACCACAACAACACGCCTGTTCATCAGGCAAAGTAGTTAGCCTGCTTTCTTTTCCCCCTGGCCCTTGCCATCATGCCCTCACCGCCCGCCCGCGAATGAGTGCCCATGCCTGCCGCCGCTCCCAGTTCAATGTCGATCACCCTGAAGATCGTCTCCATCGTCTTCTACACCTTCATCGCCTTTATCTGCATCGGCCTGCCGATTGCGGTGATCCCAGGCTATGTGCACGAACAACTGGGCTTCAGCGCCGTGGTGGCCGGGGTCACGATCGGCTCGCAATACCTGGCCACCCTGCTCAGCCGCCCCATGGCCGGGCGCATGTCCGACACCGTCGGCACCAAACGCGCGATCGTGTTGGGGCTGGCCGGGATCCTTGTGAGTGGCGTGCTGACGTTTTTCGCGACGCTGGTGGATAGCTTGCCGTCATTGAGCCTGGGCATTCTGATCGTCGCGCGGCTGTTGCTGGGCGTAGCCCAAGGGCTGATCGGCGTGGGCACCATCAGTTGGTGCATGGGCGCCGTCGGTGCCGAACACACGGCGCGCTCGATTTCGTGGAACGGCATTGCCTCCTACGGTGCTATCGCCATCGGTGCGCCGCTGGGCGTGGTGATGGTGGCCGAGTATGGCTACAACAGCCTCGGCATTGCGCTGTCGGTGTTGTCCGCATTGGGCCTGGTGCTGATCCGCAACAAACCCTCGGTGCCGGTAGTGCGCGGTGAGCGCCTGCCGTTCTGGGCGGTGTTCGGGCGTATCGCACCGTTTGGCGCCAGCCTGTGCCTGGCATCTATCGGCTACGGCACCCTCACCACCTTTATTACCCTGTATTACCTCAATCGCGGCTGGGCCGGCGCAGCGTACTGCCTGACCGTGTTCGGCGTGTGCTTTATCCTGTCGCGTCTAGTGTTTATCTCCGCCATCAGCCGCTTTGGTGGCTTCCGCGCCGCGATTGCCTGCATGACCATCGAGACCTTGGGCCTGACGCTGCTCTGGCTCGCACCGTCCACCGGGGTGGCATTGATGGGGGCCGGGCTGACCGGCTTTGGCTTGTCACTGGTGTACCCGGCGCTGGGTGTGGAAGCCATCAAGCAGGTGCCCAACAGCAGCCGAGGCGCGGGACTGAGTGCGTATGCGGTGTTCTTTGATTTGGCCCTGGCGATTGCCGGGCCATTGATGGGCGCCGTGGCGCTGAACCTCGGCTATGGCTGGATCTTCTTCTGCGCGGCACTGCTGTCGGTGACCGCACTGGGCCTGACGCTATTGCTCAAGCGCCGCGCTTACTGATCAGCCGTCTGCAAACCGGCGCGGGTGGATTGGCCGAGGGTGTGGCTGAAAAAACGCCCCGCCTCGGAAATCAGGTCGCGGTGAATGCCCTCGCGGTCGACGCCATCGGCATCGGTGCAAATCGCCGGCATTGCGGCCAACTGATCGCTGTCGCACGGTGCCATGAACACGAAATGCCCGGCCCCGGCCAGCAGTTTGAAGTCCGGCGGTTCCGGCAGTTTGCGCGCCAGGGCCGCCGCGTTCTTGTCCACGGCCACCAGCTTGTCGCCGTCGCCGCTGTAGAGCAGCACCGGCACATGCACATCCGCCAGGGTGTGGCGACCAAACATCAGGCTCAGCGGTGCCATCAGCATCAAGGCATGAATACGCGGGTCGGACTGCGGTTGCAGGTCGTCACGGTCCACCACCAGTTCGCCCTTGGTGGTGCAGGCGTCGCGGTCTTCCGGGCGCTCCTGGCAATAACGGCGCAACCGGTCGAAGTCCGGCTTGGCACCGGCCAGGATCAACGCGGTCTCGCCCCCAGCGGAATAACCGATAACCCCCACTTGGTCGATGTTCACGAACGGCGAGAGCATCGGGTCGCCCAAGGTCGCGGTGATCGCTTCGGAAATCTGGATAGGCCGGCCATACAGGTTACTCACCGTGCCCAGGCGGCTGTGGTCCTTGTAGTTGTCGCCGGGGTGCAACACCGCCACCACCACGAAGCCTTTGCGCGCCAATGAGGTGGCCAGGTCATGCAGGGCCAGGGGCGTGCCAGTGTTGCCGTGGGACAACATCAACATCGGGAAACGGCCGATGGCAATCTTGGAGTCTTCGGTGGCAGCGACGTGGTACGCACCCAATTGCGTGGTGTGCTCAAGCCCGGTGGACGGGTAAAAGGCCACGGCCTTCATCGGCTGCAGGTCCAGCGGATCAAGAAACGTCATGCGATGGAAACCCACACTCCAATGCGGGTGCGGTGCCGGCGCAGCGTGCACTGAAATCAGGCCGCCGAGCAGGGAAAGAACCATAACAGCACAAAGACGCATCATGGGGATGTCCACCTTTGCTGCGTGAGAACCGACATATCGAAGAAACGTCCAGGTTGTTAAACCCATGCTTGCACAACCTGGGCCAAAGTAATGACAGCGGGTAAACGAAAAAACTCCGTACTCCGGTCGTTTTCAGGCGAGCAGAATACAGAGTTTAGGCGCCCGGCTTCAGATTGAAACCGAGGAAGGGCGAAATTTACACAAGCCTTACGCGGCGGCGAACAATTGTTCGTTGATCAGTACGTTGGCGTCGCTCAGGGCTTTGCTGCGCACTTCGTCACCGTAGGCCAGGCCTTCGGCACGCACGATCTCGATATCGGTGATGCCCAGGAAGCCAAACAGCAGTTTCAGGTAGCCTTCATGGGCGGCACCCGTGGCTTGCCCGGCATGCATGCCACCGGACGTGGACACGATGATGACTTTCTTGTTGCCGCACAGGCCTTCCGGACCGGCTTCGCTGTAGCGGAACGTCTGGCCGGCGACGGCGATGCGGTCGATCCAGGCTTTCAACTGGGTTGGAATAGTGAAGTTGTACATCGGCGCACCCACCACCACCGCATCGGCGGCGAGGAACTCGGCCAGCGACGATGCGCTCAGCTCGGCCTCATGCTTTTGCGCGGCATCACGCAGCTCGGCAGCGGTACCCAGGGCGCCCAAGGTCGCGCCGGAGAAGTGGTTGATGCCTTCGCTGGCCAAGTCACGGTAGGTCACTTCCACACCCGGCTCCGCAGCTTGCCAGGCCTTGACCACGCCGGCGCTGAGCTGACGGGACGCCGAGTTGTCACCGAGGATGCTGGAATCGATATGCAACAGTTTCATGGTGGATCTCCGAGGTGGGATCGACAGGGGCGATCAGATGGTGGTGATCCTACGCATCAAACGAATAGTCGATAAGTCAGCTCAAATGCGATAGTTTGTCCCACTGACAGGACAATAGGCTGACCATGCAAGACCTCAACGACCTCTACTATTTCGCCAAAGTCGTGGAAGCCGGCGGTTTCGCGGCGGCCGGGCGCCTGCTGGGGATTCCCAAGTCCCGGTTGTCGCGACGCATCGCCGAGCTGGAAGAACGCCTCGGCGCGCGCCTGCTGCAACGCACCACCCGCCAATTGACCCTCACCGCCGTCGGCGAGCGTTACCTGCGGCATTGCCAGGCCATGCTGCTGGAAGCGGAAATGGCCGATGAGGCCGTCGCCAGCATGTCCAGCGAGCCCCGTGGGCGGCTGAGGGTGAGCTGTCCGGTGGGCATGGCACAGCACATCCTGCCGGAAATCGTCGCGGGTTTTCTCGCAGCCCACCCTCAGGTGCAATTGGAGATGACCCTGGTCAACCGCCGCGTCGACCTGGTGGCCGAGGGCATCGATGTGGCCCTGCGTGTGCGCGAGCTCGGTGATGAAGACCCCTTGCTGGTCACCAAGCGCCTGCGTCAGGCGCAGACCGTGCTGGTGGCCAGCCCCGCGTTGATGCTCGGTCGTCAGGTGGCCAGCCTTGAGGACCTCAAGCAATTGCCGATCCTCGGGGCGCTGGAGGCGGATCGCCTGGTGCATCAGCGCATTATCGACCCGCAGGGCCATGCCCACGAGCTGGCGATGGAGGCCCGGCTGGGTATCGACGACTTCATCGTGCGCAAAACCAGCGCCATCATGGGCCTGGGCTTCACCATACTGCCGATGATGTACTGTGAAGCCGAACTGGCCAGCGGCCAGTTGGTACAACTGCTGCCGGAATGGTCGTTGCCGGGCGGCTGGCTGCAAGCGGTGTACCCGCATCGCCGTGGCGTGTTGCCGGCCATCCGCGCCTGGATTGATTACCTGGAAGAAGGTTTCAAAGGCTGTGGAGACCGCCTGCTATGAAAATGACCGAAGCCCAAGTCGCGACCTTCTGCCTGAGCCTGCCCGGCGCGCGGGAGGACTACAAATGGGGCGGCGTGCGGGTATTCTCGATTGCCGGCAACAAGATGTTCGCGCTGCAAAACCTGCGCGGTGACTCGCTGGCGTTCAAGGTCGACAAGGAATTGTTCCTCGGCCATGTGGACCGCCCAGGCATCCACCCGGCGCCGTACCTGGCACGTGCGCAGTGGATCATCATGAACACGCCCTACCCGCTGGGCGCCGAGGAGCTGCGTGGCTTGTTGCAGCGCTCCCACCAGTTGGTGGTGAGCAAACTGCCCAAGCGCACGCAGATCGGGTTGTTGCTAGAGGATTGAAACCAGGGTACCGCCGAGGAACATCTGGTCCAGCCAAAACACCTGGTGCAGCAACACGATCACCCAGAACAGCACCTGGTAGGACACCTTGCGCGTCTTGTGCCGGAACACCTGCTGCGCAATCAACGCGCCCGGCCAACCGCCTGCCAGCTCGACGGCGTGCAGGATATTTTCCGGCGTGCGCCAGCTGTCGGTGCGCGCCTTGCGCTTGTCGCTCCAGTACAGGAAGAACGCGATCACGCTGACCACGCCATAGGCCACCAGCGGGATCAGCGTCTCGCCACGCTGCCACACCAATACCGAACCCAACAACGGCGCCGCGCACAGCAGCACAAAGATCGCCGCCTTCAGGCGTGGGTGCTGGATCATCATGCCTTGGCCGCGGTCCAGTCGATCCAGCCGAACTGCCAGGTCGCCAGGATCAGCAAACCGAACGCAATGCGGTACCAGGCAAACGCGGCATAGCTGTGACTGGCAATGAACTTGAGCAGGCCCTTGACCGCGATCATCGCGAAGATAAACGAGGTCACGAAGCCGATGACGAACACCGGCAGGTCCGCCGGCTGGAACAGGTCACGGTACTTGTAGCCCGAATACACTGCCGCGCCGACCATGGTTGGCATGGCCAGGAAGAACGAAAACTCGGTGGCGGTCTTGCGTGACAGCCCGAACAACAGGCCGCCGATAATGGTCGAGCCCGAACGCGAGGTGCCCGGGATCATCGCCAGGCACTGCGCCAGGCCGACTTTGAGCGCGTCTTTCCAGGTGATGTCATCGACGGTCTCGGCATGCACTTCATGTTCACGACGCTCGGCCCACAACATGACGATGCCGCCCAGCACCAGGGCCGTGGCCACGGTGATCGGGTTGAACAGGTAGTGGTGAATCACGTCAGCGAAAATCACCCCCAACACCACCGCCGGCATAAAGGCGATCAGCAGGTTGACGGTAAACCGCTGGGCCTTGCGCTGGGTCGGCAGGCCGCTGACCACTTCGAAAATCTTGCCCCGGAACTCCCACACCACGGCCAGGATGGCGCCCAGCTGAATGATGATATTGAACGCGTTGAAACGGTCGCCGGTAAAGTCGAGCAAGTCGGCGACGATGATCTGGTGGCCGGTGCTGGAAATCGGCAGGAACTCGGTAAGCCCCTCCACAACGCCAAGAATCACTGCCTGAATGGCGGTCCAAAAATCCATACTTCCCCCAAAGGTCTTGCTCTACGGCAAGCCTTGTTAATCTTTTTAATGGTTCACTGACGACAAGACACAGCGCTGAGTTTCAACCCCGCGCTGCAAAAATCCTGTGAAAAATCAGACAGTACTCAGGTTTTTCGATTACAGGCCGAAAGCCTATCAGACAAGGCGTAAAAGTCGATGTGGCGCCCACAATTATAAAAAGCCCGGAGTGACAGGACGATGAACAGTTTGCGCAATATGTCGATCAGCCGACGGCTCTGGCTGATCCTGATAGTCGCCGTGCTGATGCTGATGGCCCTGGGTTTGCTGATGCTCAAGCAGATCCATGACGACCTCTACCAGGCCAAGCGCCTGCAGACCCAACACGTGGTCCAGACCGCCAGCGGTATCCTGACGTTTTATCACAGCCTCGAAACCACCGGCGTGATGACCCGCGAAGCCGCCCAGAAACAAGCCATGAACGCGGTGCGCGGCTTGCGCTACGACCATGACGACTATTTCTGGATCAACGACCTCACGCCCGTGATGATCATGCATCCGGCCAACCCCAAGCTCGACGGCCAGAACCTGTCGGCGATCCGCGACCCCGACGGGTTTGCCGTGTTCAACGAATTCGTGATTCTGGCCAAGGCCAAGGGCGCGGGCATCGTCAACTATCGCTGGCCGAAGCCGGGTGCCGAAGCGCCCGTGGCCAAGACCTCGTATATCCAACTGTTCGAGCCGTGGGGCTGGATCATCGGTTCCGGGGTCTACGTGGATGATGTACAGGCCGAGTTCAGCGCCCAGGTCTGGAAAACCTCGTTTATCGGCTTGGGCATCGCGGTGGTCATGGCATTGCTGGTCTCGCTGATCGCCCGCAGCATCGTGCGCCCGCTGCAGGACGCCGTGAATGCCATGGGCAACATCGCCAGCGGCGAAAGCGACCTCACCCGCAGCCTCGATACCCATGGCCAGGACGAAGTCACCCAACTGTCCCAACACTTCAACAGCTTTACCGCCAAGCTGCGTCTGGTGGTAACCCAGTTGCAGGCATGCGCCAACGCATTGGGCCAGTCCTCGCAAGAGCTGGGCGCCAACGCCACCCAGGCCCATGACCGCAGCCAGCAACAGTCCCAGCAGATGGAGCTGGTGGCCACGGCCATCAACGAAGTCACCTACGGCGTGCAGGACGTGGCCAAGAACGCCGAACACGCCGCCAGCGAAATGCGCGATGCCCAGGCCCAGGCGCAGCAAGGCCAGGTCAACATCGACGGCAGCCTGCAGCAGATCGACCAGCTCTCGGGCACCATCAGCCAGGCGGTGGAAGTGATTCGCACCCTGTCCGCCGAAAGTACCCAGATCGGCAGCGTGCTCGAGGTCATCCGCTCCATCGCGGACCAGACCAACCTGCTGGCCCTTAACGCGGCGATTGAAGCGGCACGCGCGGGCGAACAAGGCCGTGGCTTTGCCGTGGTGGCCGATGAAGTGCGCCTGCTGGCCCAGCGCACGCAAAAGTCCACCGCCGAGATCCAGGGCATGATCGAGCGCCTGCAAGGCCACTCGGAAGCGGCGGTCAAGGTGATCAGCGACAGTCACAGCGCCTCGCAACTGACCATCGAACAGGCCGGCCAGGCCGGCGCCAGCCTGACCGCCATCGGGCAAGCCCTGAATAACCTCAACGGCCTGAATGCGTCGATTGCCAGCGCCACCCTGCAACAGGCCCATGTGGTGGAAGACATCAACCAGAACGTCACCCAGGCCGCCGGCTTGTCCCACAGCACGGCGCTGGCGGCGGAACAGTCGAGCGTGGCGAGTGCGCAATTGCGCGGGTTGAGCGAACAACTCGACGGCCTGCTGCGCCAATTCAAAGTGTAGTTTTGTGGTGAGCGGGCTTGTTGTGGTGAGCAAGCCAATTGTGGTTAGCGGGCCTATTGTGATGAGCAGGCTTGTTGTGGTGAGCGGGCTTGCCCCGCGCTGGGCTGCGTAGCAGCCCCAATAAATACGCCGCGTATTGCCTGACAGTATGCGGCGATTGGTTTTAGGACTGCTGCGCAGCCCAGCGCGGGGCAAGCCCGCTCACTACAACAGCCAATTCCTAGACCCACCTTCTTTGGTTACAATCCTCGCCCTCTCCCACTCTCCCAAGGAACCACCATGTCCGGGCTTGAACTGTTCGCCGCCGCCCTGGGGGTGATCGCCGTATGGCTGACGGTCAAGCAGAACCCTTGGTGCTGGCCTATCGGGCTGGTGATGGTGTTGCTGTACACCTGGGTGTTCTTCGACGTAAAACTCTATTCCGACATGCTCTTGCAGGTGGTCTACGCCGCGCTGCAAGTCTACGGTTGGTGGCAGTGGACCCGCGCCGGCGAGGTCCAGCAGGGCCGCCAAGTGACGAGCCTCGGTGTGCCGGCGATCATGGCCAGCCTGGCGGTGGGGGCAATCGGCAGCTTGCTGCTCGGCGCCGCGATGGCGCACTGGACCGACGCCGCCCAACCCTGGCTGGATGCCGCCCTGACCGGTTTCAGCCTGGTGGCGCAACTGTGGATGGCGCAGAAGCGCGTGCAGTGCTGGCCACTGTGGATTGCCGTGGACGTGATCTTCGTCGGGCTATTTCTCTACAAAGGCCTCTACCTCACCGCCGCGCTCTACGCGCTGTTTACCGTGATCGCCGTGCAAGGCTGGCGCGAATGGCGCGCCGACCCGGCGTTGCACGCATGAAGGTGGTGGTACTGGCCGGGCCGGAATCCAGTGGTAAAAGTTGGCTGGCGACGGAGCTGCAAGCGCAGTTTGGCGGGTTGATGGTGCGTGAATACGTGCGCGAATTCATCGACCATCACCAGCGTGATACCTGCCTTGCGGATATCCCGGCCATCGCCCGTGGCCAACTCGCCTGGGAAGACGCCGCCCGCGCCGAACAGCCCCGCCTGCTGATCCTCGATACGCACTTGCTGACCAACAAACTGTGGAGCCAGACCCTGTTTGGCGACTACCCGGCCTGGCTGGACGACGAACTGCTGGCTCGGCACTACGACCTGCACCTGCTGTTGTCGCCGGAAGATGTGGAGTGGACGGCCGATGGGCAACGCTGCCAACCTGAGCTGGCCGACCGCAGGGCGTTTTTCCAGGACAGCCTGGACTGGATGCAGCAGCACCAGCAACCCGTCGTGGTCATCAGGGGAAATTGGGAAGAACGCCGGAGCGCCGCATTCACCGCAGTAGAACAGCTGTTGTAGTGAGCGGGCTTGCCCCGCGCTGGGGGGCGAAGCCGCCCTAAAACCAATCGCCGCATACTGCCAGGCAGTACGCGGCGTATTTATTAGGGCGGCTTCCCCCCCCAGCGCGGGCGGTGCGAAGATTCGACAAGCCCGCGCGCCCCCGTCAGTACCCCAGCGACAGCCCCGTATTACGACGCGGGTCATTCGCCCCATAGAAGCGGTTGTTACCCACCGGCTTGCCACCCAGCGACGGCGCGCCCACCAGGATCGCCGCCAAGTGGTTGGCATCCTGCGGACCGGCAAACTTGTGGCCCCAGCTTTCCAGGATCTTCTGGGTGTCCGGGCTCACGGCAAACGTCTCGAGGTTGGTGGTCTCCGGCATCCACTGCTGGTGGAAACGCGGCGCGTCCACGGCTTCCTGGATGTTCATCTTGTAGTCGATGACATTCAGGATAGTCAGCAAGGTCGCGGTAATGATGCGGCTGCCACCTGGCGTGCCCACCACCATCACAGCCTTGCCATCCTTGGTCACGATGGTCGGGCTCATCGACGACAGCGGCGCCTTGCCCGGCGCGATGGCGTTGGCTTCACCCTGGACCAGCCCGTACATGTTCGGCACGCCGACCTTGACGGTGAAGTCGTCCATTTCATCGTTGAGGATCACCCCAGTCTTGCTCGCCATCACGCCCGCGCCGAACCAGTCGTTGAGGGTGTAGGTCACCGACACCGCATTGCCCCACTTGTCGACGATGGAATAGTGGGTGGTGTTGTTACCTTCGTGAGGTGATACGCCCGGCTTGATGGCTTGGGAATCCCCGGCCTTTTGCGGTTCGATGGCGTCGCGCAGTTTGGTCGCGTAGTTTTTGTCCAGCAGGTGCTCGATCGGGTTCTTCACGAAGTCCGGGTCGCCGAGGTAGCTGTTACGGTCCACATAAGCGTGGCGCATGGCTTCGATCTGGTAGTGCAGGCCTTGGGCCGAGTGATAGCCGAGGTCGGCCATCGGGTAGCCTTCGAGGATGTTCATGATCTGGCAGATCACCACGCCACCCGAGCTTGGTGGCGGTGCCGAGACCACGTGGTAGCCACGGTAGTCGCACTCGATGGGTGCCAACTCACGGGTCTTGTATTTGTCGAGGTCCGCCTGGGTGATGATGCCCTTGCCGGCCTGGCTGGAATCCACCAGCGCCTTGGCGACCCAACCTTTATAGAAACCGTCGGTGCCCTTGGCCGAGATTTCCTTGAGGGTCTTGGCCAGGTCTTTCTGCACCAGTTTCTGACCCACCTGCAGCGGCTGGCCGTTGTGCAGGAAGATCGCGCGCATGTCCTTGTCTTTTTCAAACTCGCCGGTGGCGGTGTGCAGCAGGTCGATATCACCCTGCTCCAGGGCAAAGCCGTTTTCCGCCAGCTTGATCGCCGGTGCGATGACCTGAGCGCGCTTGAGGGTGCCGTATTTGCTCAGGGCCAGTTCCATCCCCGACACGGTGCCGGGTACGCCGACGGCCAAGTGGCCCTTGGCGCTGAGGCCTTCGATGACGTTGCCGTCTTTGTCCAGGTACATATCGGCGGTGGCCGCCAGCGGGGCTTTTTCGCGGAAATCGAGGAAGGTCTTGCGCCCGTCTGCCAGTTGCACGGTCATGAAACCGCCACCCCCCAGGTTACCCGCCGCCGGGTACACCACGGCCAGCGCATAGCCCACCGCGACAGCAGCATCGACCGCGTTGCCGCCGGCCTTGAGCACATCCACGCCCACATGAGTGGCCAAATGCTGGGCCGTCACCACCATGCCATTTTCACCGGCCACCGGGGCCTGGGAAGCGGCGTGCACACCACTGACCGTCAACACCAGGGCTGTGGCAATCAAGGTACGGCTGAAGGGTTGGTATTTCATCCATGGCTACTCTAGTTATTGAGACGCACCAAAATAGCCCGGCGCACAGGTAATCCCCAGCGCAATGGCGTTTTTATTACAGAACTTGTCGGTCATAGAACGGACGCGAAAAAGCCCATGCTATATTCCGCGCCCTGACTGTCGTGCAAGGCGCCCTGATAGGGCGATGAAGAGGGATATGGCGATCAAGAAAACCGGCATCCGCGCCCAACAGGCCGACCAGACCCGCGCGCGTATCCTCCAGGCGGCGGTCAAGGTGTTTACCCGTGACGGTTATTCAGGCGGCCGTGTCGATACCATCTCCAAGGAAGCCGACTCCAACGACCGCATGCTGTATTACTATTTCGGCAGCAAGGAACACCTGTTCGTCTGCGTGCTGGAACACACCTACGAACAGTTCAACAAAGCCGAAAGCAAGCTCAAGCTGAGCCTGGACGCACCCGAGCAGGCCCTGCGCGACCTGGTGGCGTTCATCTGGAATTACTACGTCAAGCATCCGGAATTCGTGGCGATCCTGAGCATCGAGAACCTGCACCAGGGCAAGCATGCCCAGCAGTCCGGCGAGATGCGCAGGCTGTCGGGGGAAGCGGTGGGCGTGCTGAAGCCGATTATCGAAGCCGGCCAGGCGCAAGGGGTGTTTCGCCTGGATGTGGACCTTAAGCACGTGTACTTGATGATTGCCTCGCTGTGCTACTTCTATAACTCCAACCGCCATACCCTCAGTTCGTTCCTCGGTGAAGACCTGGCGGACAAAGGGCCGCAGCAGGATTGGCTGGGGTTTATCAGTGACCTGGTGGTGCGCGGCGTCACGCCCTAGTGCGTACCGGGGTTGGCGCGCAGATGCGCCACCTTCTGTTCCACCCCCTTCCACTGCGGCGCATTCGGCGCGAATTGCCCGCGCAGGTACGCCGCCAGGTCCGCCACCTGGCTGTCCGACAAACTGTCCTTGAACCCCGGCATATACCCCAGATCCCGGGTCGCCGGGTTGCTGATGCCCTGCAGAATCACCTTGATCAAATTATCCGGCTGATCGCTGTGCACATTGGTATTGGTCGCCAACGACGGGCTCACCCCAAAGAGTTTCGGCCCCAGGCCGTCGGCATGACAGGCCTTGCACGAACCTTCGAACACTCTTCGGCCATTGGGGTTGGGTACGGTCACAGCAGCGGCCACCGGGACGTCGGCCGTCGCATTGCCGTTAAGCGATGCCAGGTACACCGCCATGGCGCGGATATCCGCCTTGGGCAATTTCGACAACTCACTCACCACCGGCCCCATCGGGCCTGCCGCCACGCCGTGGGCGTCGGAATAGCCGGTGCTCAGGTAAGCGAACAGGTGCTCTTCGGTCCACGGCGTCGGTGACTTGGACAAGCCATTGAGCGCCAGCGCCTCCCAGCCATCGACCATGCCGCCCGCCAGGAACGCCTTGCCGCCCTTCTCCGCCCCCATCACGTTGCGCGGCGAATGGCACGCGGCGCAGTGACCCAAACCGTTGACCAGATAATTGCCGCGATTCCATTGCTCACCGCGCTCAGGCTGCGGCGTGATTTCACCGCGCCGCACATTCAGCACATTCCACCCCGCCATCAACGGCCGGATATTGAACGGAAAGCGCATGGCGTTCGGCGTTGGCGCCTGGCTCACCGGCGCCTGGGACATCAGGTAGGCGTACAGCGCCTGCATATCCGCGTCGGTGATATTGCGAAACGCCGTATAGGGAAACGCCGGGTACAGGTTGCGCCCGTCACGGCCGATGCCGTCACGCATCGCCCGCTCGAACGCCGGGTACGACCAGGCGCCAATCCCGGTCTTCACATCGGGGGTGATATTGCTGCTGTACAACGTGCCGAACGGCGTTTCCATGGCCAACCCACCGGCATGGGTCGCGCCACCGGGCGCTGTATGGCACACCGCGCAATCGCCCACCGCCGCCAACAAACGCCCGCGCTCCAGGGTGGCCTTGGACCAGGTGCCGGCACTGGGCGGTGCAATCGGTGCGATTTCAGCCTGGAACGGCCAGGCTGTCGCCAGCACCGCGCCCAAGGTGGCGAACAGCGCGCCGAACCACCATTTTCGGCGTTTTCCCGGCGACTTGGCCGGCTCACCCAGGGTCGCCGCATTCAGCGCCGCCAGCACCCGCTCCGGAGTGATTGGCAACTCGCGAAAACGAATGCCGGTGGCGTCGTAGATTGCATTGGCGATCGCCGCCGCGCTGGGCACCGACGCCGACTCACCGGCGCCCATGGGCGGCTGGTCCTGGCGCGGCATCATCATCACGTCGATCTGCGGCACGTCGGGAAAGGTCAGGATCGGATAGCCGCCCCACTCTTTGCTCGCCACGGTCGACTCTTCAAAGGTCACGCGCTCCTTCAGTACGCGACTGGTGGACTGGATCACATTGCCGTGGATCTGATGCTGCACCCCGGCCGGGTTGATCATCATCCCCGAATCATGGCCGATCACCACCCGCGTCACCGACACATCGCCGGTCTGCTTGTCGATGGCCACGTCCGCCACCCAAGCCGCCCAGGCCGCGCCGAACCCGGGAAACTTGCTGTGGATGTAGCGCGCGTAGGCAAAGCCACGGCCACGCAGCAGATGGTCTTCGTTGGCGGTTTGCATCGGCGCGGTGCGCGGTGCCCAGTTGGCGCGTTCGGCGGTGGATTTCACCAGGTCGATGGCGCGCTCGTCCTTGAGGTAGCGCAGGCGGTATTCCACCGGGTCGACGCCGGCGGCAAAGGCCAGTTCGTCGATATAGGATTCATGCGCAAAGGTGTTGGGCAAGGCCGATACGCCGCGCATCCACGAGGCGCGCACAATGGGCGCCATGTCGTTGATGGTCACGCGCATATTATTGATATCGTAGGGTGGGATCGAGGTGCGGTCGCCCATCTCAAACATCGCCGCCACCGGCTCGACACGGCCTGTCAGCAACAGCGCCAGGGTCGGCGCGCCGTTGGAGGGATAGCTGGTTTCAAAGTCGTAGGCGGCAATGCTGCCATCGGCGTTGAGGCCACCGTCCACATCCATCAGCTGCGCGGTGCCCTTGGGCTCCCACAGGTGTTCCTGTTCGCGGGTCAGTTGCACGCGCACCGGCTTGCCGACCGCACGGGATAACAGCAAGGCATCCGCACACACGTCATCGGCGCAATTGCGCCCGTAACAACCGGCGGCCTCCATGCGGATCACGTCGATCAGGGTTTCTTCGCACTCCAGCAACCACGCCAGGTCAGCGCGCAACAGGTGCGGGTTCTGGCTGCCCGACCATACGCGACTGCCGGAAGGCGAGTAATCGGCCACGCCACAGGAGGGGCCGATCGAGCCATGCATCTGGTACGGCCACAGGTAAGTGCGGGGCATGCGTTGACTGGCATTGGCCAGGGCCGCATCGACGTCGCCCTGGTCGAGGACGGTGCGCCGCACACGGGGGTTGTCGCGGATGGCCTGCTCGACATCGCTCATGTCCGGCAACGCGTTGTTCCAGGCTTTCCAGTGCACCTGCAAGTCGGCGGCCGCCTTGATCGCCTGCTCTTCCCGCAAGGCCACCACGCCCACAAAATCGCGGATCACCACCACCGCAACGACGCCTGGGATATGGGCGATGGACGATTCGTCCACGCTCAGCAGGCTATTACCGACAAACTCCCCGCAATCAAGCCCGGCATACGGCGGGCGGATCACCCGGCCATGGAGCATGCCCGGCACGCGCATGTCGTGCACGTAGGTCAGCTCGCCGGTGGCCTTGCCGGGGATATCCACCCGTGCGGCACCCTTGCCCACCAGGCGATACTCCTCGACCGCCTTCAGCGGCGCATCACCGCTGATGCGCAGTTGGTCGTGCTGGCCGCTGACCAGTTCAAAGTAGCTGGTGGTGCGCCCGTCCGCCGCCTGAATAACGCCGGCGTCCACCTTAAGACTGGCGGTGCTCACGCCCCAGCGCCCCGCCGCCCGCGCCAGCAGAAACCGCCGCGCCTCGGCGGCGGCATGGCGCAGGGGCACGGCGGAAATCTGCAGCGTCGCACTGGCAATGGTCGCGCCCTGATTGGGCGCGCGTTCGGTGTCGCCGAGCACCATCTTCACCTGCTCCATTGTCAGGTCGAGTTCCTCGGCCACGATCTGCGCCAGTGACGTGCGAATACCGGTACCCAGGTCCACATGGCCATTGAATGCGTAGACCCGCCCATCATCGCTCACCGCGATAAACAGCCCGAGTTCCTTGGGTTTCACAGTGGGCGTGCCACCCTTGGCCACCGGCCCCGAGGGCGGCAGCACGTCATCGACGATCAGCAAGACGCCGGCCTTGGCCAGCCACTGGTCACGGGAAAGCGGAGTGTCTGTCATGGTTATCAATCCACGGTCATCAAGCGGGCCGCACGCAGTACGGCGCGCAGGATTTCGATATGGGTGCCGCAGCGGCAGAGGTTGCCCGACAGCGCGTTGCGCACCTCGGTTTCGCTGGGGTGGGGGTTACGGTCGAGCAAGGCCTTGGTGGTCATGATCATGCCGTTGAGGCAGTAGCCGCATTGCGCGGCCTGCTCATCGATGAAGGCTTGTTGCACCGGGTGCGGCGCCTGCCGCGTGCCCAGGCCTTCAAGGGTGAGAATCTCGCGCCCCACCGCACCTGCCAGCGGGAACACGCATGAGCGCGCCGCCACGCCATCGATGATCACGGTGCAGGCACCGCACTCCCCCAGGCCGCAGCCGTATTTGGGGCCATTGAGTTGCAGGTCATTGCGCAGCACCAGCAACAGCGGCGTGTCCGCCATGGCGCTGACTTCGCTGACGTGCCCGTTGACCTCAAGCGCTACCGTGATGTGCTGGCTGATCATTCGCTTCGCCCGTAACAGTTGATGAAGCAGGCACTACATGAAACAGTCAAAAAAAAGCGTCGCGGACCTGGGGCCTCACGACACACTTGAATGATGAAGTGACTACTACATGAACTCAGAGCAAAAACGGTGCCAAAGGACCGTATGGTGAGTGGGCTGTTTATTCCTGCGGGTCGTCGATCATCTTGCGCAACAGGAACAGCACCGCGACGCGTTCGGCGGGGTTGAGGTTGCTCATGGTCAGTTCGCTGATCTGCGCGGCGCGAGGTGCAGTCTGGGCAACCAGCTCGGCGCCTTCCGGGGACAGGTCGACCACCACTTTGCGCTTGTCCTGCGGGTCCGGCTCCAGGCTGATCAGCGCCTTGGCCTTCAGCCGCTCGACGATACCGCGAATGGTCGCCTGGTCCACCGCAGTCGCCTTGACCAGTTCTGTCAGGGAACTTGCACCGTGATCGCGCAGCGCACACAAGGTCACGAATTGCACGGCGGTGAGCTGCGAGTCGCCGACATTCTGCTGAAAGATCGCCAGGTGGCGCTGGTAGGCCTTGCGCAGCAGGTGGCCAACTTGTTCAGAAAAGACGTAGGAATCAGGCACGGCGCAGCTCGGTGGGTGGTTAAAGTGGGGAGGCATGATACTCCATCCCCATACCGATGATCAGCGCGCGAGAGAGGCGCGCGGCGCCACCACATCCCCCGCAATAACGACGGCCTCATTATCCAGATACACATCGCAATTGCGCAGCGGAATGTCCATATGGCACGGCGTCTTGCGCGTTCCGCCCACTTCGGTATTCGGCCCGGTGGAGAACAGGAAATTGCCATAGAACGCCCGCGCGTCCATGCACATGCCGTCATTTTTGTCGTGCAGCCCCATGGCCGTCCACTGCGCCCGTGGCTGCAGGCCCCAGCCGATATGGGAGATGCCGTACACCTCGGGGTCATTGAAATATTTCATGTAGTCACGCAGGTATTCCGCCTCGAAACCACCATGGATGTTAGTGATGAAGCCCTTCTCGATCTCCAGGGTGATCTTCTCGCGGGTGTAGGTCTTGAACGGCAGCAGGATGTCGCCGATGTCCAGCACCAGCACGCCTTCGGCGGTTTCTTCGTTGGGCCAGGAGAACAGGAAACCGCTCGGCCAATGGTCCCAGCGCCCCGGCTCATCGGCGAAACCATATTCCGTCACCGACGGGTATTGCCCCAAGGCTGCACGGAAGTCGCTGCCGGCGCGGGACGTCACCTGAATCGAGCGCGCCTTTTTCAGCCACTGCTCCGCCGCCAGCACACGCACTTTGTCTTCTTCGGTGGGCAGCATCCGCGCCAGCACTTCCGGCGGCTCCACGGCCAGCAGGATGCGCGTGCCGGTCTTGAGGATCTGCTCCTGCTCCGGCGAGTGCAGCAGCATCATGGTGTCGACGATCAGGTCGGCGGCTTCCAGCGCGCGTTGCGCCGCGATATTGCCGGTCAGCGCAGTGTCGCCGCAGTAGGCGGTCATGTCGTTACCCATCGCCTTGGGATGGTTGAACGACGGCAACTCCACCGCATACACCTTGGCCCCCAGGCGCTGCGCGGCGTCCATCGCGGCACGCACGGTGCGCGGGTCGGAGTAATGGCTCTTGAGCACGGCAACGCTCTGGGTCGGGTCGACCTTGGACAGCGTCAACACGTGTTCAAACATCTGGGTCAGTTCGCAATCGCTTACCGGCATTTTCCTGTCTCCTGTGGGCCTGCACCAAGTTCAAGCACTGCGCTTCACCCTAGTGCATTTTTATAGCGTATACGCCATTTAATAACGATAAGACCCGAATTGCAGACAGACTGCAAGCGGCGCACAAAAACGTTACCTATCGAAACAATTCCTTTATTTGTTGGCGTTATCAAGTCACACGGGACCATTATCGCCAAAAAATAAATTTACAGAGATGGGCTTCCCATTTAAAAAAATGAGCGTATACACTTTAAAATCTTGCGGACAGACGCCGCCGAAAAATCAAAAGACAGAGGAACACGCCCCATGGGAAGCACTCAGAAAATCGCCATCGTCGGCGCCGGCCTCGGCGGTGCCGCCGCTGCCACCCTGTTGCAGCAAGCTGGTTTCGACGTGGATGTGTATGAGCAGGCGCCGGAGTTTTCCCGACTGGGTGCCGGGATCCACATGGGCCCCAACATCATGAAAATCTTCCGCCGCATGGGCATCGAAAAGCAGCTGGACCTGATGGGCTCGCACCCCGAGCACTGGTTCAGCCGTTGCGGCGAGACCGGCGACTACCTCTCGCGCATCCCGCTCACCGGCTACGGCGCGTCCTACATCACCGTGCACCGTGGCGACCTGCACGCGTTGCAGATGTCGACCCTCAAGCCCGGCACCCTGCACTTCAACAAGCGCCTGGAAACCCTTGAAGAAACCGACACCCAGGTGCGCCTGACCTTCGCCGACGGCCAGGTGACTTACGCCGACATCGTGATCGGTGCCGACGGCATCAACTCCAAGATCCGCGAAGAACTGCTCGGCGCGGAAAAACCGCTGTACAGCGGCTGGGTCGCCCACCGTGCGCTGATCCGGGGCGACCAGTTGGCCAAGTACGACCTGAAGTTCGAGGACTGCATCAAGTGGTGGACCGAAGATCGCCACATGATGGTCTACTACACCACCGGTAAGCGCGACGAGTACTACTACGTCACCGGCGTGCCCCATGCCGAATGGGACTTCCAGGGCGCATTCGTCGACAGCAGCCGCGAAGAGATGTTCGACGCCTTCAAGGGCTACCACCCCACCGTTCAAGCCCTGATCGAATCCACCGAAAGCGTGACCAAATGGCCGCTGCGCAACCGTAACCCGCTGCCGCTTTGGAGCCGTGGCCGCCTGGTGCTGCTCGGCGATGCCTGCCACCCGATGAAGCCGCATATGGCCCAGGGCGCCGGCATGGCCATCGAAGACGCGGCGATGCTCACTCGCTGCCTGCAGGAAACCGGCATCAGCGACTACCGCACCGCGTTCCAGCTCTACGAAGCCAACCGCAAGGAACGTGCGTCACGCGTACAAGCCGTGTCCAACGCCAACACCTGGCTGCGCACCCAGGAAGACCCGGCCTGGGTCTACGGTTATGACCTGTACGCCCAGGAACTGAAATCGGGGGTGGCCGCGTGAGCACCTTCCTCTACGGCGGCAACGTGCAGGCCAATGGCATCCGCCAGCATTACCTGCGTTATGGCGGCAAGGGCCCGGCGCTGATCCTGATTCCCGGCATCACCAGTCCGGCGATCACCTGGGGCTTCGTGGCCGAGCGCCTGGGCGCGCGGTTCGACACCTACGTGCTGGATGTGCGCGGTCGCGGCTTGTCCTCGACCGGCCCCGCGCTGGATTACAGCACCGATACCTGCGCCGAGGACATCGGCGCGTTTGCCGATGCATTGAACCTGCACAGCTACCACCTGATGGGCCACTCCATGGGGGCACGCTTTGCCCTGCGCAGCGCGGTGCTGCATCCCCAGGGCGTCAATCGCGTGGTGTTGATCGACCCGCCGGTGTCCGGCCCGGGCCGACGCGAATACCCAAGCAAGCTGCCGTGGTACGTCGACTCGATTCGCCAATCCCTGATCGGCATGGACGCCGAGGCGATGCGCGCCTTCTGCGCTACCTGGACCGACGAGCAACTGCAACTGCGCGCCGAATGGCTGCACACCTGCTATGAGCCCGCCATCGTGCGCGCCTTCAATGACTTTCACACGGTGGATTTCCATCAGCACTTGCCGTCTCTCAAGGCGCCGGCCCTGCTGATGGTGGCCGGGCGCGGCGGCGTGATCCTCGACGAGGACATTACCGAAATCCAGGACCTGCAACCGGCCATCCAGGTGGCCCGCGTACCGAATGCCGGGCACATGATTCCGTGGGATGACTTCGACGGTTTCTTCCACGCCCTCGGCGACTTCCTCGAACAATAACCCTGGAGACCACCATGCAGAAGCCCTACCGCATCGGCCAGATCGTGCCGAGCTCGAACACCACCATGGAAACCGAGATCCCGGCGATGCTCACCGCCCGCCAGGCGATCCGCCCCGAGCGCTTTACCTTTCACTCCAGCCGCATGCGCATGAAACAAGTGCGCAAGGAAGAACTGGCGGCCATGGACGGCGAGTCCGACCGTTGCGCCGTCGAACTGTCCGACGCCAAGGTCGATGTGCTGGGTTATGCGTGCCTGGTGGCGATCATGGCCATGGGTCTGGGTTATCACCGCAATTCCGAACAACGCCTGCGCAAGGCCACCGCCGACAACGATGCCAATGCACCGGTCATCACCAGCGCCGGGGCCTTGATCGAAGGCCTGAAAGTAATGGGCGCCCAGCGCATCGCGATTGTCGCGCCGTACATGAAGCCACTGACCGAACTGGTGGTGAACTACATCCGCGAAGAGGGCTTCGAGGTCGTGGACTGGCGTGCCCTGGAGATCCCCGACAACCTCGAAGTGGCCCGCCACGACCCGGCCAACCTGCCGGCCATCGTCGCCGGGATGAACCTGGACGGTGTCGACGTGATCGTGTTGTCCGCCTGCGTGCAGATGCAATCGTTGCCGGTGGTGGCCAAGGTCGAGGCGCAAACCGGCAAGCCGGTGCTGACGGCCGCGATCGCCACCACTTACGCCATGCTCAAGGCCTTGGACCTGGAACCCATCGTTCCCGGCGCGGGCGCGCTGCTCTCCGGCGCCTACTGAAACCGCATCTGTGGTGAGCAGGTTTTTTGTAGTGAGCGGGCTTGCCCCGCGCTGGAGTGCGTAGCGCTCCCGCTTTTTTGGGGCCGCTTCGCAGCCCAGCGCGGGGCAAGCCCGCTCACCACAGCAAGCCCGCTCACCACAAATAAACCGCTCACCACAGCTATGAATGAGGAGGTTGGGAAGATGAGCGAACAATCCGCCGACGCCAATTATCAGGGCGTCTGGGGCAACCGCATCGGTTTCGGCAAAAAAGCCGCGCTGCTGATGATCGACTTCATGCAGGGCTACACCACCGAAGGCGCGCCATTATTCGCGCCGGGCGTGGTCACGGCCGTGGCCGAAAGCGTTGAGCTGCTGGCCACCGCACGCGAGCACGGGATTGCGGTCGTGCACACCAATATCCGCTACCATCCCGGCCATTTCGTCGACGGTGGCATCTGGGTCAAAAAGGCCCCGGTGATGAAAGACATGGTCGAAGGCAACCCACTGGCCGCGTTCTGCGCCGAAGTCTTGCCGCAAGCCGATGAAGTGGTGATCACCAAACAGTACGCCAGTGCGTTTTTCGGCAGCAGCCTGGCGCCGATGCTGCATGCCCAGGGCATCGACACCGTGGTGCTGGCCGGTTGTTCCACCAGCGGCTGCATCCGCGCCACGGCGGTGGATGCGGTGCAACACGGGTTTCGCACCATCGTCGTGCGCGAATGCGTCGGCGACCGGCACCCGGCGCCCCATGAGGCCAACCTGTTCGATATCGACAGCAAGTATGGCGACGTGGTGAGCAAGCAGGAGGCGATGAGCAAGTTCAGGGAGCCATAAGACGGTACCGAGAACCGCGCCATAGAGCGCGGTCTTGAACAAACTGAGGCCTGAAATGCAAAACCGAAAGACCTCAGTCTTCTGACACTGCCTTTGGAAGTCGCTTCTACAGCACTCCGAAGTGCTGGAACAAAAGCGGCTGTATAAAAACCATAAGTCACCGCCAGGAGACACCCAATGCCCATTGCGAATGCAGCGCCCGCGACCACCGTCGCCGACCCGGTCAACACGCTTTACCACAAGATCACCTGGAAGCTGATTCCGTTCCTGTGCTTCTGCTACCTGGCCGCCTACCTCGACCGCATCAACATCGGCTTCGCCAAACTGCAGATGCTTGACCAGTTGCAGTTCAGCGAAACCGCGTTCGGCCTCGGTGCCGGCCTGTTCTTTGTCGGCTACATCCTGTTCGAAGTGCCGAGCAACCTGGTACTGGAACGGGTCGGCGCGAAGATCTGGATCGCGCGCATCATGATCACCTGGGGCCTGCTCTCGGCCTGCACCATGCTGGTCACCTCCACCACCCAGTTCTACATCCTGCGTTTTCTGCTCGGCGCTGCCGAAGCGGGCTTTCTGCCGGGCGTCCTGTACTACCTGACCACTTGGTTCCCCACTCACCGACGCGGGCGGATCATCGCGCTGTTCATGATCGGCCTGCCGCTGTCCAGCGTGATCGGCGGCCCGTTGTCCGGCTGGATCATGGGCCACTTCGACCACATGGGTGGCCTGCGCGGCTGGCAGTGGCTGTTCCTGATCGAAGCGGTGCCCAGCGTATTGCTCGGCGTGCTGACCTTCTGGGCACTGCCCAACACCTACCAGCAAGCCAAATGGCTGTCGGACGAGGAAAAGGCCCTGCTGGAAACCGAACTGCGCAAGGATGACGCCGACGGCGCCGACAGCAAGCACGGCTTCCGCGACGGTTTCTTCAACCTCAAGGTGTGGATGCTCGGCGGCATCGATTTCTCGATCCTGCTCAGCGCTTACGCCATGGGCTTCTGGATGCCGACCTTCATCCGCAATGCCGGGGTCATCGACACCTTCCATATCGGCGTGCTCACCGCGTTGCCGAGCGTTGCCGCCCTGCTCGGCATGCTGCTGATCGGCGCCAGTTCCGACAAGCACCGCGAGCGCCGCTGGCACATCATCGTGCCGTTTTTCATCGGCGCGGCGGCCATGGCCACCAGCACCTTCTTTACTCATAACGTGGCGGCCACCGTGGCGCTGTTCGCGATTGCCTCGGCGGCGATCATCGGCGCGGTGCCGGTGTTCTTCAGCCTGCCGGCAACCTTCCTCAAAGGTACGGCGGCGGCCACCGGCTTTGCCCTGGCCTGCTCGGTGGCGAATATCGCCGGCCTGGTGAGCAACTCGTTGATGGGCGTTGCGATCGACGTCACAGGCAGCAGCGCCGGTGCCTTATGGTTTTTCGCCGGCTGCCTGATTCTCAGCAGCTTCCTGGTCATCGCCTTGCCGGCGAAACTGGTGAACCGTTGATAACAACCCTTTTTGCGGATAAATCACCCTGCAAGGCTTCTTGAAACGCTGTGCGCTGCTTGTCGCGGTCGGCCTGTGCGCCCGCGCCTTGCGTGGAAGCGCGTGTTTCTCAAGGGGTATATCCGTTACCTGATGTATGGAGATCAAACTGTGGGAGGGGGCTTGCTCCCGATGGCAGTGGAACAGCCACAGATGCATCAACTGACACACCGCCATCGGGAGC